>JAFPWT010000007.1 GCA_017394865.1 Bacteroidales bacterium
CCCATTCCGAACAGAGAAGTTAAGCCCGGCAGTGCCGATGATACTGCAGTGAAATGTGGGAAAGTAGGTCGCCGCCCACCCATACGAGAAGCCTTCGCGCAATGCGGAGGCTTTTTTGTTTGCTGCCCTGCGAGCGATTTACGGCTCCGCGAGGTACCCCAACGGCACTACGCAACTCCCTTCGGTCCGTTGCTGAGGTGCCTTTTGGGGTACCTCGCTCCGCGAAGACGATGCCCTGCGATGTGCCCTCTGAGGCGCCTAGCGTATCTCCGCAGGAGATATGCAGCGCCGAAGGGGGCACATCGCTCGCCCTTGCGGAGCATTTAAAAATAATTCTTATCTTTGTAGCGTGAAAAGAATCGTCACCACCATATTATCACTACTAGCCTGCATCGCAGCCATGGGTCAAACGCTAAAGACCGACTCAACTTTGGTGACCTTCTACCCTACCAACTTCGACTCCATCTCGCTCTCCGCGCCCCACTACCTCGATACATCCACCTTCCACGCTAATCACTTCAACCCCCTCGAAAACAACCACACCCTCTACTCCACCCTGTCGAACGTCGGACTAGCCCACCACGCCATGCGGTTCGAAGCCTCAAAACCCATCGGATTCGACATGGCAATCCCAACCTTCAGCCAACTGATCCAAACCGATAAGGACCTCAAAACCTATCTGTCACTCCTGCCCTACTCCAAAATCCGGTATGTGATGACCGCAGGCGACAAAGAACAGCATCTTAACTTCCAGTTCGGACGGCAAATCTATCAAGGTCTTTATCTCTCCTTCGAATACGACAATCACTACTCTCCCGGTGCATACACCAACAACAAAGCCGACAACAACTACTGCTGGGTCAACTTCCTCTACACTACCCAAAACCAACGTTACCGCGCCCTCGCCTATTGGTTTCGCAACAAAATCGACGTTCAGGAAAACGGAGGCATCTGCTACGACAGTGTCTACACCAACCATCAAGAAAGCGATAACTCCGTCATCCTCACAAATCTCAATAACGCCTCCAACTACGCTATAGTCTCTGGTGCAGGATTTCAACACTATTTCAACCTGCTTCCCCAATTCAAAACAAACACAGTCACCTCCACCGATACTATAAAAAACGACTCCATCTCCCCTGTTACCACGACCGACAGCATTACCCCCAGGAGATTTACCCTTGGACGCATCAACCACAGTTTTGCCTACCAACGCAACAAGCTGTTCTATAACGAGACTTCCGGCGCCCTGCCTTTTTATGCACCTTACGATACGTTGCTCAAAAACCGCACTACCGATACCACCATCATCCACAAATACCATAACAGCTTCACTTGGAACTCACTGGGCTATCAAAAATACTCCGACAACGTTCCGTTCTACCTCTATGCAGGCATCGACTATGATTTCTATAAAATCAAGCATTACGACTACCTCGAGGACAGCACCTTCACCGATCGTACTCACTCACAGGTGATCCTTCATGGCGGCGTCATCATGAATCTCTTCGGGCTGACCACCATCACCGGACATGCACAACTGGTCACACTGGGCTATCAAATCGGCGATTTCGACCTTCGGGGACAGTGGAGACAACGTTTCGGAAAACAGGAAAACCACTGGGGGAAAGACCTTACTGTATACTTCGATATCGATTTAAAGCGTCAATCTCCGACATGGTTTGAGACCCAATACTACTCCAACCACTTCCGTTGGGAAAACGACTTCCATGCTGCCACCTATCTGACCATGGACCTTCACGGCCAATACAAGTTCCTCCATGCCGGAGTGAAAAACACTACCGTCAACGACTTTATCTACTTCGGTACCGATGCACGTCCCACGCAACACGATGGCATCATCAGCATCAGCGAGATTTACGGCAGCGCCTCCACTACATTATGGCGATTCCAACTGGAAGGGTTCTTCAGTCTAAACTATGTCAGCAACAAGGATGTGCTTCATCTCCCTGCCTTCCAAAGTCGTCTGAAAGTGAGTTTCGCACAGCCTATTTTCAAAAGAGCCGCTATCCTTCAACCTAGTATCACCTTGAACTATTTCACAAAATACTATGCTGACGCTTATATGCCCGCTCTACGGACGTTTTATCTACAAAACGATGTCCTGATCGGAAATTATCCTTTCGTCGACCTAGCGCTCGCTATTAACGTCAAACAGGCAGATCTTTTCGTGCAATACAGCAATATGTTTCTCCTAACAGGAAACTACAATTCATTCATCGCGCCGCATTACCCGATGCGCGACAGCAAAATCTTCTTTGGAATCAATTGGAGACTCTTTAATTAATTCATCCCTCGCTGTTTCTTGATGGTCTCGTAGGCCTCATTAATTTCTTGGAACTTCTTCTCGGCTGCTTGATGGACTTCTTCGCCCAAGCTACTCACCAAGTCAGGATGATTCTTCTTGGCCATTTCACGATAGGCTTTTTTCACCTCTTCGTCCGAAGCCGATGGGTCGACACCAAGAATCGCATAGGCGTTTTGCGCAGGGTTTTCCTTTTTCACGAACATGGCCTTGATGGAATAGAAATCCGACTCGGCAATCCCCATGCCCGATGAGATGGCATGGATCACATCCGTCTCCTGCTCAGATACAAATCCGTCGGCAGCAGCAATACCGAAAAGATAATGCAGCAACTGCAGGCGCGACGAATAATCCATATACCGCCCCACCTGAGCGCTCACCTCGTAGATATTGTAATCCTTGTTGAGAATCTCACGCAGCATCTTAATGGAGTTCTCAGCCCGTTCCTGCCCGAAATTATGCACGAAAAAACGCTTCACATAATCCAGCTCAGAACGCTTGACGCTGCCATCGGCTTTCATCACCGCGGCCGACAGCACCAACAACGACACGTTGAAATCGCGTTGTGCCTCGGTATTCCCAAAATGCTCATTAACCTCCGTACGAATGACACGCGGACGGCCACCAGAGAACAGGCCTCCTAACGCATATCCCACAATCCCGCCTATAGGACCTCCAAACGCCCAACCTAAACCTGTCAAAATCAATCTAGTGAGACAACCCATTTTTTTCGTGATTTTTTTAGGCTGCAAAGATAATCAAAAAATACTTTTTTTTATCTTTGCGGCTTAAAAATCCAGACAAAGATTCAAATTTAATTAATCACTATAAATAAGTATAAGAAAAAATGACAAAGTACGTTTACACCTTCGGTGGAAAGACTGCTGAAGGCAATGCTTCGATGAAGAACGAGCTTGGCGGCAAGGGTGCTAACCTTGCTGAAATGTGCCTGCTCAAACTCCCCGTACCCGCTGGTCTGACCATCACCACGGAGTGCTGCACCGCTTACTACAAGAACAACTGCAAACTTCCGAAAGGCTTAATGGACGAGGTCCATGCTGGCATCAAGAAGATGGAAAAGATCATGGGCATGAAATATGGCGATCCTCAGAACCCGCTGCTCGTCAGCTGCCGTTCTGGTGCGCGCAAGTCGATGCCCGGCATGATGGATACCGTTTTGAATATCGGTCTTTGCTCCAAGACCATCCCTGGCCTGATTAAGAAGACCGGTGGCAACGAGCGTTTCGTGTACGACTCCTACCGTCGTCTCATCATGATGTACGCCGACGTCGTCATGGAGAAGGCCGAGGGCATCGAGCCTGCCGACGGACAAGGCATCCGCAAGCAGCTGGATGACATGCTGGACGCTTACAAAGAGAAGAAGGGCTACAAGAGCGACACCGAACTGACTGCCGACGACCTCAAGAAACTCGCCGAGTCGTTCAAGGCCCGCATCAAGAAGGTGCTGCACACCGAGTTCCCCGACGACGCCGAGGCTCAACTCGAAGGCGGCATCAAGGCCGTGTTCAAGAGCTGGAACGGTAAGAAAGCCGTCTCCTACCGCCGCATCGAAGGTATCCCGGACGACTGGGGCACTGCTGTCAACGTGCAGACCATGGTGTTCGGCAATATGGGTGACACCTCCGCTACTGGCGTGGCCTTCACCCGTAACCCCGCCACCGGCGACAACCAGTTCTATGGCGAATGGCTCATCAACGCCCAAGGTGAAGACGTAGTGGCCGGTATCCGTACCCCCAACCCGTTGAACAACGAGACCAAGAACGAGCAGAACAAGCATATGAAGTCGATGCAGGAGCTGATGCCCAAGACCTATAAGGAGCTCTGCGAAGTGCGCCGTATCCTCGAGGACAACTACCACGACATGCTTGACATCGAGTTCACCATCCAGGACGGTAAGCTCTACATGCTTCAGTGCCGTGTCGGTAAGCGTACCGGCGTGGCTGCCCTGACCATGGCTCTTGACATGCTGAAGGAAGGCCGTATTGACGAGAAGGAAGTCGTCATGCGCCTCAGCCCCGAGCAACTCGACGAGCTGCTCCACCCCATCCTCGACACCACTGACGAGAAGAAGCACACCGTCATTGCCAAAGGTCTGCCCGCAGGTCCTGGTGGCGCTGTCGGTCGCATCGCCCTCACCAGCGAGAAGGCCAAGGAGTATCGTGCCGCTAAGATCGCCAACGTGCTGGTCCGCGAAGAGACGAACCCCGAAGACGTCGAAGGCATGCGTGCCGCCGACGGTATCCTGACCGCCCGTGGCGGTATGACCTCACACGCCGCCCTCGTGGCCCGTGGCTGGGGCAAGTGCTGCATCGTGGGCTGCGACGCCGTGAAGATCGACTTCGACAAGAAGATCGTCCGCATCGGCGACAAGCAGTTCAAGGAAGGCGACGTCATCAGTCTGAACGGCGCCAAGGGTTGGGTCTATGCCGAGCCCGTGGGTATGATCAACGCCACCGAGAACCCGCTCTTCAAGAAGTTCATGAAGCTCGTCGACAAGTACCGCAAGATGGGTGTCCGCACTAACGCCGACAACCCGGAAGATGCCCAGAACGCCGTCAACTTCGGCGCCGAAGGTATCGGCTTGTTCCGTATCGAGCACATGTTCTACGGCAAGAACAGCGAGAAACCGTTGGCCAAGCTGCGTAACATGATCCTGACCAACACCACCAAGGACCGTAAGGCCGCTTTGAAAGAACTTGAGCCCTTCATCAGAAAGGCTGCCAAGGGCACGCTGAAGGTCTTGGACGGCAAACCGTTGACCTTCCGTCTGATGGACCCGCCTTTGCACGAGTTCGTGCCGAAGATCGACGAGAAAGAAAAGATCAAGGCTTTGGCTGAAGAGCGTGGCATGAGCCAGAAAGAACTGGTCAAGCGCATCGAGGCCCTTCACGAAGTGAACCCGATGATGGGTCTGCGTGGCGTCCGCCTCGGCATCGTCTATCCCGAGATCACCGAGACCCAGTTCCGCGCCCTGTTCCAGGCCACCGCTGAATTGATGAAGGAAGGCTTCGACCCGCATCTGGAGATCATGGTTCCGCTGACCATCAACGTCAAGGAGCTTGAGCACCAGAAGGCCATCGCCGACCGCGTGCAAGCCGAGATCGAAAAGAAGTTCGGTGTGAAGATCAATTACATGTATGGCACCATGATTGAGATCCCGAGAGCCACTCTCGTGGCCGACCAAATCGCCAAGGTGGCCCAGTTCTTCAGCTTCGGTACCAACGACCTCACCCAGATGACCTTCGGCTTCAGCCGCGACGACGTCAACGCCATCGTGAAGGATTATATCGAAGAGAAGATCATCCCCGCCGACCCGTTCAACACCCTCGACCAGGAAGGCGTTGGCCAACTGGTGAAACTCGGTGTGGAGCGTGGCCGTAGCCAGCGTGCCAACCTGAAGTGCGGCGTGTGCGGTGAACACGGCGGTGACCCCGCTTCGGTCCGCTTCTTCTACAAGACCGGTTTGAACTACGTGAGCTGCTCGCCGTTCCGCGTCCCCGTGGCACGTCTGGCTGCTGCTCAGGCTGCGATTGAAGAAGAACGCAACAAGTAATTTAGAATTCTTAATTTAGAATTTAGAGCCAGCCTCCGAGAAATCGGGGGCTGTTTTTTTTAACATAAATTTTTTATCTTTGCTCCCACAAACAAATCAAAACCTATGGCATCAGCATACTTTTCAGCCGGCTGCTTCTGGGGCGTTGAATATTACTTCAAACGCCTTAAGGGAGTCATCAAAACCACCGTGGGATTCATGGGTGGAGACCTGAAAAATCCAAGCTACAAACAGGTAAAAACGGGCACCACTGGCCACTTGGAGACCATCGCCGTGGAATACGATCCCGACCTCGTTTCGTTCGAGACTTTGGTGAAGTATTTCTTCGAAATACACAACTTCGAGCAAGCCGACGGCCAAGGCATCGACATCGGAACACAGTATTTATCCGCCATCTGGTTCAGCAACACCACCGAGCGTGATATTGCCATCAAAGTTTTCGGTGAACTCATGCAAATGGGCTACCATCCCGCTACACAAATACGGGAAGTGATGACCTTCTACCCTGCTGAGGACTATCATCAGGATTATCTAGACCAGCGTCAAGAAACGCCGGAATGCCATGTTTACCGAAAGATTTTTTAAGCAAAAGTTCTTCGCCATGAAAAGAAATATACTCTTATTGACGCTAACTGCAATAGCCTTGACAGCGGCGGCACAGCAGCCACCCATCTCACACCTCGAGATCAACAACGTCAGGCCTACCATCCTAGGCGACGGCAGCTGCTATGTTCCACAAGCATGGGACGACTATTTACCACCCTATAAACCTCCTTGCACCACCTGGGCCGTTCCCGCTGACACTCCACAAGAGACCATCTTCCAGCACACGCTGTGGTTTGGCGGCTTGGATGCCGACGACTCGTTGCACCTGGCAGCCTATAGGTATGGCATCGGACCAAGTACCATCAACATCACCGCAGGGCAAGACTATTGGATGGGACCGCTCAAGACCGCGGATGCCTCTACCGACCTGATGACCGTGTTGAAGTACCACTACATCTGGAACCTCACCCGCGCTGAGATCGACCAGTTCATCGCCAACCATAGCAACCCCAACTATAAGATTCCCGAGGACATCCTGACGTGGCCTGCCCATGGTGAAGACGGTCTCGCTGCCAACCTGGCTCCCTTTATCGACGTGAACGGCGATGGCCATTACAACCCCGCCGACGGCGACTACCCCGACATCAAAGGCGACCAGTGCCTGTTTTTCATCTTCAACGACAACTTCGGACCACACACAGAGACCCTCGGCGCACCGATCGGACTGGAGGTACACGGCATGGTGTACGGCTTCAACGCCCCCGAAGACGAAGCGCTGAACAACACCATTTTTTACCACTACGAACTGATCAACCGATCGGCCAACGACTATCACAACACCTATTTGGGGCTGTGGACCGACTGGGATATTGGATACCGAAATGACGATTATGTGGGCTGTGACGTACAACGCAACTCCTGCTACGCCTATAATGGTAATTACTTTGACGGCAGCGGCCAACCCCAATCCTACGGAGAAGACCATCCCGTACAAGTGCTCACCATACTAAACAGCCCCAATAACTTGGGAATGACAGGATTCATGTATCACGACAACACCTACAATCCAACAGGCACTCCTTATAATTCCATGGATTATTACATGCTTCTACAAAGTCGCTGGCTGGACGGCACACCCCTGCAATATGGAGGCAACGGCTATTCTGAGGATCATGGTGCTGTGGGGCCGGACTGCAAATACATGTTCCCTGGCGATTCCGACCCTGAAAACATCGGCACGGGAGGCATCGCCCCGAACGGAGGATATAACACCAATGGCAGATATTGGACAGAAGGAGAAGTCATTGGTTCCTATTATAATTACCCTTCGGATCGCAGAGGCTTGGCCTCGGTGGGACCGTTTGACTTCCTTGCCGGCAGTTCGAAAGAGCTGGATTATGCCATGATCACCGTATGGAAAAACGACGACCTGTCGGCCATGGATCGCAAAGGCGAGTTCATCGATCATATCCAAGCCCTGTTTAGCAACGGCTTCAGGGAACACGTCCCGCTGAACACGATGGCCATGGCCCGAACCAGCGTCTGGAATAGCGGCAAGGCTGCATGGACACAGGGCAGCGGAACAGAAAGCGACCCTTACTTGATCGAGTCGGCCGAGAACCTGGCTTTTCTTTCCTATATGGTCAACAAAGGCTATAACACCACAGACCTTCACTTCCGTCTTACCGCCGACATCGACCTCAACGGCAGCGAGGATTTGCAATGGGTACCTATCGGCTTAGGCGACAGATGCTTCAACGATGAAGGCTGTAACGTAGGCTCAGCAGCAGGTCAGATCCTCCCCTGCTTCCAAGGCCATTTCGACGGCGGAGGCCATAGCATCTCCAATATTTATATTGACAATTCGGAAGAAATCTACGGCCCCAACGTCGGCTTGTTTGGCAATGTGCAAGGCAGAAAAGAAGGAAATGTGGTTTATCCCGCCGTCATCGAGAACGTTTTCGTCGCCAGCGGCTATATCAAGGGATCTTGCTGCGGAGGAATCGTAGGAAATGGGGGCAATACCGCCACAACCGTGGTTTCACATTGCTGGAACGGAGCAACCATTGAAGCGACAGGGACATCCGGTACATGCGGAGGCATTGTCGGAAAACAAGCCTATCAAGTCAACAACTGCTACAATAGAGGCTCCCTTAACGGCTATTATGTCGGCGGCATCGTCGGTTATGGAGTCGCCGAGACCATTGAGGAATGCTATAACGAAGGTGACCTCCACGGCACTTATGTAGGCGGAATCTACGGCTTTTCTTTCAAGAACAGCGTGAGCATCAACAATTGCTACAACAGAGGCCATATTGAGGCCGATGGCGAAGCACTGAATGGCACTCCGGCAGGACCGGCAGCCGGCGGCATTGCCAGCTTCTTCCTCGGAAAAAACTGTACACTAACCAACTGCTACAATGTAGGATCGGTCTTCAGCACACAGAGCGCCGGTTGCATTTTGGCCTATGGTCCTAACGCGACACTTGCAAACAACGCTTACATCAACACATGCAGTGCCGGTGGCGAAGGCATTTCCTTAAGCGAAGACTACATGCGAAGCCAAGAATTTGTGGATTACCTCAACAGCAACAACTCCGAACCGGTTTGGGGGATGGACGTAAACAACATCAACGACGGATTCCCCATTCTTGTGGGCAACAACCTCAACGTTGCAGAGCTTCCGAACCCCAACTTCAAAGTCTATCCCAACCCGGCTCATGGCTGCTTCATCGTGGATGGCATTGGCATGATGACCATTGTCAACACCCTCGGCCAAACAATCCTCAGCCGCGAAATCGATGGCCTAACAAGCATCGAGTTGCCAAAGGGGATGTATTTCATCACCCTTGGCAACTCGACACAGAAGATCGTTATTGAATAACGTTTCTTATTTATTTTATTTGACGACCGAGATTCTCTTGACGAGGGTCTCGGTTGCCGTATTAATACGGAGCAAATACATGCCAGCACCATACTGGGCGAGATCCAACACTGTTTCGTCAACATCGACAGCAGCTTCGTAAACCACCTGTCCGAGGGCGTTCAACACCGTGATACGGTTCATCCCTTCGGCTTTCACTGTAAGTTTTCCAGAGGTCGGATTAGGATATACGCTGACGCCATTGTTCTGCTCGATCAACGCATCAGTGGTCACATGGACGTAGCCGTGAAGACCATCGACCGACATGGCCGGGGCCGACTCGCAGGTCGCACCGCCAGCGACAGAGTTGACCGCCGTCACCTTATAATAACAATTGACCGACTGGATGTCGTTGTCATCGTAACTGGTGTCATCACCGTCAGCCCAGCCAATCAAGTTATAGTTGACGCCATCGAACGAACGATAGATATTGTAATGAACCGTTTCGCTGGCTGTTCCCGACCACACCGCATTGGTCACCGTGATGTTGTCAATGCAAATGGCATAAGCCGATACCGCTGAGAAATGGCGGAAGCCGAGGTAGACCCTTTGGCCAGCGTAGGCCGAAAGGTCGACCGTATAGCGCATATAGGGGCTCTGTGAGACCCATTGAGCAATGGTGTTGATACTCAATCCATCTTCGGAGGCCACAGCCACACCAAAGGTTTCAGCTGGATAGTTCGGATCCCATCCAGCAGCATAGAATGTCATGGAAGCACCAGGAAGGATTTTCACCAAAGGCATGAACGCATAATTGTCTGGATGCAATTCGCCATAACCGTTCAAGTAGGAGAACGAGGCAAGAGAAGCATTGGTGTTTGTGGTATTCACGCTTCCGTCGGGATTCATGCCACCGCCATTGTAAATGCCAAACAGCTGTTGGTCACCATCGGCATCGAGGAAAGTCCAGCCTTGAGGGTCGTCCTCGAAATCAATGAAGAAGTCGCGTTCCCATTTTAGGATGACCTTTTGTCCGTCCCATTCGGCCGACAGGTTCTTGGGCTCTACGCAATCAATTTCAGCATTGGCACATTGGGGAGCTGCCAAGGCATAACAGGTACCATCCGTCTTGCTTCCTTCTTGGATCACGCGAATACAATATTCAGTTGTATAACGGTTCACACCATGAATATAGCTTGTTTCTCCATGATTCAATGCAGCAATGAGTTCACCGTTGGCATAGACCAAAGCACCTTTGGCGGGGCGTTGGATCTCGGCTTCGACGTTGGTCACCTTGATATTGTCAACATACAGGTAATAGGTCTCGCCTGTGGTGTTGAAGTGACGGAGGGCCACGTAGATGGGCTGTCCAGCGTAAGCCGAGAGGTCAACAGCATATTCCGTATAGGTCCCTGTGCTGTTCCACTCTTGAATCATGGTGAAATCTGCAGGGTTGGTATTACCGTTGGTCGAAACTGCCACGCCAAAATGTTCGGGATCGGGAGCAATGCCAGGCATGTCAGCATCCACAGCCATGAAGGAGAAGGTAGCTCCCGCATTGGGGATAAGACGTGGCAACACCACGTAGTTGTCAGGATTGAGGGCTTGGGCGTTGGCCCCACCGATCCAAGAGTCTGATCTCAAGCAATTGCCGCTACCGTAGCCACCAAAGGGATACACTCTGAAGTTGTAGCCATCGTGGTTGGCATCGATCAAGGTGAGATCCATCAAGGTACTATCGGAGAAGTCGTAGAGCAGTTCATCAACGGTGTAGGAAGAGTTCATCATCGGGAGATCCCAGCTAAGTGTGACCGTGTTGCCATCGCTCTCAGCATGAAGACCCGTCGTAGAGCCTTGGAAGTGGTCGCCCGAGCGGAAAGTCCAATCCGTCGTATTGGATAAAGTAGCACCCGACTGATAGGATGCCGTGACCGTGGTGGTATGTGATGAACCATCAGCGAAACCATCGGTGTTGAGCAGATATTGGGTACCCGTGACGTTGGAAGCCACCGTGGCACCATCAAGGGAGATGCTGCAACTGACCAACGGATCTTTGGCCTGCGGGCCTACAAAAACATCATCCACGCAGAGGCAGAAGTTGTCAGGACAGTTGAAATGGCGGATGGCAATATAAACCTGCTGACCCACGTAAGCGTTCAGATCAACAGTGTATTCATACCAGCCGCCCTGCTTGGCCGTCATCGTCCACTCCTGAAGCATGGTGAACGCCGATGCCGTTGCCGTGGTAGTGGAAACTGCCAATCCGAAATGGTCGGCGGGATAAGCCTCGTCCAAAGCAGACGCATAGAAGGTCGCATAATGGTTATTGGCGGTAATTGACAATTTAGGAGAGACCAGATAATTATCAGGGTCGAGAGCTCCAGAATAGTTGCTGTAAGAATACGACATCACCACACCGTCTGAGCCATTGCGTCCATAGCCACCGCCGATGGGGGAGATATTCCAGTTGTAACTATCACCGTCAGCGTCAATGGTCGTCCAATTCACCAGGCGGTCTTCAATGTAATCGTTTTCGAAATCGAAGGCATAGCCATCGTTTCCGGTATTATAGAAAGGAGCGTTGAAGATAACATACCCCGAAGCGGAGACGTAGCATTGAATGCCCTGTTGGGCGTTAACGCCGAAGACTAATGCCAGCAGCACCAAAGATAAAAACAGTTTTCTCATGGTTTTTTTGAATTGGGCTACAAAGGTACGGTTTTTTACCTTACCTTTGCACATCATTCACTTAATCTTATTATTATGGCAAAGAACATCGAAGAGATCAGAAAAGCATTGGCTTCCTACGGAATCGCTGATGTAAAGGACATTTACTATAACCCGAGCTACGAGCAGCTCTTCAAGGACGAGATGGATCCCGCCCTGACGGGCTACGACAAAGGCGTGCTCACCGAGCTCGACTCCGTCAACGTGATGACCGGCATCTACACCGGCCGTTCGCCCAAGGACAAATACATCGTCATGGATGCCAAGTCGAAGGACACCGTGTGGTGGACCACCGAAGGCTACAAGAACGACAACCACCCAATGAGCGAAGAGGTGTGGGGCAAGGTAAAAGACCTCGCCAAGAAACAGCTCAGCGGCAAGAATCTCTACGTCGTCGACGCTTTCTGCGGTGCCAACAAGGACACCCGCATGGCCGTCCGCTTCATCATGGAAGTAGCATGGCAAGCTCATTTCGTGCTCAACATGTTCATCAAGCCTACGGCTGAAGAACTGGCCAACTTTAAGCCCAACTTCACCGTCTACACCGCTTCGAAAGCCAAGGTTGACAACTACAAGGAACTCGGCCTGAACAGCGACACCTGCGTGGCCTTCAACGTCAGCAGCCGCGAGCAGGTCATCCTGAACACCTGGTACGGTGGCGAAATGAAGAAAGGCATGTTCTCGATGATGAACTACTACCTTCCGCTGCAAGGCATCGCCGCCATGCACTGCTCCGCCAACACCGACATGAAGGGCGAGAACACCGCCATCTTCTTCGGCCTGAGCGGCACCGGCAAGACCACCCTCTCCACCGACCCGAAGCGTCTGCTCATCGGCGACGACGAGCACGGCTGGGACGATGAAGGTGTGTTCAACTTCGAAGGCGGCTGCTATGCCAAGGTCATCAACCTCGACAAGGAAAGCGAGCCCGACATCTACAACGCCATCAAACGCAATGCCCTGCTGGAAAACGTCACCGTCGATGCCGCTGGCAAGATCGATTTCAAGGACAAGAGTGTGACCGAGAACACCCGTGTCTCCTACCCCATCGAGCACATCGAGAAGATCGTGAAGAACGTGCGTCCCATCTCGGCTGGTCCCGCCGCCAAGAACGTCATCTTCCTCAGCGCTGATGCCTTCGGCGTGCTGCCTCCCGTCAGCATCCTGACCCCCGAACAGTGCAAGTACTACTTCCTGAGCGGCTTCACCGCCAAGTTGGCTGGCACCGAACGTGGCATCACCGAGCCTACACCTACCTTCAGTGCCTGCTTCGGCCAAGCCTTCCTTGAGCTGCATCCGACCAAATACGCTGAGGAGCTCGTGAAACGCATGGAACAGAGCGGCGCCAAGGCTTACCTGGTGAACACTGGCTGGAACGGCACTGGCAAGCGCATCAGCATCCGCGACACCCGCGGTATCATCGACGCCATCCTCGATGGCAGCATCGAGAAGGCCCCGACCAAGATGATCCCGTACTTCAACTTCGAAGTGCCCACACAACTGCCCGGCGTCGACCCGAATATCCTCGACCCGCGCGATACCTACGCCGACAAGAACGCTTGGGAAGAGAAAGCCAAAGACCTCTCCTCACGCTTCATCAAAAACTTCGAGAAGTTCACCACCAACGACGCAGGCAAAGCCCTCGTGGCCGCTGGTCCAAAACTGTAAAAACATGAAAAGACTCACCCCTGCCCTGCTTGTCCTCATAGCCTTGACATGCATGTCATTCATGGCTAAGGACAGCGTCAAGATCAGACTGAAACCGCAACAAGGCAAGACCTACACCGTCACTTCGAAGGCAAACATGACGACTTCGATGAAAGTTCAAGGCCAAACCATGAACATGTCGCAGGTCATGGAGACCAGACAAACCTTCACGCCAACGGAAGTCTCCGACGACCAAAGCGTTATCGAGACGCAGATCGAAGCCATTAAGATGACGCTTTCACAGATGGGCATGAAGTTCGAGTACGACTCGGAACATCCCGAGAATACCAGTCCGATGATCGCCGGACAGACCAAGGAAATTGAAAAGAGCCTCAAGACTACCACCACCATCACCTACGATGCTTTAGGACAAATTGTCGGCGATGGCGATTTGACAAACCCGCTGAGAGATGTCATCCTCCAACTCCCTGAAGAAGAGTTAAGTGTAGGTAGCAAATGGAGTTCCAACAAATCCCAAACCGTCAGCGACGTCGAAGTCATTGCAAACATGGAATACACCGTCACGGCGATCAACAAAAAGAGTATCGAGGTGAGCTTCACGGGGAACGTTGAAGCCTCGCTGGTCTCAGGCTCTTACGAAGGCACAGGGATCATCGACCCGAAGACAGGCATTCTCGTGAGCAGCACGACGAATACCAGCATCTCCATGACCGTCGATGCGGAAGACATCAGCATCCCCATGGACATGGAGGCGACTACGACAGTTACCGTAAAATGACCATGAGGACATCCAACAAGAAGCCCCGCCGCGGCGGGGCTTCTTCTTTTATTTGCTATGCGGTATCTCCACGATGATGGGGACGACTCTCTTGTTTGAGCTAGTCGAGAACGATATGGCAGATGAGCCATATGAGATATCGCTATCAGCGACACAATTGTTAGACCCAAGCGCGGAGGTTACTCTCTGTGGGAAATCGCCCTGCATATGGGAGATCTGGGCGATGATATTCTCTATAGGAAGTTCCGTTTGTGAATACAACACACACAGATAGTCGGTCCCCACTGTGTTGTCGGTCTCGATATACCATCTTTCATCGGGGATGGCAATGTTATTCGAGGCATATACCAGCGCCGGGCTGATATTCGGCGTAGGCGGGAACAACAACTCAGGTTTGCCCTTCTTGTCGGAGCCCAACACATAGACGTAGGCAGGCTCTCTGTTCGACAGCAAGATGCGGTAACGCGTGCCCGAAGGATAAGACTTGGGGACTTTATAGGTACGAATGTTTCCACTTTTTGAGAGCGACACCGACATCTTTCCGCCTGTGGCGAGTTGTATCTCCATGGAGCCCGACAGCGTAGACGCCGTGGGGGTAGTCTTCTTGTTACCAAGATACATCTCATACCCTTCTCTCACATATTTTCCATAGTCGCTGTAAGTGACCCAGGTAAAGCCATTGTTACCCCAGTAGGGCCCCCAGCTGTTCAAAATATGGAACGCACCGCCATACTTCTCATCGTCATAACCTACAACGCACATGGCATGAGCGCCGTCCTCCTGGCTGGTGTTGCCATTCCATAAGTCTTTCGCATTATAAAACGACTTGAAGAACCTCATGCCGATGATAACGGGTCTTCCCTCCGAAAGGGCCATCTTGGTTGACTCGATCTTTTTCTGCGCATCGGCACCATATGAAAACAAGGTGAAATAGTCCTGGATCTTGTAATTGGCAGCATTGGAATACGCTTCTGCCGGGATATACGACGCACAATCCTCATAAAAGACGGACTTCTTTGGAACACCTTGATCTTTCAGTAGTTGTAAGCCACGAGGGATATATGTGCCTTTTTTGCAGTCGTAGGCGCTGGGATCCTTGATCTTGGCATAGACAAATGTAGGTGAGAACGCTTCCCTGGCATTGGTTACGGGGTCGGTGCATCCGTTGCGCTCGGCTTCCATGATGGTACGGGCAGCATACGCAATGGCCCAACTGGTGCAAGTACCATATTGTCCCTGATTCCCAGCAGTAGGGCAATACTGAAGCAATGAAGCACGCTTCGGCAGCGTCTTATAACTACGCGTCAGTTGAGTGGCTTTCATAGGAATTCGCGAGTACTCCTCTTCATCAAGCACACAGCCCGTGAAGTATTCCGTTGTCTGTGCGATAGCCATCAACGGCATCAAACACAACAATAAGAGCGTCTTTTTCATAGCTATCGCCATTTATTTAGGATTGAAATAAAAGTCACCCGTGACGGAGGTGTTGTTCCACGGAACTTGAGCGCCACCTGTTTTCTTCTTCACATCGGCCTGAATCGTCCGGAAGAAGTATTGTAATTCAAGGCCAGGAGTGTTCAGTGCCTTGATGAACGCCTCAGCATATGGGCTGTGGCGGCCGTCGCCGTCAAGGGCTTCCTTGCCAGGTGAGGTGGCGTACGAGATAAATGTTCCCGTAGCTCCGCTGATATCGAGGGTGGCAAAGCCACGGTCACTCGAGCCACGGCTCCAGCTCCGTCCAAACGGATCGTTGCGGCAGGCATCGAGAACCACGATATTCATTGAACTCCCCGATTCCTCCATATTCGCCAGCAGCCGATTCACATCGTAGCACACATACGGCACGTCGGCGGCCACCTGAGGATCAGCATCGATGGGAACCAAATAGTTGACCCCATCCTTCTGGATGCCGTGACCCGCATAGTAAAACAGGGCGATGGCATTTCTATCGGCCCGGTTGCTCAGATCGGTCACCGCATCTTCCATTTCGCGCAGGCTTCCGTTGATAACCGTCCTCACGTCAAAGCCCAAATTACGCAGGGCCGATGCCACATCGTTGGCGTCGTTGGCTGGATTGACAAGTGGGCTCGATTTGTATTTGGCATTGCCGATGACGAGGGCAACACGTTTCTGTCCATACACCTGATCGTCGTTTGACTTCGTGTAAATGACCATGCTTTTGCGAGTGGTGGTACCACAGTAGTTCGTAGCCGATATGACAATTTCGTTAACGCCCTCACGCAGCGTCACCGTCTGGTTAAGCATCATCTGATAGCCGTCATTCTTCACCGTCGACATCCCCCGATAATAACTGCCGTTCACAGCAATTTCAGTGTCGGTGATTTCGCTATCGGACATGATTCCAGCCTTCACCGTAAATGACGAACTGCTCGACTCGTATTTCGACAGCCATTCGATACCCGGCTTGTCACAGTCATCATAGTTATAATAATTGGACTTTTTGTTTGGAGCATGTCCAGCCCAGTCAAAGACATAGAAATCGCTCTGCTTGATATCGGTGTTGTCACTTTGTCTGAGGATCATCGTATGCTTATAGGTCTTTCCCCTTTCCGGTGACGACATCGCTGAATAAGGGATGAATATCTTCAGGTCGCTCCAATGGCTATCGGTATCGGTAAGCGTCGTAATCCTTTTCGTACTGCATACCGAGCCTTGCGCTGATTCATAGGTTGGATTGTTTGAAGGCATCCACTTACTATCGGAATCGATAATAAACGTACTCGCCTTAATTTCTTTTCCACGGTGATTATAGACCGAGAAATCATAATGGAAATACATTCCTTTCTCGCCATCTGAATACACATCGAATTCCACCCATGCTTTTTCAAAGATTGCCGTGGGTTTGGGGGTGCTGTATCTTGCCGAATAACCATGCGATGCCCAGTCAAACACATAAAAATCACTTTGCTTGATATCTTTGCCATCGGTATACCTGACAACCATCGTGTATTTATAGGTCAGGCCGCTTTGTGGCACTGACATGGCTGAATAAGGAATGAAAATTTTCAGGTCGTTCCAATGACTATCGGAATCGGAGAGCGTAGTGATCTTTTTGGTACCATATACCGAGCCTTGCTTTGACTTATACGCATCGTTGCGTGAAGACATCCAATTCCCTTTGGAATCACTGATAAACACACTCGCATAAAGATCTTTACCCCAACAATTATAAACCGAGAAATCAAAATGGAAATACATTCCTTGTTCTCCGCCCGATGTCACATCGAACTCCATCCATGTATTGTGAAAGGTGACAGATTGTGCTGCGGCCCACAGGGGAAGCGTCAATGCAAATAGCAAAAGGATCTTTTTCATAGCTTTGTTTTTTTTTGACAAAAAGTCCCCGCAGAGCAGGGACTTTTTAACGTTTTTTTCTAATAATCTTATGAATTCAGCATCACTGGCATCAACAGCATCAGGATGTCCTCCCCTGCCGTCTCGTTGTTGACGGGGATGAGGATGCCTGCGCGGTTCGGTGCCGACATCTCCAGACGCACTTCGGAGGTGTCGAGATTGTTCAGCATCTCCTGGAAGAAACGTGAGTTGAAGCCGATCTCGATGTCATCGCCCGTATAGCTGCAGGCGAGACGTTCTTTGGCCTCGTTGTAGAAGTCGATGTCTTCGGCGGTAAGCAGGATCTCTTGACCGGCGATCTTGAAGCGCACCTGATGGGTGGCCTTGCTGGAGAACACTGCCACACGACGGATGGCCGAGAGGAACAGCTGACGGTCGATGACCAGCTGGTTCGGGTTGTTGGCCGGGATGACAGCCTCGTAGTTCGGATAATGGCCTTCGATGAGACGGCACACCAACTTATAATCGCCAAACTCATAAGAGGCGTTGGTACGGTTGAACTCGATCTTCACCGGCTCGTCACCAAGTCCGCCAAGGATGTTCTTCAACTGGTTGATGGGTTTCTTCGGCATAATGAACGAGGCCTGTACGTCAGAGCGGATGTCCGTTCTTCTGTAGCGCACCAGCTTGTGGGCATCGGTAGCCACGAAGGTCAAGTATTTCTCTTTCATCTCCATCAGGACACCTGACATGATGGGACGGATCTCGTCGTTGCCGGTGGCGAACACGGTCTTCTCGAAGCCACGGGCGAGCACGTCGGCGGGGATCTCCCATACCGAGGTATCTTCCATCACGGGCACTTGCGGGAACTCATCGCTCTTATGGCCTGAGAGCTTATACTGTCCCTCGCCAGCGTTCAGCACCACAGCCAGTGTGTCTTCGGCGACGTTCACGGTAACCGGCACATCGGGGAAGTTCTTCATGATGTCGAGCAGGATACGGGCAGGGATGGTCACCTCTCCGGCGCCCTCCATGACGTCAGGCGTCACGTTAACGGTCATCGTGGTTTCGAGGTCAGAGACGGTGATTTTCAGTCCTGAATCACTCAACTGGAACAGGAAGTCATCGAGGATGGGCAACGTGTTGTTGGAGCCGATGACACCGCTGAGGGCCTGAAGGCTCTTCAAAAGCTTTAAACTTGATACGATAAATTTCATTTTTCTTTTATTTTTGATGATTACTCTATTTCGCTATTTACCCAATTATAGGAATCTACAAAAATACAAAAAAAAATCGATTTCAAAAGTTTTTTATCAAGAATTAGTGAATCGAAGGTATTCCGGCGCGTTTCAGGCGGCTCACAAAACCTGTCATGGCCTCATAGGGCGTGACGACGTATTCAAACGAGATATTACCCGACTTCATGGAACGGCTCCGCTCCTTGAGGTCGGAGATCCGCGCGTTGACCGTGCCGTAGGTGGCATGGACCTGCAACTGCCCATCACCGCAATTATAGCTGATATAGGTCATGAACAGATCGTATTGGAAGTAATAAGTGATTACTCCAAGGCGACGGTCGAACATCACATAACCGTCAACATAACGGTTCACCACATGACCGCCTAAACTGCCAAGGCCGATCTTCCCTTCGGAAACAAAAGCCCGAAGCTCCGGATTCCAAACCATCTTCAAGGATGGAATAACAATGGTCTTATTGTAAAAGTCCTCGCTCTTAATTTCAGGATAGGCTGTCAGCTCCATCTCCGTCTGCAGCAACGCAGCCTGCTCATCACCTTGTTCTGAACGCACATAGTCCACGTAACGGGTCTTGGTCAAATCAATGGCTTCCCCTTCGATGGAGGCATAGACCTCGGCGATGTCGCGCAAGGCCTGGTCATCGAAAATCGGCGCGTTGAAAACGTTCAACACCTCTATCGTCAGGCTGTCGTTGGGGTAGTTCACATAGTCGCCATAGCAGGCAAACTCCGTCAGGCCGGTGTCGAAGCCAAGATCCGAGACGCCCTGCATCGTCGACACGCATCGGTCGTCGAGCGTCATGCTATGCTTTTCACCTTTCAACATGAAACGTTTCAAATCCTTATCATAGCTCATATCGCCATTCAGCATAGTCACCGAGCCCGTCTCAGGATTGATCGGTTTCATGAAGTTGACGTGGTAGCCGCCTTGACCGACAAATTCGTAACACAGTCCGTTATAGAGCCCTTGCCGTGCCTTGCGCACCACTTCCATATCCACAGGGATGACGACCTCCGAAGGATCAATTTCCGTCGAAGCCGCAAACCATACGGTATCTTCTTGGCACGATTGTTCCATCCGGAAAAAGCCCTCATAGTGGTCAAGAGGATTTGAAGCCTTCGTGATGATCTCACCTTTGAATCCGAAGTACGGACTCAGCATGAAATTGAGTGAGTCTGACACCTCGGCATGGGCCACTGTCATGTTGTCGACGGGTTTGATCTCGTCATAAAAGACCGGAGTGGCCACACCTTCCGAGTCGATATAGTCCTTGATACCCAGCGCCGAATAGTTATGCCGGCTGTAGATGGAGACCGCAGCATCTTTGAAGACATGCATCCTGAGTGCAGTGTCGGCCACAATGGTGGCATGGTCAAAGGGGCTGATTGCGGCATCACGCTGGATGTCGACCGTGCCATTCCACGGGATGATCTCGACGTCGGCCACGTTGACGTGATCCACACCATGGGCGTGAATGACGTAGTTGTTCATATCGTAGTCGGCATTAGTGCTCAGGAACGAGAGGGAGTCATGCTCAGGCAACAGCGACACAAACTCGGATGCGTTACCATGGAGATGGATGTTGTTGGACGCCATGTTCCATTCCGCCTGGTTCAGGGAGCAGTAGAATTTATTGAGTGGGAAGTCGAGGTGGCTGTCCTCATCGAGATATTCATACTGCACCACTTGCGAAGCCATATCCAGGTGAGAGCGGTAATGCTCTGCCATGAAAGCCTTGGTGGTTCCATCCTGGTCAAACAGGGTAAAATCGGACGTATCGGCCACAAACGAGCGGTCGGCGAAGTCGAAATACTTGGAGTTGAAGCGGGTCAGTCCGAACGTCAGCTCACCGTCACCGCCAAAGCCTTGATCCGAGAGCCTTGTCGTCCCTTTGAAGAAGGTCTTGTCAAAGATGCATATCGGTTCATCCTTTGTATCGGCATAGAGTTGAGGGATCCGCACGTCCCACATGATATCCATAGGACCGCAGGAAGCCTTGGGGAGCGGCACATTACCTGCCCTTTCATGCATATTGAGCGATTGCGCCTGGGCAAGGACTGAATCGATGTAAAAATCGAAGCGCTCCGAGGCAAATTCTGCCGTCTCCACATCCAATTGTCCTTGGCCATAGAAGCCTTCGTTGGAGAGATGGATTTTCTGATGGTATCGTCCTTTCCCTCCATAGACGGGATAGCTGTCGCTCTGTCCATTGCCGACCACATGGTTGAAGCCTAGCGAGTGGTCGTCCATCACCACTAACGGCTCGATGATGTCAGGGAATATGCCAGCCGACACCAGCCGGCCCTTGAAAGCGATATCTTCGCTGTTTAGGTTGTCAAGGCTTTTCACCGAGAAAGGATCGAGGCAGTAATAAAACTTGCCTTCGAGTGTCTCGACAGTGTCCGTCGACCGATCCGGGTCGAAGGCACCGCCGTTGGTTATCCTAAAGAAACTGTAAGCGTTGCCTGGACAAGTGAATTGTGGGAAATCAGGGGTTTCCCTGGCGCTCGACTTGTTGTCGCTCGCGTCAATCTGAAGCACCCCCGAGAGGCGTTCCAACGTCCCCTCCACGGGATAGACCTTGCCGTCGAAGCGGGCATAGAACCGCAACGAGTCGATCTTGTTCATCTCAATGGAGAACGTGCTGTAGTTGAACAGGCAATCCTTAGTGAAAAACTCGTACATGCCGGCCATCACGCAACCCGAGAACCTGAAGTTACGGTTCCGTTCCATGATCACCGTGGCGTTATCGGGCAGGATAAGCACATGCTTGAAGTCGCTCATCGTCATGGCGGGCACATCGGATTTGCTCTGATAATCGCAGATGCCGAAGACTGTCATGGCATTGGTCCGCAATCCCAGACGAGCATTCGGTTGTTTTCCCGAGGTGCGGGTCTGGAACTTGATGACATCGAAATCGAACTCATTGTGGTCAGAGGCCAGCACATCGAAAAAACGGTCAAGCACGGTGACACGCTGCGCGTCCTTGTCATACTCGAGATAGCCTTCCTCCTGAAGGTTTAGGATCAACGAAAGCACTTGCGACAAAGGGTATTTGATGTAGGCCACATAATCATTGAGGTAGAACCTGTTATTCTCATCGCCATACAGCTTCAGGAACTGGTTCAGGTTCTCCATCGGATGCTTCATGTCGAGCGCCTGGATTTTGAAATAATCCGACTTCCGGAAATAGTTCACCGAGGCCAGCATGCCTTCGCTATCGCCACTGGTACCTTCAAGACGGCGGAAGTACATACAATCTTGGTTGCGATCCCAATAGATGGCCTCCAAAAAGATGTCGTACCCATGGTATGTATCGTGGAATGGCCCTGTACCCACTCCATTGTCCTTACGGTAAAGCAGCATCGATTTCTTCTCGTCGTTGTACCTGAATCCAAGGTCGTTATGGTAGACGGAGTCGATGATATTACCCAACGTATCGTATAGATAGACACGGGCCGCAACGCTGTTCGACACTAGGTTGTTGTCGGAAAGCATAAAGCGTTTCGACTTCACCCTGACGGTAGGCCGATCGTCGAACTCAAAAATAAACTGTGCCGGAAGGCTTTCTTTCCCGAAAAAACTCACCGAATTACCCGCCATGCCGAATCCTGCCAAAAAGTCGACACCTTCAAACAGTTTGCCATGTTCCACTTCATCGCCCAAGGATGTCGCTTTTGGAAAAGCTGTCTTCTCATTGGGTGCCGCATTGCTCACAGCGTCCTCAAACGAGCATCGGCATGCATGGTTGAAATAATATTTGTTGTAAAAATCGACTTCGCCGATGGTGTAGTTCGATGTTGAAAGGACGATTTGATAGTCTCCCACGACGGCATACACCTTCTCGACATCAATGCCGAAACGGCTCCAGTCGACTCGTCCACCCTTTCCCTTCCACCGCTGGTTGTCCATGTTATACATCCCGCTGGTACCGTGAATTACTGACCTATCCTTCGGTGACTGCAACGTCAAGTCGCACCGAGATACCGACACCATACAGGCTGTGTCCGTCGGGAAGCCAAAAGTGGCGTCCTGCGCAATCCACTTCATAGCGCCTTTCTCTGAAAGCACCTTGTCGACGAAGAGGTTCTTAAAACTCTGAAGATATTTGTCAAGGTTATTCTGCCGCTTTGCGAAACGGCCGGAGGTGTAGTGAATCCAGCGGCGCATGTCCTCGCCTTTTACACCGCTTTTGGAGCCATCCACCAGCACCTCGGTATAAAGAAGAATATTGCTGTAGGCACGGTTGGCAGTCTTCGAGCGTATCAACTCATAAAACGCCATAGCCTGAAGCGATTCCTCTTTCCCAAATCCGCCCCAAATGTTCCCAAAGTCCACTGTCAGCGATTCGATCTCCGCTTTTCTGTCCTTCGGAGCCGAAGCCATGAGGTAATCTTTCAGCTCAACGGCGAATTGTGTCTTGTCCGTCGAGAAGGGTGTGTTCTTCTGTGCAAAGCCACAAAGGGTGAGCGCCAGCAAGGCAACGACAAATATCCGTTTTTTCATTATTATTCTTTTAAGAATTCAGCTGCGACCCAGTTGTTTCTGGCCAGATGGCGTTCATAACGCAGGCCAAGGCGCTCAGCCTCAGCCCTGATGCTTGAGAGGTCTTCCACATAGTAACCGCTGAAGAAGATGCGTCCTTGAGGCTTCATAGCCTCCACATAGCAATGCATGTCGCGCAGCAAGATGTTGCGGTTGATGTTGGCCAGCACCACATCGTACTTCCCTTGTATGGCTGCAGCGTCGCCCAGGACGATTTCGACGTCCTTTTCTTGGTTTAGCTCACAGTTGGTGAAGGCGTTGCGGTAGGCCCACTCGTCGTTGTCGATAGCCACGGTGCGCGCCGCTCCAAGTTTCTTGGCGAGGATGGCAAGCACTGCAGTGCCGCTACCCATGTCAAGCACATCCTTCCCTTTGAAATCGGTCTCCAGCATCAGGGTGATGATCTGGGCTGTAGTCTCGTGGTTGGCGGTGCCGAACGACATCTTGGGCTCGATCACGAGGTCGAACTCGAAGCTCGGATCCGGCTCATGGAACGGTGCTCTCACACGGCAACGCTCGTTCACCACGACCGGCTGGTACGAGGCTTCCCACAGCTCGTTCCAATCCTTGTCAGGCATCTCCTCCACTGCCAGCAGGTGGATGCCAGCGAAGGCAGGTTCTGTCAGCAGTTCCTCCACGGCTTGGTCATCGCGCTGATCTTCGGTGCAATAGGCCTTTAGGCCCATGTCGTCGTCCATAAACGAGTCGAAGCCCAGGTCGGCGAGCATAGTGGTCAGCATGTCGTGCTGGATATCGGAGGTCGGCGCCGTAAATGAATACTCAAGCGTTTTCATTTTTCCGTTATCATTTTTCCGTTATCTCCGAGGCTTGTTGGCAAATCGAGACGAAGTCCTCTGCTTTGAGGGATGCGCCGCCAATGAGACCGCCGTCGACATCAGGTTGTGAGAACAATTCTGTGGCGTTCTTGGCGTTGCAACTGCCGCCATAAAGGATGCGGATATCCTCGGCAGTGGCCTCGTCGTAATGTTCTTTCACCAGTTGACGGATGTAGGCGTGCATCTCCTGTGCCTGCTCGGGTGTGGCGGTCTTTCCGGTGCCGATGGCCCACACAGGCTCATAGGCGATGATGGCATCGTGGATGGCATCGCCGTCAAGGTGGAACAGGCCTTTCTCAAGTTGTTCCTTCACCACCTCGAAATGACGTCCTGCCTCGCGTTCTTCGAGCACCTCACCCACGCAGTAGATGGGCGACATATTGTTCTCAATCACGCGGTTGATCTTCTCGGCAAGGATCTCGTTGGTCTCGCCAAAGTACTTTCTGCGCTCGCTATGCCCGATGATGCAATAGTCCACATCGAGCGACTTCAGCATCTTGGCCGACACCTCACCGGTGTAGGCGCCCTTGTCGTAAGCGCTGCAGTTCTGCGCGCCCACGTTGAACTGCTGCTCATCGAACTCATAGTCCGTCAGCATCTCAAGATACGGGAACGGAGGGCAGATGATCACTTCGCATTTCAATTCTTCCTGTTCCTCAAGACGGTCGAGGATTTCGTCGACCAATGTCTGAGCCTCGTCGAAAACGAGGTTCATTTTCCAGTTTCCAGCTACAATTTTACTTCTCATAGTATGATATTTAGATTTAACTTATTCTGACTCGTGGGTCTATGATTCCATAGATAATATCAACGATTAGATTCACAATGATCAACATCACGGCGATGAGCAACACTGCCCCCATGATCACAGGGAAGTCATATTTGTCCAAGGCGTCGACCACTACTACGCCGATGCCTTTCCAGTCGAACACATATTCGATGAACACAGCGCCGGCCAGCAGTGAGGCGAACCATCCCGAGATGGCCGTCACCACAGGGTTCAAGGCATTACGCAGGGCATGCACGCAGATCACACGCCAGGGCTTCAGGCCTTTGGCTTTTGCCGTTCGCACATAGTCCATCGACATGGCTTCGAGCAGCGAAGTGCGGGTGAGCTCCACGACCACCGCCAGCGGCCTCATCCCAAGCGTCAAGGCTGGCAAGATGAGATTCGACAAGGTAAGGTACTCTCCCCTGCCGTATTCGTCGACGGTATAAAGGCTTCCCGTCATGCTCAATCCCGTGACGTCTTCCAGGATAAAGCCGAAGACCCATGCCATCAGGATGGCAGCAAAGAACGAAGGCAGCGACATGCCTATGGTGGTGATGAACAAGGTGAGTTTGTTCAAGAAATTCGTATTCAAGATGGCCGTCAAGATACCAATGGCCAGACCAAGGATGAATGCGATGGAGATGGATACCGCCGCCAGCAGCAGCGTGTTGGGGAATGCCTCGCCGAGGATGTTCGACACCTTGCGCTTGCTTTGGTACGACATCCGAAGATAAGGAGCTTTCAGCACCACCGCCGTCGTCCCAAGCGTGACAATGCGGACATAGGGCGACCGTTTCTCCAGACGCGACTCCCCATCCGACACATCGTAAAACGAGAGGGGCACCAAGTCGTTAAGGTAATCCACATATTGCTTGCCGAGGCTCTGGTTCAGTCCCAGTTCCTCGCGGATGGCGTCCACCGACTCCTTGTCGGCACGCTGGCCGAGCATCATCTGCGCTGGATCGCCCGGCAGGATGTTGAACAGGAAAAACACCAGCGTGGCGACACCCCAAAGCACCGCCAAGCCATAAAGCAGTTTCCTGATCACATACGCGCCCATGCCTTGTCGAAGTCAACGGCGCTCCATTTGTCCTTCACCAACCCATCGTCAAGCCAGATCAGTCCAGGATTGAAACGCACAATGGTCTTTATCTCCAGCTCATCACCGGAATAAATCTCATCAATATACGGATGTTCTTTCTGTAAACTCTCATTTTCTTCCTGCGAGGAGGCCGTGATCCATATCACCTCATATCCTTTCTGACGGGCTGTTTCCGTGATCTTCTCGATCTTTTCCCACTCCTTGTCGGTGATCATGCTCACATCGTGTGAGGTGAACATCAGCAGGTTTTTCGTGTTCAGGATCATCTCGGTGACATCGTCGCCATCTTGGTCCAAGGCTGAAAAACCAATATAGTTGTTGCCGCCTTCCACGCGCTGGTCAACAAACTCCCATTGGCTCTTCCATACCGAGTCGTTCCACGGGTAATCGGGCGAGAGGTATTCCTGGGTCTTGCCCGTCTCCTTGTTCCTGAAGGTAAGATATATCTGCTGTTCCTGTTCGGGCTGGGCATTCATCTGATTGCCCACCTTCCAGTTCATGAAGTCGACCACAGGCAGATGGCGATAGTTATAGATTTCGAAGCCTGTGAACAACGCGGCATAGATCAGTCCGATGACGATTTGGAAAAACAGTTTCCGCCTGCTTTTCAGCGACCTGAGGTTGAGAAGCAGATGGAGCAGCACCGCGTCGATCACCAGATTCTTATAGAAGGTCTGCCAGTTGGTCATCTTCACCGCCGTTCCAAAGCAGCCGCAATCGGGTACCATGTCGTAGCGCGCGTCGAAGAGCGTCACCGCGGTGAACGCAATCATGAACAGCGTACCACCTATTGTCGCCAACTTCGGACAGATTTTGGTCAGCAAACAGATGCCGATGAGGAACTCCGCCAGGATCATCAGCACTGCCAACACCATGGCATATTCGTTAAGCCATTCGAGGTGATAGGCCGCGAAGTAGTCGAGCATCTTGTATTTCGTACCCAACGGATCTACTCCTTTGGTAAAGCTGCTGAAGATGAACAGGCCGCCGACCAGCAAACGGCAAACGAGCCGGATGCCGCCACTGCGGGCGGAATGAAGCAAGCCACTCACCAACGACAGCGCCAGATTCAGCAGCAGGATAGCCAAAAACCACAATTTGTAGTTAGGGACGTAGTAGATCCCCACCGCCGAAGCAATGGCCACGATGATACTGATCCAGCCAAGTTTACCAGCTCCCTTATTCTTCATGACCTTTCCCTTTCTGTTCTGACAGCAATATCAAAGCGAACACCGCATAGTTAATCATGTCGTAGTAATTGGCGTCGAGGCCTTCCGACACGATGGTCTTGCCGCCGTGGTCTTCGATCGACTTGGTGCGCAGCACTTTGGCCATGATGAGGTCGGTGATGGAGCTGACGCGCATATCACGCCACGCTTCTGAATAGTCGTGGTTCTTGCGGGTCATCAGTTCATAGGCCTCGTTGGTCACTTTGTCGTACAGGGTTGTAGCCTCAGCGGAAGTGAGATCCGGCTGGTCCACCACACCCAGTTGCAGCTGGATGATACCCATGGCGGCATAGTTGACGATGCCGATGAACTCTGGCTCGACGCCTTCATCGACGAGGTGTTCTGAGACGGTCTGCAACGTCCTGATCCGCTTCACCTTGATGAAGATCTGGTCGGTGATGGACGGTGCACGAAGGATGCGCCAGGCAGGGCCGTAGTCCTTCATCTTATCAACATAGAGCTTGCGGCATTGCGTCAGTACTTCGTGGTATTGTTTTTCGGTATTGGGGGTGTTCATCTTTCTTTAAGTTTTGCGAAGCAAAGATAACAAAAATAATTTGCTCCTAGAAAGAACCCCAAAAAACTTCCCTTAAAATGAAATATTTTTGAATCACTGCTTTTTGGTCGAATCTAGCACACATTATATTAATTAATACATTTTATTAATTTTATAATATCAAATCCAATAAAATAATTCAAAAAATACTTGCGTAGTGTAAATTTTTGAATTACCTTTGCAGAAAAATTAAAACAACAATCCATGGAAAAAGACAGTAACTGCATCCGCTTCGACTGGGCGGCAAAATACATCCTCCGCAACAAAGCCGACTTCGTCATCCTCGAAGGACTGGTCTCCACTGTCATCGGTGAAAAGGTAAGCATCGTCGAACTGCTCGAAAGCGAGAGCAACCAGAAAACCAAGGACGACAAGTTCAACCGCGTCGACATCAAGGCCAAAAACAGCAAAGGCGACATCATACTCGTCGAGGTCCAACAGACCACCGAACTCTATTTCCTCCAGCGCGTCCTCTACGGAGTGGCCAAGACCATCACCGAGCACATCAAGCTTGGCACCCAATACCAAAACGTCAAGAAAGTGTATTCCATCAACATCCTGTATTTCGACTTCGGGGAAGGCGACGACTACCTTTACCACGGAAGTAACTCCCTTATCGGCGTCAACACCGGCGACCAACTCAAAGTGACCGCCGACGAATTGCAAGGTATTAATACGGTCTTGTCCGAGAAAGTATTTCCCGAGTACTATCTGCTACGTGTGGAAAAATACGACAAGGAAGAGGCGCATTCAGACCGCGAGGAGTGGATGTGCTATTTGAAATGGGGCTACATCAACCCCAGAACCAAGGCGCACGGACTGAAGGAAGCGTACGAACGATTGCACGAACTGAAGATGAGCCCCAAGGAACGGAAAGCCTACGAGAACCACCTGGAAACGCTCATGTACCAAGACAGCGTGCTC
The DNA here is from genome assembly GCA_017394865.1 of Bacteroidales bacterium. Classification (GTDB taxonomy): domain Bacteria; phylum Bacteroidota; class Bacteroidia; order Bacteroidales; family F082; genus Limimorpha. The sequence goes on from JAFPWT010000007.1 coordinate 29,019, forward strand.
GGCGCGGCACGACGCGACGGACGGATCGAAGGACGGGCTGAGGGACGGCTGGAGGGACGACTTGAGGGACGACTTGAGGGACGAGCCGAAGAACGCGAGGAAATTGCAGCAAAAATGCGCAAAGCTGGTCTTGACGAAGAGACCATCAAAAGGATTATTGAGACGCGGTGATCCCGATGAGGTGTTACACGATATCATGAAATCAATATTATAAAAAATGATGCTAAAAACCATAAAAATCTAAAAGATATGCTTACATTTGCAGACGTAAAAATGAATGGAGCTACTATGAACACTGAGCCCGATCTCAAGCCCTATACCATTGAAGAACTAGAAGCGAGAATAGCCGAAAGTGAACGCCAGTATGCCGCAGGCATGTGGCAGGACTTCGACGAAGCGATGGACGAGATCGAAGCAGAACTTGAAGCCGAAGCTAAGAAATCTGAAATGGCTAAAGCTATATGAGAGTGATTATTACTGATTTTGCGAAACAAGAGATTCGCAGAACAGCCAGTTATATCCAAAAAGAGTTCGGTAAGATTTCCAAAAACAACTTCTTGCAAAGTATACGACTGACCAGGAAACTCATTGGAACCAACCCCTATCTCGGTCCAAAAGAGCAGTCATTGGATGAACTACCGGGAAACTACCGAAGCATTGTTGTAAACAATCTGAACAAGATAGTTTACAGCATTAAAGAAGACCACATCCTAATCGAAGATTTATGGGATGTCCGTCGCGAACCCAACTCGTTAAAAAGACAAATCAACCCTTGATCTAGAGGTTGAAACCTTCATCGATCAAAGGTTTGAGAAACGTCCGCATCTCCTTATTCAATTATGGTTTGGCATCTTGGACGAGGCGGACGGAAAGACCCCAATGATAGTCTGCTCCTTCTGGTCGAACATCGGTTTGATGAAAATACAGGCTACGGGCTTTTTCAATGTAAGTTGAGGACCAGTAACGCCCAAAACCGTTGACATAGTTCACCGTATTGTCTTCACGAATTCCCGCACAAGGCAGAAACACCACGCCATTGGCTTCCAAAACATTGCTCCAATCAGCCATAGAGATATAGTTGCTTTCGTATCCGCCTTCCGCGTCATTGATGGCATTTAAGGCGTATGTGGCCGTGCTCCATCCGTCAGGAAGGAGCAAGAGGCCACGCACGTTGTTAACGGTGGCTTTGGCAAAACGCGAGCCGCTGCGGCTGTTGACGATATACCCCCATTCATCAATGGTGAGCAGGTGCCACAAACCCGCTTGGTTGCCGCCGTTGGAGATGGCATTGTTCAGGCCCCAGTCGTATTTCGTACCAGTGATGCTATTGGCTTCCATACTGTAATCGGTGAGCCAAGGCTTGACATCGTTATAGCCGCTGGTACCCCAGCCGAACAAATCCACCCAGCCCTGATAGAACAGGCTGATGTTGCTATTACTATTGCCGATACAGTCGTACTGTTGCTCTGCAAAACGCCAAGTGTCCGTTGAGGCTTGATATTGCAAGTTGCCCTGCGAGAAACGTACCTGCTTGCCGTTGTCTACTGAGAACACACCCGAAAGGCTGCCTTCGGTTTGTTGTGTGTCTCCATTGCCATTTCCATTATCTCCATTGTCCTTCTTACAGGCCGTAAACACAGCAAGCAGCAGGCACAAACCTAATGTAAACCATTTTGTTTTCATACCATTTTGAGTTTTATCGGAAAGTCAAGGAGGGCTTTCTTCCCTCCAAGACTTTCATAGGTTTAAGAATTAGTAGTTTTGCACAAGGCGGACGGAACAGCCATAATATCTAGGTGGATATGAATAGCTAGATAATTCAAAAGCACCTGCAGTCCCATTGTTATCATACCATCTACACCAATAATAGGAAGTATAAGTATCATACCTCATCCCCCCATATTCGTAACGGTAACCTGCATTTGGCAAAAACACAGCTCCAGCGTTTTCCATTATTTCCCATTCTTCAATACTATAAGTATTGATGTCATAATTGCCAGCACTTCCCAAGAAAGACACGCCCTCTGGCAATATCCAAGCGTCTGGCAAAATAATCTTTCCTTGAACACCATTTACAGTACCATCTGATTGCAAATACGCGTGATTCTGTCTGCTATTAACTATATAATAAATGTCTCCACCTCCCGTTCTCCACAAACCTGCTTCATTACCTCCATTGCTAATGGCATTGTAAACGCCCCAGTCCATGTTGATATAATCACCTTCCATGGAGTAATTGGCATATTCACCATCCCAATAACCATAACCATAGCCATTCACGGTCCATCCCGTATTTTCAGTGTCCCAAGGTTGATAATAATGATTATTGTTATTCCAACCTGAAGTGGCCCAGCCAAAGAGGTCAATCCAGCCGGAATAGGATTGAGAAATCTCATTGTTACTACATTTCACACCGCTTTCATAAACATTTCCGTATTCTTCTCCATAATTATTACTACCGCCCACATAATCCCACTGGTGTTCAGCAAAGCGCCAAGTGCCAGTAGAGGCTTGGTATTGCAGATTGCCCTTCGAGAAGAACACTTGCTGCGTCTCACTGATGGAGAACAAAGCGGGAATAGCACCTTCAGGAGCGGTATTCGGGTGTGGTGAGGTGGTGAATGTCACTTCATTACCGTAAGCTACGCCCGCTTCGTTAGCGGCAAAGGCACGGACATAATACGTGGTGTTTCCGTACAGGTATGACATGCGGCATTCAAACGAACCCATTCCTCCTCCTGCGGTGAGGGTGTTGTTGTAAATGGTGGGATTGTGAGAAGTGCTCCAGCAGATACCACGACGCAGGATGTCGAGGCCTCCATCGGCCACCACCTCGCCGCCGCCCATGGCATAGAAGTGGTTGAAGTCGGTCACTTCGTAGGTGATCACTTCAGGCAGGTAGGTCTCATCGGCGGTTACAAAGCTCACCTCGTTGCCGTAGGCGTAGCCTTCGTTGTTCTTGGCGTAGGCGCGTACATAGTAAGTCGTCAGCATCTCCAGTCCCGACATGCGGCATTGGAACAGGCCCAGACCTTCGCCGCCTGCCACCTTGTAATCGAACACGGTAGGCTCTTGGTGTGTGGCATAGCAGATGCCCCTTTCGGTCACCTCGGCAAAACCGTCATTGAGCACATTACCACCGCAAACTGCCGTATTGATGGTGATATCAGACACTTCATCAGTCGTCACTGTGGCCAGCATGGGATGTTCCACGGTGCGCATCGTGACCACCTCGCCATAGCTCGTTCCCTCGCTGTTGGTGGCAAAAGCGCGGATATAGTAGGTAGTGGCGTTGGTAAGGTTGGTCATCTCACAGGTGAAGCGGCCGATGCCCGTTCCAGCACGGCGGATGGAATCCGACAAGGTGGGGTTCTCATAGATACTATAGCAGATGCCACGCTCCGTGACGGCCGAGCCGCCATCGTTGATGACATTGCCTTCCACTGTAGCCGTTATCATCGTGATGTTGTCCACACCAACGGTTTCAACAGTCGGTTTGTCTTGCTGGGCGGAAGTGGTGAAATTGAAAATCTCAGTCCACATCAAATTGTAGCCATTGTAGAACTCATACCGATAATAATACTTGGTACTCTTTTCAAGGTAGTTGATTTGAGTCACCCATTTGTCACCCACTTGTTCCAATTTTGAGGTCTGGGCATACTTCAACTGGTCATCTTCGCAATAGACCAGCAAAGCTTTGGTAATTTCGTTGAGGTATTCGTATTCGCATTCGAAATACGCTTGGGTCGAGCCAATGGTCTTCACCTCGTTTTCGACGGTTACCAGTTCCACATTGACTTCCTCGGCTTTTTTGCCGCAACTCACGAAGGCGAGCATTGCCGCCAGAATGATAAAATGTAGTTTCTTCATGTTAATATAAATATTTATTTGTTATTCAATTATTTAGTAAACCTAAAGCCGAGACCCAAGCGAGCCTCAAAAACATGGAAATTGGTGGTCACTCCATCGAGTGTCATCACAAAGCGGTTCATGTCGAGAAGCAATCCCGCACCGACATCCACACCATGAGCGGAGAAGCCGTCATTGGTGACATAATCACCTTCCCAAAGCTGCCAGGCCACGGAACGCATCCCATAGCCCACGCCCGCCTTGGCATACAATCCTTCGCTCAGCTGCATGATGCCGCCTGCCATACCTGAGACCGCACTGATTTTGCTAACCCTTTCAGGATTGTAGAATGGCAGTATTTCACCGATGTAGCCATCTTTTTTGCAATGGTCAACTACCTGATAGCCCATATAATCGAAATCCAGCCCCGTCATCAGGGTCACATACCAGCCGAGCCTGTCGTACATTCCGACTGTAAAGCCCACCATCGGGATGCCTGAGCTGTTATACGAGCCGTCAATGGTGGCAAAGAATTTCATGCTTCCGCGATAGTCGCCCGGCCGAAAGCCCGACAGCCTGTTTCTTCCCTTGGGGACCTTGGAGGAGCCGTTGGCTGATTCCTCTTTGGTAATGAACTTGAATCGAATCTCTGGATAATCTCCATAGCCCAGATCCTTGAACGCCTGCCATCGGATGATTTTGTTCTTTCCTGCAGGCACGACCTTGTTGACATTACCGGTCACCTTCATCGTGTCGGTGTAGTGCAGGCCGTCGTCCAATGAAATCAGCAGTTTCACTTCGGAGCGCACCTTCAAATCGTACTTGATGGTCACTGTTTTGTCCTCCTGTTTGGCGCGGATGTTCGTCACATGGTCCTGCGCCTCGGCCATCTGAAGGCCCATGAAAAGGCATATGGTGAATAGGGCTATCTTTCTCATGGCTTCTTGGTTTTTTCAGGTTCAACATCGGCGAAGGCCCCGTGTATGGTCATCTCCACCGAAACGCGGCGGTAGCCTCCACCCTTCTCCTTGTTCTCCACCGCAAAGCTCTGGAAAGCATTCTCCGTGTGCTTCAGCGGCTCCACTTCCGTTTTCAGGAAATGCTCCACGCCCTGGGTGCGCAGGAAGGCCAGCTGACCGTTGGTGGTCACGCCCGTCTTCTGGGTCACCGTCATCTTGAAGGGAGCTCCGTTCAAGGTGATGGCCTTGTCGGTAAAGTCGCCATACTCGCCCAGATAGGCTATCTTCGAGCGTATGGGCGTACCGTCGGTGGCGCCCGTGATCTTCACATCGACCTTGGTCCCTTGCTTCAGGAACTCCAAAAGGTCGTTCTCCATCTTGTTCTTGAGGAAGTTGCACATCAGCATACAAGCGTTGGAGTTCTGGATGGTGTACTTGCCGAGGGCATAGTCGTCGGCCGCATCGGCCACAACGAGGGTCTCGTAGGCCACAGCGATGACAAGGTTGTCGTCTTGGACATCGGTCTGAACCTCGATCTTCACGTTGTCGGAGACCAGCCCCTCTCGCATCTGTTCAAGTTCCTCCTGCCAGTTGCGCTGGCGTTCTTCGTTGTCCTGTTGGATCTGAACCTTGGTCTTCTCCTTTTTCAGGTACTGGTAGTGGAATCGTCCCGAGACCGTCTCGACTTCCTGCCCGAAACTCAACGCGGACAGGAATATTAAAACTGTTGCTAGTAGAAATTTTCTCATTTTTTTCAGTTTGTTATGAAACATTTCACTTTTTCCGCTACATACAAAAAGAAAGCGGGGTATCTTTCAATACTTGTTGTTTCGTTTGGTCCTAGGAAACCTCTCCAATAACAAGCATGTCAGATACCCACGCTTTAATACGTGGGCCTCTGCCTTTGCTTTGTTTTCGATTGGAGTTATTGAATTTCCTAGGTTCAACGAAACCAAAAACAAGCGTTGGCAAACGCCTTCTTCTCAATATGTAGGCCATGCTTTTAGGGCATGACGGGACAAAGGTAGTTATTAAATAGCTAAAAAACAAATCATAACATGAAAAAAGACACAGCTTTTTCTCTTGAAAAGAAGAGTACATAAAATATAACACCGTTTGGCTGACGCAACGACAGATGGCTGAACTATTTGGAAAGAGCCAGTCTTCTATCGCACGACAAATTGGAATAGTATTCCGAAATGATGGACTGGACGAGAAAAGTAATATGCAAGTTTTGCATAATACTCTTTCAAAATTTAAACCGACAAAAATATACAACCTTGAGGTCGTCATATCGGTGGGTTACCGTGTCAAATCCCAGCGCGGTTTACAACTAAAGCAATGGTTTGAACAATATCTATTGGAAACAAAGAAGGAATTGACACCATCTGTTACACACAACCAACTCATTGATATTCAAGATAGTTATGGCGAAATTGTCTTGTATCAACCTGATGACGCCATCAGTCTGGAAGTGCGCATGGGAGACGAAACAGTTTGGTTGACACGGGGTCAAATCATAGAACTTTTTCAATCCAGCAAGGCCAATATCAGCGAGCATATAAAGAACATTTATGAGCAGGGGGAGTTGAATTATGAGGCAACTGTTCGGAATTTCCGAACAGTTCAACAGGAAGGTGATAGGATGGTTGAGCGCATACGGACCTATTACAATCTAGATGCCATAATCTCTGTAGGATTTAGGGTGAATGCCAGACGAGGTATCAAGTTCCGTCAATGGGCTAACGTCGTCATCAAGAATTACATCATCCGTGGATATGCCATCAACCAACAATTACTTAATGTGGAACGACACATTGATGCTCGACTCGACAGCCAACAAAGCCAGATCCGACAGATAGAAACGACCCTTTCCGACCATCAGGAAAAGATCGACTTTTTTGTGCGAACTTCGTTGCCACCGGTTGAAGGGGTCTTTTACGATGGGCAGATTTTCGACGCCCACGTACAAATCTCAGGGCTCATAAAACAGGCCAAAAACCGAATTGTGTTGGTTGACAATTATATTGATGAAACAACGTTAACCCTGCTCAACAAACGGGCTGCCAATGTGGATGCCACCATCTATACTCGTCCGTTGTCGCAACAACAGCAACTCGACGTGCAACGGAACAACCAACAATATTCCCCAGTCACTTTGAATATCTGTCAGAGAACGCATGACAGATTCCTAATCATCGACGATGATGTATATGCTTTCGGTGCCAGTCTGAAGGATGCGGGAAAGAAACTCTTCGCCTACATCAAGATGGAAGAAACCTCGGCGGCAGAATTGCTAGGCCTAATCGGGTGACAACCGATGTATTTATCTCCAACTCCACATTTTGAGGGAGAATGTGAGAATTCCTGATCATTAAAACACAAAATCTATTCTCAACTGGTTGGTTCGTGCTGATTTCAACGGCAGATAGTAGAACGCGCGGTATTCTTCCCTGCCTTTGATGACATTGACCAAGCCCAGACTCATCGTGACTTGAACACCCAATCTTTTATAGAATTGATATCCCATCCCGAAATCCACAGACATGTCGAACCGGTTTGGTTGAAGGTAATCAGCAAGGCGGCGACCAATGATATAGAACAGCCGTAATAATAGCCTCAGGGGGCCTTATCTGTTGATAATCATCTTTCGTTGCCAGTGAATACCATCCCGTACCCATGCCCACATGGAAACGAACTCGTAACGGTCGTCTTTCAGCTAACTTTTGAGAATCATCCTGCTCTTGAGCCGCCAACGGAATGGAAACAGCCAACAAGAGAGCTGGAAATAAAAGTAAGAAACTAGTTTTAAGGCAACTTCTCATAATATATTTAGATGGAAAGGTTTTAACATTTAATTCAGATTACAAGTTAGTATTAACAATAGGATTTTGTCTTTTCCAGAAAAAGTTGCCGGACGAGGTTGGGTGGCGCACTCCCGCGCGCACCCCGACCAGCAACTTTCTCGCCCATGCCCGTGCCAGTAACGAACAAGAGTTAGTTCTAGGGTGCAGAACGCACTGGACGGACAGTATCGCCGTAGCGCCGGTCGCCGTGGTAGCCCACACCGTAGTAACCCGAATCGATGTAGAAGTACCAAGCGCTGTTCGGCCAGTCGGTGTAGAGCGAACTCGACCAGTAGTAACCCTTACTGCCTGCGTAGTGGGGCTCATCGTTCCATTGGTCACCAGCGGCGGGCAGGAAGAGACTGTTGCCGTTGCTCGCAGTGAAGCGGCGCCCGTTAACACCATTCTGAGTCGTCCAAGTGCAAGTGGTGTTCTGATAAAGTTCCGTCCATTCGGCATCGGTTGGCATGCGCCATCCATTGCCCCAGTTGACCGTGGCGGCATCATCTTCGGGTAGCAAAGAGGTCAGGTCATCAGTGAATCCGTTGTAGCCTGAACTGGCATCATTGCAGTATTTGGTCAACTGGTTGATGTCTCCGTTGCAATATTTGTACGTGCTCCAGTTGTAAGTGGTCTTCGGCGTAGTCTCTCCCCATGCGAAATAATCGCCGTATTCCTCAGGGGCGTTGGCACCCACATTGCAGGTAGCCCAAAGCGTCCCACTCGGCAGGCCAAGATCAACGTATTCGTGTTCACCAGAGCCGCCACCTTGAAGCGTAGTAAACTCAATATCTTGCCCATACGCTGCGCCTGCCACATTGGTAGCATAGGCGCGAACATGATAAGTGGTATTGGCTTCCAAATTAGTCATTGATGCAAAAAAATGACCAATTCCAGCACCAACGGCAACATGGCTGTCATCCAAAGTAGGATTAGCGTTTGTACTCCAGCAAATACCAAACTCAGTTACTGTCGCACCACCGTCATTGATCACATCACCTCCGCATCGAGCGGAATTTGCTGTTATCTCCGACACTTCCGCTGTGGTGACTGTGGGCAATTCAGCGACAGGTGGTTCCGGCGCATCAATAACCTGTGTATGGAAAGTCTTCTGCGGCGTATTGAAGGCATCCCCGCCATTTGGATATAGCTCATAGTAGTACCAATAAAGCGTGTCCTTCAACAGGTCGTTGAGTGTAAGTTCAAACAAGGTTTCATTCTTTGTCATTTCGGCGGCGGCAAACTGCTGGGCGCTGCCGTTGGCATTGGCTGGACAATAACGAAACACCACTTTGCTAAACTCCGAAATATCCGCTGGTATGTATTTCACATGGACATCCTTCATGCCCACCGTTACGAGTTCGTCATTGCCATCCCCAATTTCAGGATGGACTTCTTTGCTCTTGGTGCAGGAAATCATCGCCACCAAGATACATGCTAATATGATTGATAGTCTTTTCATTTTGTTTTATTTTGAGGGACTATATCTTGGACGAGACGGACAGAATGTCCATAACAACGATCTGAATGCCATAATACGTCAAGAGTATACTCTTGTGCATCTTCCGCAAAAACAATACTATATGCACCATAATAACTAAAGCAAGTAGCTGACCAATAGCCACCAAATGTATTCCAACTGACCATCCAAGTCCCACGACGACCAAGTGCAGCGGGAAAGAATATAGCACCTGCATCCTCTAATGTATTCCATTGGTCTAAACTTATCACATTACTACTGAAACTTACTCCGCTTTGGTTAGGGCAGTTTGGATTATAGGTACTTGTACTCCAATTGTCAGGGAATAAAACTACACCATTAATTATTCCATAGTCTGGAATTGTTATCTGGGCCTTTGCATAGCGTATGTCCGAAATGATGTTACGATTGTTAATTACATGATACCATTCCTCTCCCGTCAAAACACGCCATTGGTGGTTTTGGTTGCCTCCATTGCTCATTGAATTGTAATAGCCCCAGTCGTAATTAGCCGAACCATCAGTCAAGTTGGATGAAGTTTCGTTCGTCGAAGGTCCATAACCATAAAAATTATAAATCATTGTGGTATCATATGTTTCAGAAATAGACCATGGCTGATAGTTCACATTGTATGGATCGCTTGGATTATGATAGCCGCTTGTTCCCCATCCGAATAAATCTATCCAACCAGTATAAGATGACGAAATCTGTTGGTTATTGCATTTTACTTCATTCTCAAACACTGTACCATATGTTGCATTACCAACAAAATCCCATTGATGTTCCGCAAACCTCCAAGTATTCGTAGAAGCCTGATATTGTAAATTCCCTTGCGAGAAATACACCTGGTCGCCATTCTCGTTGATGGTAAACAAGCCGTTGATGGCTCCTTCGGGAGCCCCACTACCGCCACCGACAATTGTTGTGAATTCCTTATCCAAACCGTAAGCAGTGCCCTTCTCATTGGTGGCATAGGCACGAACATGATAGGTGGTATTTGAGTCCAGATTATCCATTGCTGCGGTGAAAGTACCTGTTCCAGCTCCCGATGCAATGTGGTTGTCGTTCAATGTTGGATTCGCATTAGTGCTCCAGCAGATACCACGCTCGGTCACTTCGGTGCCACCGTCATTAGTGACTTCGCCGCCACCCTTGGCGGAATTTGTGGTAATTTCGGTTACCTCGGCGGTCACTACGGTAGGCAAGGTTACTGTCGTTGACGAAGCCTCTGTCTTGAAAGCCTTCACCGCTGACTTCATGGAATTGAAACCATTAACAAACTCATAGTAATAGCTGTAAGTAGTGTTCTCCTTTAAGCCCGTAAGTTCCACATAGAGGGTTTTCTGAACCACGCTCATCTCGGCGACATTCATGTCGACCGCATCCTCACCTTCGCCGTAATAAAGGAAAGCTTTCTTAAGAGTGGCGATGTATTCGTAATCACACTGAATGGTGGCCGTGGTGGGGCCTACGGTGATTAGGTCACGCTCCACGTCAACGTATTCCTTGTTTACTTCGGGGACTTTCTTGCAGGCAGCCATAGCCACCAACAAAGCCAGTATCAATATGCTTATCTTTTTCATGATCATTCGGTTTTTAACGGTTCTCAAAACTATATCCCAGTCCAATCTTACCTTCGAAAATCTTGAAGTTGGTGGTCACGGCATCCAGCGAGAGGACGAAGCCGCCGAAGCGGAACATCAAGCCTGCCGACACGTCCACGCCCACGGCAGAATAACCACCATTACGCACCCAGCGGTCGTCGAGGGTCTTCCATGACAGCGAGCGGTTACCAAAGCCCAAACCAGCTTTGAGGTACATGACATCGTTCAAGCACATCACGCCACCCCCCATGATGGATAGGGCGGTGTGGGCGTATTCGTCCTTGTAGAACGGAAGGTCCTCACCGACAAAACCGTTCTCGTCGCTGGTAGCCGCAGGAAACAATCCCCCGAAATGAAAGCCGCTCATCACCGAGGCAAACCATCCATATTTCTCAACTTGACCGATGGTAAAGCCCACCGAGGGATTCTGGGTGTTGGTATAGGCTCCGTTCAAGGTGACGAAAGTGATGTTAGGTATCCGTTTGATTTTCGGCTGTTGCTTTTCCTCTGTGATAAACTTGAAACGGATTTCGGGATAATCGCCGTAGCCCAAATCCTTGAAAGCCTGCCAACGAATGGTTTTGTTCTTTCCTGCAGGAATGACCTTGTTGACCATACCCGACACCTTCATTGTGTCGGTATAATTCTGTCCGTCGTCGATGGATATGAGCAGCTTCACATCGGAACGAACACTGAGGTCGTATTTGATGGTCACCATCTTGTCCTCCTGTTTGGCTCGGATATTCGTCACATGGTCCTGCGCCATGAGGGCCTGCGCTCCCATGAGCAGCAGGATGGTCGCTAGTATTATTCTCGTCTTCATGGCTTCACAGGTTTTTCCGGTTCAACATCTTTGAATGCATCGTGGATGGTCATCTCCACCGAAACGCGGCGGTAGCCTCCACCCTTCTCTTTGTTCTCCACCGCAAAGCTCGCAAACGTATTCTCTGTGTGCTTCAGCGGCTCCACTTCCGTTTTCAGGAAATGCTCCACACCCTGGGTGCGCAGGAAGGCCAGCTGACCGTTGGTGGTCACGCCTGTCTTCTGCGTCACCGTCATCTTGTAGGGTGCACCGTTCAGCGTGATGGCCTTGTCGGTGAAGTCGCCGTACTCGCCCTGGTAGGCAATCTTCGAGCGTATGGGCGTGCCGTCGGTGGCACCTGTGATCTTCACATCCACCTTGGCACCTTGTTTCAGGAACTCCAAGAGGTCATTCTCCATCTTGTTCTTGAGGAAGTTGCACATCAGCATACAAGCGTTGGAGTTCTGGATGGTGTACTTGCCAAGGGCATAGTCATCGGCCGCATCGGCCACAACGAGGGTCTCGTAGGCCACAGCGATGACGAGGTTGTCGTCTTGGACATCGGTCTGAACCTCGATCTTCACGTTGTCGGAGATCAGCCCTTCTCTCATTTGTTCAAGCTCTTCCTGCCAGTTGCGCTGGCGCTCCTCGTTGTCCTGTTGGATCTGTTCTTTTGTCTGTTCCTTTTTCAGGTACTGGTAGTGGAAACGTTCTGAGACCGTTTCCACCGTCTGGCCGAAACAAAGCACAGACAGCAGGGCAAGACATGTTAGGAATAAAAATCTTTTCATATTGCGCGTTTTTTTGAAACATTTCACTTTTTCCGTTACATACAAAAAGAAAGCGGGGTATCTTTCCTCACTTGTCGCTTCGTTAGGTCCTAGGAAACCTCTCCAATAACAAGCATGTCAGATACCCACGCTTTAATACGTGGGCCTCTACCTTTGCTTTGTTTTCGATTGGAGTTATTGAATTTCCTAGGTTCAACGAAACCAAAAACAAGCGTTGGCAAACGCCTTCTTCTCAATATGTAGGCCATGCTTTTTTAAGGCATGACGGGACAAAGATAAAACTTCTTTCTGGAAAAAACAAATTAAGATAGATCAAAAACAACTTCTATTTTTTTGACTAAACTCAGTATACCTTATATTAATTAATACATTTTATTAATTTTATAATACTAAATCCAATAAAATAATTCAAAAAATACTTGCGAAGTATAATTTATTAATTTATCTTTGCAGAAATTTTAAAACAGAAACCATGGAAAAAGACAGCAACTGCATCCGCTTCGACTGGGCGGCAAAATACATCCTCCGCGACAAAGCCGACTTCATCATCCTCGAAGGGTTTGTTTCAGCCATCCTGGACGAGAAGATCACCATCACCGAGCTCCTGGAAAGCGAAAGCAACCAAAAAGAAAAAGACGACAAATACAACCGCGTTGATATCAAGGCAAAAAACGGCAAGGGCGATATCATCCTTATCGAGATCCAGCAAAGCACCGAACACTATTTCCTTCAGCGTGTCCTCTTCGGCATGGCCAAAACCATTACCGAACACTTCAAGCTTGGCGAACACTATAACAACGTGAAGAAAGTCTATTCTATCAACATCCTCTATTTCGACTTTGGCAAAGGAGACGACTACCTCTACCACGGGTATAACACGCTTGTAGGAGTCAACACAGGCGACCAACTCAAAGTCACCGCCACAGAGCGTCAGGGCATTAAGACCTTCCTCTCCGAGAAAATCTTCCCCGAGTATTACATTCTCAGAGTTGAAAAGTTCGACAAAGAAGAGGCACATTCTGCCCGCGAAGAATGGATGCGCTACCTGAATTGCGGCTATATCGATCCAAACACCACAGTACACGGCCTACACGAGGCATATGAAAGATTGCAGGAGTTGAAGATGACCGTTGGGGAACGCAAAGCCTATGAGAAACACCTGGAAAACATTTCGTATCAGATCAGCGTGCTTGACTCGGCTCGAATCGACGGGCGAATCGAAGGACGGGCTGAAGGAAAAAACGAAGCGTACGAGGAAATCATAGAGCGCATGCGCAAAGCTGGTCTCGACGAAGAAACCATCCGACAAATTACAAGAACTTAACCGCCTTTTTTATACCTTTGCGGCAAAATCGCAAATATGAAAGAGACTCTCTCCTTCCCTACCATCATGGGCATCCTCAACGTCACGCCGGACTCTTTTTCCGACGGAGGACGTTATAACAGTGTGGATACGGCGCTGCAACACTGCGAGGAGATGCTTCAACAAGGCGCCGACATCATCGACATCGGAGGATGCTCCACCCGACCCAACAACGCCATCGCCACCGAGCAAGAGGAGATGACGAGGGTAATCCCCGTACTGAAAGCCATCCGGCAGCATTTCCCCGATGCAAAAGTCTCCATCGACACCTTCCGGAAAAACATCGCTGAAGCCTGTTTCAACGAAGGGGCCGACATCATCAACGACATCTCCGGCGGACTCTTCGATCCCGAGATGCTGCATTATATCGGAGAGAACCACATTCCATACGTGTTGATGCATTGTGTGGGCACCCCCGAGACGATGCATCAATATAGCCTCGACGGCGACATCCACCAGACCGTCATGGACTTCTTCCAACAACAATGCGCCGTTCTGGAGTCTTACGGACATCACAACATCATCCTCGACCCAGGCATCGGTTTCGGTAAAAGTTTAAAAGCCAACTACGCGTTGCTCCGCGACATCGACCGCTACCGTTACCACGACTACCCCATCTTGATCGGCGTCTCACGGAAATCGATGATCCGGAAGCTGCTGGGCGACCAGGCGGATCCCGAGAACTGCACCACCATCCTCAACACCATTGCCCTGATGAACGGCGCCGACATTCTGCGCGTCCACAACGTGAAAAATGCCGTGGAATTGAAAAAAAGCTATATCTTTGCCAGCAGATAACGAAAGCAAACCATGGTCGACCTTTTTATCCAGCTTAGGATTGTGGATGTCATTGACATCGTGTTAGTGGCCTTGCTACTCTACGGCCTTTATCGGCTGTTGAAAGGCACGGCGGCCATCAGCATCTTCGTCGGCATCGTAGCCATCTTCCTTATCTGGCAGCTCGTCAACGCCCTTCAGATGGAATTGCTCACCACCATCCTCGGGGCTTTTGTAAGCGTCGGATTCATCGCGCTCATCATCATCTTCCAGCCCGAAATCCGTAGATTCCTATTTACCATCGGAGCCAAGACCCAGAGCGGAGAGAACAAGTTCTTCCACATCTTCAGACGGAAGAAACAACATGTCGCCCTCGACACCGACACCCTTTGCCAAGCTTGCAAGTCGATGTCCGACATCAAGCAAGGGGCGCTCATCGTCATCACCCGACAAAACAGCATACCCGACATCGTCCTGACTGGAGTCAATATCGACGCTGAGATTAGCAAACCCCTCATCGAGAACATCTTCTTCAAAAACAGCCCCTTGCACGACGGTGCCATGATCATCACTGGCAACCGGATCACCGCCGCGCGTTGCATCCTTCCCGTCTCCAACAACAACGACCTCCCAGGGCACTACGGACTGCGTCACCGTGCCGCCGTCGGCATCTCCGAGAACAACGATTGTATCGTGATCGTGGTCTCCGAAGAAACAGGCACTATCAGCCTCGTCAAGGATGGCAGAATCAGCACACTGCAGCCCCTGACAATGAAAGAAATCCTGAACAAAGAGCTGAACGATTAATTAACTCGTTTCACTTCGTTGAGGGCTTCGCCGTTCTCAATTCTCAATTACCACAAACCCTTCGTCTTCCATCTGGAAAGAGAACGTCTTCTCGTAAGGATCCCAACGGAGCCTGAAACGAGGCTCTTTTTGTTCCTTCTCCATTCCCAACTCGACGAAACGATTCATCATGTAGTCATAGGTAAACGCCGCATAACGTTTGCCTAAAAACACTGCGAAATCGTAAACATCCTTGGTCGAAATCGGCGTGATGTTGTAATGGTACTGCATCCCATCCTTCCGACTACGTGAGACGTATGAACTGAATTCATCGGTGAGGTTGTACTCGTCAAACAGCGTAGGATGCCATTCGCCGTCGTTGACATCGAACCATGAGGCCACATTCACCGTATTCAGCGGGAAGGTATACACATAATCATCAGTCATATCGAAGAGCTCGTCGACGTATTCCGTGAAAAGCCCCTGGATCTCCACCCTGGAGAGAAGCACCAGCCAATGCGTTGAATCGACCTGCACGGCATCAGGATCGTCAGGGATGTAGACATTCAGGTTGTACCGCTCCAGTTCGTCAGCATAAGCGGCGTACATGACATCGAGAAACAGATCCTGGTTGATGGAATCGAGCACCTTGGTATAGGAACTGTCGGCGCCCTGCACCAGCGTCACCTGAGCTTCCTCGGGGAAATAAACTGCCATCTGTATGTCACGCGAACGGTTGACAAACTGGTTGGCCAGCCGGAATTCGCTGCCGCATGACGCAAAGGTCATTACCGCCAGCACTGCTATGATGATATTCTTGATTCTCATGGTTTAAAACAATTCCATTTGGATTCCTTCAGAGGGAATGGGCGACTCAGGAGTCGGACCATCGGAAACGGGAGGTTCAGGAGTCTCTGAAGTCTCAAGTATCTCAGGGTTTTCGGGGGCCTCAGGATTCTCTGGTGCCTCCGGAGTCTCTGAAACTTCCGGTTCGATGGGCTCAAGCCACTGGTAGCTCTCGATTTCACGGTTGGAAAGGCGCTTGCCCTTGGCCTTGAAGCTCTTGATACCGATGAACTCCTCCACGTTGATTTCATCATCGGGGAAGCTGTTGCCTGCGTCGCTCACTTGATAGCTCAGCAGGAGCCTCGGCATGACATCCGTGGAGAACGAGAGGTATTTGGCCGCCTCGTGTTCGCCGATGAACGACATGCGGCTGTTCAGTTTGGTGTCCTTCTCGATGCAGAAACGCTTTAGGTACATCTTCTGCGTCTCGCCTTCGACATACACCACAGAGAATATCTCGTCGGGGTCGAATTTGCGGATCTCAACCATATCGTCGTCGAAGTGCGTAGAGAGGTCGTAGCCGGTGATTTTGAACTCGCCGTTCGCGAAAAGTTGGAGGATGCGATCGTTACCTTCAAAAGCGCCCAGATACTGTCCGCGTTTGTCGGCATTAAGGCGCCGCACGGTGTCGTCGTACCACAGGTCACGAGCGGTCAAGGTCGACACGCCGTCGTCGTGCTTGAAGACAATCTTGATCGGATATTTCGTCAGCTGGTTGCCACGTGCGGAACGGCCCTTGACGGCGAGCTGGGCAAAGTCATAGTCGAAGGTGGTCTTCTTGAGCTTCGGGGCGGGCCTTAGTTGCACCTTGATCACCTCCGCCTCGCCGTTGGGATTGGCGGTGAAATACGCCACCTTCGAATCGGGCTTGCCTTGAGTGAGGTCGTACTCCTTGTCACGTGTCACGCCCGTCACAGCGAAACGTTTCACATAGAAAGGATTGCCCGGCTTGCCATCACGATACACCACATTGTAGGTGGTGCGGTCGTCGTTTTTGCGGAACACCGCCACATGGATGACATTGGCACCCACGAAGAGCTTCGACTGCAGCTTGGACACCATATAAGTGCCATTTTCGTGGAACACAATGATGTCATCCAGGTCGGAGCAATCGGAGACAAAGGCATAAGCCTCCTTGTTTTTCTCACGTTTGAGGCCCTCGCCAGTACAGACGAAGCCTTCATTGCTGTTCACGTACAGCTTCTCGTTATTGGCAGCCACAGCCTGGGCAGAAATATTGTCGAAGTTACGGATCTCTGTCTTACGGTCGCGTCCGGCGCCATATTTCTCCTTGATGCGGAGATAGTAGTTGATGGTATAGTCAACGATATGGTCGAGGTTAAAATGAGCCTCCTCTATCTTATTCTCGATATCGGCAATCTGCTCATCGGCTTTCTTGATGTCGAACTTGGAGATCTTGCGCACTGGGCGTTCGCAAAGTTTCAGCACATCGTCGCGGGTAATCTCGCGTTTCAACTTCTTGCGATAGGGGTCGAAACGGCGTTCGATGCCCGTCACCTGGTCGTCCCAAGTGTCATAGTCCTTCTTCTCCAACTCCTTATAAATACCCTTTTCAAAGAAGATCTTTTCGAGGGAGATCCAATGCCACTCGCTTTCCAGTTCATCAAGGAGGATACGCAACTCCCAACTGAGCAACTCCATGGTACGGTCGGTGCAACGTTTCAAGATCTCACTGACACCCATGAAGGCTGGACGTTCGTTGATGATGACGCACGCGTTGGGTGAGATGGACACTTCGCAATCAGTGAAAGCATAGAGCGCGTCGATGGTTTGGTCGGGTGACACGCCTGGATTCAGGAAGATGACGATCTCGCAGTTTTCAGCGGTGTTATCGTCGATTTTTTTGATCTTGATCTTACCCTTGTCGTTGCACTTCACGATGCTGTCGATCAAGCTGCTCGTGGTGGTGCCATAGGGAATCTCATTGATCACCAGCGTTTTCTTGTCGGGCTGGGTGATCCGAGCACGCACTCTGATACGACCACCGCGGAGACCGTCGTTGTAGTTGCTCACATCCATGAGGCCACCTGTCGGGAAGTCGGGATAGAGAGCAAACGGCTCATCGCGAAGGTAAGCCACTGAGGCGTCGATAAGCTCATTGAAGTTATGAGGCAGGAATTTGGAGGCTAAGCCCACGGCAATGCCTTCTGTGCCTTGTGCCAACAGCAGCGGGAACTTCACTGGCAGCGACACTGGTTCCTGGTTGCGTCCGTCGTATGAAGGCGTCCAGTCGGTGGTTTTCTTGTTGAAGACCACGTCCTTGGCGAATTTGGAGAGGCGCGCCTCGATATAACGCGGCGCAGCGGCATCGTCACCCGTGAGGATGTTGCCGAAGTTACCTTGTGTATCGATCAGAAGGTCTTTCTGGGCCATCTGCACCAAGGCATCGCCGATGGAGGCGTCGCCGTGCGGATGGTACTTCATGGTGTTACCCACAATGTTGGCCACCTTGTTGAAACGACCGTCGTCCAGCTCATTCATGGAATGCAGGATACGTCGCTGCACGGGCTTCAGTCCGTCTTCAATGGCGGGCACAGCACGTTCCAGAATGACGTATGAGGCATAGTCGAGAAACCAATTCTCGAACATCCCTTTAAGGGGAATCACATGATATTCTTCGTTCTCCATAGATTCGCTAAAGCAGCGCAAAGATAGGGATTTTTTCCGGTTTGTCAAACGAAAAAAAGACCTTATTTCCAAAAGCGCAGCACTGCCACCTCGCCGACGATGGCCAGCAGCGCCAGCAAAACAAACCAGCGCCACCAGGTAGACCTGCGTGCAATGGCTTGAGCAACATCATGATGAGCGAAATCGTCAGCCTCAAACACGGCACTCACCTCCATACCAGCCTCGCTAAAGGCCTTTTTTATTTGCTTTTGATCGTTGTAGTCCATGTCCGACTCCAAACGGCTGTCGTTCCACGCCAGCACATGACACACCGAGTCGTTCAACACCAAATCGTAGAAACCGGGTTCCTGGAGCTCTTCATCGACAAATACAAACAGCCGGTTGTTTCGCACCTCAAACGAAGGGATGAGCTCAAAGGCATCGTCATGTTTCAACAGGTGCAAGTCTACATCTCCAAAGAAATTCAAGTCATTAAACACCAACAGCTTATCTTCGCCTATAGTATAAGAGGTCTTCCCAACGCCACCACCGAGAAGCGCCATCTTCAGCATCAATGGGACAAAAATGGCATTGTCGGTCAAAGTGCTCCACTGTGGGTCGAGTGTTGTGGCGAAGTCAAAGACATAGCCCTTACCTTCTTTGCGAAGCGTCAGCAACGGATCGCCGTTGGCCAGGTGGATCAGCGTAGTAGAACGCGCATCAGATGTCAGACGTGTGTGTGAAAACACTTTAGGCAGATCGGCATGTTGGGGCAACTCGAGGATCATGTCATCGAAGAAAGCATGCTTAACTGCAAGGTCGCTCACCGTCAACCGGTTGGTATCGATGACCCCTTCATCGTGAAAGAGCACCACGCTAGCACCTCCAGCGGCATCTTCCTCCAGCGCCTGGCGCAAGGTGGCATTGGCCTCAGAAGAAGCATTCACCACCACCAGCTGGGCTTTCGAGAGCACATTCAGATCGCAGCGCGAAGGATTCATCACCACATAGTCAAACTGTGGATCGTCAGCGAAGATCAGCGACAAGGCGGAAGGCTTTTCACTACTGTTCAGCTCCACCACGCTCAAGGAACGCCGAGGTTCCATCACAAAGTGATAGGCATCGTCATAAACGATGGGATAATCGGTCAGCGACACACTGCAACGGATGCTGCCTGTGGACTGGGGAAGGATCTGCATCACCAGTTCGGCTTTGTCCCCCTCCTCCACGTCGACGGTGGAAGCGGCAACCGTTTTGTCATCCATGACAAGATTGACCGGCAGACCCAGCACGTCACGCTCGCCCCTGTTATGAACCACGACGTGCACCTCATTGGCCAGTCCTGTCTGCAAGATCGGCGAGCCGAGCCACAAAGTGTCGATAGAGATGTTCGACACCGTCTCAGCGCTCATCGGAACGACAAAGACTCGTAATGTGCTATCGGGCTGCACCCCTGAAAGATGAAACATGTTCTTCTGAAAATCGGAATAGGCAAACAGGGAAGCACTCTCGAAGCCATGGTATCTACGGAGCATGGCAAAACGTTCCATCACTTCGTTCATCTTCACTGGCGGCCCGTCAGGGCTCATCCTGTCGAGTCGATCGAGCATCTCCTCTTGATTCATAGGATACTCGTTTTGCATTTCGAAGCTATTCGTCAAAAGAATAAACCGGGTGGATGGAGGATATTGTCCCACCAGGCTGCGCGCCGACTCACGGGCATCGTCGAGCAAAGAAGTCTTGTCTGACAGCGCCCTCATGCTCACCGAATTGTCAATATAGACTCCCACGACATCGTCTTCCCCATCGGCACCCGTATCGGATACTGGAGGGTACGGGAAAGCGAATGCCAGCACCAAGGCCGCGATGAAAAGGCAACGCAGCAGCAGTGCCACAAGGTGTTTCAGTCGATGTGTCCTGATGTTTTCCTGATGGATCGTCCTCAACAATGCGGTATTGCTGAAGTATTCCCTTTTATGCCTCCTGAAATTAAAAAGGTGGACGGCAATGGGAATCAGCAGGGCGAATAAGGCCCAGAGCAGTGATGGATAGAGGAAGCCCATCGAAGAGTTAAAAGTTAAGAGTTAAGAGTTAAGCGTTAGAAGCCGAAGAGTCCTCTGCTTCTGTCTTTCTTTTTCATCACATCAGACCAGTAGAAGCAGTCGTCGCTGGAGTGGAAGTCGAGCGGTATCGCAATGGTGACAGCTCCTTCGATGCCACGGTTCAGACGTTCACCAACGACATTATATTGATGGCCGGAAGTAGGATTCAGATTGATTGCCGCAGCTTGATCGATATGTTCTTTCTCCGAGTAGGTATCGAAGAATCCCATATGGTAGCCGCCTTCTATTTTCACCACCATCTTGAAGCTATTGAAATCAATGAGGAACCTCAGCCCGGCGCCCACCGTGAGGCCAAGATCGTAAGGTGACATATTGCTGGTACTGACCGCCAATGTATCGCTGACGCCTTGTCTTTCAGAATAAACGAACTCGCTTTTAAGGAAGTTGTAGCTTCCCAAGGAAGGCAATGCCACGCCAAACGAAGGGGCAGCATACACATAAGACTTAAACCACGATGTGACCGGAATGGCAACAGAAATGGGCAGCCGTCCTTCGAGGTAGTTCACCTGGGCTTTATATCGCACCGTATCCAAGCCCACCGTCCCAAGCCATCTGGAATCGCCGCGACCGGTAAATGAGACTTCGGGAGCCACATACATATAGCCGTTGAAGAGGGGAATTTCGACGTTCAGCCCCACCATGGGGAATTTGAGACGCTCCATAAAGGCAGCGTATTCCATATCGTTCAGGTCGGCATTTTCGGTATAATAGTAACTGGCTAGGTTGCCACCCACCCTAAGTCCTATTGCCACTGCCTCACCACGTTTTTTGCCACTCACTTGCTGCGCTATCATCTGACCAGCCAGCGCAAGGATCAATAAAACCAATATCGTCTTTTTCATTGTCATCCAAAATTAAGGTTTAACCCATTTTTGCCTGATAGCCGTTCCACCTTGAACGCGGTAGAAGGTGATGCGGTTTTTCATCAGCACTTCGTTACCATCGTCGCCATGAGCGTCAACGTCTTTGTTGACACATGCCATGACCACGTTTTCAATTCCCGCTGGGGTTATCGTACCTTTTACGATGTATCCCCTCGTCAAGGTGAATTCCGTTATCTCATTCTCACCGGATTGGCTCTCGCCTTCGTAATCATCAACGGTAAAATACAGCGTAAAGTTATTCCCATTGCCCATCACAAAAGCATCGGTTTTCTTGAGTTTATAGCCATCCTTCTCAAGGATGTCGCCATAAATCTCACAAGGTATACTTCTGTTGTGCTGGCCTTCGGGATAATAATACACTGTATCTTGCACCTGTATCGGGGTGATCGTATCCAGCACTACGGTATCCGTTCCTTGGATCAACAAGTCACCGGCATACAGTGTATCGTTCACTGTTGTCACAATATATTTTTGTTCGCCTCCCAATCGGAGATAGACCGTGTCGTTCGCAGCTGGATGATTCCCATAATTATCATGGAATTTTACTCTCGGGAGAAACACATATTCCCCTTGAATGTCAGGCGGCAGATTTCCAGTTGGCAGATCCATAACGTCATTTGGAGACATCGCTTGTGCATCCATAATAAAATTCAACAACGTATCGGGAATCACCTCTCCGATGGGCATCACGCCCGATTCTGCGCCCATTAGCATGATAGTTTCCTCATTCCGGTCATCTTTCAAGCACCCTGTCACGAGTATCGCCATCAAAACGGGCAACAATAAAAACAATTTTTTCATTTTTCTCATATTAAAAAACTATCTGATAACGGAAACAAGTCGTGTTTTATTGCCTCCACGGGTACCGACTTCAAACAAATACAACGCTGGTGGCAAATCGCCTACGGCAACTCTCACTTCGTCGGTGCCATGGGCTGACACTGTCTTCAGTTTTTGTCCCAAAAGATTATAGACATTCACTTCGTTCATGGCGCAGCCTTTCACCGTCACCGCGTCACTGGCGGGGTTGGGATAGACTTCCAGATTTGCCGTCTCTTCCTCACCGACACCATAGCCGCTGCAGTTGATGGTCTTGAAGACTTCCTTGTCGCATAAACTATTGCCCGAACTCACACGAAGCACCCTCTCGCCCATGGAATAAGCGGTAATGGTGCATGAAGCGCCGTGTGGCACAATCTCCCATTCTCCTGGGCCTTCGGGGTTATCAAGCAACTCCCACGTGATTCCGGAGACATCCATCCCCGTGCTATCGTCCAGATAATAATTGTACACCCCAGGCCAGAAACTATTGGACACGGCCACTTGGGTCAAGCCGACGATCCGTTCGAAAGGAGGTGTTGAATGCAGGGTCAAATCCAAGGTAAGATAGCTCTCACAGCCATTGTCCCCTATAATGGTATCATAGTGGAATCCTGACTCTGTATACACCTTACCCCACCATGCCGGATACATGTCGCAGGTATCCACATAAATTGTGGGCACATCACCGGATGGAAGTCTTGTGAAATGCAATATACTGTCGTATTCGCATCCAAAGAGTGTGGTGAAGGTACGGTAATAGTCACCTGTCTCTTCACATATCACGCCTCCCCAATCATACGCAGAGCATGACGCATAGGGCCGTATGGGGTTCTCCGGAAGCTTAACCACCGCCAAATGCAACATAAACAGGCTGTCGCAATCGTCTTCGCCATTGGACTTGATCACGATGTAAGTGCCGGGATCCGTTCGAAGCGTATCGAACCACATGATTCCAACATTCCCTTCACACAAGGTGTCGTAACGCGGCGGCGCAGAGGCTGTCTGCCCACTCGAAATGGACATATGGTAGATCGTATCGCAGCCTTCATCGTTGTACCCGATGATTTGATCGAAATTTGGCACTGAAAGGGGTTGTCCATGGAAATAATAGGTATTCGCACAAGTACTGTCGATCACCGTGATCTCAATCAGCGGAGTCACGTGGATGATCACCTGCAGCGAATCGAACGGTTGTATTGAACCCTCGATTTCACGATACACCACGGCGGTCACCTCATAGTCACCCGCCATGGTATACGTATGCGATATCTCCTCACCTACACCAGTCGTTCCGTCGCCGAAGTCCCACGTCACATGGTCATATTCAAAATTAAAAGAGACTCTGAATTGGATCGAGGCATCACCTTGGCAGACAGAATAGCAGCCATCAGGTAACTCGGTGGAGAGGATATCGTTCACATAAAGCTGCTTGGTGAGGGTCTTGGCGCTAGAGCCAACGGTATAGGCATAGCCTTCGTTCGGACCCATGCCGTAGACGTGGGCGACAAAACCGCCGGGGCAAAGGATGGTGTGAGCACCTGCCGGCACTTCGACGCGGGCATAGGAAAACTCCGGTGCCGAAGGAACCGTTGTAAAGGAATTCGGGATATGACTATTGTCGTACATCAGCTCAGCGACATGTTCGGTGTAGCAAACGACATTCACAAAATGCTTTTGGACATTTTCAGCTTGGAAGGTGGAAAAAGTGATTTCGCGGATTGTCTGCTCCACAGGCGAGATCCATACCATTGAGGGATCGCCATAGGTGGTGCCGCTTGAGGCCTGACGGTGCGAGTGGTTATACAGGTACACTGCGATGGGGTTGTCTGATTCCAGGAAGGTGCATGGCTCCGTATCCAGATCCATCTCGAAAGTGTAGCTCTCGCCAGCATTCAGTTGGCACAACACTCGTCCGTCGCGTTGCACGATAGTATTGTCTGCCGATGCGGTGACTTTCACCATGTCATTCAGCAGGTTGAAATAGGATGGTGCCTCAGTGCTGGTCACCACGAAACGTTTTCCCCAGTGGTCGACAGGCATGGCTTGTTCGAACACATGATCGTAGCCCGATGTGGTCCCACCGGGGACAGCGGTGATGCAGTTGCCGTTGAACACGGCGATGGGCTTTTCTTCATCGAGGCTTTCTATGGTGGTTCCCGAGAAGTCACCGTCTCCGTTGCTTTCGCTGCCCGTGTATTTGTTCAGCACATGATAGCACTCCCCTCTTTGGAGTGAGACCGTATACGGGCGGCCTGCCATATGGTCATCCCATGTCTCACAGGTCGGGATGATGCGCACCTGCGTGTTATCTTCGGTAGCGATAATCAAGAAAGAAGCCCTGTTTTCATCCTGATGGCTGCTTTGCTCTCCAATGGATTTGTTACTTTGCACCATATAGAAGCTTCCCAATGCCTGGATTGGAAGCACGTTGGCTGCATCATAGGAGTTCTGTGCTTCGTTGGCGATATACAGGGAGATCGTGTCGGTCGACGTGACCAGAAGGCCCTTGTAGGCATTCCCACCCTGTTGTTCATTATATCCATGGGAAGTAGCAATTTCAACAGTCTGGACGCCCTGATTCGACACGGTGAATGTGTTTGTGACAGTACCCGTATACACGTTGGTAACCGTCACCTGGCAGCTTCTTTTGGCACTGGCAATTAGGCGCAGATGGTCGGAGGTGCCGTTTCTGTAGCCGTTTCTCATGAACGACACCCAAAACTCGGTACCCTGTGTGGTCGGGACCTGCGTTTGGGCAAAGCCCAGGGAGATGCCCGCCAGCACAAAGAAAAGACAATAAAAAAGTCGTTTCAGCATAGGTCCTATTTTGGATAATTATGCAAAAATACAACTTTTCTGTAAAATAATCAGGATTTTATGATTTTTCCGTTCAAAACGGCTTCTTGGAGTTCGTCACCTTTATAGGAGAGTTTCAGTGAAAAGAAGGGGCTTTGCTCGTCGATAAGCTTCAGGAAGATCTTGTCGCCTTCCCACATCGTCAGGTCTAGAAGTCGTTGTTTCTCAATCCATTCGAGGTCGCCTTCGTTGCACACGATTTGGTTTCCTGTCCATTCGGTGCAGACGAAGAGGTGCATATGTTCGCTTTCCCAGATGTCGGAGATGAAGGTGACGATGCCGCAGTAGCGCCATTTGGTGACGGTGAAGCCCGTCTCTTCCTTTACTTCGCGCAGCATGCAGTCCTCGGGGCTCTCCCCTTCTTCGAACTTGCCGCCCACACCGAGCCATTTGTCGTGGTTGAGGTCGTTCTCTTTCTTGGTGCGGTGCAGCATGAGGTATTGCGAGCCGCGTTCGAGGTAGCAGAGGGTGGTGGATTTCACGAATTTAGAATTTAGAATTTAGAGAAAAGCAAAGGCGACCTCACGGCCGCCTTTGCGAAATAACCTTTGAACTAAGGGATTAGATGATACCTTGAGCGAGCATGGCGTTGGCAACGCGCATGAAGCCGGCGATGTTGGCGCCCTTCACATAGTTGATGGTGCCGTCGGGTTGTGTACCATACTTCACGCACATGTCATAGATGTCGTTCATGATCTTGTGGAGTTTCTGGTCGACTTCAGGAGCGGTCCAGTTGATGTGACCAGCGTTCTGGCAGATCTCGAGGCCTGAGGTAGCAACGCCACCGGCGTTGACGGCCTTACCAGGACCGAACGGGATCTTAGCGGCTTGGAAAGCTGCGATAGCGCCAGGCTGGCAGCCCATGTTGGAGACTTCAGCCACATACTTCACGCCGTTGGCGATCAGTTCCTTGGCATCTTCTTCAGCAAGCTCGTTTTGGAAAGCGCAGGGGCATGCGATGTCGCACTTCACCATCCAAGCTTTCTTGCCAGGAGTGAAGACGGCTTTGCCCGGGAACTTGTCGGCCATGTCCTGAACCTTGTTACGGTTGGAGGCACGCATCACGAGCATGTAGTCGATCATTTCCTGGTCGATACCGTTGGGCAGTTCGCAGACACCGTCGGGGCCTGACAGAGCGACGACCTTAGCACCGAGTTCGGTAGCCTTGATGGCGGCGCCCCAAGCCACGTTACCGAAGCCTGAGAGGGCGATACGCTTGCCTTCCATCTTGTCGCCAGTCTGTTTCACCATACGTTCCACATAGTAGATAGCACCGAAACCGGTAGCCTCAGGACGGACCAGTGATCCACCCCAGCCATAGCTCTTACCAGTCAGAGCGCCAGTGCTGTGTTCACGGGCGAGTTTCTTGTAAGCGCCATAGAGGTAACCGATTTCACGGCCGCCGACGCCGACGTCACCAGCGGGTGAGTCTTGGTCAGGACCGATGTTTCTCCAAAGTTCATACATGAAAGCTTGGCAGAAACGCATGATTTCTTCGTCGGTCTTGCCAACCGGGTCGAAGTCGGAACCGCCCTTGCCACCGCCGAGAGGCAGGTTGGTCAGAGAGTTCTTGAAGATCTGCTCGAAGCCCAAGAACTTCAGCATGGAGACGTTCACAGCCTTGTGGAAACGCAAACCGCCTTTGTAAGCGCCGAGAGCGGCGTTGTACTGAACACGGTAGCCCAGGTTGGTTTGAACCTCACCATTGCGGTCAACCCAAGTCACACGGAAAGTGAAGATACGATCAGGCTCAACGAGTCTTTCAACGATCTTGGCTTTCTCAAACTCAGGATGTTGGTTGTAAACTTCTTCGATTGATTCGAGCACTTCGCGTACTGCCTGTAAATACTCTTTTTCGCCTGGATGTTTGGCCTCCAGAGCGGTCATGATTTCATTTACTTTCATTTTAATGATTTGAATTTAAAAAGGTTATAATAAACTAAAGAGTTTTCTTTCGATTTTTCGGTGCAAAGGTAATGTATTAAATCCAAATAAAAAAATTAAAGTGAAAATATTTTATTCCGACTCCAAATCCTCGTCGCCAACCCACTCTCCATACTCGTAAACTGCGATCCGAGTGATCTTACCATCTGGATTGTAATAAATCTCCTTGCCATGTTTTTCATTATCAACGTAATTGACAACCAAACACTTATAGCCGGATTTCGCATAACTGGTCTGGACACCCGTCCCCTTATCAAAGTCGGCTTTCCCAGCCAGGTTACCATCATCATAGAATATCAACCAGCTGCCGTCCATCATGCCGCCAGCGAACTGCCCCTCCTGAAAGACCTGGCCGTTCTCGTACCAACGATGAAACGCTCCATCCAACTCTCCATTGACGTAGTATCCTTCGGCAACCATAATGCCCTTTAGCGAATACTCACGGTAGACACTATCCTGCACACCGTTCTTGTACCACGTCTCCTCCATCAGGTTCCCGTTCTCGTGCCAGCGACGCAACGGCCCGTCCATCGTGTCGTTCCTGTAAGTCACTTCGATCTGCTTCTTCCCGTTGGCCAAATACCACACGCTGCAACCATTCAGCATCCCATTCTCATAACGCAACTCCGATTTCAGCGTCCCGTTCTCGTAATAATCCTTCTTGACCTTCACGTTGCTGTCGCACGACACCATGCCAACGACAAACAACACAAGCAGAAAAAAGCCATTCGACCTACTCATTGCCTTCCTCCTGATATACCCAAATGGGCTTCAGCTGCACCGACTGACTGTCGTATTGGAACACGTTCCAATACCGGTTTTCCAGCCCGTCTTCATAACGCCGCTTATTGAAATAATACCGCGTGTGCAACAGAGGAATGTGATAATAGGGCAAACATTCCATAGGCTGAGGGCCAAACTCCATCAACGCATTCAAGAAATACCAACCCACATCAAAGCCCTCAAAGGCAAAGTCTATAGGCTCACTTTCATATCTCTGGCGGAAAGCACCCACAAAATTCAAAGTCAGCGAATCGTTATAATCCACGAAATGATCATCAAAATAGATTGCATTCAAGCTCAACAGGCTGGGCACAAGCAGATTCTCAAACTCCGTCCATTGGGGAAGACCGATCAAGGTAATGGGATTTTTTTGCGCTAATTTTATAGTATTATTCAATACTTTTGTTGAGAAAACAACGTCTTTCCCATAAGCCACCAACACATTTTCACGGGCCGTGGAAAGGCCATTCTTAAAGGCGTTTGACTCCGCAATGGAAAGATGCTCAAAGTGATTTTCGAAATACACCTCCCCGTCGGGATACTCACCCAGCGCCTTGGTAGAGAAGATCTGCCCTTCGACTTCCAGCGTGGACAGCACTCGTTTTCCCATTTTACGGCGCTGGCTTTCCCTGGCAATCAGGTCCAGCATCTCCGAGTTACTCAAGAAAATGTCTTTCTTCACGGTTGTGTCGAGCGTCCGCTCCAGATCGTTGATCATCGCGGTGTCAGCCAAGCCTAGACCATCATCTGTCACAAGTGTCACCTTGGCCTTCGGATAGCGTCTCGAAATCAAATCCGAGAGTTCCTCCACCATAGCCTTGTTACTCGGTTTCAGCTTCACCACGTTGGGGGCATCCAAGATGATGCTTTCGCGTTCCGACATAGGATTGACGATCATGATGCCGTTGCTTGAGGCATACCTCTGAACCACAGCAAATGACTTACTGAAGAAAGGTCCCACAATGAGGTCCGGCTGATGGTCTCTGAGCTGTCTCACCGCGGCCAGTGCCGTAATGGTATCCTCGTGGACGTCGATCACCGTCAGGTCAAGGTTCAAACCATGATACTCCGTCAGCGAGTCGACCGCCATCATGAAGCCCTCGTAGAACTGGAGGAATTTCATGGAGCGGGTATTCTTCGTCTTATCCGCCTTGGCCTTCGAAGCATCAAGTTTGTTGATGTCATCAAGGTAAAGCGGCACCATCAGGGCGACGCGGTACTGACGGTTTTTGTTTTCAGCTGAGGCATAGCACCCCGCCGGGCGTTCCTTGGGAAGGACATAAGGGCCTTTCAGCGTTTCCTCTTCAACCACTTCAACGATTGTGTCCGTCACAAGTTCCTGTTGGATCACCAACGTGTCAGGCTCATGCTTCTTAGGCGCCTTGGCACCTTCACACGGTATCAGCACCTTCTGTCCCACAAACACCCTCGATCCCACCGAGGGATTCAGGCGGCGGAACTCTTCCCTATCGGCATCATACCGACGCAACAATTTCTTCGTCTTCTCCGACTCCTTCACCGTATGGATGATATAGCCATCGCCGATTTCATCGTCTTCATCCAGCTCAATGTCTGAAGGCAGCACTGACTCCTGTTGTTGGACGACCACTGGGATGCCGATCACCATGTCAGCCTGCAACCCAAGGTCGTTGATCTCGGGATTCAGGCGAAGGATCTCCTCCTGTGAAACTTCGTACACTTTGGCGATACTATAAAGTGTCTCGCCGCTTTTCACATGGTGCATGTAATATTGCTTGCTGCTGATGGTGACAATCTCCGTGGATTTCTCCACCACCACCTGTGCACGCAACATCACTGGAGCAGCAAAGAACAGCCCCAACAGCACCCATAATATGTGTTTCTTATTCATAATCTTATTCCCATTCAATGGTCGCAGGCGGTTTAGATGAAATATCATAACACACCCTATTGACCCCTTTCACCTTATTAATTATATCGTTTGACACTTTGGCCAGGAATTCGTACGGCAGATGCACCCAGTCGGCGGTCATGCCATCGGTAGAGATCACCGCGCGCAAGGCGATGGTATATTCGTAGCTACGTTCGTCGCCCATCACGCCGACCGACTTCACCGGCAGAAGGATAGTGCCTGCCTGCCAGATACTGTCGTAGAGGTTGTCGGCCTTCTCGTTGGGGTACGATGCGCTCGGCAGATCACACGGCCACTCACGCAGTCCCTTGATGAAGATGTCGTCGGCATCGCGTAGGATGCGGAGTTTCTCTTCGGTGACTTCGCCCAAGATACGGATGCCCAGACTCGGTCCCGGGAAGGGATGACGGCCGATCAGCTCGCGTTTGATGCCCAGCGAGCGACCCACACGGCGTACCTCGTCCTTGAAGAGCGAACGCAACGGCTCCACAATCTTCAGGTTCATTTTTTCGGGCAGTCCGCCCACGTTATGATGCGATTTGATCTTGCAACTCGGCCCGTTGACGCTAACGCTCTCGATGACATCGGGATAGATCGTACCTTGAGCCAGCCAACGTGCGCCTTCGATCTTTTGTGCCTCGGCGTCGAACACCTCGATAAAGGTGGATCCGATGGCCTTGCGCTTGGCTTCAGGGTCGGTGACGCCTTCCAGTTTCTTCAGGAACAGCGGACCGGAATGCACGCCGATCACGTTGAGTCCCATCTCCTTGTATGAATCAAGGACATCTTCAAACTCGTTCTTACGAAGCAATCCGTTGTCGACGAAGATACAGGTCAGGTTACTGCCGATAGCTTTGTTAAGCAGCACAGCGGCCACAGTGCTGTCGACGCCGCCCGAAAGGCCCAGGATCACTTTGTCGTCACCCAACTGCTTTTTCAGGTTTGTCACCGTGTTGTCGACGAACGAATCAGGTGTCCAGTCGCCTTTGCAGCCACAAATGCCCAGCGCGAAGTTCTTTAAAATTTTCGGTCCCTGCTCGGTATGGAACACCTCGGGGTGGAACTGCACGGCATAGGTCTCCTCCCCTTCGATCTTGTAAGCGGCATTCTTCACATCGCGTGTAGAGGCGATCACATGTCCGCCTGCAGGAAGTTTCTCGATGGTGTCGCCATGGCTCATCCACACGATGCTGTTGATGTCGACATCATGGAACAGCGGCGACTGCGTGTCGGTGACTTCAAGCATGGCGCGACCATATTCGCGGGCGATGGAGCCTTTGACTTCACCGCCGAAATGCTGCGCCATGAACTGGGCACCGTAACAGATCCCCAACAAAGGGAGATGGCCCTTGATACCCTCCAGGTTCACAAACGGTGCCTTCTCATCGCGGACCGAGAAAGGACTTCCGCTCAGGATGACACCCTTGACATTGTCGCCAATCGCCGGAATTTTGTTATAAGGATGGATTTCACAATAGACATTCATTTCGCGCAGACGACGGCCTATGAGCTGCGTGACCTGCGAGCCGAAATCAAGAATGAGAATCATTTCCTGCATAACCGAAAATTTTTCGCAAAATTAGTTTTTTTCACGGATAAAACCGTACTTTTGCGGAAAATAAATCCGATGTCGACAATATTCTATTACCTCCTCCTGATCTTCATCGCCATCCTGCCTGTGGCAGGCCTGCTGATCATGATCTATTTTATGGACAGGTATCAGAAGGAGCCCATCGGATCCCTTCTGAAGGCTTTCTTCGGAGGATTCCTCGCTTTGGCCATGGATCTCATAGTTGTTTTCTTATTCCTTAATTACACTATTGGGCTCATCCCAGGTTTTAAAGAGACCGATTTCTATCAGTCATTTATTCAAGCGGGCATTCCTGAAGAGCTATGTAAATTCGCGATTTTCATGATTTTCATCTGGCGCGACAAGAACTTCGACGAGTATTTCGACGGCATTGTCTACGCCTGTTTCATCAGTCTCGGCTTTGCCTGCGTGGAGAACATCATGTATGTGGTAGTCAACGGGGTGGCAACCGGCCTTGTAAGAGCCATGCTTTCCGTGCCAGCCCACTTCCTCTTCGGCATTTTGATGGGTTATTTCCTGTCGCTTGCCAAGTTCGAGCCGGAAAAACGGGTAAAGCATATCTTCACGGGACTATTACTAGCCATGGCTGCGCACGGCGTGTTCGATTGGCTGATTTTCAAGAGCAGCACCTTAGTCCTGACAGGTAAAGAAACGATGATTCTGCTGTCGGGATTACTATATAAAATACTCCTCGCCGGCGATGTTCTTCTCTGGATTTTCGGCATGAAACTCGTCCGCAAGCACTTGGAAAGATCCCGACAGCAGGCCGAGGATGCATTAAACCTTACAACAAACCTAACACAAAACGATCATGTCTCTTAAATGCGGTATCATAGGACTTTCTACCGTTGGTAAAACAACAATATTCAATTGCATTTCAAACACCAAAGCGGAGATTGGCTTCGCCTCGAAATCCAACATCGGCATGTGTGAGGTGGTGGACGATCGTCTCAAGAAGATCGATAACATCTCCCACTCGAAGCGTATCGTGCCCGCCACGGTCGAGATTGTCGACCTGCCTGGCTTGAGCAAAGGCGGACAGGGCGTGGGCAACAAGCTCCTCGCCGAGGTGCAGACCATGGATGCCCTCATCCACGTGCTGCGCTGTTTCGACGATCCCAACATCCCCCACAGCGAAGGCAGCGTGGATCCTGTCCGCGATATGGAACTCGTCGACCTGGAGCTGCAGGTGCGCGACCTCGATCTGGTCACCCGCAAACTGGAACGCGTGCAAAAACTGCTGAAGAATGGCGAGAAGGATAACAAGAAAGCCTTCGATGTCCTCAGTATCTACAAGGAAGTGCTTGAGAACATGGGCAACGCCCGTGACGCCAAGGTGGATGAAGACGACAAGAAATACATCCAAGACCTCCAGCTGCTTACCGCCAAGCCCATCATCTACGTCTGCAACGTCGACGACGACTCGGCCACCACAGGCAACGCCTACTCCGAAGCCGTGAAGGGCGCCATCAAGGAAGGCCAGGACATGCTCATCATCGCCGGCAAGCTCGAAGCCGAGATCGCCGAACTCGATGCCGACGACCGTCAGCTCTTCATGGAAGATGCCGGCTTGACCGAGCCTGGTGTGAACAAGCTGGTGAGAACGGCATACCATACGCTCAACCTCCACTCGTTCTTCACCACCGGCCCCGACGAGACACGTGCTTGGACCATCCACGTGGGTGACACCGCCCCCATCGCTGCCGGCGCCATCCACAGCGACCTGCAACGTGGCTTCATCCGCGCCGAAGTGATGAGCACCGACGACTTCCTGCAATACGGCTCGGAAGCCGCTGTCAAAGAAGCCGGTAAGTTCCGCGTCGAAGGCAAGACCTATGTCGTCCAAGACGGTGATATCCTTAACATCCGATTCAACGTATAATGGAATACGTAGTCCTAGTAAACGAAAACGACGCCCAGATAGGGATCATGGAGAAAATGGCCGCCCATATCGTGCCCCGACTCCACCGTGCCTTCTCCATATTCATCTTCAACAGCAAGGGCGAACTCCTGCTTCAACAACGGGCGCTGACGAAATACCACTCCCCCGGCCTATGGACCAACACCTGCTGCAGCCATCCCGGCAACGGAGAGAGCCTCGAACAAGCTACGGCACGACGACTCAAAGAGGAAATGGGCATGAGTTGCGAGATGCACGAGGTCTTCACCTTTATATATAAGGCTCCCGTGGGCCTCGGCCTCACCGAACATGAATTCGATCATGTGTGGTTCGGCCAAAGCGATGACACCCCCATCATCAACACCGACGAGGTGGCCGCCTTCAAATACATGAGCCTCGACGACATCGCCGACGACATGAGACAGCATCCGGAATGCTACACCGAATGGTTCAAGATCTCCTTTGACGAAATCCTGAAACACCGTCCATCCCTGTAGAGACGGATATAAAATGACTAATCTTTATCTTTGCCATGAAACGTAATCTATTACTACTTCTTGCTTTAGTAGCAATCAGTTTTCCCATAGCACTCCAAGCTCAGGAGGCGCCAAAAATCTCGGGTTATGTCCAAGGTCTGTTCCAAGTCAACCTTGATAAAGACGGCAAGCTCAAAGACGGCGACGACGCCAGTACCTTTAAGATGCGTCGTGTCCGTTTGTCGGTCGATGGCAAGCTCACCAAGGACCTTTCCTACAAGATCCAAGGCGACTTCAGCCGTTCTCCCATGCTTGTTGACGCCTATCTGAAGTACAAACCCTGCAATGAGTTCGCTATCCAAGTCGGTCAGTTCAAGACCCCCTTCTCCTTGGAAAGCCCTATCAACCCTGTCAACCTCGAGATCTTCGACTACGGCGAGAGTGTGCAGAAGCTCGTCGGCTACAGCGACGTGTGTGGTGTTGGCACATTGGGCCGCGACCTCGGCGTCATGGCCAGCGGCGACCTCTTTAAGCTGAAAGGCAAGGACTTCTCGCTGCTCACCTACTATGTGGGTGTTTTCAATGGCAACGGTGCCAATGCTCTCGACAACAACAACCGAAAGGACGTGGTGGGTCGCTTGGAGATCCATCCCTGGCTGAAAGCATTAACCATCAGCGGATCGTACTACTATGGCCAATATCTCAAAGACGATATCAACCGTGGCACCCGAAACCGTTGGTCGGCCGGCATCCAATACAACGACGGCGACATCCTTGTCCGCGGTGAATATCTGAGCGGAACCACAGGTTATCAAGAAGTGTCCTATAACGACCATCTAGGCCTCACCCCGGAATACAACGAACATCTGTTCTACTCTGAAGGCTACTATGCCGTGGCCGGTTACAACTTCCGTTTCGGCAAAAACAACGGTCAAAAAATGATGCCTGTTCTCCGTTATGAGCACTTCGCGCAAGATCTCGCAATCTACCAAGGCGCTACAGACTATTTCACTGCCGGCATCAACTACTGGCCTGTGAAATCGCTGAACTTCAAACTCGATTATTCGCTGATCAAGCCCGAAGCAGGCGACCCATCACACCGCATCGTCGGCATCCTCAGCTATAAATTCTGATCGAAGATTTTAATCAAATTCCGGATGGATTTCCTTGAACTTCCGTTCGTACTGGCGGATGCGGCCAAGGGTACGTCGCGACCATTCTAGACGGACTTCGTCTTTTTCTTCTTCGGACAGATGCCAATCCACGTCGCCCATCTCGTGAAGACGACGCGTTAACGTGTATACCAACAGCGCCGCTGAAACGCTGATGTTGAAGCTCTCGGTGAAGCCGTACATCGGGATCTTCACGTATTTATCGGCATGTTCCAGCACATAGTCGGTGATACCCGTTTTCTCCGTCCCAAACACCAAGGCAATCGGTTGATCCAACGGAAGCGTCTCCGGCGTGAAGTCGTCGCGATGCGGACAGGTAGCCACAATCTGATAGCCTTTGGCCTTCAATTGTTCAATCGCGGTAGGCGTATTGAAATCCAGTTCATTGTAGCGATGGATATCCAGCCACTTGGTGCTGCCCATCACCACGTCGGGATTAATGTCAAAGGTGTAATCGTTCTCGATGATATGAATATCCTGCACCCCGGTAAGGTCGCAGCTGCGGAGCACTGCACTGGCATTGTGCGGCTGGAAGATGTCTTCAAGCACAACGGTAAGATGACGGGTGCGGCATTCCAACACTTCCTCGAAGCGCTGCTTGCGTTCATCGGTGATGAAACGGTATAGAAAATCAAGTAAAGCCTTGTCTCTCGGGGTCATTTGAAAACGATTTATGCTGCAAAATTAAAAAAAACATGATTTTTGTTGAGACAAACACAAAAATTCCTATTTTTGCAGTCCGAAAAATTTGAATAGAAAAGATATGGCTACTAAGAAAGAAAAAGAAGTCAAAGGCGAAGAAAGGCTGGAAAACGTTGATTCAGCTTTGAGCAAAACCGAACTTTGGATTGAAGAACATCAGAAACTCATTTACGGCATCATTGCTGCCATCGTCGTTATTGCAGCTGCCATTTGGGGTGTCAGGTATTTGAACGAAAGAAAAGACAACGCTGCAAGCAAAGAAATCCACGTTGCCCAGAAATATTTTGACAAGGAGCAATACGAAGCCGCTCTCGTCGGCGACGGAAACTACATGGGATTCGAAGAGATCTACGATTCCTATGGCAGGACCAAAACCGGCAACCTCGCTGCCTATTATGCTGGCGTCTGCAACATGAAACTGGGCAAATACGAAGAGGCTATCGACTATCTGAAGAAAGCAAACCTCAAAGACGAGATCCTCGCCCCTATGGCGCTGGGAGCCATTGGCGACTGCTACATGGAGTTGGACAACACGAACGAAGCCGTTGCATACTATGAGAAAGCCGTCAACAAGTCGAAGAACGAGTTCACCGGTCCCGTGTTCCTCAACAAGGCAGGCCTGACCTACGAGATTCTTGGCGAATATGAGAAAGCCCTGAAATGCTACAAGACCCTGAAAGAGGACTATCCGCTGAGCAACGAGGCTTACGAAATCGGCAAGAACATCTCCAAGATGGAAGAGCTTTTGAAAAAATAAATCACTCATTAAAACCAAAGAAAAAGCCTGATTCGAAGGAATCGGGCTTTTTTAGTATCAACATCATGATCAGAATCATCTATTTCGGGACCCCGGAGTTCGCAGCGTCACAACTCGAAGCCATCCTTACCGCAGGCTACGATGTCGCCGCCGTAGTCACCATGCCTGATAAACCTGCTGGAAGAGGCAAAAAAATCCAATGCTCCGAAGTCAAAAAGACCGCTCTGGAGCATCAGTTACCCCTGTTGCAGCCCGAGAAGCTACGCGATCCGGAATTT
This sequence comes from Bacteroidales bacterium, assembly GCA_017394865.1. Lineage (GTDB taxonomy): Bacteria > Bacteroidota > Bacteroidia > Bacteroidales > F082 > Limimorpha. Next base: position 65,929 of record JAFPWT010000007.1, read on the forward strand.
CTCTGCGACCTTGAAGCCTTCCACGCCGATCTCTTCGTGGTGGTTGCCTTCAGGATGTTACCCGAGGTGGTCTGGAAGATGCCCCCCATGGGCACCTTCAACCTTCACGCCTCCCTGTTGCCCCAATACCGTGGCGCCGCCCCCATCAACCACGCCATCATCAATGGCGAGACTGAGACCGGCCTAACGACCTTTTTCCTGAACGAGGAGATTGACAAAGGTGAAGTCATCATGCGCGAGAAAGTAGCCATCCGTCCCGACGAGACCGCCGGCGAGCTTCACGATGAGCTAATGCTTCTGGGTAACCGTCTCATCGTGGAGACCATCCGGAAAATCGAGAACCATGACATCCAGCCTGTCACTCAGGAAGAACTCGCCGCAGGCGCCAAACTGAAAGAAGCACCAAAAATCTTCAAAGACTTCTGTCGACTCCAGTGGAACCGTAGCTGCACCGAGATCTACAACCACATCCGCGGACTGTCGCCCTACCCTGCTGCACACACCACACTGCAGCCTGAACAGGGTGATCCAATAGAACTGAAGGTCTTCGCCTCACAAGTGGAACAAACCCGTCCCTCAGAACCTGTCGGAACCGTGGTAACCGATTCAAAAACCTTTATGAAGGTGGCTGCCAACGACGGTTATATCCATCTGACTATCATACAGCAAGCAGGTAAAAAAGCGATGAAAATCGATGAGTTCCTACGTGGAATCCGCCTTGAAGGGCCTCTAAAAGCCGTTTTTTGAATTTTTTTCCACACAAAAAACACTTTTGCACTGAAAAAAATTTCAAAAATAATTGCAAATTAGATTTTTAGAGTATCTTTGTAGTCGGAAACACACTTCGTTATTAACCTTTTAACACTACAAAAATGAACAAAGCTGAATTTATCGATGCCATCGCCGCAAAAGCTGGCATGACCAAAGTTGACACCAAGAAAGCTCTTGATGCTATGATCGACGTTGCTAAAGCCGAAATGAAGAAAAAGGACGGCAAGATCGCCCTCGTCGGTTTTGGTTCACTGTACACCACCAAGCGTCCCGCCAGAAAGGGCCACAACCCTGCAACAGGCGAAGCCATCAAGATCGCTGCCAAGAAGGTTGTCAAATTCAAACCCGCTGCAAACATTCTGAAATAATCTTTCAGGGTTTACAAAAAATTGTAGAGACGTCATATTATGGCGTCTCTACGTTTTTTATGGGGTCACGGATTCATTTCACAGACAAAACATCCCCGTCTATCTCCAGCATCCCGTTGTCAATCATCCAGCGGATGGCCTCCGCCACCTCCTCTTCGTCGCCAGCACAGGCCTCAACAGCTTTCGAAAACGACAATGGATGGTCACGGAGCAACGTCATAAGCCTACAACGTATCTGCTCAAAGTCATTGGCGTTCAGAGTGTGTTCCGTGTGATTCAGGCAGACGTCGCACCTACCACAGGCCTTATCGCTTTTTTCATTGAAATACCGCAACAGCTGGATACTCCTGCACTCCTGGTCGTTGTTGACGAAATCAATCACCGCCTTCACCCGTTCGATGGCATCGTTTTTCCGATCCAGGTAGTTCTCTTTCGACAAAGCGAAATATCTCGTATCCAGCAGCTCCGTCATCAGTTGCAGCTGGGGTTTGTCCTTCCGGGGATCGTACGAAAGGAAATTGTAGGCTTCCATTTTCTTCAGCTGAGCCGTCACCTGTTCCACCGTCAGCCCTGTTTGCTGCGCTGCAGTCTCCTCGCTGAACTTCACGAAATCGCTCAGCACTCCCGGCATGTTGCGCAGCATATATTTAATAAAGGTGTCGAACTGAGGAAATGCTACTTGAAAACGGTACAGATCCTCTCTTGACGCCTTGATCCATACTTTCGACGGTTCATTGAAGCTTTCCGAGAGACATAGCAAGCCTTCTTTCTCAAGCAGCTTCAGGGTACTGAACACCTCCATGACGCTGAATCCATAGTTCTTTGCAAAAGCGTTCATGTCGAACGGATAGCATTCGCCCCGTCCTGCGCCCACTGGCACCTTCAGATAGTTTCCCAAAGCGTTATAGATGTGTTTGATGCGATCCATCTCGGGAAACGACTGCCGCAGGTTGTCCTGAAGCTGCTGGATATCGGTCTGTGCGACCAGCAGGAAAGCCTCTGCTGGCTTAAGGTCACGGCCAGCACGTCCAGCTTCCTGGAAATATGCCTCGATGCTATCGGGAAGATCCATATGGATCACCAGGCGCACGTCGGGCTTGTCGATGCCCATGCCAAAGGCGTTGGTGGCAGCCATCACCTTCACTTTGCCCCTCATCCACAAGTCTTGGCGCTCATCGCGGGTCTTGGAATCCAGTCCCGCGTGGTAGAACGTGGCCGAGATGCCCACCGACTGGAGCCATTCGGCGATGACCTGCGTCTTCTTCCGGTTTCTGACGTAGACGATGGCACTCCCCTCCTTCAAGGCTTGCAGCTTACGGTAAAGCACCCCGAATTTGTCAGGTTCGTGATAAACATTATAAGTAACGTTCTTACGCTCAAAACTGCTTTGAAAGACATTTTTTTGCTTGAAACCGAGGCGAATTTGGATATCGTCGACCACTTTAGCCGTCGCCGTGGCCGTCAGCGCCAGCACCGGCGTCTTGGGAATATAAGGCCGTATCTCAGCGATCTTCAGGTAAGGCGGTCGGAAGTCGTAGCCCCACTGCGAGATGCAGTGCGACTCATCCACTGCAAGCAGGTTGACCTTCATCCGCTTGATGGCTTCCACGAACTGATCCGTCATCAGCCGCTCCGGCGACACATACAGGAACTTCAGCCTTCCGAAAACCGCCTGATTGTAAGTTAATTCCACCTGATCGGGATGCATGCCTGAATATATAGCCGCTGCCGGGATACGTTTGGCCAGCAGATGCGCTACCTGGTCTTTCATCAAAGCGATCAAAGGCGTCACCACTACGCAGATGCCTTCCATGGCCATCGCCGGCACCTGGAAGCAGATCGACTTGCCGCCACCCGTGGGCAACAACGCCAAGGTATCACGTCCCTCGACAACCGCATCTACGATGTCTTCCTGCAAGGGACGGAACGACGGATAGCCCCAATATTGCTGCAAAACCGATCTGGTGAGTCTGCTCATGAGTACGTGAAAAACATTCTCCAAAGATAAGGATAAATATCAACATAGCAAGTTTTTTTGGAAAAATCAGGATTTTTTTCTATTTTTGTCAACTTGAATTAATTGTAGAGCACTATACGCAAAATGCAGAATATCAGGAATATAGCGATTATCGCCCACGTCGACCATGGTAAAACCACGTTGGTCGACCGCATCTTGTATCAATCGAAGCTTTTCAAAGAATCTGACGAAGAGCCCGGTCAACTGATCCTCGACAACAACGATTTGGAGCGCGAGCGTGGCATCACCATCCTTTCGAAGAACGTCTCCGTTCGCTACAAGGATGTGAAGATCAACATCATCGACACCCCTGGCCACGCTGACTTCGGCGGCGAGGTGGAGCGTGTGCTAAACATGGCCGACGGCGTGCTGCTGTTGGTGGATGCCTTCGAGGGTCCCATGCCACAGACCCGTTTCGTCTTGCAGAAAGCCATCGAATTGGGACTGAAGCCCATCGTCGTCATCAACAAGGTCGACAAGCCCAACTGCCGTCCCGATGAGGTTCAAGAAGCCGTGTTCGACCTGATGTTCAACCTCGGCGCCACTGAGGATCAGCTGGACTTCCCCACTGTTTACGGTTCCTCCAAGCAAGGATGGATGTCCGACGATCCGAACAACGTCACCAGCGACGTCTCCTACCTGCTCGACACCATCATCGATACCATCCCTGCAGCCAAGTTCGAGGAAGGCACGCCGCAGATGCTGATCACCTCGTTGGATTATAGTTCCTATGTAGGTCGTATCGCCGTAGGACGACTGAAACGCGGCATCCTGCAAGCCGGCATGAACGTTTCGCTGGTGAAACACGATGGAAGCGTTGTGAAGTCGACCATCAAAGAGCTTTACACCTTCGAAGGACTCGGCAAGGAACGCACCAAGAAACCCATCGAGGCTGGCGACATCGTGGCATTGATGGGTCTGGAGGACTTCGAGATTGGCGACACCGTGGCTGACTACGAGAACCCCGAGGCCTTGCCGCCCATCAAAGTCGACGAGCCCACCATGAGCATGTTGTTCACCATCAACAATTCGCCTTTCTTCGGCCGCGAGGGCAAATACGTCACCTCACGCCATCTGCGTGAGCGTCTCTACAAAGAAACCGAGAAGAACCTCGCCCTGAAGGTCGAGGACACCGACTCGCCCGACTCGCTGATGGTCTACGGCCGTGGCATCCTGCATCTCAGCATCCTGGTGGAGACCATGCGCCGCGAGGGATACGAGTTCCAGCTAGGACAGCCCAAGGTCATCATCAAATATATCGATGACGTGAAGTGCGAGCCTATCGAGTGCCTCACCGTTCTAGTACCTGAAGACTTTGCCGGACGCGTCATCGAACAGGTCAGTGCCCGCAAAGGCGAGATGACCCAGATGGAGCCTAAGGGCGACCGCATGTGCCTCGATTTCGACATCCCGTCGAGGGGTTTGATCGGATTGAGGAACACCCTGTTGACCGTCACCGAGGGCGAGGCCATCATCTCCCACCGCTTCAAAGCCTACGAACCCTGGAAGGGCGAGATGCCCAGCCGTAACACTGGCGCCTTGATCTCGATGGAGACGGGGCAAGCCATCCCCTACGCCATCTGGAAGCTGCAAGACCGCGGCACCTTCTTCGTCAACCCCAACGAGGACGTCTATGCCGGCGAAGTCATCGGCGAGAACACCCGAAGCAACGACATCGTCATCAACGTCTGCAAGACCAAGCACCTCACCAATGTGCGTGCCTCCGGCTCCGACGAAGCCATCCGCCTCATCCCGCCTGTGCGCTTCTCCTTGGAGGAATACATGGAATACATCCGCGACGACGAGTATCTCGAGGTCACCCCGAAGAGCCTTCGTCTCCGCAAGATCATCCTCGACGAACTGGAACGTAAACGTGCAAACAGAAACAATGAACAATAAACAATATTAGCCATGAGAAAAATTGCAAGAATACTCGTGTTTGTGCTGATGGCAGCATCATTCACGGCCTGCGAACAGCTGGCACAAATCGCCAACCAAGCCGCCCAAGTCATGAACTTGAAGAACTGCACCTTCGATGTCAACGGGATCAGCAACATCAACATGTTGGGTATCGACATCGACAAAGGTATGGACAAGAGCAGTTTGAATTTCACCCAACTCGCCAACGTGATGAGTTCGCTGGCCAACAGGAAACTGCCTGTCACCTTCAACGTCAACATCGACGTGAACAACCCGAACAACATCGCTGCTTCGATGGGCAAGATGGACTACATCATCTCCTTGAACAACAAACAGGTCATCAGCAGCACCTTCAACAACGGATTCAACATCCCGGCCAACTCTAAAGGCAAGGTGTCCATCCCGATCACCACTGACTTATTCCAGTTGTTCAGCAATGAGACTGGCGACGCTGTGCTCAACCTGGCCTTCAAGCTTGCCGGTGCCAAGAGCAACCCCGTCAACCTCGGCGTGCAAGTGAAGCCCTACATCAAGATCAACAACCAATCACTCGCTTATCCAGATTATATCACAATTAATAAAGTACTAGAATGATTAGAAACAATTTCATCAAACGCCACAACGGCCCCACCGCATCGGACGCTGAGAAGATGCTGAAGGTCATCGGCGTGGCATCGCAAGAACAATTGGTCGACGAGATCATCGCCCCTGAGATTCGTCTTCCCAAGCCGCTCAACATCGGCGACGGCATGAACGAATACGAGGTCATCAGCCATCTTAAGGCATTGGGTGCCAAGAACAAGCAGTTCCGCACCTACATCGGCTTGGGCTACTACAACACCATCACCCCCGGTGTCATCATGCGTAACATCCTTGAAAATCCGGGCTGGTACACCTCTTATACGCCCTATCAGGCTGAGATCTCGCAAGGCCGCTTGGAAGCACTCTTGAACTTCCAGACCGTCATCAGCGAGCTCACTGCCATGCCTTTGGCCAACGCTTCATTGCTCGACGAAGGCACCGCCGCCGCCGAAGCCATGCTGATGTTCTGGCATGCCCGTAGCCGCGCCCAGGTGAAGGCTGGTGTGAAGAAGTTCTTCGTCGCCGACGACGTGTTCCCGCAGAGCATCGAGGTCATCAAGACCCGCGCCCACTTCCAAGGCATCGAGGTCGAGGTGGCTCCCGTCGACAAGTTCACTTGCAGCGAGGAGTATTTCGGCATCCTGCTCCAGTGCCCCGGCCAGTTCGGCGAAATCGTCGACAACCGCGCCAAGGTCGCCGAGTGGAAAGCCAAAGGCATGCAGGTGGCCGTCGCTGCCGACCTGCTGAGCCTCACCCTCATCACGCCTCCCGGTGAATGGGGTGCCGACGTGGTGCTCGGTTCCAACCAGCGTTTCGGTCTGCCGATGGGATTCGGCGGTCCCCACGCCGGTTACTTCGCCACCACCGAAGCCTACAAGCGCGACATGCCCGGCCGTATCATCGGCATCAGCATCGACGCCCTCGGCAATCCAGCCTACCGCCTGGCCCTCCAGACTCGTGAGCAGCACATCAAGCGTGAGCGTGCCACCTCGAACATCTGCACGGCTCAAGCCCTGCTGGCCATCATGTCAGGCTTCTATGCCCTCTATCATGGCCCGGAAGGCTTGATCGAGATTGCCCACCATATCAACTGCCTCGCCGGCAAGCTGACCTCAGAGTTGGCCAAACTCGGCGTGAAGCAGCTCAACAAACACTTCTTCGACACCCTGCTGTTCGAACTGCCTGAAGGCGCTTGCACTTGCAAGGTGAAGGAAGCCGCCGAACGCCACGGCATGAACTTCCGTATCATCGACAAGCAGCACTTCGGCATCAGCATCGACGAAACCACGGCTCGCGAGGACATCAACGAAATTGGTATCGTCGTCGCCGAAGCCCTTGGCAAGCAACATGAAGAGTTAGTCTGCGACCCGAACTGCCAGAAGTTCAGCGGCATCCAACCCGAGATGCAGCGTACCTCCAAGTTCATGCAGGCCCCGATGTTCTTCAAGTACCGTAGCGAGACCGACATGATGCGTTACATGAAGAAGCTCGAGAACCGCGACCTCAGCCTCAACCGCTGCATGATCCCGTTGGGCTCCTGCACCATGAAGCTGAACCCCGCCACCTCGATGTATGCCCTCAGCTGGCCTGAATTTGGCAACATCCATCCCTTCGTCCCCGCCGACCAAGTGGAAGGCTATCTCGAGCTCATCAACGAGATGGAGAAAGACCTCTGCGAGATCACCGGCTTCAAGGGCATGAGCTTCATGCCTAACTCTGGTGCCAGCGGCGAATATGCCGGTTTGCTCACCATCCGCCGTTACCAAGAGGCCAACGGTCAGGGTCACAGAAACATCTGCTTGATCCCCGCTTCCGCTCACGGCACCAACCCCGCTTCGGCTGCCATGGCCGGTATGCAAGTAGTCGTTGTTGCTTGCGACGAGCACGGCAACATCAATTTGGACGACGCCAAGGCAAAAGCCGAGCAATACAAGGACAATCTGGCCGCCTTCATGGTCACCTATCCTTCCACCCACGGCATCTATGAGGACGGCATCCGCACCCTCGTGAAGATCGTTCACGACAACGGCGGTCAGGTCTACATGGACGGTGCCAACATGAACGCCCAGGTCGGCTTGACCAGCCCCGGCTTCATCGGTGCCGACGTGTGCCACCTCAACCTGCACAAGACCTTTGCCATTCCGCACGGCGGTGGCGGTCCCGGCGTGGGTCCCATCGGCGTGGCCGAACACCTGAAGCCCTACCTGCCTTCACACATCCTGTTCCACTGCGGTGGCGACAAGCAGGAAGGCGCTGTGTCAGCCGCTCCGTTCGGTAGTGCCCAGATCCTCACCATCACCTACTGCTACATCAAGATGTTGGGCGGTGAAGGTCTGAAGAAAGCCACCTTGGGTGCCATCATGAACGCCAACTACCTGAAAGATCGTCTGAAGGACTACTACCCGATTCTGTATACCGGAAACCACGGCCATGTGGCCCACGAGATGATCCTCGACATCAACGGCATCAACAAGGCTACGGGCGTTGCCGCCATCGACATCGCCAAGCGTCTGATGGACTTCGGCTTCCATGCGCCTACCGTGGCCTTCCCGGTTCACGAGACCCTGATGGTGGAACCCACCGAGAGCGAGCCCATCGCCGAGCTTGACCGCTTCGTCGAAGCCATGATCCAGATCCGCAAGGAGATCAAGGACATTGAGGACGGCAAGGCCCCGCAGGGCGACAACATCATCAGCCACGCGCCTTACACCGCCGAGATGCTGATGGCCGACGACTGGAAGTTCCCCTTCAGCCGTCAGGAGGCCGGCTTCCCGATGAAGAGCGACGTTCAGGACAAGTACTTCCCGCACGTCACCCGCATCGACGACGCCTACGGCGACAGGAATTTGGTGTGCAAGTTCAGCGCGGAATAAATTTTGCGCAGATAATGATCATGTAGAGACGTCATATTATGGCGTCTCTACTTTTTTATATGATTAAATATAACTAGAAGAGAGGATTCTATCAACTAAGAGTTTGTCCAAAGCTTTCTTAACCTTATCGAAATACTCATCAACGGTCAGACCGCTTGAATGTTTCATACCAACCACACCCATAGGAGTAGCTTGATAGGCCAAACTAGGTTCACTAACCGTGGGTGTCGGAACATCTTGCTTATATTTCTTTTTTGCCATGAGATTGCTTCTATTACGAAATCACTCTGCAAAAATAAGGAATCTTTTTAAACATCGCAAGTGTTTACCGTTGTTTTTCTAACAAAAAAAACGACCACCTCACACACCAATGGTCGCTTTTTAAAAATTAGATTATTTATTCCACTTACTCTTTCACCCATTTCCCAGAGGCTTCCTTTCGGGTGCCGTTCCAGAGTTCCCAGAGGTAAATGCCGGGGGTCCACTGACTGGTGCTGATGGTGGTGTTGAAGTCGAACGGCTTGGCGAGCAGCAGACGGCCCTGCAGGTCGTAGAAGCGGATCACCGCGTTCTCCGTGGGCGCCTTGACCGTCACAGCGTTGTTTGAGGAATTCGAATACAGGATCACCTCCATGTGGTTTTCGTCCACGGTTTGCGTATTGTTGCCATATCGATATAACCTGCCGTGCTGCGATGCAATCAGGAACATGGAGTCAATGGCGACCACGTCATACAGGAAACCTTCATTATAATGCCCTGGCGACAAATCGGACCATGACGCTCCGCCGTCATCCGTTATAAACACATCGTTGTACACATCAGTAGTATTCATGTCCAAATCCACCCCTATCTCCCAGCTGTTGAAAAAACAGCCGAACGAGGATGAGCAGAAGTCAACATCTGAATAGATGCCGGCAAACCACAAATCTGTTAAATCGCCATTGACAAGCGACATGGTGACGTGCTCGAAAC
>JAFPWT010000008.1 GCA_017394865.1 Bacteroidales bacterium
AGCCGCCAAGCACGACTGGGAGAACACGCCTTGGGACGAGCGCGCCGCCATCATGGCACGCATCGCCGAGATGCTGGCCACCAAGTACCGCGCCCGCATCAACGCCGCCACCATGCTCGGCCAGTCGAAGAACTGCTTCCAGGCTGAGATCGACAGCGCTTGCGAGACCATCGACTTCTTCCGTTACAACAACCACTACGCCAGCATGCTCTACGCCGAGCAGCCCGCTTCGGCCAACGACCAGCTGAACCGCGTGGAATACCGTCCGCTGGAAGGCTTCGTGTTCGCCATCACCCCCTTCAACTTCTCGTCCATCGCCTCCAACCTGAACATGACCCCCGCCCTGATGGGTAACACCACCATCTGGAAACCCTCAACGACTGCCTTGCTGTCGAACTACACCGACATGCGCATCTTCATGGAAGCCGGCCTTCCGAACGGCGTCGTCAACTTCCTGCCCGGCAAAGGCAGCTTGATCAGCAGCGTGGCCCTGAAGGACAAGAACTTCAACGCCATCCACTTCACTGGCAGTACCGCCACCTTCAAGAACCTGTGGAAGACCACTGGCCAGAACCTCGACATGTACAAGGCCTATCCTCGTCTCGTGGGTGAGACCGGCGGCAAGGACTTCATCTTCGTCCACAACAGCGCCGACCCGCAAGAAGTGGCCGTAGCCATCGTCCGCGGCGCCTTCGAATACCAAGGCCAGAAGTGCTCCGCTGCTTCACGTGCTTACATCCCCGCCTCCATGTGGAACGATGTGAAACAGCGCGTCGGCGACATGATGAGCACCATCAAGATGGGTGACGTGAAGGACTTCACCAACTACGTGAACGCCGTCATCGACGAGGCTTCGTTCGACAACTGCAAGGGTTACATCGACCGCGCCAAAGCCAGCGCCGATGCCGAGATCGTCTTCGGCGGCAACTGCGACAAGAGCGTCGGTTACTTCGTGGAACCTACCGTCATCCTCGCCAAGGTGCCGAACTACGAGAGCATGGTGGAAGAGATCTTCGGACCCATCATCACCATCTACGTCTACGACGACAACAAGTTCGAGGAGATGCTGGACGTCTGCGACCAGAGCTCACCTTACGCCCTCACCGGTGCCTTCTTCGGCAACTGCCTGAAGGCTCAGAAGATCGCCAACGACAAGCTTCGCCACGCAGCCGGCAACTACTATGTGAACGACAAGCCCACGGGAGCTGTGGTCGGCATGCAGCCCTTCGGCGGCGCCCGCGCCAGCGGCACCAACGACAAGGCCGGCGGCCTGTGGAACCTCATCCGCTGGACCAGCCCCCGCGCCATCAAGAACACCTTCGTTCCCGCTGCCGCCTACGGGTATCCGTTCCTGGCGAAGGATTGACACGAGACACAAGACTGCGAGACACGAGGCACGTGTCAAGAAAATCCGTCAATTTCTTGGCGGATTTTTTTCTTTTTCCACCTTAATAATAAAAGGGATTTTTCGTATTTTTGCCAACTTAAAAGATGACGATTTTTCAATAAAAAATAATCTTTTTCATGAAAAGAGTTATACTTTCTATATTGCTGTTACTCATTGGTTTGAACATCAATGCACAGCAAAAAATCCAACTTCGTTCGACCGACAAGGCTGAATGCGTAAAGAGCGACATGACAAGCCTCAAGGCCTCGTTCTCGTTTTCGACCATCGAAGCAGAAGACTATTCAAGCGACCGAGGAACTTTCTCGTGGCTTAGTCTGCCCAACACCGTACTCAACGGAAATGTGGGTGAGCCCCAAATTCCCGTCGTGAACGAACTCATCTCCGTGCCTTTCGGTGCCCAACCTCGCATTGAGATCACAAGCTACAGCAGCACCGACTACAATCTTGCCGACTACGGCATAAAGACTTTGGTGCCTCGCCAGCGCCCCGTGCGCAAGAGCGAAAACCCCGATGACGAACCGTTTATCATCAACGAGGCCGCTTACCAGTCAACCCGTGGCTTACGCAGTGAGCCCCATGCCGTTGTCAGCGTAGAAGGCACCATGCGTGGTGTCCAGCTCGGCATGATGACCATCGAGCCGGTAAGCTACGACCCCGTGAACAACAAGATCCGCGTGTTCAACGACATCGAAGTCACCGTTCACTTTGACGAAGCAGACGTCCAAGCCACCGAGGATATGCTGCTGAAAACCTACAGCCCGGCTTTCGATGCCGTTTACTCACAGTTGTTCAACAACAGGGCCGTCACGGACGTTTACACTGACCACCCCGACCTGTACAACACACCGGTCAGGATGTTGGTGATCTGCTATTCGGGCTTCCAAGGCAACACCGCACTCAACAGCTGGCTGCAATGGAAACTCCAGAAAGGCTATTATGTGGACATCTTCTACACCGACGAGACAGGAACGACTGCCAACAGTATCAAGAACTTCATCAAGACGAAATACAACGCCTCCGTCTCCGCAGGCAACGCCTACACTTATCTGGTCGTGATTGGCGACACGGATCAGGTGCCTTATTACATGGTGAAGTACATAGATGATGACATTAAGTATTGCGCTTCCGACTTGGGCTACGCTGCTGTCAATTTCACAACATCAAGCACAAGCAACTATTTCCCCGACATGTACTACAGCCGTATCTCTGTTGAGAACGCCACCCATTTGACCAACTACATCAATAAGGTGTTGACCTACGAGAAATACGAGTTCGCCGATGGCGGCAACTATTTGAACAATGTCATCCTCGTTGGCGGTTGGGATTCCAATTGGACAAATCGCGTGGCCAAGCCCACCATCAACTATGCCACCAACAACTACTTCAATTCGAGCAATACCACCTACGGAGGTTTCAGCGGCGGGACCATCCATGCCACCATATCGACAAGCTCGACCCAGGGCTGGAGCGGCACCAACCACGGCTGCTACAACGGGCTTAACGACGGCGTTTGCTTTTTGAACTATACCGCCCACGGCGACAAGCAAGAGTGGCAAGGGCCGCAATTCACCGCAAATCAGGTTGAAACTGTCACCAACACAGGCAAGTATTTCTTCGGCGTTGGCAACTGCTGCCTTACCGGCAACTACAACCTGAATGACGCAAATTATTCAGCCAGCTATGCGCCCAGTTCCTCAATAGGTGCCACAGCCAGTTTCGGCGAGACCATGATTCGCGTGCCAAACGCAGGTGCCATTGCCTATGTTGGCTGCTCGCCCTATTCCTATTGGTATGAGGACTTCTACTGGGCAGTGGGAGCACACTCTTACTCTGCAGGCAATGCTCCTTCAGTATCAGGCTCGACCAAAGGCGTTTACGATGTCATGTTCCAAGATCAATACTGGAACTCCGCATCAGCACTGCTTTATTTAGGCAACCTCGCCGTGCAGCAGGCTGTCACCAATGGCAACACCACTTCTGGAATTTCTGGCAGTGGTTTAGGTGGCGACTGCAACAACTCGGCCCACTATTACTTCCAGTTCTACCACACCTTCGGCGATGGTTCCATCATGCCTTACATTACCAAGCCGGAACAGAACACAGTGTCGACACCCAGCGCAATCAGTCCTAGTACCACATCAATCACCGTTAACGCTTTGGCCGGTTCTTATGTCGCTGTGACTGACAACAGCTCTGTCATTTATGGCGTTGCCGAGGCCAATTCATCGGGTGTGGCTACCGTGAACTTCACCAATGCCATTCCAAACAGCGGCACACTCTATGTTGTTGTCACCCGTCAGCAATACCAGCCCTACTTCGGCACTATCGAAGTAGTTGGCAGCGGCACACAATACAACATCACCACCACGGTCAACCCAACCGGTGCCGGTACCGTGGAAGGCGCAGGCCAATATTATGAAAACACCCAATGCACGTTGACAGCCACGGCCAACCACGGCTATGCTTTCGACAATTGGACGCTGAACAACGTTGAGGTCTCTAACAGCCCAACTTATACCTTCACGGTGACCGGAGATGCCAACTACACCGCCAACTTCACGGCATTGGTGGAACATCATATTACCTATACCCCGCAGCAGACCCACGGCACCATCAGCGTCAGCCCTGTAAATGCCTATATGGGTGACATCGTGACTCTGACCGCCACGCCTGACCCGGGCTTTACCTTAGACTATTGGGATGTGAACACCGTCAGCAAGGGTAACGTGCCTGTGGATAACAACCAGTTCATCATGCCCGACAACGAAGTGACCGTCAGCGCCAGCTTCAAGGTTGCGGAACAGAATCTGACGGTATATAATGGAACAGCCACAAACCAGTACATTCCTATGTATGGTTATTACTTTGACGACTACACCAAGAGCGAATGTATCATTCCTGCTTCCCAGTTAACCGAAATGGTGGGCGGCACTATTTCCGCCATCACGTTCTATCCGAGCAGCGTTGGTACAAATAGCACCACATGGGGAGACGCTATCCAAACTGTTTTCTTAAAAGAAGTTGAGAGCACTACCCTTGGCGGAAGTTATAGCGGCACGACGGGTGCCACCATCGTTAAACAGGCTTTGTTGGATATGCCCACTGCAGGCACAGAATACACCATCATTTTTGACTCGCCTTATATTTATAGCGGAGGCAACCTACTGATCGGAGTTTACAACACTGACGATGGTGCATACAATAAGGTGGAATGGTACGGTACAGGCAATTTGACTTCTGGTGTATCCGCTTATGGCAACAACGGCAGCAGCCTTGCTAGTGCTACCTACAACGCACAAGCTTTCCTGCCCAAGACCAAGTTCACTTATACGCCATCCACAACACCTTACCTCACTCTTGCACCTAACTCCGCAACAGTGATCACTGGCTTCACGCAAACTCTTACGGCCAACTACGGCAACGTGAGCGGGACACCCACCATCACCTACACTTCAAGCAATAACAGTGTAGCCACGGTGAGCGGTACAGGCGCCACAGCTACGGTGACTGGCGTATCGGTCGGCACTGCCACCATAACCGCCACGATGACTTATGAATCAGTAGATTACACCGCCACCTGTGCCGTCACAGTTGAAGAACCGCAGTATTGCACACCATCTTTCGGTAGCAACAATGACTGTATCACCAATATTACTTTGGGAGACATCAACAACACGACAGCAAGCGCCTCAACCAATGGTTATGGCGACTACACAAATCTTACAACTGATTTGGAGCCAGAAACAACTGCCACACTTTCACTGACCAGCGGTGGTGGTTCGGGAACCCACGCTGCTGCCGTTTGGATTGACTTTGACAACAGCTATACCTTTGAATCGTCCGAAAGAGTAGGAACACAAGGCAGCATAGGTGCAAATGCGACTGTCACTATTGGCTTGGCAATACCCGCAAATGCTACCCCAGGAAGCCATCGCATGAGAGTGGTGTATCAGTATAATGTTGACGCAACAGCTATAGATCCTTGTGCCTCTGCCAGCTACGGTGAAGGCGAGGATTATACAGTGGTGATTACTTCTCCCTGTCCCAAACCCACAGGTCTTGCCTTAAGTGGCATCACCGCCCATGGTGTCACCGCAACATGGGATGCTGAAGTAGGCGACGTGTTCAATTATGCCATTGTATCGGGCGCTGTCACCACTGTGACGACCTACGACGGCTCGATTACGGCCACTGGCACAAATTGCAGCATGAGCTGGAATAACTTATCTCCAGAAACAGACTACACCGTCGTCATCCGCAAGAAATGCGGCAACGACGATTATAGCATTGCAGTCGCCCAAAGCTTCACTACCGAAGCAACCTGCCCCGTACCGAGCAATGTGACCGCCAGCAACCTAACCATTAACTCAGCTCATATCAGTTGGGGCGGCAATGCCGACAGCTATAATGTGAAGTACGCCACGGCAACTATTACAGGCACAACGCTCGAACAAGTCTTCTTCGACGGCTTTGAAACTGGCATTGGTAACTGGACTACTTATGCCGTCGCTTATACTAGCGATGCAACAAACTGGAAGCAATATGACGCAACAAACTTCTCTTCTGGTAGCGTCACTAACCATACAGGTAACTATGTGGCTATGTCGAGAAGTTATGATGGAAGCAGCGATCGTAGCGTTGACAACTGGCTCGTGTCACCCCAGATGACTCTGGGTGATGTTGTGAAGTTCTGGGTTAATGGCGACAATTCTGGGTGGCAGGAATACTATGCTGTGTATGTCTCCACAGGGACGAATGCCATCAGCGACTTCACAATGGTAGAAGCCCCTGAACTTGCCCCTAGCGATGGCTCGTGGGCCGAAAGGATCGTCGACTTGAGTGCTTACGCCGGACAACAAGGTTACATTGCCATACGCCATACGGATGAAGGAAAAGACTTCCTCCTCATTGACGATTTCGGTGTCTATAATACCGTCAACACCTATTCTTACGGTACTTTTACCACGCTTCCTCCCACCAGCCAAAACTCATGCGACATCACTGGTTTGAGCCCTGAGACCTCCTACGTGGCTCAAGTGCAGGCCGACTGTGGTTCCACCGATGGCACCAGTAGCTGGAGCTCGGTGTATTTCACCACCCCGGATGCTTGCTCCGCCCCGACCGACTTGGTCTCCTCCAACATTACGGCAACCACGGCCACTTTGGGTTGGTCCGACAACCAGGACAGCTACAATGTGCGTTATAGAAAGGTCTATTTCTACGAAGGTTTTGAAGGCGAGACCCTGCCCTCGGGCTGGACAACTATTGATGCCAATAGTGACGGAAATACTTGGTCTGTTGGCCATGCCACAACCCATTCCGGTAACAATGGCGCCTATAACGTCAGTTATGTTTATGGTACGTCTGGTACAACTCCTGACGACTATTTGGTTTCGCCCCAGCTCGATTTGCAAGGTTCGCTGAGAGTGTGGCTGAGTGGTTTTGGCGATGATCATGAAGAACATTTTGAAATCCTCCTTTCCACCACTGGAAATTCGGCTGCAGACTTCACCACCACTTTGGTTGGTGAAACCATCACCTCCAATGCATATGTGGAGTACACCGCCGACCTGAGCAGCTATGCCGGACAACAAGGCTACATCGCCATCCGTCACCATAACTGCACAGACCAACGCTATCTGTATGTCGATGACTTCGGCCTCTATGGAAGTGAAAACTGGGTGTCGGTTACTCCTAACCCCACCGATGCCACCGTCACGCTCACAGGCCTTCAGCCCAACACCGGCTACGAATGGCAAGTCCAAGGCCTCAACTGCAACACCTCAGGCAGCAGCACCGACTGGAGCGAAGTGGCCACCTTCACCACGGCTTACGCATCGTTTACCCTCGACATCACGGGTTACGGCACAGGCGACGGCAACTGGTATCTGATCGCCTCGCCTTTGCCGGGATCAACTCCTGTAACATCGGTCGCAGGCCTTACCAACAACGAGTTCGACCTCTACCGCTTCAACCAAGCCAACGAATTGGAATGGGAAAACTACAAGTATCCGGGCGACAATTACCATTTCAGCCTTGAATCAGGAAGAGGCTACCTCTACGCCAATAGCAGCAACGTGACGCTTACCTTCAATGGCATACCGTATTCAGGCAACGGTAAGGTGACAATTTCGAATGTTGCCGGCTATAGTTTTTCGGGATGGAACCTCATCGGCAACCCTTGGAGCACATCAGCTACCATCGGCGGAAGGGACTTCCTCCGGTTAAACGACGACCGTGATGATCTCATCACTGCCGCAGACCCCAACATCGCCGCCATGGAAGGCATCTTCGTCTATACGGATGAGACTGCAGAAACCGTGACCTTCTCGACGGGATCCAAAGACCTCAGCACCGGTGAGCGTATTGTCCTGAACCTAAGCCATAACGGCGGAAAGATCGTCGACCGCGCCATTGTCCGCTTCGGCAAAGGCAGCACCCTGCCCAAGTTCCAGATCAAGGATAACAGCACCAAGCTTTATCTCTCGCAAGACAACCACGACTATGCCGTGGCACGTGTCAACGAGCAAGACGAAATGCCCGTCAACTTCAAAGCTTCAGAGAATGGCAATTACACCATCACTGTCAATGTTGACAATGTGACGATGAACTATCTGCACCTCATCGACAATCTCACAGGTGCCGATATCGACTTGCTGCAAACGCCTAGCTATTCCTTCACCGCGAAGACAAGCGATTACACATCGCGATTCCGTCTTGTACTCAAGGCTGACGATCTCAATACGGACAACGACTTCGCATTCATCGATGCCGATGGCAACATTATCATCAACGGAGACGGAATCATCCAGATTATTGACATGTTGGGTCGCATTGCCGTCGAACGTAGAGACACATTGCATTGCGTCTCTACCACAGGGATGGCCCCAGGTGTGTATATGTTGCGTCTGATCCAAGGCGATAGTGTTAAAACACAAAAGATTGTGATCAAATAAAACATTACGATTTACATTCTTTTGAAAAATCCGTCAAGAATCTTGGCGGATTTTTTTGTTTATTGCATTGTCATTTCCGAAAAACCACTTATATTTGCGCTCGATTTTGATTGAAAATATTGTGTAGTATGCAAGATTTTAAAGAAAAATCAAGTGTATGATAAGACTTAAATCCATGTTACAGCGCATATTAAATTTAAAAGATGAAATTGACAGCAGTATTTTTTTGTTCGGTGCTCGTCAGACCGGAAAATCCACCATTCTGCGCCAGCAGTTCCCACAGTCCATCTATATAGATTTGCTCGACAACAGTGTGAAAGAGCGGTATCGTCGCCGACCGTCGCTTCTGTATGAGGCTTTGATGGAAAAGGCAGAAGGCACACTGGTCATTATTGACGAGATACCGGAAGTGCCCGACCTGCTCAATGAAGTTCATCGGCTTATTGTTGAAAAAAAACTTGTTTTCATCCTCTGTGGCTCCAGTGCGAGAAAACTGAAGCGAAAAGGGCACAACACACTTGGCGGTCGGGCTTTCCCCGTGTATCTTTATCCTTTCGTGAGTAGTGAAATACCAGATTTCGACATCGACCGCGCCGTTACATACGGGATGATACCTCCGCATTATCTGGCCAAGAATCCAAGCCGCCTCTTGGCTGGTTATATAGACATCTACCTGAAAGAGGAGATCAAGGAGGAGGCACTGGTGCGCAACCTCGACGCTTTCCATCGGTTTCTGGAGGTGGCCGCACTAACGGATGGCGAGATTGTCAACAACAACAATATCGCTCAAGATTGTGGTGTCCATGCCACGACGGTGAACGCCTATTTCGACATCCTTGAAGACACCCTTATGGGCTACCGCATCCCTGCTTTCCGAAAGGTGATGAAACGGCGTTTGATGCAGGCTCCGAAGTTCTATTATTTCGACATCGGCGTGGCCAATCATCTGTTGCACCGCAAGCAGCTCGTCAGAGGAACCCCAGAATACGGCCATGCTTTCGAACACTTTGTAATCCAAGAACTTTACGCTTGGCTCCATTACACTCACTCGGACGAGACGCTCTCCTATTGGCGCACTTACACAGGTTTGGAGGTGGATGCCGTGATAGGGGACGCAAAGGTCGCCATTGAAATCAAGTCGGTTGAAGAGGTCTTAGCGAAGCATCTGAAAGGATTGAAGGCTTTTGGCGAGGAGCACCCACAGAGCCGCAAGATCATCGTATCCCTTGACAGGATCAATCGTCGCATAGGAGACATCGAATGCATCTTCGTACTCGATTTCCTCAAAGAGTTGTGGGACAAAAGATTCTAGAGGAGATGATGATTTTTAATGAATCCGTAATACTAAAATTAGGCGAGTTCGCTCGCTTTTTTTTATTTTAGAAGATTGATTCTATGGTTTTATCAACAATTATTGATTACAAAATTTTTTCATCTCACAAGGGTTTTTTAAAAGTTTTTTATCTTTGCAACAAATTCTAACTACTTAAAAATCATGAAACAAACCAGTACTCTGTTTATAAAGCTTTTCCTGCTCGTTGCGCTGCTCACCGGCGCAAAGGCTTACGCTGGGAACGTACCTGCCGGTTCCTTCGACGTTTGTAAGATCCACAACACCTTCTATCTCCATGTATCAGGATGGGCGAAAGACGACGATGCGCCCTCGACATCCATCAATGTGCGCGTCGATATCTGTACCGACAACGGCTACGCCAATGTCTATAAATCGGTGACGCTGCCAGCTGACAAGTACAGGCAGGACATCGGCCAGCATGGTTTCGACGAGTACATCGAAATCGATGCCCCCAACACCTACTATGTGCGCGTGACGGCCCTCGATGCCACGGGCGACAACGACAGGGTATTACCTATTCCTACAGCCAGTGTTTCAAATGGCAATAATGCCCAACCCATCGCAATGACGGGCTGGACAGAGATTAACAGTTCCGACGAATGGACTACTGGCATCTATAAGGTGACGCAAGATATTACTATTGATTATGTCTATGTCCTCGGTGACGTGACGCTTTTCCTCGGTGAAGGCACCACGCTCACCGTGAATGGCAGCATCATAGTTAATGAAGGCAACAAGCTCACCATCGACGGCACTGGATCGCTTGTGGCCTTTGGCGATGATAGCGGTCCTAGTCCTGCCATTGGCGCTAAGGACCTGGATGATTATAATTGGAATGGTCCCGGAGATCCACCACCTGTTTCTTCTTGTGGCGAGATTGTGATTAACAACGGCCATATCACTGCGACGGGTGCACACAATTGTCCAGCTATCGGCGGCAACTATTTTAATAAAAACAATACCGCCTGCAAAATCACCATCAATGGCGGTGTTGTTCATGCTACAGGTGGATCTGGTGCTCCTGCCATCGGCGGCGGAATGGCAGATAACAATTATCACTATTATATGAATTCCACGCTTACTGAATACACTGGCACCCTCTTGGAAACCGACGGCATGCCCGGCACCGTGGTCATCAATGGCGGTCAGGTGACGGCCATCGCCGACCCCACCGTCTATGCCATCGGCCGCGGCCCCTACGCCACGGGCAGCATTGGCAGCGTGACATTAGGCTGGACCAACCCCACCGACTTCATCTATGCCACCCGCCTCGACACCGAACTCCTGAGCATCGCCGAGGGCAAGACCTTCGTCATCGAGGGCACAGGCATTGAGGTCAATAACGACAATAAAGCCATTCTGGCTAATCTCAGCAACGGCACCCTATGGTCCAATAATGTCAAGACTTTGGGTGCCGCCACCGTGAGTGGCATACTGCCCGCCTACACCCGCCGCGCCGAGCCTTTCTTGCCGTCCTACACCGTGACCGACGCTTTCGGAACCGTGCTCACCGAGGGCACCGACTTCACCGCCGCGCTGACCTCCGGAGGCGAGACCGTAGCGCAGCTGAACGCAGTGGGCAGCTACACCCTGACGCTCACCGGCACGGGGCAGTACATCGGCACCCGCACCTTCGACATCGAGGTGCAGGACATCGTGGCACCGCCACTTGTTACTTCTCCTGATGGCATTTCTGAACGCAATGCCATCCGCCAGACCGACTACACCGAAAACAGTGCCACGTTAGAGTGGAGCGACCTCAACGCGGACGTGACCACCTGGAAACTTGAATACAGCAAGAATTTCCGCTTCGACGAGGCCTACGCTCCCGTCCAAGAGCTGACCGTCACCGGCACGCCCCGCGTCACCATCACCGGCCTCGACCCCGAGACCTCCTACTATGCCCGCGTAAAGGCCGTCCATCACGGCGTGGAGAGCGACTGGGGCGGGGTGTGGTATTATAATGATCAGGGCCAGAATACCGGAAACGGCTCCACCCGCTTCGAGACCACTGCCAACAAGACATGGGCGGGAAGTGGCAAAATAGAAACCTCTCGTGAAATTCCTACTGACATGTTCTTACCCTATTATTATATACTGGGTGAAAATTTTCCGTGTGACCAATTAATTACACAGCAGATTTACACAGCCGACGAAATAGGCCGGGCAGGATACATCAACAGCCTCTCGTTCCGTACGGAACTACCCCGTGGTGGTTATAGAAAAGCAGAATATTATATAAATGAACATGGTCTTGAATGGTATGAGGGATACATGAACATTTATCCCAAACATCCCTTGCAGGTCTATCTTGTCCAGACGGATAAGGTGAGCTTCAGCGACGCTGAAGACATGATTTCCTACACCGATGCCGACCTCGTGTGGAGCGGCCAATTAACAGAAGCACCTGACTCGTGGAACACCATCACGTTCAGCACTCCCTTCCCCTACGACGGCAGACACAACCTTGCAGTCATCATCTATAGTGTCAATTCAGGTAGTGAAAACGTTCGGGGCTGGTGTGGATTCCATAATTATTTTACCGACAAACCTCAAGCTTTATACTCCAGACCAGATGCAGGTATAAATAGTTTAATATTAACCGGCCCAATAAATTCGAGTACTGGTAATCCTATCAAGAACCACATACGCTTCGGCATCAGCAGCCTCGACCTGGCAGACCAGACGGACCACAGCAGCGACATAAGCAGTAAGGACGGAGAGACCACGATGGTCACCCTGAGCGACCGCACGCTCTACCGCGACGGCGACTGGAACACGCTGTGCCTGCCCTTCAACATGGGCGATGCCACCGCCGCCGAAGGCCACCACTTCGACGGCACCGAGCTGGAAGGCGCCACCGTGATGCAGCTCAACCCCGCCACGTCGAACCTCACCGACGGCACGCTGACGCTCAACTTCACCGATGCCGCTAATATCGAGGCCGGAAAGCCCTATATCGTAAAATGGAACCCCGCCAACTATGCGCCCAGCGTACCGAACCACTACATCATCACATCCGAAGCCGACTGGAACGCCTTTGCCAGCAACCCCAACACCGATGCCGTACTCGCTACCGACATCAGCGTCAGCACAATGGTGGGAGGTTTTTCCGGCACCTTCGACGGCAACGGCCACACCATCACCTTCAACTGCGGCAGTGCAGAGTCGCCCTATACAGGCATGAATTGCGCTCTGTTCTCAACCATCAACGGCGCCACCATCAAGAACCTCCATGTGGCAGGCAATATCTACACTTCTTCAAATGGCTATGGTAGTTATGCCGGCGGTCTGGTAGGACAGGCCACGGGCAACTGCACCATCGCCAACTGCCATGTCAGCACGAATATCACGGGTAAATTGGATGGATATAGTATTGTTCCTGCTTCTTATAATGGCGGCATCATCGGCCGTGTCGGTTATTACAATATAAGCGGCAATGTAAGCATCACCGATTGCCTCTTCGACGGTCAGCTGAATGGCACCGGCCGCGGCATCGCCAACTGCAAGGGCTTCGTGGGCTGTCTATTCGAATACGATGATAACTATTACATTAACACCGCCTCCGTTACCATCACTCGCAGCCTCTTCGCCCCCAGTGCCAATCCCACCGTGTTGACAGATTTTGCCGCCACCTTCGCTACAGGAGACGGCTCAACCTACAGTGCCACCACCGCCGACGCCACCATCACGGACTGCTACTACACCCAGACCTTAGGCATGCCGCAAGGCACCGATGCCAGCAGCATGAGCGCGGCGCAGATAGCCGCAGCCCTCGGCAGCAATTGGACCGTCAGCGACGGCAAGGCCGTGCCTGCCCTCACCCCCAACGGTAGCTACCTCGAATGCACTGCTCCCATCTTCGGGCCGTACCAGATCGTGGGCGCCGACCCCGCAGCCGTCACCTTCGACGAGGGCAGATGCTCCTTCCAAGGCACCTACGAGCCCTTCAACGACCGCACCGGCCTGCTCCTTGATAAGCGCAACACCTCCGGAAACGGCGTCTTCCAAGCCGGCATCGACCTCAAGGGATATGTCGTCAACGGCTGGTTCACCGATGCGGCACGTACCGTTCCAGCCACCTATATCCCCTTCGACGAGAACACCGGCCAAGTGACGCTCTACCTCAACACCACAGAGGCCGTCAAGCGCACCGTGAATGCCGCCACCAACTGGGACGACCCGACGCTCCCCATCGACGGCTGGAACTTCGTCTCCTCACCCGTCACGGGAAGCATCGCACCCTCGGATGTTATGAATCTGTTCCCCTTGGTGGAGAACGTTCCTAATCCACTCTCAACCAACTACGACCTCTATCGCCTCAACACCGGCACGACGATGTGGGAGAACTACAAGTCCCACACCGATGGCTTCGGTCTAGACAACGGTCTCGGATATCTCTATGCCAGCAAGGACAAGACCACGCTGGTCTTCACCGCCGGCAACAGCAACTTCAACACGGATAACTCCAAGACCATCTATAACCTTCCCAAGGGCTTCAGCTTAGTAGGCAATCCCTTCAAAGTGAACGCCTATATCAACAAGTCCTACTACATCATGGACGAGACCGGCACCAATGTCGTGCCCACCGTGGTCGAGGCAAGCACCCCCATTGCGCCCTGCACCGGCGTCGTGGTGGAAGTCACGGATAGCGATGTAACCAGTGGGACCAACGGCGTCACCTTCAGCACTTCGCTTCCATCGCAAAGCACTGGCGACAATGGTCATCTAGAAATCGCGTTAACCCAAACCGTTGCGTTTGGTGAAACACCGAATAGCCGTGACGACAGGCCTTCGGAAAGCTCAAGAACCCTGTCTCTCGACAAGGCCATCGTCAGCTTCAACGAGGGCGCACGTCTGGGCAAATTCCATTTCGGCGAACAAAACGGCAATATTTATATCCCGCAAGGCGGCAAGGAATACGCCATCGTCAACAGCACCGGCCAAGGTGAGATTCCCATCAATTTCAAGGCCAATAAAAACGGTGTTTATACGTTGACCGTCTCAGAAACTTTACACTCTTCACTTTCCACTCTTCACTTAATTGACAATCTCACAGGTGCCGACATCGACCTGCTGCAAACACCTAGCTATTCCTTCACTGCGAAGACCATCGATTACGCCTCGCGCTTCAAGCTGGTGTTCGTGTCGAACGACGCCGAACTCGACAATGAGATGTTCGCCTTTGTCAGCGACGGCCAGATCGTCATCGTCGGCGACGGATTGGTACAGGTCATCGACCTGCTGGGACACACCCTCGTCAGCAAGGACAATGCGCATCGCATCCCCACCGCCGGCATGAGCCCCGGGGTTTATGTGTTACGTCTCATCAACGGCGAAAAGACAAAGACGCAGAAGATTGTGATCAAATAAAACATTACGATTTACATTCTTTTGAAAAATCCGTCAAAAAAATGGCGGATTTTTTTGTTTTTCTTATTTTTACGGCTGAAAAAATTTTTCTCGCCATGAAACGCCTTACCCTACTGTTCGTCGTTCTCTTCGCCGCAAGCCTTTTGAATGCCCAAGAGACCTTCAGTTTCCGCGCCAATCACCCGCAAGGTGTCAGCATTGAAAGCAGCACTGCCAACGGGCTCAAACTGCACTACGCCGTCAACGAGATCGGCATTGCCAATATTGACAATGGCGAGGCAAGAGGACAGGAGATCATCATGAAAGGAAGCTTCGGCTCGTTTGCCGAAGGCCTACCCAACTTGCCCTGCGAGAACCATTATATTGCCGTGCCCCGAGGAGCGACGGTCAACATCGAGGTCAAAGAGAATGGTCGCAGCACCTTAAACGACATCGACCTGCTCCCTGCCGCAGAGGTAATCGAAAACGCCGCCGTGGGATTACCTAAATTACGCAAAGACATGAGTGTCTTCGGTCACGATGCCAACTTCCCGAGCGAGAACGTAAGCATTGCGCAAACCACACAGATACGAGGTTTGGACGTGATCCTGCTTAGCATCACGCCTTTCCGATACAACCCGGTGAGAAAGACCTTGGAGGTCATCCACGACATGGACATCGACATCCATTTCGAGGGCGGTGACGGACAATTTGGCGAGGCCCGCTACCGCAACCCTGACTGGGACGGCATCCTACATGACCTGGTCATCAACAGCGAAATGCTGCCCGAAGCACATTACTACGACCTGCTCAACAATGCCTTGACAAGCCGTGAGAATGGCTGCGAATACCTCATCATTTCACCTGACGACGAAGACATTCTGGCTTGGGCAGACACACTGAAGCGCTTCCGCACCAAGCAAGGCATCCTCACTAAGGTAGTCAGTACCACGGAGTGTGGAGGCAACACGACGGAAGCCATCAAAGGGTACATCCAAAATGCTTACGAGCATTGGGCGATACCACCTGCGGCTGTGATGATCTTCGGCGGCCTTGCCTATATACTTCCCAGTGATGAGGAAGTAGGCATTCCTGGATTCCCTCTCCTATTTCTCAATTATGAAGGAACGGGCTTAAACTATGACTACCTCTCAGACAACCTCTACACCGACATGAACGGCGACAGCATCCCCGACATGGCAATTAGTCGTCTGCCTGCTTATAGTATAGAAGAGTACGAAATAGAAATAAATAAGATAATCCAATACGAAACTAATCCACCCACTGATCCCGAATACTATAGCCGCCCCATCATCACCTCCGGATACGAGGACACCAAATGGTTTTTGATCACCTCGCAGGCGGTCAACAGTTTCTATCGCAAAAAACTCGGCAAGCAACCATGGAATTTCTACATGGTCTACCATTCCTTCGATCCGATTCCTGCACCCGACACGGCATGGTCTATAGGATACAACACGAATGCGGTGGTTGACTATTTCGGTCCCAACGGGCAGAACTATATCGCACAAACTCCCGACACACTCAGCGATTGGCGCGACATGTTCAACTATTCCTATCTGGTTGATGCGCTCAGCCAAGGCTCTTTTCTAACCCTTTACCGCGACCACTCCGGAGAAAGCATGTGGTGTTGTCCCTACGTTGATGCTTTCGACCTCCTACGTCTTACAAACAACACCACCCCAACCTTCCTCCTCTCCATTGGCTGTCATACAGGAGACTATACACGAGTCTACAATCAGGGTAGTCTACGCAAGTCGCCACTCATCGCTGCCTTTTGCAGCCATGAAGTCGGGGCGCTCGGGGGCATTGGAGCTACCACTGTGACCCACTCACATTACAACGACATGCTTACTTGGGGCGTGATCGATTATTTCTGGCCCAATTTTATGCCTGGCTTAGGTACCGAAACCTCTCCAGAATTTACCCGCCCAGCTTACGGCCTCGTAGCCGGAAAACTTTTTCTGAACCAATATGCCTTCATGCCCAACTACTGGCCTGTAAGAGTCGCCACGACCCACAACGTATTCCATGATCTGGGCGAGGCCTATCTCAACCTTTACACCGAGGTACCACAACCGATAAACGTCGTAGCTGAAAGCTTCACCAATAACCAAACACAATACACTTTTACAGCCGAAAAGGGGGCTCTGGTTTGCCTGTCACATAATGATGAAATCATCTCCATAGTCCAGGCCACAGGCAACCCCCAGAGTATCGACTTACATCACCTGCCTATCGGTGAACACTTCCACTTCACCGTGACCGGGAAAAACAAAATCCGATATGAACAAGAGGTTATCGTTAACTCGCCCGACCAGCCCTACGTGTACACCAAACAATTCCAAATTAGCGGCAACAGCCAGTTCGATGCCGGCGAGGTGACCGACATCAACGTCACGCTGCACAACCACAGCCAGATTGCTTCCAGCCCAGGCACCCTCACGCTTTTATGCGAGTCGCCCTATGTTGAAATTGCACAGGGTACGGCTTCCTATTCCTCCATCAACCCCGAAGCCTCCCGCACGCTCACGAAAGCCTTCAAGGTACACATCGCCAGCGAAGTCCCCGACCAAGCGGTGCTGGACTTCATCATACAGTTCAACGAAAACGAAAACACACATCAAGACCATTTCCGTTTTAACGCCAACGCACCCATCCTCAACATCAATCCCGAAGTCCGGTTCCTGACGGCAGACGGTCAGCCCTCCTCCCATATCAGCAACGAGGGGAACTCCAGCGTCCTGTTCTCGGTCAGTAACACCGGACATGCCGATGCCCGCTTCCTTTGCGCCACGCTCGACATCAAGGCTCCGTTTGTCAACATCGAAGCGCCATCATACACACAACAAAGCCTGGCTCCGAACGAGGAACTGACCATCGCCTACACCTTGAATACGACACCCAATGCCGTCACTGGTGCATGGTTGCAGTCGCGACTTGAACTGCAATACGACAAACACGAAACCTATTGCGACAACATACTGCAATACGGTGGAATTTACGAGAACTTTGAGGGTGAAGAACTGAATCCGTTTTTCAAATGGACCAGCATCGGACTACACAAATGGGACTATTGCGCCGAGGATGCATACGAAGGACAGCGCTGCTTTGTGGCCAACGCCGATACCGGCGCATCATCGACGCTGAAAGCCCAATTAAAACAGGAACATGTGAACCATAACTGCAAGATCTCATTTCATTACAAGACTGCTGACAACGACACGTTGCTCTACTACAACAACGCAAATGGCAAAATCACAAGTCTCTCTTCAAAAGACTGGCAGTATGCGGAAGTGGACTACAACGGCTCGGACCGCTATTTCATTTGGTCGTACAAGCAGACCGACAGCAACAGCTGTCAAGCCAAAATCGACGACATCTGCTTCCCACCACTGCACACCGCAATCGCTTATGCAGGTGACGACATGTTGGTTTGCGATAACATGCCTATTGAATTGAACAGTGCCTATGCCTATGATTGCGAGTCGGTGCAGTGGACTAGTGAAGGCGACGGCGTTTTCAGCGACAGCAACAGCGTCAACCCCGTTTACACTCCAGGAGCCCAAGACCTCGCCACTGGAACCGTGACGTTGACTTTGACAGCCGCTGGTGACGAGACCATTGTTAGCTCCACACAAATTCGTTTTGTGGATGGAATCAGTTTTGGAGCCATCATCGGAGACAGCATCGTCAACAAATACCAAGAACCCGTCAGTCGCTATTCCATCGAAAAACAGCCTGGAGTGCAATACCATTGGAATCTTGAGCCTGCCACTGTCGGAGCCATCTATGAGCAGGGCAACGCCATCGATATCCAATGGAACCAACACGAAGGCGATGCTGAAGTCACCCTTTCGGTAAGTGCCGACAACGGCTGCACGACAGAACCCGCCATCAAGCGCATCAGCCTTATTGGTTATTCCACCTCCGAATGGCATCCTGTAAGTTTCAACCTCTTCCCCAACCCGACCAATGGAAAGGTCAACCTTACTATTGAGGAGCCATTGCTAGGCAAAGCCACCGTGGAGGTCTACAACCTGTTGGGAGAACGGTTAAGCACTAAAAAAGTCAGCAATCTGGCTAAAGGTAGTACTGTCAGTATTGATTTGAGCCGGCTTACCCCAGGCCTCTATATCATCAAATTAAACGCTGAAAAAGGTATTTCCAGCAAGAAAGTGAGTCTTAAATAACTTTTAATTGGAGGAATAGGCCGCCATGAAACGATATGCTTTACTCTCTATCATCCTCCTCTTCGCAGGAATAATGAATGCCCAGGAGACTTTTCGTTTCCACACCATCCACCCCCAAGGCATCAGCGTTGAAAGCAGCACTGCCCAAGGCATCAAGTTGCACTATGCTCTTCGCGAGATCAGCACTACTGAAGGGCTGCCCAATTTGCGTTGTGAGAGTCGTTATATTGCCCTACCCCACGGAGCAACGATAAATGTCAAAGTCAAAGAAAACGGTCGCAGCACATTGAACGACATCGATTTGTCGCCTATCACTGAGATGATCCCTGGCGCCGACTTCTCGAGTACGGACATCGTCACCACACAGACCACCCGGATAAGAGGCCTAGATGTGGCATTACTCAGCATCACGCCTTTTCAATACGATCCGGCACAAAAGACGCTAGAGGTGATTTACGACATCGACATTGACATCCGTTTCGAAGGCGGCAACGGACAATTCGGCGAAGAGCGCTACCTCAATCCGGACTGGGAGCATATTCTCAGCAACTTGGTCATTAATAAAGAAATGCTTCCTTCGGTAGATTACTACCGTTATATTCATTCACTCCGCGGGCGAGACGAAGTGGGTGGAGAATACCTCATCATCACACCTGACGACCCAAGCATCAGGGCGTGGGCCGACACACTGAAGGCCTTCCGTACCAAGCAAGGTATCTCGACCAAAGTAGTGAGTCTCTCGGAATGTGGTGGCACCAGCCCTGACAACATCCGCAACTATATCCTCAACGCATATGACAACTGGGCGATTCCCCCAGCGGCAATACTCCTCTTCGGCGGTTATCACAATGGCAACGGCATCAGGCCTTTTTACCATGTCACCATCCCTGACGAGACCTACCCCGCCAGAACTTACCCCACCGACTACCCCTATTGTGACATGAACGGCGACAGCTTGCCTGACATGGCCATCAGCCGAGTCTCGGCAAGAACACTGAACGAGTACGAGACCTATGTCAGAAAGACCATCCAGTACGAGACCTATCCACCCACGGATGCCACCTATTACGATCGCCCCATCGTCACAACAGGTCACGACGACAACAAATGGTTTCTGATCAGTGCGCAAAGCATCAACGGCTTTTATCGCAACAAACTCGGCAAACACCCCACCAACCTTTACATGCTCCACAACACTTCAGCATCCCCACCTGATTCGATTTGGTCAACAGGCTACAACGCCTCTGTCCTAACGGATTATTTCGGTCCTGCCGGGCAGGGTTACATTCCAGGACATGTTGGCGACCTACATGAATGGATCACCAAGAGCGACACCGTGCCATTGCATAGTGCACTCAACGAAGGGTCGTTTCTGACGATGTACCGCGGCCATGCCAACTACAATGCGTGGTGGTTCCCCGCCTTCAGAGTCATCAGCTTAAGCAACCTCGTCAACGAGCCGCCCACCTTCATTTTCTCCATCTGCTGCAGCACCACGCTTTTCACCGAATCGGGAAGATGCCTCATCGATGCCTTCTGCATCAAAGAAAACGGCGGAGCCTTGGGCGGCATCGGTGCAGCCAGCCTTACCCATTCCTATTTCAACGACATCCTCGCATGGGGCATATACGACTGCATCTGGCCAGATTTCCTGCCCGACATAGGCGGCGACACGCCTCCCGACTTCGTCAGGCCCGCCTACGCACTGTCAGGAGCCAAAAATTACTTCGCCTATCACTTTTTCCTGCCCAACTGGTGGCCTGCCATCGAGCAATCCACCATGAACCTTTTCGGCTATACAGGAGAAACCTATCTCAACCTTTACACCGAAGCGCCTCAGCCGCTCCAGATCACGCATGGACTATATCATACGGCCAATGCGAGCGAATTCACAGTGGCGGCAGAAGAAGGAACGGTGATCTGTCTCTCGAGAAACGGAGCAATCATCGACGTGGCCAAAAGCCAAGGCCAACCCTGCACCTTCATGATGCCCGACATGGAAGAAGGAACGCATTTCACCATTACCGCCACCAAACAAAACCGTTTCCGTTATGAGTACGAGGTTCCCATCATTGCCAACAACGGAGCTTATGTCGTCGTTGAAAACGACGGAGTTTTGATTGAAAACGAGTTCAACGTCCTCCACAATGGCGAAAACGCAAACATCGGTCTCAAACTCCACAACTATGGCAACAACACGGCCAGCAACATCACCATGAGCCTCTCCTGCGAATCAGAATTCATTGAAATCACACAAGGCACTTGCACATATCAGAGCATCGCTCCACATCAAACGGCCACTATCCACAATGCATTCCGTTTCAACATTGCCGACAACACACCCGACATGGCCGAAGCCATCTTCATCCTCCATATTGATGACGGCAACGGCGTAAAAGAGTGTCGTTTCACACAACACATTGCCGCACCATCGCTCGTTGTCGGGCCCAGCATCTCCTTTAAAAACAGCAGCCAGCAGTCCATACTTCAACTCAACAAAGAGGGCATCACCGACATCCATGTGCAAATCGCCAATGTAGGGCATTTCGACAGTGACCCCGTCAACATACAACTTGAGGTGTTGGCACCGTTCATTACCGTTGATTCGCCTTCCATTATGCTCAACGCTATCGAAAAAGGCGGCACACGCAACGCAGTCTTCCGCGTTAATGCCCAAAACAGCACCATCGACGAAGGGTGGTTAATGACGAAAATCCTACTCAACGACGGCACCTGTCAAACCCATTTGGATACCCTGTTGCCATTCGGTGGGTTCAACGAGTCCTTTGACCCAGACCTATTCAGCGCACACAACTGGCAGCTTTCAGGCAACGCCCTTTGGACAGTGACAGATGACGAAGCCCACTCCGACGAATACAGTGCCCAATCTGGTGTAATCAGCCACAGTCAATCCAGTTCGATGGCCATCACCCGGGCAACACAAGCCACCGAAATCAGTTTCTACAGGAAAATGTCGTCAGAATTCAACTACGACAAACTGTTTTTTTACATTGACAACGAGGAGATGGGCCAATGGTCGGGCTCAAGGCCATGGAGCGAGGAGCGATATCCTTTGAGCCAAGGTACCCATACCTTCAAATGGTCCTACGTCAAGGACAATTCGGTGAGCTTAGGTCAAGATTGTGCATGGATTGACGATATAAACATTGATCCTACATATGCAACTATTGCCTATTCAGGCGACAGCGTAAAGACATGCAGGGGTGAAAACGTCAACATCAATTGCAGTTACGCCTACCATTATCAAGAACTGACGTGGACGACCTCGGGCGATGGTCACTTCGATGACAATCACGCCTTGCATCCGGTATATACCACCGGCTTACAGGACTTGATCAACGGTGGTGCCCTGCTCCACATGAACGTCGACGGTACCGATTACCCTTTGCAACTCATCCTGACCGACGAAATCAGTATGGGTAGTAGTATCACTGGCAGCGACATCATTGATCCCGAAAGCACCCCGTTCAGCCACTATTCTGTTGAAGAACAAACAGGCATCGGATACCATTGGCAGCTGGAGCCAGAAGAGGCTGGTCGTGTTTTCGCCTACGGCAATGAAGCCGACGTAGTTTGGAACTTCAACAGCAACATCATGGAAGCCATCCTAACCGTCTCCGCCGATGCCAGTTGCAGCCAATCGCTCAGTAAAACTATTCAAATCGACCTGCTCTCTGTAAAGGAGCAAAACCTATTGTCTCTCACCCTCTTCCCCAACCCGACCGACGGAAAAGTCAACCTCACCATTGAGGAGCCACTGCAAGGCAAAGCCACCGTGGAGATCTACAACCTGTTGGGAGAACGGTTAAGCACTAAAAAAGTCAGCAATCTGGCTAAAGGTAGTACTGTCAGTATTGATTTGAGCCGGCTTACCCCAGGCCTCTACATCATCAAATTAAACGCTGAAAAAGGCAGCGTCAGCAAGAAAGTGAGTCTTAAATGAGCGAAAATATTTTTTAAATAGGTGAGAAAACAAAAACATTTTTTAACTTTGCCATTTTAATCTCAATTTGAATAAAATGCGTAAATATTTTCTCGCCATAATGCTGCTCATGGGGCTTACCCTGACCGCACAAACAGAATACCGGTTTAACGACAATCCCAACGGCTTCAGTATCGGAAGCCGTAGCGATGCCACAACCACTATCGTCCACAACATCAGTTCCGTCACCATTGAGGAGGCCACACGCGAGGGACTGGAAGGACAATTCATCACCCTCTCGGGCATCCATATCGCCAACACCGCCGGGGCGCCTGACCTTCCCAGCAGCAGCACTTTCATCGCCATCCCCAACGGAGCAACGCCTTCCGTGAGAATAGCGAAAATGAAGACAAAGACCCTCAAGGATGTTAATCTCATCCCTGCTCCGCAGCCACAGCTTGATAACGACAACTCACCTGCCGTGTACGAGAAAGACATGAGCATCTACGGCCGCAATGACTTTTACCCAGCTTTGCCCTACCAGATGTCGGAACCGATAACCCTTCGTGGCGTGCAGATGGTCGAAGTGGGCGTGATGCCTTTCCAGTACAACCCTGTCACCAAAGAACTCATCGTATATGAAGACCTTGAGCTGGAGTTGACTGTTGAAGGCGGCGACGGCACTTATGGTGACATCCGCTATCGCACACCGGAGTGGGACCATATCCTCAGTGATATGATCCTCAATCGCGAGGTGCTGCCTGAGGTGGATTACGGCGCAAAATACCGCAAACACTATGAAAACCGTGAGACTGGCTGTGAGCTTATGATCATCATCCCCGACAACGAGGAGTTCCTTCCGTTGGCTGACAGCGTCAAACTGTTCAGAACCAAACAAGGTATCCCCACCGAGATCTTCACCGTGAGCCAATGCGGAGGCAATGACGGCCAAACCATACGCAACTTCATCCGCCATGCCTTTTACAACTGGGACATGCCTCCAGCTGCAGTGCTGATCCTTGGTGACCATTATGCTGACCCCACACGGGGTGTCGTCTCCTATACCATGGACAACCACCCAGGAGGAAGCAGCTATAACCCTTACATCA
Source organism: Bacteroidales bacterium (assembly GCA_017394865.1). Classification (GTDB taxonomy): domain Bacteria; phylum Bacteroidota; class Bacteroidia; order Bacteroidales; family F082; genus Limimorpha. Next base: position 24,337 of record JAFPWT010000008.1, read on the forward strand.
GCGACCACGCCTACGCAGTGATGGGCAACACCCATATGCCCGAGATCATCATGGGCCGTATCACTGGACGCGATTATGATGAGATGTACCGCATGATCAAGAAGGACCTCGACTTCGAGCGTACCCCTCCCACCAACCCAAGCTATTACGATCAACCTGTCACCGCCATGGGCTTCCAACTGGAACGTTGGTTCCAACTCTGTTCAGAGGTGGTCAACGGCTTCTGGGAATATGAACTGGGGAAACATCCTGTGCGCATCAACGCTGTCTACCAAGGCACCCCCGGCAGCCAATGGTCAACCTACGAGAACACCAACACTGTGCTGAACTACTTCGGTCCCAACGGATGCAACTACGTACCACGCACCATGTCGCATCTCACCGACTGGAGTGGTACCGGCAACAAGGTCAACGAAGCTATCAACAACGGCGCCTTCATCGTCCAGCACCGCGACCACGGCGCTGAAGAACTTTGGGGAGAGCCCGGATACAGCATCGGCTATATCAACAGATTGGTCAACCCCGACCTTACCTACGTCATGTCGTGCAACTGCCTCACCGGACGGTTCAATTACAACACCGACCAAGGCTGTTTCACTGAAGTCTTCCACCGTCATCAGCACGGCGCATTAGGATTAATCGCCGCTACGCAGGTATCGTATTCTTTCGTTAACGACGTGTATGTATGGGGCATGTACGACAATCTTTGGCCTGAGTTTTTACCCACCTATGGCACTTGGCATGAGACCAACTTCCTCCTACCTGCTTTCGGAAACGCCGCTGGTAAATACTTCCTCCGCCAGTCATCATGGACCGACAACGGGGTGAAGGAGATCACCTACTATCTCTTCCACCAACACGGCGATCCATATATGAACCTCTACAGCGAAGTGCCGCAGCCGCTCAACGTGGAGATGCTTCCAGTATTGGTGGCAGGCAGCAACCAATATCAAATGAAAGCTGACGAAGGTGCCACTATCTGCCTCACCGCCAACGGACAAATCATAGGACTCGACTACGGCACCGGCAACACACAGACCATCACCGTGACACCGCAAGAAGTTGGGACACACGTGATGCTCACCATCAAGAAGCAGAACTACTACCGCTATGAGCATGAACTGGCTACCATCCCCGATGGGGAACCTTATCTGATCTTCCACGCCATCGGGATCAACGACAGCGAAGGCAACGCCAACCAAGAGGCTGACTACAATGAGACCTGCCGTTTCAGCGTCAGCCTGCACAACGTCGGCAACACCGACATCGACCAAGTCAACGCCACCCTCAGTTGCGACCATCCCCATGTGGAGATTCTTCAAAACAAAGCCACCTACGGTACCATCGAAAACGGTAACATGGTTCAAGTCGACGATGCTTTCACCGTACGCTTCAACGACGAAATCAACGACGGCGAACATATCCGCTTCCATTTCCTGATAGGCAACGGCGACAAGACTTTCATTGACAGCGTCGATATCGTGGTCAACGCCCCGGCACTCCGCTACACCGAAGTCACCTTGACTGACTTGGAGGGTAACGCCGTCGACCGGCTAATGCCAGGCACCTCCACCCTGATGACCTTCGACATCACCAACGAAGGCCACAGCCGTTCGTTGGAACAGACCCATAGGCTAAACATCAAAGCTCCGTTCCTGAACATCGCAGAAAATCCCCTGACCTTGCCGGCCATCGAGACGGGAGCCACCGAAAAGGCAACCTTCCAGGTCAACGTCAATGACAATGCCCCGGCAAGCAACATCCTCGAATACAACATTCAAGCCCAAAGCGGTTACCACACCGCAAGTCTCGAACAAGAACTACCAATGGGTTACACCTTGGAAGACTTCGACGATGACATCTTCAACCCCAGTTTGGGATATGACTTAGGGTCAGGCAACAAAGCCTGGTACATCGTCCCAGAAGAAGGAGCCATCGGAGGCTACTGCGTACGTTCACCAGAGATTACTGATAAGAAGAAGGTCAGCATGTATGTAGCGATCAATTGCAAATCGATGCTCACCGTCTCCTTCCGCCATAAAATCTCCGCCGACGACGGTGACCAACTCATCTTCAGCATTAACAACCACGATCAGGGCTCCTGGAGCGGCGAAACCGAATGGGAAACCTCGGAATTCCCCTTGAATTACGGCAACAATGTGCTTAAGTTCACCTATAAGAAAGATGCCGAAGGTAGTGCAGGACTTGACTGCGTATTCATCGACGACCTCCGCCTTCCTCCTTTAGAGGAACTCATTGTATTCGCTGGCGATGACGAGACGTTCTGCCAGACCCCGACATTCGAACTCAACAGCTATGCCTGTCACCAAAAAGATCTCCTTTGGAGCACTGATGGCGACGGCAGCTTCGACGACGCCACGCTGGAGGCACCCATCTACACCTTCGGCCCCAACGACCTGGAGAACCGTGAAGTCGTCCTGAGCATGACCGGCACCTCGACATTGAACGATTTGCAGGAAACCGCACAAGTGAAACTGACCATAAAAGAGAATCCCGAATACCTAGAAAATATTGAATCACCCGTCGGCGACACCATGGTGGACATCCGAATGGTCTCACAAAGCGAATACCGCACCAACATGGAGACCTCGGCTGAATACATCTGGTCCCTGGAGCCCGAACAGGCTGGCGAACTCACGACAGAAGGCCAACACGCCACCGTCCAGTGGAACAGTGATTTCAGAGGCACAGCCAACATCAGCTACCGACTCAGCAACGACTGTGGCGAGAGCGACAACGCAGAAGCCTTAGCCGTCAGGGTGGTCAACTCGACCTCCATCGGCGAGACAAACGATATTTCTACTCTTGAGGTTTATCCAAATCCTGCTAGCGACAGGATAGACTTGAAGGCAAGCCACCTGCAAGGAGAAACAGTAGTCATCCGCATCATCGATCCATTGGGCCGCACCGTCTTCACCATGCAGAAAGGCGCCAACGCCGGTGTCTTTGAGGAGACCCTCAGCACCTCCACCTTACGCAGTGGACTTTACGACCTTCAGGTCATTGACGGAAGCCACATCCAAAGCACAAGAATCATCATCAAAAAATAAAAACTATGTTAGAAGAAACGAGAATTTTCGACATCCTCACCGTTTACACCGAGAAATGGCCTGAGCAAAAAGTGGCTCTGGCAAAGAAGGAAGACGGCAAATGGAGGAAATACAGTCCTGCAGAGTATCAGGATACGGCACGAAAAGTCGCTTACGCTTTGATTGAGCTTGGCATCCAACCGGATGACAAAGTGGCCATCATCAGCGGCAACCGCCCCGAGTGGAACATCCTCGACATGGCCATCACCATGGTCGGCGGCATCGACGTGCCCATCTACCCCACCATCAGCAAAGAAGACTACCGTTACATCTTGAACAACTGCGACGCCAAGATGGTTATTTTGGAGGGACTCTCTGTGATGAACAAGGTGGAAGAAGTGCGTACTGAAATCCCAGGACTCCAAATCTTATATACCTTCCAGGATCGTAAGAAATACCCGTTTTTTGCACAATTGGTCGAGTTGGGCGAACAGCATCCCCACGAGGAGGAGCTGAAACAGCGCATGGACGCTGTCAAGCCTGAAAAATGCGCTACCATCGTTTACACCTCAGGCACCACTGGCGAGCCCAAGGGTGTGATGCTATCGCACAGCAACATCATGCACCAGATTTACGGCATCAAGGACACTCCCGCACCTTGGTCGAAGACCGCTTTCAGCTACCTGCCCATCTGCCATGCCTACGAACGTCTGTTGGTCTACATGTACCAGTATCTGGGCATGTCGGTGTACTACGCCGAAAACATCGGTACCATCGGTTTCGACATGAAGGACGTGCATCCCACCATGATGACCGCAGTGCCGCGTGTGCTCGAGAAGTTCTATGAAAAGATCGTCATGGCCGGCGACAAACAAAAAGGCATCAAGAAAAAGATCTTCAAATGGGCTGTCAACCTGGCTGAGCAATACAAAATCGAAAACGACAAACGCAGCGGTTGGTACAACTTCAAACTGAAGATTGCCGACAAGCTGGTGTTCAAGACGATCCGTGCCAACATCGGTGCGGAGCATTTCGACATTGTGGTGTCGGGTGCCGCCAGCATTTCGCAGAAGATCGCCTCGTTCTTCTCAGCCATCAAGATGCCGGTTTACGAAGGTTACGGCATGACCGAGACCTCCCCCGTCATCGCGGTGAGCAACAACCTCCCCCACGGACGTGAGGTCGGCAGCGTTGGACAAGCGCTTCCCGGCGTGGAGATCAAGATCGCTGAGAACGGCGAACTCTGCTGCCGTGGCCATAACGTGATGATGGGCTACTACAAGAACCCCGAACTCACCAAGGAGATCATCGACGAGGAAGGCTGGCTGCACACCGGCGACCTCGGTCACGTCAACGAGTTTGGTCAGGTGTTCATCACTGGCCGTCTGAAGAGCCTCTTCAAGACCTCGATGGGCAAATACATCAACCCACAGATCCTTGAAGACAAGTTCACCGAAAGCAACTACATCGAAAATATCGTGGTATTCGGCGAAGGCCAGAAATATGCCGCCGCCATCATCCGTCCCGACTTCACCTATCTTAAAGACTGGTGCAAGGAGCAACAGATCGAATTCACCACTCCCGCTGAGATCATCACCAAGAAAGAAGTCAAAGACCTCATCGGCAGCGAGGTGCAGAAATACAATGCCAACTTCGGCGACTACGAGCAGGTCAAGCGCTTTGAGCTAGTTGCCGACGAATGGACCAGCGGCAACGACATCCTCACGCCTACTTTGAAGGTCCGCCGCAAGAAAGTGGCCCAGAAATACAAAACTCTCATCGACTCTATGTTCAATTAATTTAAAATAAAAATGGAAAATTTAGAACTGAAGAAAACTCCTTACAATCAGATTCATCACGATCTGGGTGCCAAAATGGCTGAATTTGCCGGTTACGACATGCCGATTCAATACACCGGCCTTGTCGAAGAGCACAACAACGTCCGCAACAACGTCGGCGTGTTCGACGTGAGCCACATGGGTGAGTTCCGTGCCAAAGGCCCGATGGCCAAGCAGTTCATGCAGTACTGCACCGTCAATGACGTGGCTGCTTTGAGCGACGGCAAGGTGCAATACACCTGCTTGCCGAACGGCAAGGGCGGCATTGTGGACGACATGCTCGTCTACCGCATCGCCGATGACCATTACTTCATGGTGCCCAACGCTGCCAATATCGACAAAGACTGGGCTTGGATGAGCCAGATCGCCGAGAAGTTCGGGATGAAGCTCGGTGAAGACTTCATGAACGAGAGCGAGCAGTGGGCTCAGCTCGCCGTGCAGGGTCCCAACGCCCTGAAGGCCATGCAGAAGCTCACCACCGCCAACGTGGTCGACATGGAATACTACACCTTCCAGATCATCACCTTCGCCGGTGTCGACAACATCATCTTCTCCACTACCGGTTACACTGGTGCCGGCGGCTGCGAGATCTACATCCCCGTCGCCCATGCCAAGGAGGTCTGGGATGCCGTGTTTGAGGCTGGCAAGGAATTCGGCATCATGCCCGCAGGTCTGGGCTGCCGCGACACCCTCCGTCTCGAGAAGGGCTTCTGCCTCTACGGTCACGAGATCGACGACACCATCAGCCCCATCGAGGCTGGTCTCGGCTGGATCACCAAGTTCGTCGACGGCAATGACTTCCTCAACCGTGAGATCTTCGCCGCCCAGAAGGCCAATGGCGTGAGCCAAAAGATCGTGGGCTTCGAGATGATCGACCGCGGTATCCCGCGCAACGGCTACGAAGTGTGCGACGCCGAAGGCAACGTCATCGGCATGGTGCGTTCCGGTAGTCCTTCACCCTCAACGGGTAAGAACATCGGCACCGCTTTGGTCCAGAAAGCCTTCAGCAAGAAGGACACTGAGATCTACATCAAGATCCGCAACAAGCTCATCAAGGCTGTCGTGGTGAAAATGCCGTTCCTGGCATAATGAATCAAGACCGAAAGAAGTTTTTCGGCAGTCTAGCCATCCCGGCCCTGTTGGTAACCCTGATGTGGGTTGTCAAAGTGGCCGAGATGGCTTTTTCTGTCGACCTTACCACCTGGGGAGTCATTCCCCGGACGGCGGAGGGGTTGTGGGGCATCCTCACCATGCCTTTCCTGCATGCCGACTGGGAGCATCTGCTCACCAACACCACGGCGATGCTGGTATTGGGTACGGCGTTATACTACTGTTACCCCACCCTTGCCAACCGTATCATGCTCATCAGTTGGCTCTTCAGCGGTGCGCTCACCTGGTGTATCGGTCGACCTGGCACCATCCACGTGGGTGCCAGTGCTGTCATCTACAGCCTCAACCTCTTCCTCATCCTGAGCGGCTTCATCCGCCGAAACCGAATGCTCATCGTCATCTCACTCATCATGGTGTTTCTTTACGGAAGCTTCGTCTGGGGCATGATCCCCGCCTTCGCCAAAGCTTTCAATGAAAATGAAAAGGACATCTCTTGGGAAGGTCATCTTAGCGGTGCCATCGTGGGAACATTATTGGCCCTTATCTACCGAAAAAAAGGACCTCAAAAAGAAGAGCATCATTGGGATGAGGATGACGATGACACCCCAGACAACACTGATGAAAAACCATATTGGGACGTTCCTACGCCTTCCGACGAGGACTTAAAGGTGGAATACCGTTTCAGAAGATAAGCGCATCAAACGCCAAAGCCTCCATCACCTGTTGGGCTATGATGGTTTGTCCCTCTATCGTTGGGTGATTCCAGTCCTTGTCAACATAATACAGATCAATACATTCCACATCATAGAACTTCGCAATCCGATGGACTGCGGCCACATAGCCGTCATCGAGCGACAGGTCCAACATAAAGTATATTTTTGCCCTCGGATAACGGTTTTTCAGCCTAAAAAACAAGCAGGCCACCGCAGGACGGAACGTACAGAGTTGCTCTTCAGTCCAACTACCGAACACGTAATCCCCCAATGGCGCCTGATCCCAAACGTCATTGGTGCCGCCAAAGACAAAAATACAATCAGGATTGCCGAGATCGTCCATACGACGCAGGAAAGAATGCGGTCCAAAATAGTTTGCATAATCCATGTTGCAAATCAGCGAGCCTGAGAATGAATTGTTCTTCTCGACCTGCCACCCTGTGGAATCAGCCAACTGTCGCCACCACATCTGACTTACATCTGTCACATGAATATTCTCGTAAAATGGCCAAACATCATTGGTATCAGGATCGACATAGCCATTGAAAGTGGAATAGCTGTCGCCCAAGACCGAGAAACGGATTGGTTCAGTATCCTTTTTACATGACGTAAACAAAGCAGCAAAGGCCACCACTAACAATAAAGCGTATTTCTTCATCATCAATTCATTATTATCATTTCAGTTCGACGATTCAGCGCACGGTGCTCGTCGGTATCGTTGGAGTAAATAGGTTTGGTAGCGCCATAGCCTTTAGCGGTTAGTCGGCTTTCAGCGATGCCTTTGTCGATCAGCGCTTGACGGACCACCTCGGCACGTTCTTGCGACAATTTCAGGTTATAGGTGTTGGAGCCGATATTATCAGTGTGTCCAGCCAGTTCCACGCTGATTTCAGGATGGCTCTCAAGGAAATCGGCAAGCATGGCAACGCCTTCTTCAGAATTCTCCGTCAAAGCGGAACTGTTGAACTCGAACTGGATGTTCACCAACTGCACTACGGTACCTGGTTTCAGATCTTCCGCCACATAGTCATACACGTTGATGGACTCAGGTTTCAGTTCTTCGTCATCAAGTTGGAAAGTATAGATATCATAGCCGCCATAGCCCCCCTCGCGGATGGAGGAGATCAAAGCCGTATGACCGTCGGCGGCAACGATAAAGTTGATTTCATCACCTGAGGTATTGATGGGATAGCCCAGGTTTTTAGGTTCCGACCACTCCCCTTTCTCATTGCGACGGCTCACAAAAAGGTCGTAGCCTCCCATCCCCATGTGGGTATCCGACGAGAAGTAAAGCGTCTTTCCGTCAGGATGGATGAAAGGTGCCATCTCCGTCCCTTCGGTGTTGATGGTCGGGCCTAGATTTTCGGGTTTTGACCACTGACCGTTTTCATCGCGGAAGCAGTGGTAGAGATCAGCATTGCCGTTACGCTTGGAGGCGAAGAAAAGCTCTTTTCCATCGAGGCTCAGGCAGGGCTGGGATTCCCAAGCAGAAGTGTTGACCGGTTGTCCCATATTGACGGGGCTGGACCAAGTCCCATCGGCATCGCGATGGGAGCCAAAGAGGTCGCAACCTGGATGGTGACGGTCCATGCCGCACACGGTGAAATAGAGTTCGTCGCCTTTCTGTGAGAGGAAGGCGGCGCCCATATGGTCGTCCATCTCATCGCTGAGATGAAGCTGCGAGGCTGGGAACCACTGTCCCTCAACGGCAAGAGCCATATACAACGCTTCTTTTTGAAAGCAATCCGAGTCACCGCTATACTTTCGGGTCAGTAGCAGTTCCATCCCCGTGATCTCCAAAGCGTTGATATATTCATCGTTAGCGGTATTCACGCTATTCCCCAGGTTGATGGGATTGAAGTCCACTGGATGCGCCATGGCCTCTTCGCGGAACGCTTTGCGGGCTTGAAGTCGCGCCAATATCGTTTTGGCAGGCGGAAACAACGTTGAATCCGCCCTAAGCGATTGCTCATAGCCCTCTAGAGCCATTTCGTCGTTGTGGGTCTCCATGCCGATCTCTCCTTGCAGGAGCCAAGCCTCAGCGTAATCAGGATCCTTCTCAACGGCTTTTCGCACCTGCTGGTATGCCATCTCGTAATCACGCTCCCTGAAAGCCTTCTCAGCAGCCTCAAAAGCCTTCACCGCTTTCCTCGGATGTTGCGAAAAGCCTAACAGCGTAATTGCCGAAAACACTATGACCAACAGGACACGTTTCATTTCTTGGCTTTTTCGAGGTCTTTGGCGATACGTTTGCGAAAGTCGATGGAAAACATCCTAGAGACTGCTGTTGGCGAAGTCTCACAGGAGAGGAAACATTTGCCCTTTTCATAGAAGCAGATACCTTCGGTTTGGTGACCGAGATAGTTATGCAGTTCGAAACGACGGTTAGGCAGGTTGGTACCCATGTCGTCGAAGTCATAAATCAGATACAGGAACGGCAGCCAAACCTTGTTCACATAGCCCACGATGACCAGGATGCCGCTCTCGCGGTCGTAGTCGGCGCCGGTGATAAGCCCTTGTGAGTCAAATCCATTGACCACCTCGGCCACTTGTGTACCAGGCGTCTTTGAAAGACGATATAGGCGCGTAGTGCCCGTAGCCCAGCCTTTGCTGAAGAGGTAGAGGGCATCGTCAGTGGCGAACATCGACTCACAATCGTAGTCATTAGCGTTCTTTTCGTGTTCGAATTCCGTTTGGTCGCCGAAACTGAAGCGGATGGAATCGACGGTGATGTTGGCATCGCCCTCGGCGGGAATGGCTGACAGCGGGAAAATATAAATCCGCAGGTTTTTGCGTTTCCCTTTGTTGTTGCCGAAGTCGCCCACATACACGTTCTCACCGTCGGTGCACACATCTTCCCAGTCCTTGTTCTGAGCATTGATCAGGGTAAGGCGTTGCACCACTTCAAAGTTGGTGGTATCGAGTCCGTAGAGAATCGGTTTTCCGCCGCTGTCGTTGTGCGTCCATAGGCGACCGTTATGAAAGAATAGTCCCGAGGTCTCGTGTACCTCGTCGGGGAGGAATGCTTTGAATTCCGGAGCAAAAAGAGGTGTGTAGCCTGCGTAACCTTCTTCCTGGGCGCTCAAAGAGGGAACGATCAGGAAGAAGGTTAGAATTAGAAACAATGTTTTTTTCATAGCAGGATGGTTTATCCTGCAAAGATAACATATTTTTTATTTTTCGCTACGTTTCTTGCCCACGAGGTAGGCAGCGCCGAGGCTGATGAGAACGGCGATACCCGAACCCAGGGGAGCTTCGGAATCGTTGCTCTCACCGTGTGCATTGGGAAGGCTAATGAGCGGATCGATACCATTACGATAGCCTGCTCCGTAATACTCCTCATCGCTGACAGGACCATATTGAAACAAACCACCTTGGGCGAATGCGCCGACGCTCAGGCCAAAGACAATTGCGATGATCATCAATATTTTTTTCATTTTATACAGTTTTATTTGATTATTATCTTTTGATTTTTAACATTGTCACCGTCGATCAACCGCAAAACATAGGCGCCTGGAGTCAATCCATTGGTAACGATTCGATCGTTAGCTTCATGATTTTCAATCACCCTGCCCATAACGTCGATGATTTGGAGGATGCCCTTGCCTGAGACGATGATTTGTCCATTGCTGATGAAGGCAAAATTGTCACCCATTTCAGCATCACCTTTAACGAAAACGATTTTGAACCTTGAGGTATAGTCGCTATGCCGAGCATCGAAAGAATAACTAGGCGTTTCAAGCAGGTTGATATCGGCACCGGTGAGGTTGTCGATGAGGTGGAGATAACTGAATTCGGTATCCACGGAGTTGAAACCGAGGGTATAGCTACCATTTTCGGTGGTTTTGAAGTTCAGCGGCAGTTCGCCTTGAGATTCTGCACTGACGATAGCGTATTCCTCTCCATTCTGTGGGAGATAGATGTTGGCATTGCTTTCACCGAAGTAGAACTTGGCCAAATTGTCGTCTTGGTTAAAGCTGACAATGGCGTTGTCGATGCTCTCGGCGCTGCGTGTGTTAGCTTGGGTCAGGGTGATTTGCAGACTACCGCCACCCGTTTGTCCGGCAGGAGCTTCCTTGCTGAAAGCGACCGTCCCACTGGTGCTGGCTTTCACGATGATGCCCGTGCAAGGTGGAACGGCATTGCTCGACTGTTTCGTCTGGGGATCCAATCCTGTACGAGTGCCATTCATCACATAATAGCTGGTATTCGGATAAACCTCGAAGGTGTAAGGGTTGCCAATGAGGCTCCAGCCTTCGGTGACCATCACGGTGTTGTTTCCCGCATCATACGTCTTGATTTCACCAGTGAACTCAAGGGTTGTATTGTCGCTATTGGCGTACAGATAGCCTTGTCCATTGACCAAGGAGGTGAAGTCAGCGTGCTCATCAGTGTTTTTGAAGTTCTCCCAAGTGGTGTTGTTGAGCCTATACAGGTCGTAGGTGTTGGAGACCATCGAGCCTGCTGGAATGTATGCCTCGCTCAGCGGTGAGGCGATGAGGTACCAACCGCCCACAGGATTGATCGTCCAAGGCGAAATGGTCTTCTGGGCCGTCACCTCGACAGCATTGTTGGTGATGAGTTGTCCGCCATTGGCGATGGTGAGCTTTCCGAATTTCTGGGCCCTGCCACCGGTATTGATGGTATCGGTGTTGATCACAATATTGTTGGCCTCTGCCACAACGCCGTTGGGGATGGTTACGTTGGCATTGATGATGACGTCGTCATCGCCGTCAGGCGTACCATTACCCCACATCGATGGGTCGTCCCAGTCGCCAGAGGTAATGCCAGAGCCGATTCCGAATGCATTATCGAACACCTGGACTTTGACATCGTCGACATACCAGTCGAAATTCGGGTTGTTGTTCGCCCACCAATAGTCGAAGCGGATAATAATATCCCTACCGATATATTCATCCAAATCGACAAAGAATTGATGCCAATAGCGTTTCGGACCGAAGCTCCACCAGACATAATCAAAGTTTTCGCCATGGTCAGACGAGACCATGACCTGCATGGAGCCATAGCTGATATTTTGACCGCTGATGGCACTCGGGCCATAGTCGCAGTAGTCCCAGAAACTGAGTTTGGCGGAATAGGCGTTCCCGTCGATGTGCATCTCAGGCGTCAACACCGAGGTGCTACCATGATAATCATCGCTGTTGTTGTACATGCCGTGGTTGCCGGGGCGTTCATCCCATGACGGGCCTTCGGCAAGCGTGAAACTCCATGGATAGTAGTAATCTAGGTCGTAATTGTATTGGTTGCAACGCATCCAGCCATCAGGCATATCGTCGCCCTCAAAGTCCTCATAGAAAGGATGTGTTTTGTCGACCGTGACTTTCTCACCGCCAGTGAAGAAATATTTCTCATCCGACCAGTCGCTTTGGTGCTCGGAGTCGCAATAGGCCCTCACCTGCCAATAATACATGGAATTGGTTTGCAATCCCTCGATGGTCCAACGCTGCTTTCTGGCTTCAGGCATTTCGTCAGTCAGAACGATGTTTTCTTCCGGGTAAGGCCATTCTTCATCCAGTCTGTAGCGAATCTGCCATTGTCTTTCTTCGCCTGTCTGATACCATTCGAGTTTGGCGCTTGTACCCATGTGCGTCAGGCACATCCAGGGTTCCGGAGCGGAGCAACCTGTAGTGGTCGTAAAGGTCTCTGAAACCCAATCGCTGTAGCCGTCGTCCACAGTGGGGCATGAATAGATGCCGCAATGTCTGCGAAGCTGGGCTTCATACTCAGCACCCGGCTCCAAACCTGTCAGTCGGTATATGAGTTCACTACCTTCGCCGCTCATCAACTCCATATCTGTAACTGTTGTCCAATCCTCATCAGCCGTTTTTTTATAACGGAACTCCCACTCTTCGTCGAAGTCGCCATACCATTGGAGTTTTGCGTATGTGTTTTTGACGGTGTTGGCATAGAAGCCATAAGGTGCCGGGCAAGCCTCACCGGTAGTCAGACTTGCATAATCTTCGCTCCACTCGCTGAAGTCGCCGTTGCCGCAGTTGGCACGGACGTAATAATAATAGGTGGTGTTGGCGTTGAGGCAAGTCAAATAATAATCTCTGTATTCAGTGCCAGCATTTACCAAAGTATTCTCAAATTCCACGTCAACGATGGTTCCGTTTTCGGGATTGAAATTTTCATCGGTACTATAAGAAACCTGGTAGTTACGTTGTCTCAAGTCGCGAGACTTCCATCTTATCTCAGCTTCATGAGCATAGGCATATTGCGTGCTCAAATCGAGAGGCTGGCGGCAAGTCGGGGCGACAGAGATTTCGATGTCGTCGATGCAATAGGGGGTACTACCGGCGTAACGCAATGCGATATAATTGCCTTCGCCCATCCAGTTATCGAAATAGAATTCGAACTGCTTGTAGGTTGAATTGCTAATACTCGTACTGGTACCTATCACCGATTGGAACGTCGACATGTCATCGGGATCGGTCATCACACCTGCGTACAAATAATCATAATAACTTGAACTTTGGCCTGCTTTTGCCCAGAATGTCAATTTCAATGTGTTGATGGGATGCTCGTCGGTATCGATGGCTGGTAGCACCCATGTCGAAGCGTAGTTGGTGTTTTTCTGTATCTGGAGATAATGACTGCCAGAATGAGCGCTGCTACTGAATTCTTGGATATATGGGTAGGTGCCATCGCTGAAATGCCAGCATATGGGGGCGACGTGGCCAGTGGCGTCATCCTCGAAGTCGTGGCTATAAGGGAGCGTCATGAAACCACAGTCAGTGGTGAAGTTTTCTGCCTCGACCCATTCGCTGTAATTGTCGTTGCCACAGTTGGTACGCACCCGTGCTTGGTAGGTGGTTACTGCATCGAGGTTGCTGAAGGTATGGGTAGGTGTGCCGTTTACTGCAACAGACTCGCTCCAGTTGGCATCAGTAGTTTTCTTGTATTGGACCTGCCAATTTGTTACTTCACTGCCTGGGGTCCAAGTGATGTTGGCGGTATGAGCGGTAACGTTGCTGATTTGAGGAGCTGTGGGTGCAAAGCAAACGCTATTCGTAGTCACAGCGATGTCGTCAACATAAATTTGTGTAAACCCATCCCCTCTTTCACACTTGAATGCGATATGGCCACCTGTTCCTACGTATGTTTCAAAGTTGACCATATATTGCGAATATGTCGTCGAGGCGATTGTGACATCTTGGAATTTTACAAAGGTGGAAGCGTTTTCAGGATCCGACATCACACCTATTGACAAGGGTTCATTCGTACCCGACCCCAATTTGGCATAAAATGATATTTGAAGCGTGTTAAGTGCAGCATCCATCTCCGGCAGAACTGCGATTTGATTCAATGCACCGAAATCACTCATGCGATAGAACAACATGCAATTAGGCTCAGAATAGGCATTGCTACCAGTAAGGTAGGGATAACCATCTCCTCCATCATTGATTGGTGTCCAACACGGAGGCAAGCCTTCGCCCGTACCTGAGGCATCGTTATCGAAATTACGAGTATAAGGTATTGACATGGCACCACATTGCGTAGTGAAAGACACCGTTCTCCAAGTGCTCACATCATCACCTTCGCATTTTGTTTGGACCCTGGCTCGATAGTCAGTCCCAGGAGAAAGATTGTTCAAGGTACATGTTGGGCTGCTCACAGTCGCCGCATCGATCCATTCAGAAGCTGATGCCATTTTGTACTGCACATTCCACGTGCTACCTTCACCTGCATCCCAAGTCAAGACAGCAGAATTGCTTGTGACGCCACTTGCCGTCAGATTGTTTGGTTTGATACATGTGGGTGCTTCGCCAGGAGTGTAATACATAGTTGTTTTAGGCAAGAATTGATTCAAGCTGGAATAACCACCATAACTGGCCAAAGCAGTATTCGAACTAGTATTGGAACCATACCAATAGGTAGCAGCCCCAGTACCAGAAGCAGTCTGAGAAAAGCCTATCAACAAATTACCACCAAAATAGGTGAACGGTTTCTTGAAGGCAATTTCCAGCTGGTTATTGACAACGGCAACACTGCCATAATACACTCTAGTGGTGTCGCTCCAATCCATCGTTGTCGATGCAAACTCGAGCTCATCCACTTCCTTCATACACACATCAAACGTCGCTGCTCCAAAATTAAGATTTGAATATATATATGAGTGGAAAACGAGTTTTGTAATGGTGGCATTTTCCACACTTGACAAGGCATCGGAAGGAATGATGAATTGGCTACACGTTGTGCTGCCAACTTGCGAACCATAAAACGGAACATTCATGGAGAAATCCGAAGCGTCGTTGACTGTTAAATTATAGCATGGCATAAAAGCGCAGACATTGCTCCAATCGCTGATGATATTTTCGCCACAAACTGCACGAACATAGGCATAGTATGGAGTGTTCAAGGTCAGTCCTTCCAGAGTATAGGGGTTGGTGCTGACATTGATTATAGTTCCGTTTTCAGGTGTGAAATTCTCGGTCGTCGAATATGAAATCTGCCATTGGGTCTCATCGCTACCTTTGGTCCATGCCAAAGTTGCGGTGGTTGTACTCACAGCACTTGCATGCAGATTTGAAGGATTAAAACACTGCGGCGTAAAACCACACACGGTACTCCAGTCGCTGAAATCCTCCTCACTGCATTTGGCACGGACATAAGCATAATAGGTCGTCCCCGTAGTCAATCCTTCAAGCACCTTATACCGTGTTGTTAACGTGATGGGAGTCGCCGTATTAGGGTTGAAGCCTTCCACATCGGAATATACCAGCTGCCAAGCCGTCTCATTGCCACCAGCATTCCATGCCAATCTTGCAGAATTGCAGGTGATTTTTGTAGTCCTGAAATTTGTCGGCGTATAGCAACCAACTTCAAAATCACAGGCACTGCTCCAATTACTATAGGTGCTTTCGCCATAGTTGGCGCGAACATATGCGTGATATGGCATTCCAGATGACACACTTATCGTATATGGCTTTGTTTCAGTATTAGACACCGAAGGGGTTGTGCTCGCATTTGGAACATCGCTACCATCAGTGCAATAGATATCCCAATGGTCTTGACCTGCGCGTCCCGACCAGTCGAGGGTAGCAGTTGTTGAAGTATAGGTCTGCAAAACCAAATCTTTTGGGGCTAATGCATTCGAATAATTAGCAAAATAAAAGTCATCAACATACAAGTAATTAGACTCGCCATTGCGCCTTACTGAAATATATTTCGTATTTGCCGGAAACACTTTGCTGTATAAGGTCCATTGTTTGCTGCTTGCCGTTACAACTTCTGCATCATATACGAAATCGCTGATGGAACTTCCTTCTATTGAATAGCCGACCTGAAAAGACTGGGGAAAACTCGAGTTGTTGTTTTTATAATAAAACTCGACCAAAAGGCCATCGCTCGTCAATGACAATTCCGGAGAAACAAGATACTGATACTGGTCAGATGTCCCATAAAATTGGAAATAATATTCTCCTGAATGCCCAGTACCAGAAACGATACTGAGAGAAAAACTGGAGCCACCCATTGCCCAGCCCTCCTCGTAGAGTTCGTGATTTTCAAAACCGTATTCATACGGCAGTTCTTTCTGAGCTCTCGCCGCCCAAGGCAGTCCGAAAGCCAGCATCAATAACAATAGTAAAGATTTTGTTTTCATGATTTTATAGTTTTGCTTTTTACTTGTTTTTTTCATTTTTCAACGTTGCAAAACTACCTTATATAAAAGAGGTGGCTATGGGTAATTTTTCCTATCTCCACTAAAAGTTATCAACAAAATAAGATTTATTGGACAACGAGGCTACAGTTCACTTGACAAATGAATTTTTCATATTATTTTTGCAAATGAAAACTATATGAAACTGAATTAATATAAATTACTAATTAACATAAAAAACATAGAATTATGGCCGATTTATTACATTTATCAAATTATTTTAGTATCTTTGCGGCAACAAAACCAATGCGTAATATGACTGCCTCAGAGATGAAATACGCTTTATTTAAGGAGATCGAATCCATCGATGACGAGGTATTGCTTCGTAAGATAATTGCGTTGGTTAAAAGTATTACCCAGGCTCAACCCACCGAAGCCCTTACCGAAGATGATTTAAAGGATATTTCAGATTTTGTCCGCAACATGAGCGTCAAAACAGATATCCCAGGAACATTAGATGCTAAAGAATTAATGCACGAACATTGGGTTGAGCGTTATGAATAAACTATTCTTAGATACCAACGTGGTGATAGATTTCCTTTGTGAACGCGAGGGTTTCTATCTACCAGCCACAAGACTTATTGCCAAAGGTTACCAAAAAAAAGAGGAGTTGTTCTGTTCATCCTTAACATTTGCCACCGCAAGCTACTTGATGGAGAGAACTGGAATTCCAAATGATGTTGTATTTTATAAGTTATCTAATTTCCTTAAGGTCTGCAAACCCACTACTGTCGACTGTAACATTATCGAAGAAGCCTTGACTTCCAGCTTTATCGATTTTGAGGATGCACTTCAGTATTATTCTGCAAGAAGTTGCGGAGCGAACATCATCATTACCAGAAACAAAAGTGATTTCATGGCTTCAGAACTGCCAGTCCTAACACCAAATGAATATCTCGACAAGAAGTTAGCAAAAAATGAGAACGACTTCAGCTAGCTGACTAACCCTACCCGGAAAGCGTAGAGGATCAACTCGGAGGTGGACTTCACGCCGAGCTTGGTAAAAATCTTGTCCTTGTGATTCTCCACCGTATGTGCACTGATGTCTAGCTCTTCGGCGATCTGCTTGGCGCTTTTGCCAGCCGCGCACAAGCTGATGATATCCATCTCACGACGGGTCAAACTGTTCAAAAGCTCCATATCGGACTTCACATCCTGCTGCAAACGCATGGTGTTCATATGCGTGAAATCGTGCCCCTGCATCACCGATGCCAACACTGTGGCAATCTCATCAGGACGGACGCTTTTGCTCATGAAACCGTTGATGCCGCTGTCCAACAACTGCTGCACCGTGGCGCCTCCGGCCTCGCCCGATAGCATCACGATCTTCAAGTCCAAACCCAAACGCTTGACCGCATCAATGACGTCCTTGCCTGTACCGTCAGGCAAAGCATAGTCCAATAAGATCAAGTCGATGTCACGGCCGTGTTGCTCCAAAAACTTGACAGCCTGACGGACGTCCTCAGCCTCAGATTCCAACACACAGCCATAACCAGAATTGGTCAACGCCATACGAACACCAAGCCTACACAAAGGTTGATCCTCAACTAACAGAATCCGTATCGTCCTACCCTCTCCCATCTCAACTCCTTTTGATACTAAACCTTACCGTAGTGCCCTCGTCGATGACGCTCTCCACACGAATGGCCTCTCCCATCTTGTCGAGCAACTGCTTGCTCACAAACAAACCGATGCCCGTGCCAGTCTCCCCACCTGTGCCGCTCGACGAGTTGGAGACAAAACGGAAGATCTTCTCCAACTTCTGCTCGGTGATACCCTTCCCGTTGTCCTGCACAGCAAGCCAGAGAATATCGCCGTCCTCCTCTACCCTAACATGAATCTCGCCATTGGGATAGGAGAACTTCACCGCGTTGGAGAGCAGGTTTTGCAACACCAGGCTCACCACACTAGGATCACTGTGAACCACCAGTGTCGGATCAACCTCGTTACTCACCTTCAGTGACTTGACGCCCGCCGAATAGTCAATGCTCCTCAGGCTCTCGTCAACCAACTTAGACAAATTAAAATGTTCAGGAGTGACCTCGCCATGCTCCAACACGCTCTTCACCCATTGTAAGATATTGTACAATCGATCACTCAACGCCTCCGAGGTCGACCTCAACATCATCAGACTGGCCTTTCGGTCGGTATCGTTCATGCTGTCATAATACGAACAAAGCTGCTCCAAGACGCTGCAAATGGCCGACACCGGGGTCTTCACATCGTGCGAGACGATCGACATCAGCCGATCCTTCAACTCGTTAAGTCGGGTAAGCTCTTGGTTACGTTTCTTTCGCATCTGCGCCAGACGCCACCAGATCATAAACAGCGCGAACAACACCACAGCCAGCACCACCAGACCGATGGCAAGCAGTCGAATCTGCCGGTTCTTGGCCTGCTGCATCGCCAGTTCATGCTCCTTTTCCTGGGTAGCATAACGCACCTGATAGTCGCGGATGAGCTTTTGCTGGTTTTCACCGAAGATGGAGTCCTTCATGACCACGCTACGTTCGAGATACTCCAGCGCCTTAGCCGGGTTGCTGGCACGGAGGTCACGGTAGCCAGCCTCCAACGCGTCATGTAGAAGACCGTCGTAATGGTTTTCCTCAGCCATGGCAATAGCCTTGGTGTAATCGCCTCTCTGCAGATTGAGAACCGCTTGGAGGAACAGTTCATTGTTATCCTCAGCCAGACGGAGTGCCTCATCGAGGATGTCGGTATCGCCCGTCGCTTTCGAGAACGTCATCATACGGTTGATGAT
Source organism: Bacteroidales bacterium (assembly GCA_017394865.1). GTDB lineage: Bacteria > Bacteroidota > Bacteroidia > Bacteroidales > F082 > Limimorpha. Next base: position 43,494 of record JAFPWT010000008.1, read on the forward strand.
CTTGTTGGGTGTATCCTGATAGCGCTGCGAGAGATCGAGCGACTGCTCAGCCAGTCTGACGGCGTCATCGGACTTTTTTTGGACGATGTAAACCTCCGCCAGATTCTGATAATAAGTAGCTAGATCGAGATTCGATGCAGTGTCGTTAGCTTGCACCTCGCCGAGCATCGCAATGCATTTATTGTAGATCTCCTCCGCCACGTCATATTCGTTCATGGCCAAATGGATCTCGGCGATGTTGTTCATCACATAACGTTTGTTGACCTCGGCCATTTCGTCGCCGATCTCGTCCATCAGGTCGCTGCAGTGGTTATAGCAGTCGATGGCCTTATCGAACTGTCCGAGCCGTTGGTAGGCATTGGCGAGGGTCATGTAACACCCCGCCTCGTTGAAAAAATCGCCAATGTTTTGATAATGCTCAATACCGATTTCCGAATAGGTGATCACATGCTGGAAGTCGTCGTGGCTGAAAAAATAGAGGATCATCGTGCGGAGCACTTTCAACTTAATCTCGTCTTTATCAGTCTCAAGCTCGAAGTTCGGCTCACGTCCAATCACGTTGTCGATGGCTACAGCCGCCTGATAGGCGGTCTCACCCCTACTACGATCAAAAACCTGATAAAGGCTGTCCAGATCCTGAGCAGGTAACGACCAGCTAAGAACCATCAACCAAACGACGACCAATAGCTTTTTCACGGTCAAGGTTTATTCCTTCGGATAGATTTCGCCTTTTGCAGCCTTCAGGGTGTTTTGAAGCAGCGACACGATGGTCATTGGGCCTACGCCACCCGGGACGGGGGTGATCTTCGCGGCCACCTTGTAGACTTCGTCGTAGTCAACGTCACCGAGGATCTTGTAGCCCTTGGGACTATCGGGATCGTCCACGCGATGGATACCCACGTCGATGACTGTGGCACCAGGCTTCACCATATCGGCGGTCACAAAGCCTTGTTTGCCGATGGCAGCCACCAGGATGTCAGCTCTGCGGCAGATCTCAGCCAGATTTTTGGTCTTGCTGTGGCAAAGTGTCACCGTAGCGTCAATGCCCTTGCGCGACATGAGGATGGCCATAGGCGTACCTACGATGTTGGAGCGGCCCAGCACCACCACGTCCTTGCCGACGGTCTCGATGCCGGAACGTTTAATGAGTTCCATGATGCCGTTAGGGGTGGCAGGTATAAAGCAAGGCAGTCCAAGCTGAAGCCGTCCGACGTTGATGCTGGTGAAGCCGTCCACGTCCTTCGAGGGCTTGATGGCGTTGATCACCTTGTCCTCGTCGATATGTTTCGGCAGCGGCAACTGGATGATGTAGCCGTCAATTTCGGGATCTTCGTTGAGGAACTTCACGGTATCAAGAAGCTCTTGCTCCGTGGTTGTAACCGGCAGTCGGTACACCGATGAGGTCATGCCCACCGAGTGACAGGCTTTCTCTTTAGAAGCCACATAGGTCTTGCTGGCGCCGTCATCGCCAAGGATGACTGCTGCCAGATGTGGAGCGGGTTTGCCATGGTCGATCATGTCGGCCACTTCGGCTGCGATTTCTTTTTTGATTTGGTCGGAAATCAGTTTTCCGTCGATGATTTTATTGTCCATATTATCTTATTATTACAATTTAAAGACTACTGGAAGATTATAGCTTACACGCACAGGTTTACCACGCTGTGTGCCGGGTTTCCATTTCGGCATGGCTTTCACCACACGGACTGCTTCCTCGTCGCAGCCACTACCAATGCCTCGCATTACTTCAACATTAGAAACCGAGCCGTCTTTCTCAATCACAAAGCTGACGAACACCTTGCCTTGAATGCCTGCTTTTTGGGCTTCAACGGGATAAACGATGTTTTGTGACAGGTATTCTGACATTTTTGCCGAGCCACCGGGGAACTCAGGCATCACCTCCGCAATGGTAAAAACCACATCATCCGGTTTTTCTTCTACTACTACCCATTCAGATTCAGACTCGGACCCACCTCTCTGTAACGCATCCTCTGTCTCATCTTCATCGGTCTCACAGTCCCACTGTTCCAGCAGCATCTCACACCGATTTGTGATTCTTTCCAACCAATCATCAAGTTCTTGTTCCTCTTTTTCGGTCATCCGCTCATCGTCAGCATACTCAACATCGGAATAGCGAAGGATATCCATGTAAAAACCAAAAATGGATAGATAGAGATCATCACATGTAGTAGCGCTATTGACTCCTTTCTCAAATCTTTCGACACACTCTTTTGCATCCAGATACTCTTTGTGTGGTCTGGCATAGGAAGTCACGCCGATTAGAAAAACAACGATTACCGTTAAAAATAGTTTTTTCATGATGATATCCCTTGATCCGTGTCGGGCGCAACTTTTTTCTTGAATGATCTTATCTGCGTCGCATGCCGTTGGCCATCCGCATCAGTTTCTTGCCTCCACCGGTGGTCATCATGCGCATCATCTTGGAGGTCTCCTCGAATTGTTTGACGAGGCGGTTCACTTCGACGATAGAAGTGCCGCTACCCATGGCGATACGTTTGCGACGGCTGCCGTTAAGCAGTGCAGGATTTTCGCGCTCGGCGGGCGTCATCGAATAAATGATGGCTTCGATACTCTTGAAGGCGTCATCGTCGATCTCCTCACCCTTGAGGGCTTTGTCCATACCCGGAATCATGCTGGCCAGATCCTTGATGTTACCCATCTTCTTGATCTGCTGGATCTGCTTCAGAAAGTCGTTATAGTTGAACTCGTTCTTAGCAAGTTTACGCTGCAAGCGCTTGGCTTCTTCCTCGTCGAACTGCTCCTGGGCACGCTCCACCAGAGAGACGATGTCACCCATACCGAGGATACGGTCGGCCATACGTTTGGGGTAAAACACGTCGAGGGCGTCCATCTTCTCGCCGATACCGACGAATTTGATGGGTTTCTCCACCACCGTTCGGATGGTGAGGGCCGCGCCGCCGCGGGTGTCGCCGTCTAACTTGGTAAGCACCACGCCGTCGAAGTCGAGTCGATCGTTGAAGGCCTTGGCTGTGTTGACAGCATCTTGACCCGTCATGGCGTCCACCACAAACAGGGTCTCGTGTGGATGCACCGTCTCTTTGATCTTGGCGATCTCGTTCATCATCTCCTCGTCGACGGCCAGACGACCGGCGGTATCGATGATCACCACGCTCTTGTTCTGGGCTTTGGCGTGCTCGATGGCGTGTTGGGCAATCTCCACTGGGTTCTTGTTGCCATCCTCGCTATAGACCTCCACCTCTACTTGTTGTCCGAGTACCTTCAGCTGGTCGATAGCGGCGGGACGATACACGTCGCCGGCTACCAGCAGCACCTGCTTGCTCTTCTTGCGTTTCAGGTAGTTGGCCAGCTTGGCCGAGAAGGTAGTCTTACCAGAGCCCTGTAGACCTGCGATCAGGATGATAGCGGGTTGGCCTTTCAGGTTGATGTCCTCATGCTCGCCGCCCATCAGCTCGGCAAGCTCGTCGTGGACGATCTTCACCATCATCTCACCTGGCTTCACAGTGGTCAGGATCTGTTGACCCAAGGCCTTTTCCTTGATGTTGTTGGTAACGTCTTTGGCAATTTTGTAGCTGACATCCGCGTCGAGTAGTGCACGGCGGATCTCCTTCATGGTGTCAGCCACATTGACTTCAGTGATATATCCTTGTCCTTTAAGGATTTTGAACGAACGTTCTAATTTTTCGGTTAAGCCTTCAAACATAATTCAAATAATTTGGGTGCAAAGATAGAAAAAATGTTATTTTTGCGCAACTGAAAAATTATGGATCATGATTAAGGAAAACTTGGAGAAAATCAGGGCGACGGTGCCCGAAGGCGTCACCTTGGTGGCTGTTTCTAAAACCAAGCCTATCAGCGATTTACAAGAAGCATACGATGCCGGACAGCGTGTCTTCGGAGAGAACTACCCTCAAGAGATGCGCGACAAGCACGAGGTACTGCCTCAAGATATCCAGTGGCATTTCATCGGACATTTGCAGACCAACAAGATCAAATACATCATTCCGTACGTCACCCTCATCCACAGCATCGACACGGCCAACCTGCTGGAAGCCGTCAACAAAGAGGCCAAGAAGCACGACCGTGTGGTGGATTGTCTTCTGCAATTCCATATCGCCCTGGAAGAAACTAAATTCGGCCTTGATTTGGACGAAGCACGTCAGCTGCTCAATTCCGAGGCCTTTAAGCAGATGGAAAACGTCCGTATTTGTGGCGTGATGGGCATGGGCACTTTCACCGAAAACATGGACGAAGTCCGCAAGGAATTCAAGCATCTGAGGTCGATTTTTGAGACTTTAAAGAGCGACTATTTCGCCAACCAGCCTCAGTTTAAGGAGCTATCAATGGGCATGTCGGAGGATTATCCGATCGCCATTGAGGAAGGCGCTACTTTAATCAGAGTGGGAAGCAAGATTTTTGGAGCGAGAGTGTATAACAAGTGAGAGATGAAAGGATAGAGGTGAGGGGTTATGGCGATTCCTATTTTATTATTGATTGTCGGTTTTGTCGCTTTGATTTTGGGAGCGAATTGGCTTGTTGACGGTGCCACCAGTGTAGGCATCCGTGCCAAGTTGTCGCCCTTGATCATCGGCTTGACCATTGTGGCGTTTGGTACCTCTTTACCCGAGTTGATCATTAATGTGTTTTCCTGCATCAAAGGAAGTTCGGGGTTGGCCATTGGTAACATTGTGGGGAGCAACATCATGAACATCCTGCTCATTCTTGGTGTGGCTTCGATCATCTACCCCATCGACGTAAGCCGCATCTCCATTAGGCGCGACATCCCGGCTGGTTTTGTGGCCACTGCCGCCTTGTTCCTGATGGCCAATGATTTCTTTATCGGGGAAAGCAACACCATCAACTGGATTGAGGGATTGGTGCTGCTATGTATGGCTGCGGGTTATCTTTACCTCACCATGGTCAAAAACGAGTCCCCCAGTTCGGAGGTAGAAGCCATTCAAATCCCCATGCCTTGGTGGAAGACCATTTTATATCTTGTGATAGGCATCGGCGGGCTGTATCTCGGCGGGGAACTTGTCTCCAATAACGCCCAGGTAATTGCCAAAGCCTGGGGCATGAGCGAAGCACTGATTGGTTTGACGGTAGTAGCCATAGCCACTTCGCTACCCGAGCTCATCACCTCCATTGTAGCAGCCACAAAGAAGAATTCGGGAATCGCCATCGGCAACGTGCTAGGTTCCAACATCCTGAACATCTTCATCGTGTTGGGTATCAGCGGATTGATCACTCCGCTTCATTTCAACCCACAGATGAACATCACGCTTGGCATTCTTTTCTTCGCCAATACCTTGATGTTGCTCTTTGTATTTACGGGAAAAGGCAGGAAGCTCTCCCGTTTTGAAGGGTTTTTGATGCTTCTTGCCTTTTCAGGTTTTATGGTCTATACCATTATGTCGCGTTAGTCGGCGAGGCGGAAGGCTGTCTTCACGGCTTCGTAGTTGCTGTAGTCGACATCGGAGCGATGTTCATACACGCTGGCGGCGATGACCACGACCTTGAAGCGGATGCCATCTGCTGGGCGGAAACCGTCATAGAAATCGTCTTCTGTCCAGAAGATGCTCACGCCATTGTCGTACGATGAGACTTCAAGCGATGAGGAGTAGAAATACTCCACATTTTCCTCTTCATCATAAATCGAATAGTAGAAAGTGAGCGGGATCTGACGCCAAGTGTTGTTTTCTTCCATATATACCAACACAGCACCGTGATCAGTGATGTCGGCACTGATGGCTTCGTACCCGATATCAAGACGCCACGAGGTCTCGTCCCAATACCAGTCATTGCTGTTTGCGGTTACAGTTGAAGAGCACACATTGGCGTTACCTGTTGGACCGGCAGGTCCTTCGGGGCCCATGGGACCGCGGCACGACACTGCAAAGAGCATCGCAAATAGTGTCATGCAGATTATTGATAGCTTTTTCATTTTGATTAGGTTTTAATATTAGACTTTAAATTCTCTCATTTTTCGCTGCAAACATACAAAAATCTTGCCTAAATCGGTTGTTTTGGAAAAACAATCTCAAAAAAACGTACTTTTGCGCCATGAAAAACAGGTCGTTCATCGTTCATCTCGCAGGCATTGCCGCCATGGTTTTATGGGGCATGTCGTTCGTATGGTCCACCCAGGTATACGACAACCTCAACCCCATGACGACCATTTTCCTGCGTCTTGTTGTGGCCTCCATCTTCCTCACTGCGATCCTGTTCATCTTCCGGCTGAACGAGAGAATCCAAGCCAAACACCTCGGGCTTTTTGCCATAGCTGCTATGTTCGAGCCGTTTCTCTACTTCATCTTCGAGGGCTACGGACTGAAAAACACCTCCCCTGTCATCGGTTCGGGCATCATCGCCTTGATTCCTTTGGTGACACCCATCGCAGCACGTGTCTTTCTCAAAGAGCGACTCACGCCCATGAACATCGTGGGCTTCATCGTCTCTTTTGTCGGCGTGATCGTCATGTTGCTCAACAAAGATCTCGAATTCACTGCCTCCCCCTTAGGCATCCTGTTCCTTTGTGGTGCCGTCTTAGTAGCCGTTGGCTATTCCATCGCGCTCATCCGGCTGACGAAACTCTATAAACCCCTGACCATCACTTGGATGCAGAACATCATTGGGATGATCTATTTCATCCCCATGTTCTTCATCATGGAACATTTCGACCCATCACCGAACCCCGCCAATGTCGGGGATTACATCGTTCCCCTGATTTGCCTCGGTGTTTTTTGCAGCGCCATCGCCTATACATTATGGGCCTTTACCTTTAGTAAACTTGGTGCCTCGCGTGCCAATGTCTACAGCAACCTAATTCCCGTCTTCACGGCCATTTTCAGCTATCTCCTTGCGACAGAAGAAATGACCTCCTTCAAAATCATCGGCATCGTGGTGGTGGTCATCGGGTTGGTGCTTTCACAAATAAAACGGAGAACTTAAAATGATTACAAGTAAAGCAAACCCAAAGATAAAGAACCTCGTTCGGCTTCAAAAGGCTTCAGAACGCCGAGAGCAGAACCGTATTTTAATTGAAGGTCTGCGCGAGATTGAGCGGGCGCAACAGTGCGGCTTTGAGATCGAGCAACTTTATGTTTGCGAAAGCTTGTTGCGTGAGCCATTAAAGATTAAAGCAGCGTTTACGGAGGCCGTCACCGAGGAGGTTTTTGACAAGATCGCCTATCGCGAGAGCAGCGATGGGTTGCTGGCTGTAGCCATCCCTAAATACAAGAGCATTAACGAGTTCAAACCCAAGAAAGATGCTCTGATCATCGTGTTGGAAACTGTGGAGAAACCCGGTAATCTAGGTGCGGTGATGCGTACTGCCGATGCCGCCGGCGTGGATGCCGTCATCGTGGCCGACCCTGCCACCGATCTATACAATCCTAATGCTATCAGGGCCAGCATCGGCTGCATTTTTAGCGTGCCGGTATACGCCTGCTCCACCAAGGAATGCATCCAGTGGCTGAAACAGCATGGAATCACGATTTATTGCACCTACTTGAAGGCCTCCATCGACTACCTCGACGCTGACTTCCGTAAGGCATCAGCGCTGGTGATGGGCACTGAGGCTACCGGCATCTCACAAGCATGGGTCGACGCCGCCGACCAGAACATCATCATCCCCATGAACGGCATCGCCGACTCATTGAATGTGTCGGTCACCACTGCCATTGTCACTTTCGAGGCTGTACGACAGCGGAGGAAATAGAGGCTTCAAGATTATTGTTTAGAGGGATTCCTTTCTTTTTTCGTCATCTTTTTTTGAGAAATTCCAGAAAAGACTCAAAAAAAAATCAACAAACCCTTGCAAAATGAAATTTTATAACTATTTTTGCAGAGTAATAGATAATATTTATGAAAATAATCTATAATTTATATCTAATTTTTTATTAATTAATTTTATTGAATATAAATTTATTAATACATAAGTTTAAATTTAAAAAGAAGAAATCATGATTGACGAAAAAAGACTTATTCGATTCGATTGGGCAGCCAAACGGATTCTACGTGACAAGGCAAACTTTGATGTACTGGAGGGACTTATCACCGTTTTGCTCAACGAGCCGGTGAGTATCGTGGAGCTGCTTGAGAGCGAAAGCAATCAGGATGATGCCCATGACAAGTTTAACCGTGTTGACATCAAGGCCAAAAACAGCAAGGGGGAGTTGATTATTGTAGAAGTACAACTCACCCACGAGTATTACTTTTTAGAGCGGATCCTCTACAGTGTCTCGAAAACCATCACAGAACACGTCCAGCTTGGTAATTGGTATGACCAAGTGCGCAAGGTCTATTCTATCAACATTATTTACTTCAACCTCGGCCGTGGCAAAGACTATCTCTACCATGGCACCACGGTTTTCAAAGGAGTTCATACGGGCGATACTTTAGAAATCGACCCCGTAGACGACGATGCCCTACGTTTGCGAACACCTGACGAGATCTTCCCAGAATACTATTTGATACGAGTAAATGAATTCAACAAAATTGCCACTACTCCTCTTGAAGAATGGATTGACTATTTGAAAAACGGATTGATTCGCGATGACACCACTGCTCCAGGCTTGCAAGAAGCTCGCGAGAAACTTCAGTATCTTAAGATGAGCGACAAAGAACGGCGAGCCTATGAGCGTCACCTTGATGACATTCGCTATAATGACAGCGTGTTCACAATGGCCCATCTGGAAGGGAAAGCACTTGGTAGAGCCCAGGGTAGAGTTGAAGGTAGAGTTGAAGGTAGAGCCGAAGGTAGAGCCGAAGGTAGAGCCGAAGGTAGAGCCGAAGGTAGAGCCGAAGGTAGAGCCGAAGGTAGAGCCGAAGAAAAAAACGCTGTTGCCAAAAACCTTAAATCTTCAGGTGTTGATCTGAAGATTATACAGCTGGCCACCGGATTATCCGAGGAAGAAATTGGAAATCTCTAAAGGTTGTTCTATTGCCTACAACTTCACTCTTACAAAAACCGGATAATGGTCCGAGGGATTCCGCCTGATATAATTGTCGAAGGTGATCTCTTGGGGCGCATCAGATGATTTCAGCGCCTCTTCCTTTTCATCGGGAATCCAATAGCTATTGGTGAGCACGCCATAAGATTCCACAGAGGTACTAGGCGAGACAAACACGTGGTCGATACGGCTAGTGGTATAATATTCCGTCTTAAAAGCATTAAAGGTGCCGTTCTCCGCAAAGCGGATGCGAGCGGCATCGTAGGAATCCTTCAAGATACCCGACTCGGTGAAGATGGTGTAGATTTCGTTAAACTGATCCACATTGAAGTCGCCAGTGATGAACACAGGTGCATCTTGAGCAATCTCCTTTACTTTCGCCACCACCAATTTGGCTGCTTCGCGGCGAGCCACTACACCCACGTGATCCATGTGCAAGTTGAAAAAATAAAACTCCGTTTCCTTTGGCTTTGGGCCACGGCCGAAAAGACCACGACGATGATGTTCCGCATCAGGGTTTTTAACGCTGAACTTACCCCAAGTGCAGATGCGGATACAGGCTGCATCCCAGCCTAGACCGGGTTTGTCAGGTGTCTCACTCAACCAAAAATCACCGTGGTCAAGCAGTTTCAATTTGTCCTTCTTATAAAAAACGGCTTCGTATTCGCCGCCTTGTTTGCCATCATCACGACCGATACCGATATAACCATAGCCATCAAGAGCCTTCAGCATGTCTTGAAGTTGTGGATACAGCACTTCCTGCGCACCGAAGATATCAGGCGCCATGAAGTTTACCTGATCACAGATCACCTGACAACGCTTGGACCACACATTGCCATTGACGCTGTCGTTGGCATTTTTGTAACGGATATTATAAGAGCCCACCAGCAGTTGCTGGGCATTGGCCGATAGGAAAAGGCTTAATAAAAGGCTGGTTAGGAGGAGTCTTCTCATTGATTTCGTTTTTTAGGGAGATTAAAAATAAGGTATAGGCTGAATGATATCCGCATATTCACTCCAGCCAGAATCTGAAAGATACTTTTCCAAACTCTCTTCGGGAACATAAATAACGCTTAATTCCGTTTCCTCAAAAGCACCCATATTAAATATCTCAGGAGGGTTAGTAGCCAAACAAGTGATCGTCTTCAGATTTGAACATCCTCCAAAGGCCCATGATCCGAGTACAACAACCGATTCTGGAATGACCACTTCGGTGATTTGCGAACAAAAAGAAAAACCACTTAAGAATTGGAGGGAATTTGGCAGTTCGATGGCAGTTAACGGGGTGTATGAAAATGCTTCACTTTCTATACTAATCAAGGATTCAGGCAGTTCAACAGAAGATAAGTTGGTATTAAAGAATGCATCTTCATCGATCACTTTTAGCGATTGAGGAATAAAGACAGAGGATAATTCTTCACAATTTGCGAACAAATCCCTACAAATCGTATCCATTCCATCAGGGAGTGTGACTGTCTTAAGGTGAGGGCAGTCCAGAAATGCGCCGCAGTCAAGCTTAACATATTTTGTAAAGTTAAGCTCTTCTAAACCAGACATAATAAACGCATTAAAACCTATATACTTTAACGATTCGGGGAATTGAATTGATCGCAGGCTCTCGCATAAATAAAACGTTTCCGCTTGAATAGAATCAAGTGTTGATGGCAATTGCACATGACTTAAACTATGACAGTGACAGAAAGCTTTATCACCAATTTTTTTGACAGTATTGGGAATGATTATGGAGTTCAGCTCTTCACATCCATCAAATGCGCAGCGGTCGATTCGAGTGACGGTATAGGTCGTACCATCAAGAGTAAATGTCTCAGGTACAACGATATCTCCATCGTACTCGTTTTGGTAATGGAACTGAGCTCCATTCTTGGCATACGGATAGCCTGGAGAATAATAGGGAGGCATCACCGCTTCGTTTGAGGGCAGAAGTTGGAAAAACAATCGCTGTCCGGATTCCTGTTCGAGAACAACGAATCTTTCCCCATCGACATAGAATATCTCGTTTGAATTGATAGGCCCGTCGGGGTTATCGTGATTGGGCTGAGGATCCTTACCACATCCACCCAACATTATCACTAAAGCTACAAAAGCCGACACGATAAGATTGTATTTCATACGTTTCTTTTTTGTTTCTGCAAAGATAGCGATAGCAACGAGAAAAACCAAATAATTTACACTTTTATTGATACTAAATAAATTTTTCTATTTTTCTTTTTAAAATTATTATGTATTAATAATTAATTTTAATACTTTTGCACAGAAAAAAGTTGATAGTACGAATATTTGTACTATCTTTGCAAAATCAAACCAATGAAAGGGTGAGGAATAAAAAAGAAAAAGACCATGGCTACGATGATTTTAAAAGAAACCCAGCAAGGAACAATGAAAAAACAATTGGAAGACATACTTTTAGCCATTTCATGGCGGGAACTTGCACACCGCTACTTCGAGAAATCCGGCTCATGGCTATACCACAAACTTGACGGCGTCGACGGAAACAAGAAGCCTACCGAGTTTACCATGGAAGAACGTTATCAACTGAAAGGCGCTTTAGTGGATCTAGCGGATCGGATCAGGAAAGCGGCAGATACCATTTAAAACATTACCGTATTTTATTCCGCTGATAATGCGGAGTCACCACGAGGATGAAGAAAATCAACGAGACCAGCACCGAACCTGAAGCCACCAAATAGGCAGTGGCAAAGGAGAAATGCTCCGCCAGCATGCCGCCGGAGAAGATGCCGATGCCCAGACCGAGGTCCCAGGAGGTTAGATAGGTTGAAGTGGCAGTGCCACGTTGGGCATTGGTACCCAGATTAATGAATAAAGCGTTGAACGAAGGGAAGGATGCTCCAAAGCCCAAACCGCAACACAAAGCGATCAACAGGAAAGCCACCGCGGTGTAGGTGGAGCCGATGGCGTTGACGTAATGGCATAGGCCCAGTCCCAAAAGGGCAACCACGGTAATCGCCAAGCCTAAAGCGATCGTCTGGGTGACTTTGCCACGGTCGACCATCTTGCCGGAAAAGAGGCGGGAGACAATCAAACCGACGGCATAGACGGTAAAGAACAGTCCACTGCTGATAGACAGTTCCATTTCTTTGGCGTATAAAGCGATGTAATTGGAAATCTGCCCATAAGCGAATGCCAATAAAGTAAACGAGATGCCGGCCAGCAGCCCTTTGATCAAGATGAAACGATCCAACGAAATCGGAGGACGCTTCACCGGCGGACGCACTTTGGTTCTGATACGCGAGGCGAACAATGCCGCCAAAAAACTGCATCCCATGCAACCCAAAAAGATGGCATTGAAGCTAAGATGCTCGTATACAAACAAGCCCACCATGGGTCCCACAGCCATGGCAATGTTGTTGGCCACCCCGAAATAGCCAATGCCCTCTCCCCTATGCTCCGACGGCACCACGTCGATTACCAAAGTGTTACCACCTACCGAAGTCATGCCGAAGGCGAGACCATGGACCACCCGAATGATAATCAGCATGGTGATGGTAGTGGCAAAAGGATAACCGCAGAACACAGCAGTAAACAGCGACAAGGCCAGTAGATATAGCGGTTTACGCTTGAAGGTATCCATCATGTAACCCGAGAAGGGGCGCACCACCAAGGTGGCCAGTGTATAGCACGAAATCACCGTGCCGATGATGGCGTTGTTTCCCTTGAACTGCTCGATAATAAAGAATGGCAATACTGGCAAAAGCAGATAGAACGAAAAGAAAAACAAGAAGTTAGCCGCACATAAACACAGGTAATTCTTGTTAAAAAGCTTTTCTTCCATGATAAGTTTTCGTTTTCGGGCTGCAAAATTAACAAAGATGTCGTTATTATAAAGAGGAATTTCGTATTTTTGCAGTTCTTGAAATGAGCATGGAACTACTGGATTTATACGACAACGATTTGAGATACACTGGCCAGACTGTGGAACGCGGCAAGATGATTCCACAAGGGCTGATGATCCCTATTGTGGCCGTGTTTATCCATAACAACGAAGGAAAATACTTGATTCAGAAAGTGGCCGAGTCGAAAGGCGGCTACTATGCCACCACCGCCGGTCATGTGAAGTCGGGCGAGATGGACTTTACCATCTCCATGCAACGCGAACTCAAGGAAGAGCTCGGCCTCAGCATCACCCAAAGCGAGCTGAAACTCCTAAGAATCCGTCGGTACGGCTACAAGTTTACCCTTCTCTATATGCTAAAGAGCAACGTCCCTGTGGACATGTTGCGCCTGCAGAAGGAAGAGGTGGATTCCGTGCAATGGCTGAGCCGCGAGGAGATCGAGAAACTCTGCGATGAGGGCAAGTTCAACAAAATCCATTATCAGTTGCTTTTGGATTGTGAAGAACGCTTGACTTCACTTCATCTGAAAGAAAAGAAACCCAAGACTAACCCTGAAGAATCTATTAATATCGAAATAACAAAACAATGATTGCAAAAGAATTACTCAACCCTCGCAGCATCGTCATTTGCGGTGCTTCGTCAGACATTCATAAACCCGGCGGCAAATCGCTGAAAAACCTCTTGGAGAGCCCCTTCAAGGGCAAGATTTACGCCGTCAACCCCAAGGAGACCGAAGTGCAGGGCGTGAAATGCTATGCCAAAGTGGACGACTTGCCAGAACAGGTGGACTGCGCCTTACTGTGCATCGCCGCCAAGTTCTGCGCCCAGACCGTCGACGTGCTGGCCAAAGAAAAAGGCTGCAAGGGCTTCATCATCATCAGCGCTGGCTTCTCGGAGGAGAGCCACGAGGGTGCTGAGATCGAGAAACACATTGTCGACACCATCAACAGTGTGGGCGGCTCGCTCATTGGCCCCAACTGCACCGGCTTCCTCAACGTGAACTACGCCGGCTGCTTCGACACCCCCATCCCGCCGTTGGATCCCAAAGGCGTGGACTTCATCACCGGTTCCGGTGCCACCGCCGTGTTCATCAAAGAGTACGGTATGAGCAACGGCTTGAAGTTCAACAGTGTTTGGGCGGTAGGCAACAGCGCCCAGCTGGGTATCGAGGATGTACTCGAGCACTTGGATGAGACCTTCGATCCCGAGAAGTCGAGCCATGTCATCATGCTTTACATGGAGAAGATCGGCGACCCGATGCGTCTGCTCAAGCATAGCCGCAGCCTCATCAACAAGGGCTGCCATATCGCCGCCATCAAGAGTGGTGGCTCCGCTGCAGGCAGCCGCGCCGCATCATCGCATACCGGTGCTCTCGCCACCAACGACGCCGCTGTCGACGCCCTGTTCCGCAAGGCCGGCATCGTGCGCTGCCACAACCGTCAGGAGCTGACCACCGTGTGCGGCGTGTTCATGCATCCCGAGATCAAAGGCAAACGCTGCGCCGTGATCACCCACGCCGGCGGTCCCGCCGTCATGCTCACCGACGTGCTCAGCGACGGTGGCATGGAGGTGCCTCCGCTGAAGGACCACCCCGCCAGCCCCGCCCTGCTCGAGAAGCTCTTCGGAGGCAGCTCCGTGGGTAATCCCATCGACTTCCTCGCCACCGGTACCGCCGAACAACTGGGCTATATCATCGACACCGTCGAAAACGAATACGACGAGATCGACTTCTCCGTGGTCATCTTCGGCTCACCCGGACTGTTCAGCAACAAGGAGGTCTACGACCTGCTCGACGAGAAGATGAAGACTTGCAAGAAACCCATCTTCCCCGTGCTGCCTTCCATCATCAACGTGAAGGACGAGATCAACGACTTCATCAGCAAGGGCCGTATCAACTTCCCCGAGGAGTGCGTGCTGGGCAACGCCCTCTGCAAAGTCTACAACACCCCGAAGCCGCAACCTGAACATGTGGATCTGCCCCAGATCGACGTGGCCCGCATCCGCCGCACCATCGACCGCTGCAAGGACGGCTACCTGGAGATCGCCGACTACAACGAGCTGCTCGACGCTGCTGGCATCAGCCGCAAGAAGAGCGTGGAGGTGAGCAAGAAAGAAGACGCCCTGGCCTTCGCCAAGGAGGTGGGCTGCTCGAAGGATGTACCGCTGGTGATGAAGGTCGTCGGCCCGCTCCACAAGAGCGACGTGGGCGGCGTGACCCTCGGCGTGAAAGACCTCGACACCGTGGCCAAGGAATTCGACCGCCTGATGGCCATCAAGGACACCTACGCCGTAGAAATGTACCCGATGCTCGACGGTACCGACGTCTACATCGGCGCCATCAAGGATCCGAAGTTCGGCCATCAGATCTTCTTCGGACTGGGCGGCATCTTCATCGAGGTGCTGAAAGACGTTCAATCAGCCCTGGCACCCATCACCGCCGACGAAGCCAAAGAGATGCTCAAGCAACTCAAGGGCTATAAGATCCTGCAAGGCGTCCGTGGCCAAGAAGGTGTCAACCTCGATCTTTACGCCGACCAGGTGGCCCGTGTGAGCGCCCTCGTGCAGGCTGCTCCCGAGATCGCCGAGATGGACCTCAACCCGTTGCTGGGTAACCCACGCTATGTGACTGCCGTTGACGCTAGAATCCGAATCGAAAAGTAACTATGATTATCAAGGAACGCGCATACATTTACATGATCTACGCCGCCCTGGTGCTGTTCACCTATTTCGGCGACCGTATCCTTAAAAAAAGCGAACGGAAATACCGTATCATAGGATACCTCATGTGCATCATCGGCGACCTAGGCATTTTGGCGTGTGGCTTAAGCGTGTATTTTCTTTACAAGGAAAAAGACTACGAGATTGCTTCCCAGACCGGTTTTGTGTTGGGAGGCATTCTCTTCGGCGTGTGCGTCCTCTGCCTGCTTGGCCGATATTGGCAAAACAAGGAATTGGATAAACGCAGAAGGAAAGGGCAGGAGGAATCATGAAAAAATCCGACCTCATCACGATATTGATCGTCGCCGCCGTAGTATGCGGTTTTGCCTTCATCCCAGGGGCGTGGGATTGGTTTAACACCACTACCACCAACCACGGCTTGTTGATGAGTTTCTTCAAGTTCGCCATTCTGGGCACCTTCGGCGAGATGCTCGCTTTACGCATCCGCGAAGGCGTGTATATCAAGAAAGGCTTCGGCCTGCTGCCCAAAATGTTGATTTGGGGTGTGCTGGGTGTGGTGATCGCCTCAGCGATGACGATCTTCAAGACCGGAACGGTGAAGCTGCTCGATGGTGGTTTCCATCTTGATGGCAAAGCCTCGGATTGGTTTGAGGTAAAAGACGGTGTTGTCCCTCCGCTCAGCTGGGGTAAATTCTTCGTGGCCCTCTGCGTAAGTGTGCTGATGAACACCCTGTTTGCCCCGGTGTTCATGACCTTCCACAAGATCACCGACATCCACATCGCCGAGACCGGTGGCAGCCTCATCGGCTTTTTCAGCCACCGGCTGAAGATCCGCGAGACCCTCTCAAAGAAAATCAACTGGGACATCCAATACGGCTTCGTCTTCGCCAAGACCATCCCGCTGTTCTGGTACCCCGCCCATACGATCACTTTCCTGCTACCGCCAACCCTTCAAGTGCTGTTTGCAGCCTTCCTGGGCGTGGCGCTGGGTGTGATCCTAAGTATCAAAAAATAAAAACAAGGCATTATGAAAACTTACAAATGGCTTAGAGGACTCCTGAAAGCATCGGCATTCACCACGGTGATGTTCGTGATGCAGGCCTGCTATGGCACGCCACAGCAGTACAAGGAGCCCGACTACGACGAGGGAGAAGAGACCACCCAAGTGGTTGACACCCTGGAAGTCAATCAGGAAGTCGTTCTGGAAGCCGAAGCGGAGTGATCCATGCTTCAGGCCTTCCATAACTATTTCAGGAAAAAAGAGACCCAACTCCATGAGTTGAATTATCTCTTTTGGGAATGCACCCAACGCTGCAACCTTAACTGCAGGCACTGCGGCTCGGACTGCACCGCATCTTCCATGTATAAGGACATGCCTTTCGAAGATTTCCTGAAGGCCATCCAGCCCCTTGAAACCAAATTCAAGCGTAACTCGATTCTTGTGGTCATCACCGGAGGCGAGCCGTTGGTTCGCAAGGACCTCGCCGACTGCGGACGGCAACTGCGGCAACACGGCTTCCCATGGGGCATCGTCAGCAACGGCTTCGCCTACGACGAGGCACGGCACAAGGAACTGATGGGCGCCGGATTGTGCAGCATCACCTTCAGCCTCGACGGACTACGCGGCACCCACGACGCCTTCCGAAAACGACAGGGCAGCTTCGACCACACCCTAAACGCCATCGACTTAGTGGCCAACGAGAAAAGGAAACTCGCCTACGACATCGTCACCTGCGTCAACCCCACCAATATCGACGAGCTGGAAGCACTGAAGAAACTACTCATCGAGCATCACGTGAAGTCGTGGCGATTCTTCACCATCGAGCCCATCGGCCGCGCCGCCACCGACCCCAATCTGCAACTCAGCAACCAACAGTTCCGGCAGCTGATGGACTTCATCGCCCAAACTCGCAAAGAAGGGTTGATCGATGCCAAGTTCAGCTGCGAAGCCTATGTGGGACCTTATGAACGCAAGGTCCGCGACTGGTACTACTTCTGCCGCGCTGGTATCACCATCGGATCGGTGCTGGTGGACGGATCCATCTCAGCCTGCCCCAACATCAACCGAAAGTTCGTCCAAGGCAACATCTATCATGACGACTTCCTTGACGTATGGGAGAACCGCTTTCAGCCCTTCCGCGACCGCAGCTGGATGAAAGTCGGCATCTGCAAGGACTGCAAAGTTTACAAAAACTGTCTGGGCGGCGCCATGCACCTGCACCATTCCGACACCGGCGAGATCATCCAGTGCCATTATCAAAAACTCGTGGATTCAAGTGATGATTAAGCGTTTCCTGACATCTTTGCTCCTGCTCATTGCATTGGGTTCCATGGCACAAAATGAAGCGGTCATCTTTTCCGCCGACGGCGGTTTTTACGCCCAGAGTTTCCCCCTTTCGCTCTATTGCTACTATCCTAATCATCACATCCGCTACACCATCAACGGCAACACCCCCGATGCTCACTCTCCCCTTTTCGAGACGCCGTTGTTTCTCGACGCCAGCCTGTATTCCAAATCTGACATCTACACCATCCAAATCTCTCCCGACGACTTGGTCTACATCCCTGACACTATACAACACGTCATCGTGATCAGGGCCGCCGTGTTCGACGAAGAGGAGCAATGCATCAGTCCGGTAGTCACCCAAACCTATCTCATTAATGAACTAGGGCTCGATGCCCACGGCCTTGGTGTGCTTTCCATCTGCGCCGATTCGCTCGACCTGTTCGATTATGAAACCGGCATCTTCGTCCCAGGCGTTTATTGGGATCCCGAACGGCCCGACATCACCGGCAACTACTTCCAGCGTGGAAAAGAATGGGAACGTGTTGTCAACGTAGAGTTTTACGAGTCAAACAACAGCGGAATCAACCAGACCTGCGGGTTAAGGACTCACGGGCATATCTCAAGAATCTATCCTTCCAAAGGGATGAAGATCTATGCCCGCGAAGAGTACGGAAAGAAGCGCTTCAAGCACCGCTTCTTCGACGACACCCCCCTCAATAGCTTCAAGCATCTGGTCCTCAAGCCCTACTCCACCAACTGGCCATACTCGGGCACCCAGAACTACCTCAGTAACCGAATAGCCCAACAAATCGGACTCGATGCCGCCTGCTCACGACCCATCTTGGTGTTCATCAACGGCGAATATTGGGGCTTATACTTCCTGCAGGAGAAACTGGACGAGCACTATCTGGAGGATCATTACGACATCGACATCGAGCAATGCAACCTCGTTGGCGACTGGTACGGAGAGATGGAATACGGTCAAGGCGACGGCTTCATCCAGATGATGAACCAGCTGGAGAGCGCCGACCTCTCGGATGAAGAGCAGTATGCAGCGCTCTGCCGTCAAATCGACTTGAACAATTTCATCGACTACATGATCTACGAGACCTACATCGGCAACACTGACTGGCCTGGGAACAACATGCGCTGCTGGCAGGTCGGTGACGGAAAATGGCGATGGCTGTTTTTCGACGGTGACCTGTCGCTGATCGACCAGACATTCGACGCCTTTGGAAACGCCGTCTACACAGGCGATCCCACTTGGTGCAACAACCAACAGTCCACACTGATGTTTCGAAGACTACTGGAGAACAACGAGTTCAAGGAGGCCTTCTCGCAGCGTCTGCATGAACTTTGCAATGGGCCGCTGCAATACGACTCCATCGCGCCATACCATCAAGCCATGATGCAGGCCCTCGCCCCTTCTATTGACGACCAAGGGCATCGGTTCGGGCACCCTTCATCCATAGATTATTGGCTATATGCAAACTACCTCATCGATGATTTCCTGAAACAAAGAACAGCAACCTACCTCGACGAGTTTGCGCAACTGAACATGTTCAAGCCAAGCCAAGCTGCCGATACCGACGATTTCATCTGTTTCCCCAATCCTACCAACGACGTGGTCTACATCCAACTGCTCAACGGGAGGTCACGTCCCCTTGAAATCACCGTGAGCGATGCCTTGGGAAGGGTCTATGCGCACGAGAACCATTATTTCGTTCCCTCGGAAACCCTGCAAATCGGCTCCTCACTGAATCCAGGTCTTTACATCGTTAAGATCGGCAGCTGTTACCATCGTTTTCTGAAAAATTAATTTTTTTCAAAAAAAATCACTTTTTTCTTGACATGAATGTTTTTTGTTGTATTTTTGCAGTGTACTAATTCACTAATACACTAATAAATCACCAATAAAAAACAAGTTAATATGATTGAAATCAAGAACTTAGACTTCGGTTACAAAAAGCAACCGGTCTTCAACAACATCAGCCTGAACTTCGAGCAAGGCAACATTTACGGACTTTTGGGCGAGAACGGCGTAGGCAAGACCACCCTGTTGAAGCTCATCAGCGGCTTGCAGAAGCCCACTGCCGGCGAGTGTCTGGTGGACGAGGTGGCCCCCTTCAACCGCTGGCCCGAGACCCTGCAGAAGATCTATTTCATCTCCGAGGACTTCGCCATCCCGGAGGGCACTCCTATTAATAATATAAAAGGGCTGGCCCCCTTCTACCCCAATTGCAACATAGCGCAATTCAAGGAACTCTGCGAGGAGATGGAGGTCAACCCCGAGCGCAAGTTCGGCGAGATGTCGTTCGGCCAACAGAAGAAATGCCTGATCGCCACTGCTTTGGCACTCAACACCGACTATCTGCTCCTCGACGAGCCCACCAACGGCTTGGACATCCCCTCGAAGACACTCTTCCGTCAGGTCATCGCCAAGCATGCCAACGAAAACCGCACCATCATCATCTCCACCCACCAGGTGAAGGATGTGGAGAACCTTATCGACCCCATCATCATCCTCAACCATGACGAGGTACTGCTGAAGGCCACCTTCCGCGAGATCGCTGAGAAGCTCTATTTCGACTATGGAACCGATGCACTTCCCGATGCGCTCTACAGCGAGATGATCCCTGGCGGCTACGTCAGCGTGATACGCAATCCCGAACGGTTTGACAGCAAGATCAGCATCGAGGTGCTGTTCAACACTGTGATGAAAAACAAGGAAACCATCAAACAACTCTTCGGATAAGAAAGGGCCTAACCATGAACAACACATTTAATTTCAAACGTTTTGGCCAGGTCTTGTCGCGCGACTGGAAGCGTTATATCCACAACTTCGGCATCACGCTGCTAGTGTGGATCAGCATCCCCATCATGTTCTGGGTGACGAGTCTGGTCTTCGATTTCACGATGCCGGCAGGCGCTCGTGTCTTTGTCATCGGCATTATCGTGGCCATCACCATCATGTCAGCTCCATCGCGTATTTACGGTAAGGTCAACCTGCCTCGTGAAGGGGTAGAGTTCGCCATGCTTCCCGTCACCAGCCTGGAGAAATTCCTCAGCATGTTTATCTACTGCTCCATTCTCACTCCTTTGCTGACGGTGATTGGCTGCTGGATTGTAGATTGCTTGATGACCCTGCTCCCCTTTGGCGGATTCAGTGAGTTCATTTCCCTACAGATCCCTAGGGAAGCCCTTGTCATGATCGTCGCCATCATCACTTCAGTCTGGGTTGAGTCGTCTTTCTTCATGTTCGGCAACATGCTGTTCAAGCGCCGCAAAGCTGGAAAAACCTTTGGCTGGATCTTGCTGTTCCTGTTCACCTTTGTCATCATCATGGAAATTACCGGCGGTTGGATGCTGTTCGATTACCTCTTCAGCGGCAACAACAATATCGCCAACGTGTGGATATACAGCGCCATCATGTTCGTCATCGCCTGCCTATTCTACTTTGGTACCTATCGTAAAATCAAAAATCAAAAATACTGATTATGAACAACACGTTTAGTCTCAATCGCTTCGGGAAGCTTCTCGCCATGGACGGCAAGAAGTATCTCCGCAATTTCGGCATTACCCTGGCCATCCTGTGCAGCATAAACATCGGTAACTGGCTAATCTCCATGGTGTTCAACGCCACTATATTCACCTTCTGGCGCTGGTTTACCATTTATGTCGCCGTGTTTTTATCCATCATCCTTGTTCCTGCCAAGGCGTTCCGTGACATCAACCTGCCTCGCGAGGGCGTATATTATGCCATACTACCCGTCTCCAACCTGGAGAAATACCTAAGCTACGTGCTCTATTGCGTCATGACTCCCGTCTTCGTCATATTTTTCTCCTGGGGCCTCGACTCGCTGCTGACCTTGATTCCCATCGGTGGTTTCGAAAACTACATCGAAAACCTCAGCATCACTGATGCCATGATGGACCTCTTCAACGACGAAGGCGTTGTTGATTCCTCTGCGCTTGCCGGCACGGGTTACTTCGAAATGATGAAAAAGATCGGATCGATGGAACTTTGGAATTACCTTGTGGGTTTCCTGTTCACCTTAGGCTTGTTCATGCTGGGCAACTTGCTCTTCAAGACCCATAAGACAGGCAAAACCCTCGGCATCACCATCGGCATCTCGTATGTCATTTCAACGGCTTTGCAGACGGTTATGATTCTCTTTCATTACAATGATTTCCTTGCCGCAAACTCCAGCAGTGCCCCTTTCAACGCCCTCAGCAGTTTAACCACAGGAACCATGACGGCGAGCATCCTCGTCAACGCCTTGCTGACCATCGGCATTTACGTAGGCCTTTTCTTCAAACTTAAAACCCAAAAATATTAAACCATGGAATTCAACGCACATAAACCCATATACCTGCAGATCTGCGACCAACTTTACGGACAGATCCTGAGCGGCGAGCTTAAGGCCGACGACCGATTACTCTCGGTACGCGAACTCGGCATCGAACTCGGCGTGAACCCCAACACCATCATGCGCTCCTATGAGACCATGACGGCAGCCAACATCATCTACAACAAACGCGGCATCGGATATTTCGTCTCCGAAAACGCCAAAAACCTGGTGCTCAACGAGATGAAAAACGAATTCATCAACGCCGAATTACCGCAGGTGATCAAGAAGATGCGTCTGTTGGAGATTACCCCAGAGGAATTCCTCCAATACGCCAAGGCGTAAATAACGCAACAAAACAAAAAAGGCTGGCCCAAGGGTCAGCCTTTTTTCATGCATGAAAAAGCTATCGTTTAATGCACTTCAATAGTTTGCATCAGAGCTTTCTTCTCTTCGACGGTCTCCCTTGGCAAGGTCACCTCGAGGATACCGTTCTCGACCTTAGCGGTGATCTGGTTGCGGTGGATGTCCTCAGGCAGCACCAAGGTGTTACGGAATTGCTCCGTTGAGAACTCGCGGCGCAGGAAACGTGTGCCGTTTTCTTTCCTCTCATCCTTGTGGTTGTTTTCCTTGCTCATCTCCACCACCAGGTTGCCCTCAGTGTCGATGCTGATCTTCAGGTCTTCCTTCTTCAGGCCAGGCACTGAATACTGGATCAAGTAATTTTCTTTGTTCTCGATGATGTTCATCTTGGGTTCTGAATACGAAATCGTATCCATGTTCATCAAGTCATTGAATAAGGTAGGAATGAAATCCTGAGTTCTTCTAGTTAGATACATAATTTTGATCTCCTATTTTTTAATTGTTTATTATTCAGTTGTTTACTGTCGTTTGTTTGATCAACCGACACTTCGCCTTAGTCAAAATATGAGCCAAATCAAAAAAGCGGCCTTTTCAAGCCGCTTTAATGAATAATTATGTCAAATTGTCAGAATTTCAGGAAATAATAACAGATAATTCTGTCAAAATGTCATTTTGTTTGGAATAAATCCTTGATACCACCGATGGAGCCCAGCATATTGGTAGCCTCATAAGGCAGGTAGACAGTCTTGTTCTGCTGGCCGGAGGCGATTTCCTTGAGGGCTTCGACATATTTGACAGCGAGGAGGTAGTTCACCGGATCGGAACCACGGTCAGAAACGGCCTCGGTGATGTTGCGGATGGCGGTAGCCTCAGCCTCGGCCTGGAGGATCTTGGCGCGGGCTTCACCCTCGGCCTTGAGGATGTTGGCTTGCTTGTCGGCCTCAGCGGCGTTGATCTCGGCCTGCTTCTCACCTTCTGAGTTCAGGATCTGGGCCTGTTTCTCACCTTCGGCCTTCAGGATCTCAGCACGACGGTTACGCTCGGCCTGCATCTGGAGTTCCATGGTGCGGCGGATGCTCTCAGGAGGCGTGATGTCCTGCAGCTCCACGCGGTTCACCTTCACGCCCCATTTGTTGGTGGCATCGTCGAGCACGGTGCGCAATTTGGAGTTGATGGTGTCGCGCGAAGTCAAGGTCTCATCGAGTTCCATCTCACCCACCACGTTACGCAGGGTGGTCTGGGTGAGTTTTTCAATGGCCACAGGAAGGTTCTGGATCTCGTAGACGGCCTTCATGGGATCAACAATCTGGAAATACAGCAGGGCGTTGATCTCCGTCATGACGTTGTCCTTGGTGATCACACTTTGTTTGTCGAAGTCATACACCTGTTCACGCATGTCGATGCGGTTAGTGCCGATCAGGCGTCCGTCCTGTCGGCGCGCGATGGTATCTTTAGCCCTTTCGATAATCGGCAGGATGATGTTGATGCCTGCATTGAGGGTGCGGTTATACTTGCCAAGACGCTCAACAATCAGAGTTTCTGATTGAGAGACGATTTTGATGCCTCTGAGGATATAAATCACAATCAGGGCAACAAAGATGATGAGTACAATGTTAAGTGTGGACATAATATGGAATTTAGAATTATGAATTTAGAGATTTAACGGTGAGGATGATGCTATCCAGTTTGAGTATTTCGACTTCTTCACCTTTTTCGATGACGGCGCCGTCGGCAGTGACGGCCTTCCAATCGTCGCCATCCACAGCGACACGACCTGTATGCTGCGTAGCATCGATGCGTTCCGACACGACGGCCTTCCGTCCGACAAGGGCATCAGCGTTGGTCTTGACATCTTTCGACTTTTTGTCCAAAAACTTCAGCATAAAAGGGCGAAGGAAGATGAAGGTTAAAAGCGAGACCACGGCGAAGATGACGATCTGCCAGGTGAGATCATTCAGGCCCAGTCCTGCGGCTAAGGCCGAGAAGCCAGCGCCGATAGCGAAACAGATGGCACCAAAGGCAGTGGTGCAAATTTCAATGATGACCAAAACGATGGCTACGATAAGCCAAATCTGATAAGGTTCCATATAATCAATTAAGAATTAAGAGTTAAGAGTTGTTTTGCAAAGATAAAAAAAACCTATCTTTGCCGCAACATTTTTAAAAATATTTTTCATGAATAAAAAACTGATTCCAATGATTGCTTTAAGCATCATCATGGCTTCCTGCACCGACAGCGGAAAACAACCTGAAGCCACTACCGAAAATCCATTCCTGAAGGAATACCAGACCCCCTTCAAGGTCGTGCCTTTCGACCAGATCAAAACCGAGCACTATAAACCTGCCTTCGAGGCCGGCATGAAGGAACAGCTCGCCGAGATCGACGCCATCGTCAACAACGCCGAGACGCCCACCTTCCAGAACACCATCCTGCCCTTGGACAAGTCGGGTCAGACCCTGAACCGCGTCAGCAACGTGTTCTTCAACATCCTTGAATGCGACAGCAACGACGAACTGCTGGCCTTGGCTAATGAGATCATGCCGTTGCTCTCGAAGCACGGCGACGCCATCTCGATGAATCCAAAACTTTTCGAACGCATTGACTATGTATATCAGCACCGCAACGAGATGGATTTGGACGACCAGCAGATCCGCGTGGTGGAGAAATACCACGAGGACTTTGTCCGCAGCGGCGCCGCCCTCGACGACGAGAAGAAAGCTGAATTGAGCAAGATCAATGAGCAACTCTCTACCTTGAGCCTCCAGTTCGGCAACAACCTGCTGAAGGAAAACAGCAATTATAAGCTCGTCATTGAAGACGAAAAAGACCTCGCTGGCCTGCCACAAGGTAGCATCGACGCCGCAGCAGCCCAAGCCAAAGAAGACGGTATGGAAGGCAAATGGGTATTCACCCTCAGCAAGCCCAGCCTCATCCCCTTCCTGCAGTATGCCGACAACCGCGATCTTCGCAAGCAGATGTATACAGCATATTATAACAGAGGTGACAACGGCAATGAGTACGACAACAAGGAAGTCATCAAGCAGATGCTCCAGCTGCGCCAGCAAAAGGCACAGCTGCTAGGTTACGACTGCCACGCCAACTACGTGCTGGCTGTCAACATGGCTCACGACGCCGCCACTGTCGACCAGTTCCTTATCGATATCTTCAACCCCGCTCAGGAGCTCGCCAAGAAAGAACTCGCCGAGATGCAGGCCATCGCCGACAAGGAAGACGCCGGCTTCAAGCTTGAAGGCTACGACTGGTGGTACTATGCCGAGAAACTCCGCATTGAGAAATACGACTTCGACGAGAACCAGATCAAGCCTTACCTCACCGTCGACAACGTCCGCAACGGCATGTTCGACGCCGCCAACAAGCTCTACGGCGTGACCTTTACCCGCAACAACACGCTGCCCGTGTACTACCCGGGTGTGGAGACCTACGAAGTCAAAGAAGCCAACGGTGACTTCCTCGGCATCCTCTACCTCGATTACTATCCGCGCGCCTCGAAGAGCGGCGGCGCCTGGTGCACCAGCTTCCGCGAAGCCGGCCACGACATCAACGGCAACAAGATTTATCCTCTGGTCTCACTCGTAATGAACTTCACTCCGCCCACCGAGAGCGAACCCGCCCTGCTCAACTGGGACGAGACCGAGACCATGTGGCATGAATTCGGCCATTCGCTGCACGCCTTCTTCTCCGATGGACTCTACAGCCGCACCTGTGGCGCCGTGCCTCACGACTTCGTGGAGCTGCCCTCGCAAATCATGGAGAACTGGGTGGCCGAGCCTGAAGTCATCCGCATGTACGCCAAACACTACCAGACCGGCGAGGTGATGCCCGACAGCCTCATCCAGAAGATCGAAAACAGTGCCCTGTTCAACCAAGGCTTCAACACCACCGAACTCATCGCCGCCTCCATCCTCGACATGAAGTTCCACGAGCTCACCAACGTGGAGAACCTCGATGTGGACAAGTTCGAGAAACAGCAAATGGACGCCATCAAGCTGATGCCCGAGATCCTGCCCCGTTATCGTGCCACCAACTTCTCGCACATCTTCAACGGCGGCTACAGCGCAGGCTACTATGCCTACACTTGGGCCGAGGTGTTGGACAAAGACGCCTTCAACTATTTCAAGACTTCCGGCAACCTCTTCAATCCCGAGATCGCAAAAGCCTTCCGCCAGCATTGCCTGCAAGACGGCGGCAACGACGAGGGCATGGTCCAGTATCGCAAGTTCCGCGGTCAGGATCCCGCCAAGGAGCCTTATCTGAAAGCCCGCGGCTTGAAATAAAAACTAAAAAACGGCGTCGAATCGACGCCGTTTTTTTATAACCCTTTGTTATTCTCCAGGAGGATCTCCAACTGATCCCGTTCCTTTGCTGTCAAACGGATATCCGCCAAAAAACGGTCGACGTTGGCAACACGATGAAGGTCAGTGCCCACGTAGTCATACATCCCCTCCTTAAGGAGATGATGTGCTTTGGCTTTGGCCGGAGGCCCATAGGCGCCGCCTAGCGAAAACAGGTTCATTTGTAAAAGATAGTCTTTTTCCTTCCAGCGTTTATACATAGGCATCGCGGCGTAGTTGTACCGTTCAGGGTGGGCAATCACCGGACGATAGCCTTTCAGCATGATTTTGTAAATCATCTCGCGCGCCATGGGGTCAGCATTCATATAGGAGGTCTCACAAAGCACCAAGGAACCGCCCTTATCAAGAGTCAGAAAACCCTCCTCGAAACGATCCATAAAGGTCGAGTCGAGCATGTATTCCCCACCCAACGAGAGCTCCAGGGGAAGTGCGTCACCGGCTTGGGTAAGGAACTCTTGGAACTTGATTTCGATGGCCGCACAGGTATTCTCCTGATAATCGCGCATGAAGTGAGGGGTCATCTTCGCCTTGGAATAGCCCAACTTCTTCAGCAAGGCGAGGCCTTCCATGGTCTTCTCAAAATCGGGAAAACCATCATCCACGCCAGGCAACAGATGGCTGTGCATATCGCACGCCCCTTCGAAGAACCCTAAAGGCAATGATGATCTCAAGAAACCGAATAGCATAACTTATTTGTATGAATTTAGGACCTTGAGTCACGGTAGGCAGAAGGAGTCATTCCGAATTTGGCCTTGAAACATCTCGTAAAGGTGTCGGTATTGGCGAAGCCGCTGGCTTGGCACACCTGTTCGACGCTGATCTCTGGTTGCTCGTTCATCAAGCGCATAGCGTAGTCGAGGCGCAGCTCGCGGACGAGGTTAGGAAGCCGCTCATGGCCACTGCTTTGGGCAAAGGCAGCTCCAATCCGCTCCTTCGAGAGACCAGTGCGTTTGATGAGTGTCTGTCGATCGAAATCTCTGTCGAGGAACAGTTTCTCCCCCTCTATGAGGTTGCGGAGATAGTTGAACAATTCGGCATCGGTGAGCGTGGAGAGTTGGATATCGGGAGCAGTGGCAACCACAGTCTCGGTGATATTTTCTTTCGGGGTCTCGGTAATATTATCTTTCAGAACCTCAGTGATATTATCTTTCGGGGTCTCAGTGATATTATTTTTCGGAGTCTCAGCGATCTTATCTACTGGAGTCGCGGCGTTTTTATTTTCCGGAACCACAGTGTTTTGTTGTACTGTTGTTTCTTGAGAAGAGCCATGATGACGGCGTCTCTTCTTTTTGTCATCATCATCGTTTCCATAGCCATAGCCGCCGTAACCGTAGCCACCGTAGCCACCGTAGCCCCCATAGCCATAGCCATAGCCTCTGCGTTTCTTGTACTTCACCGAATTCAGCAGGATCGCAAGGTTGGGGTATCTTCCCGATTTATAGATTCTGTCGAGTTCGTTGATCATACGTTTGTCGGTCTTGTTGGCACGAACGACGAACACAGTGCTGTCGGCCAGTCGTTTCACGATCTCAGCATCGGCCACAATGCCCAGGGGAACATTGTCGAGGAACACATAATCATAGTGTTTCCTGAGATAGTCGATCATCTCGTCGAGGCGGTTACTCATGAGCAGTTCCGCTGGGTTGGGCGGCACAGGGCCTGAGAAGATGACATCCATATTGGGGACCACCAAGTCGGTGTTGATCAGGTCATCCATGGAGTCGGTAGTGCCCGAGAGGTAGTTGGAGACGCCCATCCTCGAGTGGATGCCGAACACCTTGTTGAAGGTAGCCTTACGGATATCAAGGTCCACCAGCACTACCTTCTTGTTGGCCAGTGCAAAGCTGGTGGCGAGGTTGGTCGACACGAAGGTCTTTCCCGAAGCGACGATGAACGAGGTGAACATCACCACCTGTCCGCCTTCATGGTCGCGGTTCTTCATATACTCCAGATTGGAACGGACCAATCGGAAGGCCTCTGACACTGAGTCGCGGCCGTTCTCCCTCACCACAATGGCATGGTCCTTGGCATCCTTCTTCAGCGGTATCTCGCCGAGGAAAGGTGCCTTGGTGATGCGTTCCACATCACCGCGGAAATGCACCCTGGTATCAAGCAATTTTCGTAGTATGATGACAACAACGGGCACCAGCAGCCCAATGAGGAGGCCCCTGGTGACAGCTTTGCGCGGCTTCGGAGCTATTGGAGTGTAGTTGGCCCAGGCCTGGTCGATCACCTTGCACGACGGCTCGATCTTAGGCTCGTTCAGCAGCAGTTCTTCGCGTTTGGTAAGCATGGTCATCAACAGGCCCTCCTTGATCTGCTTTTTGCTCTCAATGGCGTTTACCCTCAGCTGTTCTTCTGGCACCGACTGGACTTTGATATTGGCGCTGTTCCGGCCTTTCGACACAGCTCTAATACGGGCAACCAGTTCTTTCCGGTAAGAGTTGAGCGACTCTTTCACGCTAGACTCAAGCGTCTTCAATTCGATCAGCTTGGCTTGAGCATTAGGGTTGTTGATGGTACCTGCGTGCTTGTATTCATTGACTTGCAGTACCAGCTCGTTGTATTTGTCGATCAACGCCACGGACTTCCCTTTCAAGCCCATGTTACTGGGAATAAGATCCTGCTCCGTGTTTCCTTCCACAAATTCAATCAGATAATTCACCAGGTCACGCTGTGTTTCCAGGTCCTTGAGCTCTTGCGAATACTCCACACTGGAGGCAACATAAGATTGTCCGAATGACTGGACATCGATGATGTTGTATTGCTTCTGGAAATTAACTACTTGCTTTGATATTGATTCAATATCCCTATCGAGGTATGAAATACGATCGTTGATATATTGTGTAGAATATTGAAGGATGCGTTTTTGGTCTTCCATGGAGTCGTCGTTATACACATCGATCAGAGTGTTCAGCACATCGGCGGCTCGGGTTGGAGAGGAGTCGGTAATGGAGAGGCGCAGTATGGTGTTCTTCTTTTCATCGTCAGGAGACACGTTAACGGCGTAGCGGTACCAGGTGGCGACGGTGGCCACGGGCAGGTGTTGCACGTTGATTGACACGTCGTTGAACGACTCGTTATAGAACCACGTGTAGGACACAATGACTTTTCCGACGGGGGTATTCACGACGCTGTCTACGTTGACTGTCATGGGGGGCAGGTCTTCCCTGCCTTGGAACTGTGAGAGGACGACGGTCGCGGTGTCTGTCGGGGTAACCACAAACGACGCCGACATTTGTTCGTTGGCCTCGGGGAATTTTACCTCGATGGGCGATTCCTTATAGAGTGCCTTATTGCGTTTGGCGAGGCGTGTGGTGTAGCTGTACATCGTGTTGAGGTCGAGCCGCCGCACCACGTTTTCCATGAGGGTTTGCGATCGGATGATCATCATCTCGTTGAAGATGGAGCTGATGGCGATGCCGCCGGCGAATTCGTTCATGACTGCCGAGGAGCGCAGCGATTCCGTCCCGCCGTTGTTCCCGGTTTTCAGCATGATGGTGGCCGAGCTGGCGTACACTCTCTCTTCTCCCTTCACCTTATAATAGGCGATGCCGGCGCCGATCAGCGCACAAAGGATGAACCAATGCAGATTGCGTATGATCAGGAAGAGGATGTCCTTGAACTGGATTCCCGACGAACTCTCCTCGAGAAACGACATATCCTCGTTATTACCTGTATTGTTTGGTTTGTTGCTATCCATAGTCATAAAAAATTATCAATTCCTTCCCGTCAGCATCAGATAGACCAGCGACACTGACGACACCAACGATATGACGGTCGAGAAGACGCTCAAACTCGTGTTAAAGAAATCCTGTGTGTAGAATCTATTGAACGACTGGGTGACGATGATGTCGTTTTGCTGGAGAAGGAAGAAGGGGTCGTTGAACACATCGGCCGATCGCGGGTCGAGGTAGCGGGTGACCATTTCGCCGTCGATTTCACGGATAACGGCGATTTTGTCTCTTCTGGTATACTGGCTCAGTCCGCCGGCCATGGCAAGGGCTTCAAGGAAGGTGCACCGCTCGTTGGAGATATCCAGCACCTTTCCGCCATCGGCAGTCCCCAGCACGAAGACCCTGAAATTGGAGAATCGCACGTCGACCATAGGATCGTTCATATAACCTCCCGAGACGAGTTTTTGTGTGATGGTATCCTGCAGTTGCAGTCGGGTCAGACCTTGCACGTGGAGTGTGCCCAGGGTCGGGAATTGGATATCGCCGTTGACATCTACCAGATAGCCAACTCGATTATTGTTGGCCCCCATGTTTTGGACGGATCCGAAGGGGTTGAACGGCTCGGCAAGTTCCTTCTCTGAGCCGCTGCCAATCACAGCAATGCGGAGTTGGTCGTAGGGGGTGATCACTGCTTCGAACTTGTCGTTCAGCGGAATGTTATTTCCGGGCGTTATGTCGCTGAGATAGTTCACTTCTTTTGGGGTGACGCATGAGCTTGCCGCGACGATCAGCCCTATCATTATCAATAAAAGTTTGATGCGTTTCATGAGATCTCTTTATTCAATGCACAAAAATACGACACTTCGCGCAAAAATACAACTTTTTTATTTATAAAATTATTTTCAGTATTATTTTTTTAAATATTTTTTTATACATTATTAATATTATATAAGATTTTCTGCTTTATAGATACATCATATTTGCAATAATATATTAATTCTATTTTTAAAAACATTTTTATATATCTTTGCCGAGGAAAACTAAATTCAACAAATTGGCAGTTCTTCAAATCGACTTGATTTTAAAAAACGCGGTGGTTGGTCAAAAAGATTGAAGTTTCTCTACCTCAACTACCATGGAAGATGGTACCTTGTTGACAAGGCCAAAGTATTTGATAAAAGTTGGCTTACCAAAAAAATGAGATAAAAAAGAGCGGCACAAAGGCCGCTCAAATTTTTGAGACTTTTAGCTTCGGCGCTCAAACCTGTCAGCCCATTGTCTGCGCTCGAGGAGCGTTGGCGTTTCATAGCCAAATGCCGACGTAATGGTTGTTTAAAGTGGCCAAGCCCACTATTTGCCTGCAAATATACAACATTTTTTTCACTACGCAAGACCCTTGAAAAAATAAAACCGAAAAGTTATCAACACCATTTTTTTCACCTTGTTAATAAAAAAAAGCATTCAGATGATTTGGAACGGTCGTTTTTTTTGTATCTTTGCCCTTTCTAATAAACCTATATTATAATAATATTATATAAATAAAGCACATAAACCCAAATTAATCAACCAATTAACTCTACCAAGCTAAATCTTAACAATCCAAATCATACAAAACACAATTCAAATCACTAAATTACTAATTATTAATCCAAAAAGTTATGTTTAAAAAAACTTTACTTTTTATGCTGCTAATGACGCTATTGGCGCCATGGGCAGCAAACGCACAGCAATCAGCCCCCTATAACGAGGGGTTTGAGGCTATGAGCGATGTGACCGACCTGAACACTGCCGGTTGGGAAATGTTGTACCAATCACACTCAGGCAGCTTCTTGGCAATTGAAACAGGAGCCAGCAATGTCTTTGCAGGCTCGAAAGCCTTGAATATCGACAGCTGGAATGCTGGTTCCTCGTCAGACTGGGTAATCGTTGGACTTCCCACCATCTCGAACAAGGCTGTTAACGAACTGCAGATGACTTTCTCTTACAAAGTTTCTACGGGCAACGTCTATATCGGTTACTTGACCGATCCTGATGATTACTCCACTTTTGTAACCGTGGAAAGCTTTAACAGTTCTTCAAGCTACTCAACCAAGACCGTGGAATTTGGTGGAGTTCCCGCCACCGCCACCCGCATCGCCATTAAGTATTTGAACTACTACAGATGCTATGTCGATGAAGTTGAAGTAAAGCAACTCCCCAATTGTAAAACTCCACAAAACCTCACACCTTCCAACCTTAAAACTGACAGAGTAACCCTCACATGGGAACGCAACGCCGCTGGTACCGAGGACGCTTGGATTCTTGAATATGGAACAACATCAGACTTCACTGGTGCCACAACAGTGAGCGTTACAGGTGGCAATCCTACCAAGACTCTCACTGGTCTTACAGAAAACACCAAGTATTACGCCCGTGTGAAAGCTGACTGCGGCGGCGAGGAAAGCGATCCTACAGCAGCCATCAGCTTCACAACACTTTGCGAACCGACAACCATCCCGACCGCAGGCTGGAGCGAAAACTTTGACAGTTACACCCACACTTCCAACACAACCACAACCAACAACCTGCCTGACTGCTGGAGCTATATTAACACAACCACCTACAGCACTTATCAAGGTTATCCTTATGTTTACTATGGTTCAAGTTATTCCTCTTCGGGCAACTACCATCTGAGATTATATTCCTACTATTCTTCATGGTCGAACTACGATCCTCAGCCACAATATGCCATCCTGCCTCCAATGGACAATCTCACTGGAAAGCAAATTACGTTGAAAGCAAGAGGTTACAATACTAGTGGCACCTTCAAGATTGGCACGATGACCGATCCGTCTGACCCAAGCACCTTCGTGGCTATAACCGAACAGACAGGTTTAACCACTTCATATCAGGAATTTACCTACCCATTATCGGGTACAAACGTATGTGTCGTCATCATGATTGATGCTGCCAATTCAAGCAGATCTACTAATGGTGTCTATATTGACGATATCGTAATCAACGACGCTCCGAACTGCGTTAAACCTATCGGTCTTGATTTAGAAGCAACAGGCCAAACAGCTACATTCACTTGGACAAGCGATGCCAGCCAGTGGCAAGTGGCCTACTCAAAAGACGCATCAGCCGATCCTGATGATAATATCGTTGGTTTAGTAGATGTAAAGTCATTCACCAAAGATAATTTGGAGCTTGACGCCGACCATTACTTCTGGGTACGCACTTACTGCGGCACTTCCGAGCAAAGTGACTGGGCTGGTCCTGTCAGCGTGCATATTGGCTACTGTGTACCTGCTCCTACCAGTGTGGATAACAATGGTATCTCCAACGTAACCTTCGGTACGGGCGCCTATGTAGTGAACAACGACACTCCCAAAGCCACCTACGCTGACTACACCAGCCAAATCGGTGCTGTGCAAGTTGGCGTGGAAACGAGCATCGCCATCACCTTCGCTACTGGTTACACATACAACACCTTCGTTTGGGTTGACCTTGACAACAGCTTATCCTTCGAAAGTAATGAAGTTATTTGCTACGGCGAAAGCACAGGCACCAACCCCACTACGCTGACCCTCAACTTCACCATCCCCACCAACCAAACTTTAGGTGATTTCCGTTTGCGTATTGGTAGTGCTGACAGTGGTTTGGGTTCTAACCCGACTGCTGCCAATCCTTGTTATACTGGTTCCTATGGCTGCTTCCAGGACTACACCCTGCGTGTGCTTGAAGCCCCTTCATGCATGCCTCCTACAGGACTTACTGTAAACTACACTGGTGGCGATGAAGCCACAGTGAGCTGGACCAGCGAAGCCACGGCATGGAACATCGATGTGAACGGCACCGTGACCCCCATCACTGAGAATCCTTACACCCTCACCGGCCTCAACCTCGCCACCACTTACGAGGTGAAAGTTCAGACCGACTGCGGCAGCAACGGCACTAGCGATTGGACAAGCGCTGTGAGCTTCACCACTGACTTGTGCCTGCCTGCAGACATGTGCGAAATCAGTTATTCTTTAACTGACCAATACAATGACAGCTGGAACGGTGCTTCTATTAATGTGGTTGATGTAGTTACTGGCAGTCTCATTGCTAGTATTACAATGCCTGATGGTGATGGTCCATACACAGGGTCTTTCTCCGTATGTAACGGTCGTGAAATCAGATTTGATTGGGTTAAAGGCAATTATCCTAGTGAATGCGGATTTGTATTAACCGACATCAATGGAGAAGAAATTCTCAACTGTGCTATTGGCAGCGCTCCTACATCCAACACCACTATACTTGCAAGCTACACCGTCGACTGCACTGTTACTAACTGCAAGACACCTACTGCCCTTGCAGCCTCAGAAATCGGAAACCACAGCGTGAAACTCAACTGGACTGAAAACGGCGAAGCCTCATCATGGAAGGTAGCCTACACCCTCTTTGGCGAGACCAAATTCACTGAAGTGGATGCTAACGCCAAGCCTTTCACCCTTACAGGTCTTGACCCTGCAACCCATTATACTGTCAAGGTGAGACCCATCTGCTCCGACTTTGATAACAAGTGGAGTGACGAGATTGACTTCACCACCGACGTGGCCTGCCCGGCTCCCACAGCCCTCACGGCAGTTCCTACTCCTTTCGACGCTGAAATCAGCTGGACTGGCTCAGCTTCCGCCTATACCCTCGAATACGCCGAATATCCTATTTCAAGTGCCAGCGAATGGTTACAATATGACAATGGAACAGTTCAAACCAATGTCGGTAACAGCACGATTTACACATGGACTTGGGGCGTGATGTATCCTGCCTCTATGCTCAATGGCAACAATACCCTCACAAAGGTGGCATTTTATGAGACTTCCTACTATTCAGACGGAGATCCTATCACCATCGAGATTTACAGTGGTGGCGATGCCGAACCGCAAACATTGATGGCAACCAAGAACGTAACCTGCTTGGGTGTCGTCGGCGTTCACGAAGTGCAACTTGATCCCGTCAGCATCGATCCCTCCCAGAACCTGTGGATTGTTCTCACCTCAACAACCATCGATCGTCCCATGGCCATGAGCAATGTTGACGAAGCAAACGGCAGATGGGTAAATAACGGTGGTTGGATGGATATTGGATCTGCTCTTTCGAGTGTCGCAACGTACACCTTCATGATTCGCGGTTTTGTTGAGACCCTCGATATGTCATCAATGACATGGACAACCGTGTCAAATGTCACCTCACCTTACACTATCACCGGTCTTGATCCCGAGACCAAGTACGCTGTCAGAGTGAAAGCCGACTGCGGTGGCGATGGCGAAAGTGCATGGACCATGACAACCTTCACCACGCCTTCCAACTGCGCCGCTCCTTCTGCTTTGGACGTTACCAGCATCCTACCCACCGAGGCCACCCTCAACTGGACTGGCTATCAGGGCAGCTTCAACATTCAGTACAGGACTTCTGCTACTTGGGACCTCTCTTACTCCGAAGGTTTTGAATCTGGCATCCCCTCCACATGGACGACCATCGACTCTGATGGCGATGGCTATAATTGGATAACTCTCGACGAGGTATCAACGACCTATCCTAGTGGTAATTATGGCAATTTAAGTGGTTGGGCTCATACGGGCAGCAATGCGGCCACAAGCGCATCTTACGTTAATTATGTTGGTTCCTTTGATGCCAACAACTGGCTCATCTCACCTCAGCTTGAGCTGAAAGACTATCTGAGATTCTTTGTAACAAGCACCTATAGTGATCCTGATTCGTATGAAGTACTCTTGTCCACCACTGGCACTGCAACCACCGACTTCACCACCACCCTGAAAGCCATGGGAGAAGCTACATACAACAGCTGGGACGAGGTCATCATCGACTTGAGCAGCTACTCTGGCAAGGGTTACATCGCCATCCACCACGTTTCCTCAGACAAGTATTTCCTTGTCGTAGACGACTTCGGTATTGGCGTGCCGGTCGCTGAAGGTGCATGGGTGGATGCCACCGCCACTACAACTACACTCAATATCACAGGTCTTACTCCTGAAACCGATTATGATTGGCAGGTGCAGGGTGTCAACAGCAAGTGCACCGGCGGTGTCACCGATTGGAGCAGTATGGGCCACTTCACTACACTGCCCGACGAACCCATTGCCATTCTCAACAATGGTTTATGGAACGCTCCAACCACATGGGATGACGGCACAGTACCTCCTGCAAACTCCAGTGTTATTATTAATGGTGACGTCATCGTTCCTACCGGTTATACCGCAGTGGCCGACGAAATCACCATTGTCAACGGTTCCATCACCATCCAGGAAGGCGGCCAGCTCCAGCACAGCAACGAAATTCCTGTCACATTCAATATGGTCGTTGAACCTTACACTGCCAAATCGGGTGCCAATGGTTACCGCTTAATTGCCACACCTGTCTATACAACCTCTTCCTACTCAATTCCTGTTACTGCAACTGGCTTGGCCACCGGTACCTTCGACCTCTATTCGTTCGACCAAAGCAAGCAACTTGAATGGCGCAACTACGAGGCCAGTGCATTCACCGACCTTGACATGGGCTACGGTTACCTCTATGCCAACGCTGGCTCTGTAAGTCCGACGTTCAGTGGCAACACTATCCCGACATCACCTTTGACATTTACTGATTTGCCTCTTGCCACTGCAGCCGATGGTCTTGAGTTTGTAGGCTGGCATCTGTTGGGTAACCCCTTCACCTGCAACTGCTACATCACCAATGGAACGAGTGGAATCGCTTTCTATAAGATGAAAGCTGGTGGTTCAGAGTTGGAGGCCGTCGCTGCTGGAACCTCCGTCGCTCCGATGGAAGGCTTCTTCGTCCAAGTGACTTCAGCCACCAATACTACTGGCTTCCAAATCACTGCCCCCGCCAAATCCGGTTCTTCACTCGGCATCACGCTGAACCAAGGCACAACCAAGGTTGACAACGCTTTCATCAGCTTCAGCAACGGACAGACCCTCGAGAAGATCCAACTCGACCCGAACCACTCCAAGGTCTATATGCCTGTCGATGGCAAAGACTACGCTGTGGCCAGCGCCGGCAACCAAGGTGAAATGCCGATCAACTTCAAGGCTGAAACCAACGGCACCTACACCCTCAACTTCAGCAGCGAGGACACCAACTTCAGCTACCTGCACCTTATTGATAATAAGAACGGCAATGACGTCGACCTGCTCGCCACCCCGAGCTACACCTTCGACGCTCGCTACACCGACTACGCTTCACGCTTCAAACTCGTGTTCGCCACCAGCGACACCTCCGATGATCAGTTCGCATTCATCAGCAACGGTGAAATCATCCTCAGCGGCGTCAACGGTAACACCACTGTCCAGCTGTTCGATGTCACTGGCCGTATGATCAGCAGCACCAACGGCGCCAACCGTATCTCCACCGAGAATATGGCCGCTGGCGTCTACATGCTCCGCCTCGTCAACGGCAGCGATGTGAAGACCCAAAAGATCGTTGTGAAATGAACGGCAAAGCTCTAAACGAAATGAAACGAGTTAAAAATGAAAAGTTAAATATCAAAAATAATCATACCATGAAGAAACTAGCATTAACATTCGCAATCGTTCTCGGTCTGAGCCTTTGCTCATTCGCCCAAGGCGGCGGTCTCTTCGGTTACGGCGAGATGCCCGAGGAGGAGGAATCTGTCGGCATGACGTGGTACGGTTTCTACCAGGACCAAGAGGTTGACAATACCCTCTTTGGTCTCTTGCGTAGCAGCGCCCCCGGCCTGCCCGATCACGGCCTGACCACCAACGAAGACGCTCCGCTCACCGGCGGCGTCATCATGCTCATCGGTCTTGGAGCAGCCTATGCTGTCGCCAAACGCCGTAAGGAGTAAACACAAAAAAGAAAGTGGGACGGCTATCCGCCCCACTTTCAAAACTCCAAAGAAACAGAGCCGCAAGGATTCCTTGCGGCTCTGTTATTTTTATTAATATGAATTAAATATATTATCAGCCCGCCATCAACATCTCACAACGGTTGATGATGTCGTTGGCAAGAACAAAACCATCCTTGCACACACTCCGTCGTTGTATACCATCATAGGTCATATAGAGATGCATGATCTGGTAACCATCCTTTACCCACGAAAGCAGTTTCTTGTCACGCCGGGAAATGACAAACAAATAATCGTCAATGTCAACACGCGAATGATCGCCTTTTTTATTTCGTTTTTCCTTTTTCACACAGAAAACCGCGTCTAAAGCAATAAGTACACCCGACCAGAGATAGTTCCCGGCGGCTT
Organism: Bacteroidales bacterium; assembly: GCA_017394865.1. Classification (GTDB taxonomy): domain Bacteria; phylum Bacteroidota; class Bacteroidia; order Bacteroidales; family F082; genus Limimorpha. Next base: position 82,306 of record JAFPWT010000008.1, read on the forward strand.
TCACATACTTCGAATCCTCATAGTACCCATCTTCGACATTCAACTTTCCATGCTTCCTAAGCACATCATGAGCATTGTCGACATATCGCCGGGCCTCACGGATAGGATCAAATTCTATTTCCTTATTAATATCTCTCATCACCGTATCGTTTTTTTGATTTAACTAACTTGCCATCAACGTTTCACAACGGTTGATGACTTCGTTGGCAATACGGATACCATCATCACAGGTGGCCTTGCTTGAAGCCCCATCGTAACCCATGGCAACATGTAAAATCTTATAACCCGTCACCACATAGGCCAAGAGCTTCTTATCACGAGGACTGACAGCGGCGATGTAATCGTCAATATCAACATGCGACCCATCGCCTTTCCTGTTTCGCTTCGCTTTCTTCACATGAAACACCGCATCAAGCGCAATCAGCACGGAATGCCATAGATAATGGCCTGCCGCCTTCACATATTTTTCATCCTCATAAAGACGAGTCTCATAATTGAGCTTCCCTCTTTCATCAAGCGCTTCCTTGGCATTGTCAACATAACGCCGTGCCTCACAGATGGGATCATTAACAAGTTCTTTATTAGTATCTTTTTTCATAGCAGCATTGCCTTTAACACCGCAAAGATACTGCATTTTTCTTATTTGTCAATACTTTTTTGTATTAATTTTTAAAATAATATTATTTCTCTATATTAATATTAATTATATTAAATAAACCTTTTTACCAAATTTTTCATCGACTGCATCGTCAACTCCTTAAACCATAGGAATTGATTGTCGGTCCAGCGTTGTGGATGCGTGTTGACCAGCACCCGAGCGGGAAAAGATCCCTGTTTAATGGCTTGGATGATGTCGTCGGTGTGACGATACACCCAACCGTTTTTCACCCACTGCTCCTGATACTCGGGGATCTTGTCGCGGACACTCACCCGATAGCCGTCCCAACGACGCCCCGTATCCGTCAAGTAAAACACCTGTGAAAAGTCGGTATCGAGATAAGGCTCTGTTTCGATGCCAAGTTTATGATAGTCGTAGTGCTCCCAAAGCTCACGGCTGTCGTATTTCGACATAGGGCTGCCATGCATAGCGATACTAGTGACCGGCACCAATGCCCTAAGCTTTTCCAGATTACGACAGAAATCGTCGTAGGCAGCTTCGATATTGCCATGGCAGGTGGCCATTGACTCGTAATGGTAACCGATCTCGTGTCCCAGCGAAGCAATCTGAAGGATAATGGCCTCATTATAACTCTCGGGTACCGTGCGGAAGTAATACGTAGCCTCCCAACCCAGCTCACGCTCGATACGGGCGACGGCAAGGCTGTTCTGCGGCCTCTTGTCCACATCGTGACGCAGCGTCACCTGCTCACAGCAGTCCAACGCATCCAACAGTTCTCTGTATTTGCCCAGGGTGAAATCCATCAGATTCAATTTTCCGTTCTATATCGAATGACTTTAGCGGGGTTGCCACCCACAATGGCATAGTCGGGCACATCTTTGGTGACGACGGCGCCCGCACCGACAATGGCACCGTGGCCGATGCGCTTACACCCCGGCAGGATCATCGCCCTTGCTCCGATCCACACATCACCGGCAATATGAAGTTCCGTCTTTTCCTTGGCACCCTGCCGACCCATAGGCTTGTCAAGCTCATCAAAACGATGTCCGCCTCCGATAATCATCACCTCTTCCCCCATCATCAAATCGTCATCGATGGTCAGGATACAGTTATGCACCGTGAGATCCTTGCCTAGACCTACATGGTTGCCCACACGGATATCCTTGCCATTGCCCAGATAGGCTCCCTGCTCCACATTCAAGTCATAGCCACAAGCGGAAAACATCCGTTTACAACAGAAACGGCGCATTCGCAACGCCAACTTTCCGAATACCGGCATGGTCGACTTCGACATATGTCGAGCGAATACATAGTATATAAATAATGATATTTTTCTCATTATAACGTTTTTATTATTTCAATGATTCTTTCTGCTGCATGCCCATCCCATAGCGGGGGGATTCGGCCTTGTTTCCATTGTCCGGCGAACAACTGGTCGAGTGCTGGCTTAATGTTGTCGGGATTGGTGCCAATCAACTCATTGGTACCCATCGTGATGGTCTCAGGTCGCTCAGTATTGTCGCGCAGGGTGATGCATGGCACGCCCATCACCGTAGTCTCCTCGGTGATGCCGCCGCTATCGGTGACCACCGCCTTGGCGTGTTCCACCAGATAGTTGAACTCGAGATATCCCATAGGTTCCACAATATGGAGGTTTTCAGCCTCAATGCCCAACTCCTTGAACACTTTTGCCGTGCGGGGATGGATGGGAAAGACAATGGGCATGTCGTGCACATTGGTGACAATCTCGTTCACCAGACGTTTCAGTTTCTCGGCGCCGTCCACATTGGCTGGGCGATGCAGTGTAAGGGTCAGATATTGCTGCGGTTGGAGGTTCAACGTCTCATACACTTCGGGTTTGACAAAGCGCGGACGGTTCGCCAGAAGTGTGTCGATCATCACATTACCAACGAAAAAGATCTTGTCGTCAGAGGCGCCAAAGCGTCGCAAGTTAGCGTTAGCCTGTTCCGAAGTGGTGAAGAAATAATCTGCTACGCTGTCAGTGACCATGCGGTTGATCTCCTCGGGCATGGTCAGATCCCAAGAACGGATACCTGCTTCCACATGTGCCACCTGAGTGCAGAGTTTCTTTGCCACAATAGCACAAGCCATGGTGGAGGTCACATCGCCCACCACCAAAACGAGATCGGTCGGGTGCTCCATCAGGTCTTTCTCGAACGACACCATGATAGCGGCTGTCTTCTCAGCCTGGGTACCGTCGCCACAACCCAAGTTGATGTCAGGTTGGGGAATGTCGAGTTCCTCAAAGAAGGTTCCACTCATCCGGTGATCGTAATGCTGACCCGTATGAACGAGTCGGTATTGTATCTCCTGCCCTTGTTGTCGTGTCTTTTGGATGGCATGGATCAGTGGGGCGATCTTCATGAAGTTGGGGCGTGCGCCCGCAATAAGGGTGATATGTCGCATATTATTTGTTTTTACTTTCAGGGTAGTTCTCGATGAATTGAGTTAGATACTTCGCGTAGTCGATCTTCTCAGAGAGCATCTTCTGGCGGCGCAAGGCCCACGTCGCTTTCAGGTCAGGTGTAGAGAGGATCGTTTCCACCGTCTCGCACAGCCTATCGGTCGAGCCTGTTTCGGCAGCCTTGATACCGAAGCCCAGCTGGTATTTATTCTCCAGCTCATTGAGATAACCGATACGTCCGACGAAGTCGTTGAATCGCACGAAAGGCACACCGAGGACGCCAGCCTCAGCCGCCATTGTCTGACTGTCGCCGATATATAGCGTGGCAAATGCCATCACATGGTGCATATCGATGGTCTTAATGGGAATGCGATACGGCTCAAACTGCGGCTCCAACTCCCGTTCCGAGGTGATGTAGATGCGGCCATGGGGCTTCAACAGATCCACCAGCCGTTGGGCGATAGCTGTATTAATGCCGCGGATGCCTGCGTCGTGATGGGCGTTCAAGCTAGAGAAGCGGAGGATGAAATAAGGCGTATCCACAGGGAAATAACGTTCAACAACGGTCTTGTCCGCTTGAAAATGATTGGGATGGAGATAGGCCAACTCGTGATAAGAGGGATATTTCACCGATTTGGCTTCCAATTTCCCATTGTCGCACACCTCAGGCGATAGCATGGTCTGAATGAAAGGACCTGCCAATTTCTGGAACAGGGGTACGACGCTCATGTCGTCCTCGCCGGTATTGATGCGGTATTTCCGAGTCAGCCAGCCCACCTGGGCCACTTCGGGTGTCGAGCCAGTCAGCAGATCAATGTGATGCTTTCGCACAAAACGCAACATCCGCCAGTCACGCACCAGCATATCCCAGAAAATACCCAGCTTGCTTTTACGGTGCGCCTCTTTCAGGATATTGTAATAAGGCAGTCCCGATGCTTTCAGCAGATCCTCCAGAATGTCCTTCGTCTTGATCAGAATGAAGACATGATGGCCGTCATCCATCAAGTTCCGAGCGACATTCTTATACAGATGGAAATGAGCCGGATGACTAAGTTGAATCAGGACATTCATGATTTATTCGTTTTCCAATAAGCTACTAAGGTCGATGCTCTTTAATTTATTTGTCGATTTAACCATATGATAATCAGGAATATCCTGCTCAATGGTACAACCACTTGAAACGACGGCGAACTTCCCTACCGTCACCCCCGGCATAATGGTGGCGTTTACTGAAACGATGGCGTTTTCACCGATAATGGTTGGTTTGACTTCCGCAACAAAAACCTTTTTGTAAGTCTCAAACGGGTTGAAATGTGTCAGAATCATGGCGCGGGCATTGATACTTGCCCCGTCGTGGATATAGATGTATTCGGGATACATGTTATCCAAGAAGCAGAATCTGCCGATGTAAACGCCTTTGCCGATATGGCAGCCACGCCAACGGTGAAACCTGATGCGCCATGAATTGAGCGGACAGTTGTAGGCCCAGCGGAACAGGATGGTGTTTTTCACTTTCCGGATCATCTGCCACAAGGATCGTTTGGGATGACCATAGGGGATTTGTCTGGGCTCTTTTACGACCCATTCCTTACTTTCTTTCATGCCGTTTTGTTTTTTACGAATTGCACAACTTCATCGTAACTGCGCATCTGGGCAATCTCCTCAGGCTCAAAAGAGACCCCAAACTCCATTTCCAACTCCACAATGAGGTTCATGTGGTTCATCGAATCCCATTTTTCACAGTTTCTCTGCGAACAGGTCTCGTCAATATCATCGGTTTGAAACACCGAGCGCATGATTTCCAATATCCTGTTTTCCATCATTTGATCTCCATGTGATAATATTCCTGTATGAACAAATCCATCTCATTCAGGAAGGCTTTGTATTGTTTTTCTCCGTTTTCGTTTTCAGCGACACAGCGCATGCCTACGCCCTCGTAAAAATCTTTTACCTGTGCGTTTTTCGCCGTTGGGATGTAGGTCGCATTCAATTCAGAGACACCTTCTTCGCGAAGCATCTGAAGCACTTTCTTTAGAAAAGCCGTCTCGATTCCTTTTCCCAATATCCTACAACTCAGCAGGAAAGTATCCATCTCATTGCCCTTGATGATGGCACAGCCTGTGATGCCACTGTCGCCGAAACGGTCAGCTACAGAGAGACAAAACACTTTCCAACCTTTTTCGATCATTGTCCTGATCTCTGCATCGGTGTATCGTTTGGTAGTCAGGTTGAATTGGTTGGTTTTTTGCGTCATCTGGGCGATGCGGGGGATGTTGTATTCATTGGCCGCTCCAACGGTCAGGTGCATGTCGAGGCTCTTCAGAAAACCATCGAAATCCTCGAAACGCTTTTGCAAGTTCGAGCGCATCGCATTGGCCTGATATTGAAGCGTCTTCGCTTTATCTTCCTCAGTAATGGAATACACTTTGAACTCCTCTTCCACCAGCTTTTTGAAGAAAACAGGCAGCTCGTAAGGCTGTGCCGGAAAATCGGGTACCGAAACCATGGGCAGCAGCTGTTTCACCAAAGCCCTTTCCGTGGGGTTGTCATCAACAAAAACGAAGCTGTCCAGTCCAAGATTCAGTTCTTCGGCCAACTCCTTCAGGTTGGATGCTTTGTCCTGCCAATTGATGCGATAGGCCGCAAAATGTTCTTTCCGAAGCACCAGATAAGGATTCTTTTCCCACAAATCCAACACCTCCTGTTCGTTGTTTTTGCTGCATACGGCAAGAACAACGCCGTTTCTGCTCAACTCGAGCAAGCCTTGTTGGAAGAGAAGGAACGCCTTCCCTGGATAATCGCCGCCGATTTTGATCCCGTCGGGGCCATCTTCACCCAGAATACCACCCCAGAGTGTGTTATCAAGATCAAGCACAAGGCATTTTTTCCGTTTTAGGGCAATCTCATCCAGCTTTTTTGCAAACCATTGCTGGAAAACGGCTGCCAGACGAGGGTTCATCCCCATCTGCGAGAGGAGATAGAACTTCCAATCCATCAAGTCCTCTGCTGGATAACGGCTTGTGAACTCCTCAATATCAATAACTTTCAAGTTTTTATGCGTCAGCGAGGCCGAAATCAGACCGGCATTGTACTTCCCGACAGCCTCTTTCAATCGAAGATCCTCGTCCGTAAACGACAACGAATAGAGTACCGTCATGGTGAAGGCAATGACCGTCTTATTGGGATTGACGGTTTCCAACACCATCAGGAATTTCTGCAAATCGGTGCCAATCTCCTCGGAAGCTGCCGCATTGTCGTATCCTATAGGAGCCTGGTAGCACCAAACGTAGCCCTCCTCCTGTTCAGGAACGAGAGAAACGTCATCATACCCCGAAAAATGATAATCCTTCGGGAAGAACCGCTCAATGGTATGATTACGGAAGACAAACATTTTCTTAATATTCAACTAATTCTGATATAGCACAAAGTCTTAGGTCGAGTAGTACGCTCCCCCAGCTCAGGCCGGCGCCAAACCCCGACAGAATCACATGCTCGCGATCAGGATACCCGTTCTTCAACTCGGTAACAATGGTCAGCGGGATGGAAGCCGAACTGGTATTACCGAACTTCTTGATGCTGTAGGGTGTCTTTGCCTTGTCAAACTTCAGCCATTTCGTAAAGAAATCTGTCATGAACTTATTGGCTTGATGGTAAATGAGCAGGTCGAGTTGCGACAGTTGCAAGCCTGCCTCATCCAGAAGGTTTTTGATGTCGCGGGGTTCCACGCTCATGCCGAAGTTGAACACTGCCATGCCGTCCATGCGGAACTGTTCGCGGGTACGGCGGTCGCCGTTGGCATCGGTTTCTTCCATAAGGCTTTCGCTGGTGGTAGGATTACGGAATCCCCCGTCGGGAATCATCATCACCTCATAACCGCTACCATCGGAATGAAGCGAGAACACCGACTCGCCATAGTCGCCTTTCTCGATCAGTGTGGCGGTGCCGGCATCGCCAAACAACGGTGTGTTCACCTTGTCGTAACGAGAGACGATTTTCGACATGGTCTCACCCACCAACAGCAGCACACGATTGATTCCTGGCTGGCTGGCATATGCGTATGCAGTAGAGAGGCCGTACACATAGCCCGAGCATGCCAGGCTGATATCGAACGACAAGGTATTTTTCGACAAGCCTAGTCGATGTTGCAATATTGGTGCCGTGGCCGGGTGGTGATAGTCGGAGGTATGGCTCACGAATATCAGAGCGTCGATCGTTCCCCTGTCGATAGCATTGTCAACCAACAATTTCTCAGCGGCTTTGAAGCAAAGGTCCGACGTACACACGTCCTTTTCCGCCATCCTGCGTTCTTCGATACCAGTGTTCTGGATGGCTTTTAGGATTTCCTCCTCACTCATGAAGTAGCTTAGATCCTTGTTGCGTTCCACTTTTGGAGGAACACAGGCAGCGATGGCTTTTATGCCGATACGATTATATTTTAAATACGCCATGTCACGATCTATTAATTCATTCAAACTATCGAACTTCCGCCATCGACAACAAGCTCCGTACCTGTCATGTATGAGCTAGCATCAGAAAGTAGGAATGCGATGGCGTTGGCTATTTCGTCAGGTCGAGCAAAGCGCTTCATTGGTAAGGCTTTGGCTGTTTCCTGCAACATTTCTTCGGTCACATTGGCCGTGCGGATCATGTCTGTATCGGTTGTTCCAGGCAGCACGCAGTTCACGCGGATCTTCTTTCCCACCAGATCAATGGCCATGTTGCGAGCCATGCCCGTCAGGGCACTTTTCGAAGCCGAATAAACGGAATTGCCCGCATGCACCACCTTGGGACCGTCGACAGAAGACACAAAGACGATGGAACTTCCCTTTTGCAGTTTCCTAGCTTTCAGCAATTTGTTCACCAGCATGACTGGCGAAAGGAAGTTGGTTAAAAAGACCTTGTCGATCTCCTGTCGGTCAACGAATTGAAAAGGATTCATGTCGGCTATGCCAGCGCAATTAGCGATACCATCAAGCAACGGGAGACTTGAGACTGCCGCATCCACCGCAGTCTCGTCGGTCAAATCCAATACCACACGGACATGTCCATCACCTGGCAACGCGGCGAGTGTGTCTTCAAGTCGCCATTCGTTTCTACCCACAGCGACGACTTTTGCTCCCATTTCAGCACAGAGAAACGCTGTTGCTTTGCCGATACCCGACGAGGCACCGGTGACCAGGATGGTTTTGCTTTCCAAAGAAAAAGGGTTCATATTAGACATGAGATTTCACTATGTTAAACAAATCTTGAATTGTTTTGGAGTCACGCATCTCCTGTGCGGTGACCGCAACGTCGTATTCGCTCTTTATCATTGCCATTATGGCAAGAGCCAGAAAAGAATTCCATTCCTCCAACTCGCTGAAACATGTTTCCGCATTGAATTCACTTGCGTCAGTATCATCAAACTGACTAGCGAATTTGGTAATAAAGTCTTGTATCTCCATAGTATTGATTAATTTCTTTTTAAATGCTCGTAAATCCCCATCAATTCCTTTGCCACAAGGCCATTTTCAAGACCATCATCAATAATTTTCTTTCTTCCTTGTGTTCGACCTTGAAAAGCCAAGGCCATCCCAAGCAAGTTCGACAACTCCTGTGGCTCTCTATTTTGTGCAACAAAACAGCCTTCTACCCCATCGACACGTTCTTTCACATCGCCCACGTCGACGCTGACAATGGGACAGCCGCAGACCATCGCCTCTTTGATCACCTGAGGCGATCCTTCGTTCAACGAGGTCATCAGCAAAGCATCGGCGGCACACATCAACAAGGTTACCTCTTCGCGCGTATATCCTTTCAGTTCCAACAGCTCAGCGCCCGACAATTTAGCAGCTTCGAACGCCAAGGGCGCATTTTTCACTGCATTGTCGAAAGCACCGGCAAAAAGAACATATTGTTTTTCTTGTTCTAAATGCATCTGGCGACGGGCTTCCTGTTTTGAAGTCAATTGCAATTCCGTCAAGTCGACCCCACAAGGCAGCAACGTAACGTTCTTGCCGGGACGGGCGATGTTCATCGTCTTTTTTGAGACGAACACATTCCAAGCGGACAGATGCATGGCTGTTTTGGAAAATCGGCGTGCCCGTTTCTCGTTGATGTCGGAGCCATGGTAGGTGGTTACCACCGGCACTTTGCGTTGTAAATTGGCCAACAGGCCACATAGACCATAATGGGCATGGATCACGTCCGGATGAAATTCTTTGATACGGTCTTTTAACGGATGGAGCTGTCTAAGGTATCCACGGATCCCCTTACCTTTGACAAGGAACATTTCGCACTCAACGCCCAAGCGTTGTAGGGCATTCCGTTGTTCCACAATGAAAGGGGCGGCGTTTTCGGCCAAGTTCTCCTTGAAACTGCAAACCAATAGCACTCTCATCACAGCATTCCCCTTCCTGCCAGTTTAATATAGGCCCAGCCCACATTAGCCGCTATGACGAAAATCATCCAATAATCAATCCACTTCACATGTTTTCGTTGCAATTGAGAAATGCCGTATGCGGCGAACATCAATTCAAATGGCAATACTGGTTGGTGGAAACGCTCTGAGTGGGCAAAGTTACTAAAAGCAATCACTACCAGATAGCCTAACATCAATGCCAGAGGCAAGGTATGTTTACGCCAGTCACCACTGAAAATCAATATAACCAAGGCAAAAATAACAAACCCCGACAGTACATTCTTAACAAAATTACCTCCATGGATCATCTGTTGGTTCTCTTGCATCTCGGTATATACCATACTGGAGAAGGGAAGGGTGAAGATGGCCGGTGCGAACATGATGGTGGAAGCATCTTTTGCGAAGCTGTTTCCACCTGTACGTTTGGCACGGAATTCCATGCCGACACTCTGATTCGTTTCACCAGCAGTCCACAATTCATCCACTTCCTCCTTCAGTCTATTGCCTATGGCTGTCGTTGAGAGCACCGCAACGACAAGCAGTGCCATCCCGACTTTTTTCCAAATGGACGTGAGTTTGCCTTTGTTAAACACTATTGCCACCATCACAGCGAGCAGTCCCACTATACCAAGAGGAGTGCGGAAGGTAAACAGGACAAATGCTGCAACAGCCGCGAGGACAAGACTGGGCCAGCTGAACTTCGATTCACTCAACAAAACGTCGACACTATCCACTAGCAACACGGTGGCAAAAACCATGTTAGCCTCTTTCAGATGGATTCCACAATAATAAATCAAATTGGGCATCAACATGCAGAAAATTGCCGACATCCGCGCTGTTCGCTCACCAAAATGACGTTTGGCAATACGGTAGATCAGCACACAGGTGAGGGCACTTGCCAAACAGTGTCCAATACGTGCGGTCAGGATATAAGGGCCGAACACCAGGCATAACAGGCCATTCCACCATATCTCGCCTGAATCGCTCAAGCCTATCCATTTCAGCTCATTAATTAAAACACTATAGCCCTGTTCTCTCCATATCTTACTTGCGCTATAATATAACTGCTCGTCAGCAGAATGGAACATAAAAGGCTGCCCCGTCATATAGTCATAAAAGAAATAGGCAAAGATCATGTAGACCAAACGGATGATCAGTGAGGTCACGAACAGTTTCTTTGCGAATACCTTGGGATGAAGGCGATACCATTGCAGGGTAAGCTGGTGACTAAAGACAAAGAACAGACACACCTCTGCCGTTCCAAACAGCATCATATAGAACGGCAGAGCGTGATCCATGAAGACCACCGACACTACCGCAAGGGCAACGAAATACCCAATGATTGCTTTTCGGGAAATAAGATTAGGAAAAAAAGTTATCATTATCCAAACAATTTCCGCTTCAATTTAATTAATTGGATCATGTGGTTTTGACCCACCAGGGATTTGACCCACGATTTCCATTTGCTATCATCTCCAGTCCAGGATCTCAACCCTCTATGTTCGCAATAGGTGTTTTCAGTTCTGAGGTAGGCACCTGTGGTTTGTCGAGGGCAGAAAAAGTCCACGGGTAACACATGAAGATCCTTATAATCCTGCTCAAAGCCGTCCTGCCTGAAACCGTTGGCCGACATCCGTGCCGTGATGAACTGTACGTTGGTGGTCAGGTCAGGTTTCCCATCGGGCAGAAGAAAATGGCGGCCATGATATAAATCCAGCATTTCCGTAACCCATGCGCCATGAGGCGCCGAGCCGCACACCCCCATCATCACAGGCTTGTGTTTGCTTCCTTCGAAGCCAGCAAAAGCACCATAAGCAAGCAGGTCGTCAAATGGCTTATAGACTTCAAAGTCGACATCCAGATAAATTCCGCCTTCACGTTCCAAGGCGACAAGCCTGACAAAATCGCTCACAAAGGCAAACATACCAGCCTCATAGGCTTCTTTGGTGTAAGGATGACTGTTGACATCGAAAGTAGTTTCATTCCAGAGCCGGTATTCCCAGCTGGGCATGAATCGTTTCCAAGAGTCCATGCAATCCTCCGCCAGTTGAGGAAGATCCGATCCTCCGAACCAGCAATAGTGTACTATTTTTGGTATCATCACTCATGCATTAAAGATTAGAGTGATGACAGTCAAACAGTTTCCTTAGTGCCTTGATCGACTTCACCGCCAAGGCGTTGTTCCAGCCACGCACATCTACAACCGCAACCTCACCGTAACTATTCAGTGTGTGCATCCCATAGTCGAGGGATTCATGGTTTGAGTAAAGCGTCTTGTAAGGAACGAGACAGTAATTGTCATCGCCATCACAAACGACTTTCTGTATCTCTATGGCCTGGCCATAGTGATCATCGCAGACCTGTGCCGGACGATAGACCTCTCCCCGGTATTCAAAGAAGTCGCCTGCATTTCGTGCGGTGGCTCTACTGAAAGGTTTCACAAAAAACAGCACAAAACGGCGGCTTTGTTCATCGAAACGATACACCCTCAATTTGTCATTCTCAGTAACTGAGAACAGACGCCGCTTTCCGAAGCAGTCTGTCATGATGGCATCGGCCATCGGTTCCTTGCATAGCACCGTCTTGGCATTAATGTCGCAGTAGCCGTTCCTCAACTCATAAAGACACAAGGCTCCGGACGCCCAACTTTCGGGATAGACGAACACCTTGCCGTTTTCTCTCCATATGGCTGGAAAACTCAAATGGGTATCCAACTCCAAGGCAATGTGACGTGACTTGAGTTGGAAAGACAGCCTATCAACTTCAAGCAGGGCAATGCGCCCTTTTTTTTGTTGATACTCGAACTCTTCAACAAGCACCTGTATGGTGTTGTCGGTCACTTTCAGGATAAAAGGATCGGCAAACCACCGGTCGGTGAAGCCATGTTGCAACCAATTCACTTTCAGGGGCTCCTGCCCCATCACGGCATCGAGGCCGCCTTCAACAAAACCGATTTCCCATCGGTCACGAGCGATACGCTCATAGATTTTCTTTACATGTTTCATATTGCGTCGATTTTCCAATAAGGTATCCTCCATTTTTGGTTGCAAACTAATGGAATAGATTTGTTCTTATTGTAAATCGACGATTTTGCTTCGAAGCTTCGCAGCAGGCTCCATCCCACGGTTTTGGGGAACAGCCTGGCGGTAGCCTCATCAACCCGTCCTATCAGGGTGGCCACGGGTTTTGACTCATGTTTTCTTACGAGATAATACTCTCCTTTTCTATTAATATAGGATATGCCGTTTTGCGCCTTCAGCCACCAGGCTGCATATCCGTTGTCAATAGTTTCTTTTTTCGTAGTGAGGAAGAGGGTCTTGTAGAGACGATCCACTCGCCATCCCATCTTCACATAACCCGGATACGAGTTCACGTTGGGGTAACCGTACATCAGCGTTTCTTTACCGAGCAGTTCTAATTCATGGCAGGTCATCCTCTTAAACAGTCCCATCCCCCTGAATTGTTCCAGCACACAGGTATCGACGGTCTGGTAAGCCTTTGTCGAATCCAGATCGTTGCGCCACATCACGTCGGCTCCGGCGGCAATGCCGTCAACATACGCCACCGTAATCAACGAAGGCCCGTAGATATTATCGACGAACTTGGCGTTGTAATAATTATCGGTGACGAACGAGCCGAATACCGTGTTGGCCAGATTCATGAAATCGCGCTTCAGGCTATGCACAGGCTGATCTGTCCAGCAACACTCGAGATGAATCTGTTTTGTCATGAGAACAATTTGCGTTTCATTTTGATCAGCCGGGTCATGTTTTTTTGTCCCACCACTTTTCTCACCCATTTTTTCCACCTTGGGCCTTCTTCGGTCCACGAGCCGACGCCAAGATGGTCGCTGTAAGTATTGTCGGTGCGGAAATATTCACCCGTGGTTTGTCTTGGGCAGAAATACTCCACGGGGAAGACGTGTAGATCCTTATATTCCTGCTCGGTGCCGTCTTGGCGAAATCCTTTCAGTGCCATAATTGCAGTAAACCGCTGCACATTGGAAGTCATGTCGTGAGAGCCGTCGGGCAACAGGAAATGCCGGCCACGATAGGCCTCAAGCATCTCAGTGACCCATTCGCCATTGGCTTCGCTGGCCATGACACAGGTGCCGACGGGCAGATGTTTGCTCCCTTCGAAGCCTGCAAATGCCTTGTATTTGAGAAGATCGTCAAAGGCTTTGAACACCTTCACGTCTGTATCAAGATATACTCCTCCCTCATTGCGCAATGCCCATAACCTGACATAGTCGCTGACAAAGGCATAGATTCCCGCCTCATAGGCTTCCTTGACATAAGGCACTGAAGTAATGTCAAAATTGTCCTCGTTCCAGAGCTTATACTCATAGTCAGGCATGTGCTGATGCCACGAGTCGATGCAGTCTCTGGCCGATTGGGAAAGCTCACCAGGACCAAACCAGCAATAATGTATTATTTTGGGAATCATAGCCTTCTCTTATATTTATTCTATATAAACACATCCATGTTTATTACACATTTCCAACAACTCCATCCGTTCCTTCTCACCGAATTCCGGATGGCGCAGCGTATATTCCTCACCAAAAACATTTTCTGAATTCATCCTTGCCTTTTCAGCATTCAAATACTCGTCAATGGTTTTGATTACCCGAGCTGGAACCCCCAATGCCACCGAGTTGTCGGGGATGTCGTGGGAGACCACACTACCGGCGCCAATGACCACATTGTTTCCGATGACAACTCCTGGAAGCACAATGGTGCCCGCACCGATAAAAACATTATCCCCAATGCTGACATTGGCCACTCGAGTATAGTTCAAAAACGTCTTGGTGCTGGTATCATGGGCGATGATATGCACCCGAGGGGCCAAGGTCACATTATCGCCGATGCTGATGTGCCAACAATGAGACGGGTCGATGATGACACCGCCCATGCGTTTGAAATTCTTCCCTACCACCAACCCCTTTTTAATCAATTTTTCCAGATCCTGCTCACCGCGCAAGCGATCGAGCAACTTGCCAAACAGTCTGCTCATCTCAAGATTCTCTTAATCGACGATCCTACCTTTACCATTTGGGCATATAGCCAAACAAGGAAATAGGGCGCCTTATAATAAAACCGATATTTCTTTTCAACATTGTCAAAATCAACTTTCTTTATCTCCAAGGCCACTGCATCAGCGTATTCATTGCGCACTCTGAACCGCAGTAAGGAATAGACTCTTATCTTATCCAGGAGTACCTTCAATTCCTTGTTCTTGCTTTCTTCCTCAGCAAACTGGCCAAAATGGAAAGTCATGAAACTATCCGGCTCATAGCCAGTTGTCTTAACCCCTCGGTTTGCCACCTCCACATCCTGGTTGTAGAAAGCAAGCGGCTTATTCAAAAACGCCACCTGATGCTTTAATGCGATACGTATCCAAAGCAGGAAATCCTCGCCAAGCTTGATTCCTTTCGGGAAGCCTCCCATCTCCTCGAAAACCGTCCGAGATATCGCCACTGAAATCGAGGTCAAGGGCATGGACATCGTTTTGGCATACGCCTGACAATAATTGATATATCCTTTTTCGAAGCCCGGTTCAACCCCCACTGGAGCTATTCGGGTCTTTTTCTTCGTTTCATTAACAATCGTATAGTTAGCTCCATAGATGCCTGCGTCAGGGAACTCAGCAATCAGCTCCGACATCTCCTGCAGGAAGTGGGGATCCCACCAGTCATCGGCATCAAGGAAACAGAGATACTCTCCATGTGAAGCCGCCACGCCATTGTTGCGCGCCATGCTCACCCCAGCATTCTCTTGACGGATCAACTGGCATTTGCCACATCCTTCGAGGGCCTTAGAAGCGATCTCTGCGGAATTGTCGCCGCTGCCATCATCCACTATAATCAGTTCATAGTCACTGAAGGTTTGCGACAGCACACTTTGGATGGCTTTCGCCACATAGGGCGCTTTATTATAGAGTGGTATGACAACAGAGAATTTCATTTTTTACTAATTAAGAATCTCATTGCCGTCAACTTTTGTCCATGCATCAGGCACCACATCGTCATTCAGGCCGTTCCACCATTTTTGGGGCGCAACAACGATTTTATCGGGATTGGGATTAAGCCAGGCTCCCCACCAGCTGAAGGTGCTGTTGGCGATGATGTTGTGCTTGCAACAGCTCATCAGATACATGTCCTGCCAGCTATCGTTACCGTGGTTGCAGTCTACAAAAGTAGCATCACCGACATCAAGATTCTCACGACACCAGTTGATATCGTCAGAGAACACAAAGAGTTTGGGGTGATCGGTATGCTGTTTAATGAAGGCGATGGCATTTTGATAAAAAGCTTTCGTACAGATACCGCCAAACCCTTGAGCATAGGACGTTGAGAGATAATCGTCGTGTCGCACATGGAGCGAAACAGCATTACAGCCGACGATTATATCATGCAACTTCTGTGTCGGTTCATTCAGCAACTCCTCCTTGAAGGCTAGCGCTTCCCTCACCTCTGCATCGGCTCCTTCGAAATAACGTGGACTCTGCCATGTACCCATAAAAAGCTCGTTATGGTGCGCCGATTGAAACACTTCAGGATAAAACACGAAATTCTCAGCCACTCTCACCTCATGCATTCCCACCAACCGCAATAAAAAAGGTCTCATCCTTTTGGGGAAAATTCTGGTGACATGCCAATAGGCGCCAAACAGCGTTACTCCAAGATGCCTTTTCCCATCCTCGCTACGCAGTTTGAAAACCTTATCCAGCTGAAAGCCTGCATGACCGTATCGTCCCGCCTTGTCATTGAAAGGATGGAACAACCTCGCGTGATGCTCTTTTGACAGGCGAAGCATAAACGCATAGCCAAACATCTGGTTGCCGAGACCTCCTGTTACCGCCACCAATTTCATAGCTGATTTTTTCTATTCTTTTTTGTAAAAGACCTAACGGCCTTTAGTATTGGGCCAACAATGGAAAGCGACAGACGGGCGATACCGGGATGGCCTATCACAAAAGATGTTCTAGATGACCATGACATCTTTTTCATACGTCCGAAGGCGCCGTTATTACCCAGCTTTTCAAAAAAAGGCTTGTATCGGTCCGCTTTCCACAAGGTGCGCAGACTTGTTTCGATATTGTACACCCCATCGTCATGCATGGTCTGAGCGAATTTCCGTGACAGCGTGCCGTATTGTTCCGCACCTTCTATTTTCCTCAAACCGAACAACACAAAGTCCGCTTTAAACTGCCACGACGTGCTGGCGGTGATGGACTGGTCATTACGGATCCATTGGTAGACAGGCATCTCCTCACGATGAATCTTTTTTGCATGAACCAGGTGCCAGGCAATCCAGTCAGCGTCTTCCATCATCACGTTTTCGGCAAAGAAATGGTCTTGCTCATTCAAATAAGCTCTTTTATACAGATAGCTCCAAGGGCCCAAGCTGTCCGCCGGATCAAACACTTTCTCACAGAAATCCACTCCGCCAAACTCCCTCTCCTCCAAATTCCTGACAAAACACAACCGGGAAATCCCGTTGCGTATCTCCACCCACCTGAACGAAATCATATCCGCTTCCTGCGCTTTCGCTATGTCCAGCATTTTCGCCAGGTTTTCCGAAATAGCCTCATCATCCTGGTCGGAAAAAGCGACATATTTTCCATAGGCGGCTCTGACGCCTGTGTTCTTTGCCCCGCCCTGTCTTTTGTTTTCGGTGTGTTGAATCATCCGAATATTGGGATGCGACGCAGCATAGTGCTTGACCACTTCCACGGAATCATCCGTAGAGCAGTCATCCACCACAATCACCTCGAAACACTCGAGTGGCATGCCAGATGCATAAATGCTATCCAGACATTTTATAATGGTTTTCGAGCCATTATACAGAGGGATTACATATGAGAGCGTCACTGTTTCCATGCTCTTATAACCCCGTGACGGAAGAACGGAGGATTCAACAAAGACTTGTCATAATCGGAAAACAGCATCCATCCATCAGAAAACTCATGATGATAACCTATTTGTTCGAATATTGAGACGATCGTTTGGGCGTCATGTTCAGCATGATACGTGCAACAGGCCAATTTGATGATATCGTGTTTGGAAAGGAAGCCCTTGGCAGCCTCAAGTACTGTTTTCTCGTAGCCTTCAATGTCCATTTTCACGAAAATCGGACGATCCGTCTCGTTTTCCAAAAGACGGTCAAGCGTGATGGTCTTTTTGCCGTTACAATTAGTCACCAACTTAGGGATAATGACACATTTATCTTTATACGGCTCAAAGGTGGCGCGTAAGGCTTTTATCCATCTTTTATCAGATTCAATGATGATGACTTTTGAGACCTTGTCTATCACGTCCAAAGCCACCAGTCCTTCGGCGGCACCCACATCAACAAAGACATCGCCGTCGTTCACTTTAAACTGTTCCGACTGATAGCAGTGGGGCATTTTCTCCATATAGTTTCCGCCAAGCAGGTTTTCCCGTTCAATAAAGTTATGATAATACCATTCCGCTTTATCCTTGGAAACATCTTGGGGGAAAAAAAGCTTTTTCCCTTTATGCAACACAAAAGGCATTTTGAGACGCGCATCATACCCACTTTCAACCGTTTCCAGATGTTTCAGCTGTGCATAAGGGAATGTCTGCACTCCATAACGGCAAATAAACGCTAATTCGTCACGATACGGCCCTGAGCCTTCCTCCTCCAAAAAGCGCAGCATCTTCTCCATGGTGGCGTAGTTTCTTAATTCCACCCATTGCCACCTGCGTTCCACATTAAGCTCGTGGTAATCGTAAGCGAAGAGGTTGTATAGGTTACGGAAAAAGGTCCGCAAAGATATTTTCGAGAGACCCATGTTTAATTATATTTATTTGTTCTTCAGATAATTCCATCGGTGCCGAAGCTTGGTACGGCTCACTTTACGGTACAAAACCCAATCGCACAACCGTTTCAACGCTTTCCTTTCACCCTTGGGAGCTTCAACAAAGGCCACCTGATAGTATTGCGTAATGGCGCGGTACGCCACGGTCTTGTCAAAACCTTGCTTGGGGATGAAGAATGCCGCCAACTCATTCGCGGTTTCCATCAAATCCGTCAACCGTTTCATGTCAACAGTGGTGGTGATGCTGTGGGCTCGGACACGATAGTCATAGCAACAGGCATTGATCTGTTTCACCTTTTGGGCATAATAACAAGCGAGAGGGGTAAACAGATTGTCCTCGTGTAGAATTCCTTCCTTAAACCTGAGACTATTGTCGACGAGAAAAGCCCGTCGGTAAGCTCTCAACACCACACAGACAAAGGCAAAGTCACGTTGCAAAAGCGCGTTTTCGTTATAGTAGTCCATTCCTGAGGCATAGGTCTTTTCAGGCAACATATCGGAAGGATTAAAGCTTTGCGTTTCCTCGAAAAAGCGACGTCCCGAGAAAGAAAGCATATCTTCATCATTCAACGAAGCCTCGATTGTTTCCAAGGCCTTGGGCTCCAACCAATCGTCACTATCAAGAAAGAGAATGTATTCCCCTTGTGCGGCATCAAGTCCAGCGTTTCGTGCAGCGGAAAGGCCACCATTGGGTTGCGTGACCAGCCGGAAACGGGCGTCCTTAGCGACATAGTCTTCCAGAATGGCAGCTGAGCCGTCGGTGGAGCCATCGTTCACGCAGACAGCTTCCCAGTCGGAGAAATCCTGACAGAGAACACTATCCAAGCACTGGTGAAGATAGGCTTCGACATTATAAACCGGTATGATTAGCGTGAATTTAGGCATGGGCAAACTTCTTGCGAAACAGATTCTTACAACAACGCCAGTAAAACGAGAACGAGCGTTTTCTCATTTCCTTTCTTGACAGATTGTCAACACGCAGCTGCTGCCTCCTTCTTCGTTGATAGGCCGCTTTTTCACAGATATACTTCCAATAGAAGTTATTGAAGACTTTGTTATCGTCCCACGAGGTGTTATGGTCGTGCTTTCTGTAGTAATACAACGGTTTATCCACGAAAAACACGGGCGCCATTTCTTCCATCTTCAGATAAAGATCCTGGTCTTCGGACACCTGATAGGAGGCATTGATGCCAAGCGTTTGATCATAAATCTTGCGGTTGCACAAGGCCAGCGCCGAAATGTGCCCCTCGGTGGAAGTCAGATGCGACTGCCCCTCGGGAATCCGTCCCGGATAGGTTGAAACCCCTTGTGGCTCAAGATTCTCGTTGCATAGATAATGCGTGCAATACACAATGCCGTATTCAGGATGGGCTTTAAAAACTTCCATCAAGGTAGCCACGGCTTCTGGAACGATGGTGTCATCGGGGTCGAGGAAACAGAAGTACTGCCCTTCCGACAGCTCCACGCATTGCCTCTTAATCCGTCCACAACCCTTGTGGTCAGTGTTTTTCACGAGTCTGGCCTTTGCCTCGGGATGAGCGCTTATAAACCTTTCGATCACCGATAAGGAATCGTCTTCCGAGCCATCGTCGACAATGACAAACTCCGTATTCGGATACGTTTGCCTTACCGCCGACTCCATCGTCTCGGCGATGAAACGCCCGTTGTTGAAATTCGCTATCAATATCGAAACCAATGGGCTTCCCGGCATACGCTATTCGATGGTTGATTTAACAATATTACAAAAAGCATCGAAGGAATAATACTGATTCATGATTGATTTGGCATTACCAGCAATCCTTTGATTTTCTTTTTCATCCGTCAACAAAGCCGCCAACTCCTCAACAAATTCATCATCATTGGCAGCAACGTACAAATCTCTTCCTTTCTCAAAAGGTTTGCGCATTTTGTCGAAAGCTTCCTGAGTGGTGACGCATGCACGGTTCATGGACATTGCCTCCAGAAGTTTAATATTGGTAGCACCACAGCGATACACCGGCGCCACCACCACATGGCTTTGTTCGTATTCCCGTTTCAAGTCATCCACAAAGCCTGTCACCGTCACACCTTTATAGTTTTCCCAAATCTGACGCCAAGCATCATCTGTGATCTGCCCAACCACATGCATTTCCACATTGGGCAAACGCTCACGCAGAGGCGTGTAAACCTTCTCCAAGAAATGGGTCAATCCTTCTTTGTTGGGTAGATAGTCCAACTGACCGACAAACAAAATCCTTTTTATCGGAACACTCAAATCGGCATCGGGACAGCTACCCGTATAAAACGGTATGTTTGGCAAGAATACACCGCGACATTCTTTGGCAGTGGCTTCGTTGGCAAAAAAAGCGGCACGCATCTGCTTTAGCGTACGACGAGTTTGCCTTTTTATTTTATAAGCCGCCAGATGCAAACGCACACGAGTCGTCAGCACAGAAGACGGAAATATCTGATTGAGAAAAAAGAAAGGAAGCGCATCATCACAATCAATAACCAATTTGTCACGATATTTCCACAAACCACACAAGACAGCCCTAGGAAAATAGCGCGTCACGATAAGATCATAACTGCCACGACCAACAGCGTCGTCAACCATGGACTCCTTAAAGGAATCTCTCGGATATAGGGACGTTATGCTTATGAAAGGCAGCAGCGCCAACCATTTCTTCAACTTACCAGGATATATGGACCGGTCTGGCTGATCCGCAAACGAAACCACATCGACTTCAGCAAGCCTCCGGCAAGCCTCAAAAAGCAAGCGAGTCCTTTGGCTGTCGCCGTTGAACGGAGGCGTTGTAGGGTCGTAATTGTCAGAAACAAAAAGGATTCTCACGGCTGAACGATATAGTTTCTACTAAAAAAACAATGATTTGTTTGTCGGCGGATTGAGCCGCCGTAGGCGATTACCGCGGTTTGATAGCCAGCCTGAAACACCAATTGGTTGCTTTCTCTCGAAAAGAAGCTATGAGGGTAGGAGAAATGGTTTACCTTGACACCCAACATTTCCTCCAACCGGTGTTTGGAAACAGTCAATTCGCGAAATGCCCTTTTCTCAGGCAAAAGGGAAAGCGCCGTATGGCTGACGCCATGCGAGCCCACCGTGCACAGCCCTTCCGACACCATCAAGCGTATCTGATCCCATGTAAGGGATTGTTGGCACAGACTACGGTCAGCTTTGCTAGAAGTGATGGAATGCATGGCAATGCCAAAATCACCCTGACAACTATAGACATGTTGCGACACCTGATTGAACCAGTCGGCATCACCACCTGCCATCCGTTCCAATTGGAGCCACCACAGATCAGCCTTCCCATCGGGCATGTCGGTAGTCACATACAGCGTGAATGGGATGTGGTGACGTTTCAAAACAGGATAAGCATTGGTATAAACATCCTCAAAACCATCATCGAACGAGATGTTGACCAATTGTTTTTCAGGAATCTCTGACCCATTGGCGGCAGCGACGATCGTATCGAGGTCAACAAACTCGAAGCCTTGTCTTCTCTTCCTCTCAATCATGCTTTCCAGATAATCCGGGGTAATCTCCAATTCACGGTTGCCCGCCAAAGCACTTCTCTCGGGCAACACGCGATGAAGGCACCATATCTCGCCTATTTTGGGATGAAACAGATTATATGTCTTACGTCTCAGTAAAATCATTATGAATACACGCCCAAATTAAACAACTCGGTGTGTTTGTATCTCATATTGTTCATATAAATCGCGGCACATGCTCCGCCACAGTTTCCACCCAACAGCACATCGCATCGGGAGAGCAGTTGTAGCGAGGAAAGGTACTCCAAGCCCTTCAGGTAGATGTCGTTTTCCCTGTCGAACTGAACTTGATAGATATAAGACATATCTTGGGCATTGAAGATTTCGTCATAATACTGCCTTTGGTTAACAATGATCAGACCGGGAAACGCTTTCTCGAACTTTTCACAGATGGCATACTCTTCAGTAGCAAGATAAAGATAGTCAAGACGATACTGTTCCAGTAACACTTTCGCCCTTTCGATCACCTGCTCCACCGATGGCTGTATAGGGTGTCCTGAAGGTTTCTGTTTGACATAATCTGTTCCCCGACATATTACTCCAAGCACGCTTTTTTTCTGGCCGTTTTCATCAAAGAACAAGTTATTGTATTCCTTCTCGACATATTGTGATGTAGGCTCGTTTAACCTTACCAGCCTATGATAGACTTTGCACCACAGGCGCAAATCAAATTTATTGTAGGGCGTGTAGAATTCAGGTTTGAAAAAGCCTTGTTCAAGATCGCATATACGGTCCGGCAACCTGTCAGTTTGTATCGGAAAAGGCTGGTCGAAGAAAGAATCCCAGTTGGTCCACCCTTCCCCTCTATCCTTCAGATTTACATATGGGGTGTAGCCATTGCTTAGGGCATACACCATCAGCGACATCATGTTTTCCAAAAAACAGGCATTGAAATATCCATACTCATAAAGTCCTTTATCTATGAGCATGACCTTATTCGGATACTTCTTGAGCGAAGAAGTAACAACAAATAATCTTGCCTTGTTTTTGTTAGAGAACATTTTCTACAGCCAGTTAGGTCCTTCTTGGCGGTTTTGGGCGACACTTCTCTCGATCGCCTGACGGTTACGCTTCAACCATTGGTAGTCGGCATAATGCTGTTTCGCGACTTTCTTTCTGCCTTTCAAGAAAGAAGTGATGGTCTTCTTCCAATGCTGCCGCATATCACGTTTGAGGTCATGTACCTTATTCACGTCGGTGTAATCGATCATCATGAGCACTTCATGCTCACGACTGTCGTAAAGCGGCCGGGGACGGTCGTTATCGTGGACAATTGGTACCTTAGGACAGATTCCTATTTTCATTCCATGATACAGCACACGGTTGATGTAGTTGTCGTCTTCCCCATAGATGAAGAAGCACGGGTCAAAACCTCCAACCTTCTCTATGGTTTTCCTAGGAAGCAGCCATGCCGCAGCATTGACGTATTGGGTGTCGTAAACCTCCTGAAGCCGATTGAAATACAGGTCGTCAAAAAGAGTTGAATCGGTGATGTGGAAATCATCGAGACGTTGGAGCAACAGGTGTTCGATGTTGTTTTTTTCGGCATTCAGATGGAGAGGACTCAGTATGCCATATTCGGGATGTGTTTGAGCAATGCTCGTGAGTTGAGTAATCGTATCGGGTTCAATCCATGCATCTTGATTCAGCAGGAAGACATAGTCAGCATCGTGGTCAAGAGCGTATTTGATGCCGATATTGTTAGCCTTTCCAAAACCGAGGTTCTCGTTCTGTGCGAGAAGGATGACTTCCGGAAAGTGCTGGCGTATGTATTCGGCAGAGCCATCGGTAGAGGCATTATCCACCACAACGGCTTTCACTGGAGCCAACGATTGCTGAAGGCTTCCCAAACAGCGGTCATACCACTCCATACCATTATAGGTCACAACAATTGCAAAACAATTCATGAGCGCAATCTCCTTAAAGCATCTTTGGCTCTCAAAAACAGCACATAGGTCTTTAATGACAATAGTGCCATTGGCTTTTGGCTATTATAGACCATGGCTTGTCTCGCCATTTCCTTTTGTTTTTTTATAGGGATGGACTTACGTCCATATTTAATAAACAGAAATGCAGAATCCTGTCTAAACGATTCATCAATGCAGTTTTCACTCAGTCCACCTTTCGAGTAGTGTGCAATGGTCAAATCAATATGTTTCGACTTTATTTTGTCTGGCAGAAACCATTTCAAGTTAAATGCATAATCAGCAAGTATTTTGTATTTGGTGTTATAAAGGCCATTTTTCGCAAAAAGGCTGCATTTATAGAAGATGGCCTGATGGCATCTGTTGTACTCTATGGTTTCGACGGTCCATTCTCCTTTATGTTCACTGGCCAGCTGATCCGCCTCCACGTCGCCATACACCACTTCAAATGCATCGATGTCGGAAGAAAAGAAATCCTGAAGCACCTTATTGTTCAGAAGCCAATCGTCGCTTCCCAAGAAATAAAGCCACTCGCCTCCAGCAATCTTGATCCCTTTATTCATAGCGTCGTAGACGCCCTCATCAGGTTCAGAGAAGACCTTGATCCGTTCGTCCTGATACGATTTGGCGATGTCGACTGTTTGATCCGTAGAAGCACCGTCCATCACCAGCACTTCCCAGTCGGCAAATGTCTGGCCGACGATGCTGTCCAATGTCCGATTCAGGACTGTGGCGCTATTATAAGTGGGGATGATGATGGATAGTTTCATCGTTCCGTCCTCGTCTCATTATTCAAGAAATCATCATAGGCCATCGCAATACCGTCTTCAAGTTCAGTCTGGTAGGTCCATCCGAGCTTTGCCGCTTTGCTGATATCGAGAAGCTTCCTTGGTGTACCATTGGGTTTGGAGGTATCCCATTTGATCTCGCCCTTGAACCCAACAATCTTTGCCACCAGTTCCGCGAGCTGTTTGATCGTAATCTCCTTGCCTGTACCGGCATTCACCGTTTCGTTGCCGCTGTAGTTGTTCATCAAAAAGACACAAAGATTAGCCAGGTCATCCACATAGAGGAACTCGCGCAAGGGACTGCCGTCGCCCCAGCAAACCACTTCCTTCAGTCCTGCCTCCTTTGCTTCATGGAAACGTCGGATCAAAGCAGGGAGCACGTGACTATGTTCGGGATGGTAGTTATCATTAGGACCATAGAGGTTGGTAGGCATCACGGAGATATAATCTGTGCCATACTGTTGGTTTAGGTATTCGCAATATTTCAGTCCACTGATTTTGGCTAGGGCATAGGCCTCGTTGGTCTTTTCCAGTGCGGAGGTCAGCAGGCAGCTTTCTGGCATGGGTTGCGGTGCCATGCGTGGGTAGATGCAGCTCGAGCCCAAGAACTCCAGTTTTTTGCAACCATTTTTCCAGGCAGCATGAATCACGTTCATCTCCAAAATCATGTTGTCGTACATGAAGTCGGCCAGAGCGTTTTGGTTGGCCATGATGCCGCCAACTTTAGCGGCAGCAAGGAACACGTATTCAGGCTTTTCGCTCTCGAAGAACGCCTCCACTTGGTCCTGGCGACAAAGATCCAGTTCCGCATGGGTCCTGACGATCAGATTGGTATAGCCTTGTTGCTGCAGTTCACGGACGATGGCGCTACCCACCATGCCGCGATGGCCTGCAACGTATATTTTACTGCTTTTTTCCATTATTTGATGATTCCTTTTTCAAGGTATTCTTCCAGATTCATTCTGACTCGTGCTGCCGCACCTTCGGCAGCCACTTTTCGCATATCAGAATCCACCATGATTTTCACCAACTGTTCAAACGATGTTTTCGAAGGGTTCCAGCCCAACTGGGTTTTGGCCTTGGTGGGGTCGCCCATAAGGTTGACTACATCAGTAGGGCGATAGAAGTCAGGACTTACCTCTACAAGCACTTTGCCAGTTGCCATGTCAACCCCTTTCTCGTTCGCACCTTCGCCTTTGAACTCCAATTCAATGCCCACTTCACGGAATGCCAGTTGACAGAACTCACGCACGCTGTGCTGTTCGCCTGTGGCAATCACAAAATCATCTGGTTTACTCTGTTGCAACATGAGCCACATGCATTCCACATAGTCTTTGGCATAGCCCCAGTCGCGCAGGCTGGAGAGGTTGCCCAGATAGAGTCTGTCCTGTTTCCCTTGGGCGATACGAGCTGCTGCCAGGGTGATCTTGCGTGTCACGAAAGTCTCCCCTCGGCGTTCTGACTCATGGTTGAAAAGGATTCCGTTGCAGCAGAACATGCCATAGGCATCACGGTACTCCTTTACAATCCAGTAGCCATATTGTTTGGCCACCGCGTAGGGACTGTATGGATGGAACGGTGTCTCTTCGTTTTGTGGTATCGACTCGACGCGACCATACAGTTCCGAAGTGCTGGCCTGATAGATGCGGCAGGTTTTCTCCAAGCCACATTGACGCACGGCTTCCAGGATACGCAGTACGCCTGTAGCATCCACATTGGCGGTATATTCCGGCGAGTCGAAGCTCACTTGCACGTGGCTTTGGGCGGCCAGGTTATAGATTTCGTCAGGGCGAACCTTGTTGACGACTTGTATGATACCTAACGAATCACCAATATCTCCATAATGCAAATGGAAGTGCGGTCGTCCTTCCAGATGGGCGATGCGTTCACGGTAATCCACCGACGAACGACGGATAAGGCCATGGACGTCGTAACCTTTCTCAAGCAAAAATTCCGAAAGATAGCTTCCGTCTTGGCCTGTGATGCCGGTGATTAGTGCTGTTTTCATTTTGTTTTGAATAACAACTTATACAAAAGATTTATAAATGTTCTTCAATGATTCCGCAGACTGATTCCAGGAATACTTTTCGAGCCTTGTCCTCCCTTTTTGGATCATCTCATTGTTTAGCCCCGACATATACAAAGCGACAAACTTTTCATACATATCCCCTTTCCGGTTCATATCAAAATAGACAGCCGCATCGCCCGCCACTTCAGGGAAACAACTTGCATTGTTGAGCATTACGGGACAATCGTTAGCAAAAGCTTCGAGGATTGGGAGACCAAAGCCTTCGTAAGCGGAGGGAAAAACAAATGCCACAGCAAAATGATAAAGATTCCGCAAGACAGATTCATCTGCGAAACGATGGATCACCTTTTCGCCCAGACCTAATTCACCGATCTCTTTCTTTTCCTTCTCATTGAAATCCCTCCCCGTACAAACGATATGTATCTCGGAAAAGCGTTTGACGACGGTTGAGCACTCTCCGAGGAAGGCAGAAAAGTTTTTATACCCGTCCCGTTCCCCAACAAACAAAAGGTACGGAAAATCAACTATCGGTTGAAACAGAAACGTATCATCATATTCCGGCCTACCGTGTGGAATCACTGAAACTTTCTCAGGATCAATTGGGAGGATGTTCACCAGATCTTCCTTGGTTTTTTCAGAAGGCACATGGATATGGGAAGCCAAGGGACACAATTTTTTCTTTTGCACTATTTGAAAATCATCCTTCGGAAAAAACTCAGGAAACAGCTCTGGGATCATGTCATGAACCGTCATCACAAAAGGTTTGTCTTTCAAATAAGGCAGAAAGAAAGAATCGAAAAAAGTAGGCTCAAAAACATCAAATCGCTGTTTTTTCAATAATTTTATACAATATTCTTTATTTATCTGAAGGCAGTCATTATCGTGCCCCATCAGGCCCAATGCTTTTCTCGCCAACGTCCTTTGGCCCTTAAACAGTTTCTTGCCTTCAAAAAGCAAATCATGCCAGTAGTGTAACGGTTTGGTTTTGGGGACCAGGTTTTTCTCGCGTAAATACACATTGTCGCTCTCCTTAATCCCAATCGTGCAGTCGCACCCCATGTCCCTAAGATGGGATATCAACTCTGCATAGGATCGGGACACTCCGCCTATACGTTGCATCTCGAAGGCTTGATGATCGAAAAGGATTCGCATACGATTAGCCAAATAATTTACGCACGGTCTTCTTTATGAACTTCTTGAAACGTTTCTCCAGTCCGACATGTTTGACGTCATGATTACGAAAAACGGATTGTATTGCACGGGTAACAGCCTTTGTCTCTTTTATTTCCCTAAACAACTGAATACCATAATGCTCATCGTCATATAGCGGAAGGAGTCGAACATCGCTGAAACCACAATGTTTGCCACTGCCATCCATACCAATATTGCTCACAAGAGATTTTGTTGGCCGCAAACAAAACCTGTTTTGGCATGACATGTTATAGTTCCATCGGATTGCCCATGAATCAATCACTCCCTGTTGTTGAGCCTGCAGCATCGGCCATAAATCATCCCCTCCTCGACAGAATTTTTTTATTTGGTTCCTTGTCGGATGTTGAATAATGGGATAATTCTCAAGATTCCAGTCAATTGTTTTCCATCTATCACCCCAGATGCCCCATCCCCATGACCCTGCACGAAAAGTCAAGAAAACATCATGGTCATAGGTTGAAGGGATGGGAAAGTTTTCCATTGTAGCAGAAACGCAAAACACCCTCTCGTCGTTTTCATAAAAATCAAGTGCTTCATTCATGAAACGCAGAAAAAAAGGATGTGACACGATATCGTCCTCTACGACAATTGCCTTCCCATGTTTCTCAATAACCTTAGTAACGCCACTGATTATAGAGTTTGCCAAGCCCTTATTCGTTTCAGCCTCTTCGATGGTCACCGAATGGAAGCCGTCAAAGGCGTGGATATAATTATGTATTTCTAAGATTTTGTTCTTTTGTTCTTCTGAGGCATCTGCTTTGGGGCCATCGGCAAAAATATACAAGTCACTCTCCGCCGCCAACACACAGTGTTGAAGTGCTTCCACAGTCTGCTGAGTGTGCCAGGGGCGGTTATAGACGAAAAGAACGATTGGAGCCATAAGATTAAGGACCTACATCGTGGTCAGAAATTTTAAATCGGGAGAGCAGATGAGCATGTGCTGCTTTTCGGCAGAATAGACGCGAGAACAAAAAGGTATATTATTCTCTTTAAGAACATTCTGCACTTCATGCATTGTTTCTTGTTCTCCAGGTCTTTCATAATCATCAATGATGATGCAGAAATGAGGGGTAAGGTTCTTTTTAGCAAAATCGATAATTTGCGGCCTTGAAAAATGTTTCGAACCGAATGGCCCATCCACAAGGATAAGTTCGAATTGTTGACCGACGAAAACTCCAGAGCAATCTTCATAAGTCAAGGTGTCATACCCGTTATACTGGATGGTTTGCAAGTTCATCAATTGCACCTTGACAGGATAATCCCCTTCCTTGCTGTTATTAAAGAATGAGACCCACTCTTCATCGTGTTCACATGTGATTGCATTGGCATCGAAATGCTTGGCATACTGGTGAACCATTTTTGAGGTTTGCCCTAAGCCAAATTCCAGGATATTTTTTGGCTTCATAGCATTCAATGTGCGGAAAATAGTGTACATCAAACCATAGTCAGCCGCCCATCCGCCTAACGAAAAACTTTTATATTTCAACCATTGACTATCAATAATGCTGTCATGAAAACGTGTTGCCTGATACAATTCACATTGAGTGCGTGAAATGTTATCAATTTCTTGTTTCAACTGCCATTGCTGCTTTTTAAGGTAGCTGGTGCCGTTGATTCGCCAAATCAATTCTGTAATCTTTTTCTTTAAAGACATGTTATTCAAGATTATAATCCAGTACAACGGGTACTTGCCCAACAGGCATTATTCTTCCATTACCATAATAATCGCGGTAATTGACCTTCAGTTTTGATACATTCTGAATCCAGTCGGCCAACTCATGATCAACTTCAGAATAGAGATTGATGTTATAGGTTCCATCATTCAAGGGCAGACGGGGAATATTGAACTGAACATACCCTTTTGATGGGTCAAGTTTGTCTCCAAACATATACGTACTCAGCCATAGGATTTGATAGTCCATCATATTGTTAATGCCAATATCAATACGCGACATTGAGGCATCCTTTAACCGTTCGGAACTATCAAAATAGACTTTGATTTTTATTGATTCGCCAACTTCAAATGATTCTTTTGGATTATCATTAGTATCCGTTATTTCAATATCTGTGAACCTCAACGTTCCGTTACCAGAACGTTCTTTAATATCAGCAATCGCAATATTTGACCGCTCTTCTTGATTTGAAAGATAACGTTCAATCGTGGAGGAAATATCTCCTGAATAATCCAATTTGCCATTTTTCAAGATGACGCCTTTTTTGCAAAGATTCTTTACCGCGGTCATATTATGGCTCACAAACAGCACCGTCCTGCCTTCACCCTTGCTCACGTCCTGCATCTTGCCGATGGCCTTCTTTTGGAACTCGGCGTCGCCGACGGCGAGGACTTCGTCGACCACGAGGATCTCGGGGTCGAGGTGGGCGGCGACGGCGAAGCCGAGGCGCACCATCATGCCGCTGGAGTAACGTTTCACTGGGGTGTCTATGTAACGCTCGCAGCCGCTGAAGTCGATGATTTCATCCAGTTTCTTGGCAATTTCAGGTTTGGTCATGCCCAAGATGGCACCGTTCATGTAAATGTTCTCGCGACCGGTCATCTCGGGATGAAAGCCCGTGCCGACCTCAAGCAAGGAGCCAATGCGACCCTTAGCCCGAATCTCACCCGTGGTAGGCGCGGTAACCTTGCTCAGAAGTTTCAGCAACGTGCTCTTGCCGGCACCATTCTTGCCGATGACGCCTACCACATCGCCTTGTTCGACCTTGAAGTCGATGTCCTTCAAAGCCCACACATAGTCGCTCTCACCTTTGGTGCTGCGGTCGTTGGTCTCCCCTATCTTCAGATAAGGGTCCTCCTTCCGTCGTACATTAATGGTCCACCACCGCTTCAGGTCGTGGGCCAAAGTGCCTGTCGAAACCAAGCCCAATCGATAGAGCTTGCTAATATTATTGAATTCTATTGCTGTTGGCATGAATTAAACTTTAAAAAGACTTAAAAAATCCGTTCCATCATTTGCCACTTGGCAGCGCTTGGAGCATCCGGGGCACAACCTTGAAACTGCGAAACGTAAGCTTCCCATTCGGCTTGGCGAGGCAAAGTGGCCAAACGTGCCATGTCGCGCTGCCAATCGAAGTCGTCAATGGTGTCGCAAATCATGAAGAGAGTTCTTCCCTTTCTATAGATCTGCATGTCAAGAATGCCCACTTCCCGCTGACCTTCAATAACTTCAGGCCACACATGGGCATGGGCTTCAATATAGCGCTTTATCATCTGCTCATCATCAACGAGCGTTAATGTTTGGCAATATCTTTTCATAACTTTCTGGATCTGATTCCATAGACGGTCACAACGGCAAAACAAAGCAATGGCAGGCAATAACTCACATTCACAGCGGGATGACCAAGGATCAAACCACAATCGATGATCATACCTTGCAGTGGAGGCATGAGTGCTCCTCCCACAATGGCCATTACCAAGAAGGCGGCTCCGAGAGAGGTGTCTTCCGTCGAGACCTGCTCCAATGCAGTACCGTAAATGGTGGGAAACATCAAGCTCATGAAGAAACTGATGCCCACCAAACAGTAAAGACCCGCCTTACCCACAATCAAAATGGCTCCTAGCGAACAAAGTGCTGCACCAATGCCAAAGAAGGTTAACAAACGTCTTCCGTCGGTATACTTCATCAGCCAAGTGGAGAAGAAACGACCGATGAGGAACAGGCACATGGCAGCAATATTGTAATTCTGAGCAGTGGCTTTGTTGATGCCTAAATGATCCGCATAATGAATGATGAAGGTCCAAACCATGATTTGCGCTGCCACATAGAACACTTGCGCCACCACTCCTTCGCGATATGCTCGGTTGCTGAACAACCTTCGTATTGAGTTTAGAGTTGAATGTTCTGGTTTAAGAGTATTTGCCTGTTGAGCGTTGGAAGAAGGTACCTTAATCACCGCAATCACAACGAACATCACAAGTACGACGCAACCGAGTATCACATACGGGTCTCTGATAAAAGCCAGATCATGCAAGCGTATTTCCGCTTTCTCTGCCTCGCTCAGCATCGGGAAGAGGATGTTTCCTGCCGCGTCGCGTTTGTCACTCAACAAATTGGGCAATACGATCAGCGAAGCAACCGCCATTCCGCTTAAACTTCCCAAAGGATTGAAGGCTTGGGCCAAGTTCAGGCGGCGCGTGGCGTTTTCCTTGTCGCCCAGTGAGAGGATGAAGGGATTGGCTGTTGTCTCCAGAAAAGCCAAACCAAATGTGAGGATATAGAGCGAGAAGCAGAAGAACGTAAAGCTTTGCTTGGCAGCAGCAGGAATGAAAAGGAAAGCGCCCACGGCATAGAGTGCCAGCCCAAGCAAGATGCCTTTCTTGTAGCTATACCTGCGAATAAAAAGTGCTGCCGGAATAGCCATCGTGGCATAGCCGCCGTAAAAGGCAAACTGGATCAAACTCGCCTTGGCTGCCGAAAGTTCCATCAACGTTTGGAATGCCGCCACCATGGGATTGGTAAGGTCGTTGGCGAAGCCCCACAATGCAAAGAGCAAGGTGATCACCGCAAATGGCAACAGGTATTTTTTTTCAACCAGTTTCATGGCTCAGCGCGTCTGATGGTTAGTTGAATGGCTTCTTTATGGTCTTGTTTGAACTGCACTACGTCGTCCACTACACAGGCAAGATAACCTCCGCCACCGGCGCCAGGCATCTTATAGGCCATGACGAGGTTTTCGTATTTTTTGATATATGAGGGCACTGTACCTTGAATCATGGCAGGAAACATGGCGGTTTGGGCAAGGAATGATGCGCGGTAGGCTGCAGCAAATGCTTGCAAGTCTTTGTTCATGATAGCCTGCCAGCAGTCGTCGGCGGCTTTCGCCAAAGCTTTCACCTTGGCTTCGGTGATGTCCTTCCCCTCCACTATAGAGCATCCCTGCGGACGGGGATCCATGGGAATCAAAACGAGATGCGATTCCAGCCATCGCAGGATGCTCTCGTCATAACATGTTTCTATCTTTTCAGGCCAAAAACGATTATTGTAGTAATGTCGGCAGAGGCCGGGAACACAGATACCTATCGAGTCTTGCGCACCACTGATGTAGCCGTCGTCACGCTCAGGGTCGTTTTCAAAGCAGAACACCAATCTGGCCAACATCTCGGGATTCATGTCTGGTAGCCTCAGCGGCCATATCTTCTTAATCTTGTTTCGGGTAGAGGTACTCAACCCACACCTGTCACGGATCTCGAATGTCGGTTCCAACGAAATGGTTATTGCCCAGCCGGGAGCATAACACGACACATAAGGCTGGTCGATCCATGTGCCGGCAAGATCCAAACGGGTGGGGATGTCACACAGCCGCTCCTTGAGCGAGGTGCTTGAATGAGCTTCCAAACCCTCATGTGGGTCGCGCTTTAACACAATGTATTCTATGCTACGTTCCTCGCAAAACTGGCGCTTCATTTCTGAGGCACCGTCCTCGTTCACTACGAAGATATCTGGTTTCAGCAATTCAAGGTTGGGTACAAAATCCATGACGCCACTACCCGAGTTGATAAAGGCATCTTTCACGTAACGGATGGCCTTCACCATAAAAAGACGTTCTTTCTCATTGTAGAGCGTCCTATGATTCTTGTAATGAAGGATGGTGTCGTCCGAACCTATACCCACGTACAAGTCACCGTACGCAGCAGCTTGACGGAAGAACTCCACATGACCGCTGTGCAGCAAATCGTAACAACCACTGACAAATACTTTCTTATTCGACATTGTCCATCAAACTGTATCCATGAAACTCTTCTGGACCCTGTTGAACACCACAATACCCAGCGCCAACAAGACCACCATAAACACAAAACTATAGATCAGCCACCGCCAACCAACAAAATCACCACAACCAAGAAAACCGTACTTAAAGGTTTCGATGATGGGTGTCACCGGATTCAGGCACATTAACGTATGAACCTGAATGCCATTCCAGAACATTGATTTGGTTTGCGACAAAGGATAGACGATTGGCGTGGCATACATCCACAAGGAAACCAAAAAGGAGAACAACACCTGGAGATCCCTGTATTTGGTAGTCAACGAAGAGATGATGATGCCAAAGCCCAAGGCAAGACCCGCCAGCATCAAAACCAACACAGGAAACAGCAAAGCGTACATGTTGAAATACGCCCCTGAATCGCCAATGAAAGCGTAAACGGTATAGACCACAAGGAACAGTGCCAACTGGATGCCGAAACGGACCAAGTTGGAGAACACATTGGCGATCGGTACGGCAAGTCGGGGGAAATAAACCTTGCCGAAAATACCCGCATTGTCGACAAAAGTGTTGGAAGTCTTGGTGAGACATTCGGCGAAATACTGCCACATGCAAGTACCCGCCAGATAAAACAATGGTCTGGGAACCCCGTCGGTCGGGATACCGGCGATACCGCCGAACACAATCATATACATGATCACCGTCAAGGCAGGCTGTATAATGAACCACAACGGTCCCAATAGGGTCTGCTTGTACTGCGTGATGATGTTGCGCTTGATAAAAAGTGAAATCAAATCCCTGTATCGCCAAAGCTCCCCGATGTTGACATCAAAAAGCTTGTCCTTAGGTTTGATGACAGTAGTCCATTTTTCTTCGCTCATAGCTTTACACAGCTTCGCCTCCTGACTCCCATAAGAGAGCCATAAGAGGCTGAAAAACATATACATCCGCAAAACCTATTGCGAACGCTTGTGGTGAAACACCATGTTCCCCACAATTTTCCAAAAATATCTCCAGTTAGTCCGGAAAGGATGCTTGTCGTATGCCTCAAAATAGCGCATCTCGCTTTCTTGGATCTCCTGAAGGGTTTCGGGCATATCCGCATAAAATGGAGGCAACATACCCGGTTTGTATTTGATGCGTCGCTCGCGCACCTCGGGGTCATACAGTTCGAAGTACTGCTCGCTCAACGGCCGTACGCCCACCAGTCTCATATGACCTTTGAAAATGTTGATGAACATCGGCAACTCATCCAGCCAAGTTTTCCTCAACCATCTACCCCAATCGGTGATACGGTAGTCGTCCCTGAACTTTCCGCCCACCTGAAGGTTGTTGTTGTCGTAAACGTAAGTCTGGAGGTATTCCGAATAGGCATACATTGTCCGGAATTTGTAGACCCAAATCAACTTGCCATCCTTTCCTATCCGCTTCAATTTCACAATGAGCCCGTAATGACGTTGTTCCTCGTTCGGTTCCTGCACCTTTCTGGCGATCACACAATAACGGTCGTGGATGTACTGTTCGGCAACCACTTCAAAGCCGCAATAATACAGCCTACCCAGAACTTCAGGACGGGGCAGCACCCTTCTCTCCCTCTTGGTGCAGAAATAGTAGAAACGGCGTGTCAACAGCAGTTTCGGGAAGACGCGGTGCCAGATGAAATCGAAAGAATAGAAGATGTTGGCCCAGAACCGGCGGTACTTGATATAGAACTGCAAACGGCGCTTCATTGCCGTGTCGAACGCCACCACCAGATAGCCTCCATCCTTGAGCTTCTGATTGGCCTCCCGCAGATACCGGTTGATATAACGGATGGCGTTGAGGTGATCTTTGGCCAGCAACACTTCAGCTTCCCCATCAGGCACAGCCCAACTCTTGTCGACAAACTCGTTGAGATACCGCGACCGTTCCTCGCTTCGTGGCATGTAAGCCCAATACATCAAGTCACGCAGCTGCTGTGGTGCTGCCACCATGTTGAAATGCGGGGCATGTTCCGTCTCCGCCTTGGAGAGGTACTCCATGGCCAAGTCAAAATCTTCGCGATATGTCAGATTCTTGAAACGGGACACTTTTTGAGAGGTTAAAGGTTAGAAATGATTACTGAACAGATTTTGTCCTGATCTTCTTCGGAGAGATAGGGATGGATAGGCAGCGAAAGCACAGTATCCGCCAGTCGGTCGGCTACAGGACACTGATTCATTGTCGGGTCGAGGTAGCTGAAAGCCGTCTGCCGATGCATCGGGATGGGGTAATAGATGGCTGTGGGAATATCAGCCGCTTTCAATGCATCCTGAAGTTTGGCTCTGACTTTCTTGTCGGCGACTTGGATGGTGTATTGTGCCCAACTGGAGTAGAATCCCCTGGGGATCTCCGGAGTCTTGACCACGCCTTTCAACTTCTCAGTGTAACGTTCAGCCACTGTGTTGACATCCACCAATTCATAGTCCTTGAACGCTTTCAGCTTCACCAGCAGGATAGCGGCTTGGATGCTGTCGAGACGGGAGTTCAAGCCGATGCGAACATTGTCATAACGGTCGCTACCCTTGCCATGGATATGATAAGAGTCCATGAGTGCGGCCCACTCGTCGTTGTTGGTGAACACCGCACCGCCGTCGCCGTAGCAGCCCACTGGCTTGGCCGGGAAGAACGAGGTAGCGGCGATGTCACCGAACGAGCATACCTTTTGTTCACCGATACGGCCTCCGAAGCCTTGGGCACCGTCTTCCAACAGGTACATCCCAAAACGCTGGGCTACAGGTCTGATCAGTTTGAAGTCGGCAGGCAGGCCGAAAAGGTCGACAGCGATGATGGCCTTGGGCTTCAGCTGTCCAGCCTTGATGGTGTGTTCAATCTTGTAGATCAAGTCGCGGACGTCCATGTTGAACGTATCTTGTTCCACATCCACAAACACTGGTGTGGCGCCTTGCATGGCGATGACTTCGGCGGAGGCGAAAAAGGTGAAGCTCGGCACGAACACTGCGTCGCCCGCCTTCACGTCCCAGGCCTTGAGCGCCAACAGCAGCGCATCAGTGCCACTGGCGCAGGCGATGCAATGCTTTACGCCCACATAATCAGCGAAAGCCTGTTCCATTTCTTTCACTTTCGGCCCCATCACATAGGCGCTTGAAGCCACCACATCGAGGATCGCCTGATCCATCTCGTCTTTCAGGACGCTATATTGTTTCTTTAGATCTCTGAATTGCATAATCTTAGTTCTCCATTGTTTTCTTCATAGCTTCTTCCACATTCACATTTCAATGAGGCATCAAGTCGTTTGCCGCACTCGCACACCCAGCCGATTTGCCGAGCTGGCACGCCGGCCATCAGGGCGAAAGGCTTCACGTCCTTGGTCACCACAGCACCAGCAGCGATGAGGGCGCTCTTCCCTACCGTATGGCCGCACACCACGGTGCAGTTGGCTCCCAGCGAAGCCCCTTCGCAGATACGAGTCTTGGCATAAACGCCATGCACTGGGAAATGCGCCCGGGGCGTAGTCACATTGGTAAAGACGCAACTCGGTCCACAGAACACGTTATCCTCAATCTCCACGCCTTCGTAGACAGAGACGTTGTTTTGGATACGCACTCCGTTGCCGATTTTCACATTGTTACCGATGTTGACATTCTGACCCAGCGAGCAACGCTCACCGATCACCGCACCCTTCTGCACATGGCAGAAGTGCCATATCTTGGTATCTTTGCCAATCGACACATTTTCGTCGATATAGCTACTTTCATGCACAAAGTAATCGCTCATCTCAACAGCCCTCCGCAAGAATATCCGCAATGTGAATCACCTTGATTGGCAGGCCATTCGCGTCGATATAGCCTTTTTGGTGCATCAGGCACGACATGTCAGTCGACACGATGTACTCCGCGCCGGTATTCAACGCGTTACGCACCTTATGGCTGGCCATGCCCATCGACACCTCTTCGTGGTTCATGGCGAAGGTGAATTCCCCTCCGCAGCACATGTCGGTCTGCTTCATCTCAACGAGTTCAAGACCTTTCACCTTGGAGAGCAGCTGGCGCGCCTCTTTGCCGATACCCAGCCCACGCAAGGCACTGCAACTGTCGTGATAAGTCACCTTATGTGGGAACTCGGCACCAAAGTCGTCATACTTCAGCACGTTCACCAAGAAATCAGTCAACTCATACACATTTTTTTCCAGCCGTTTTACATTCAGATGGTTAGCGGTATTGAAGAACAGTTCGGGATAGCGTTTCTTGATATAAGCGATACAGGATGCAGATGGCGAAACCACAGGACGATCATCGCAAAACTCATCGAGAAATTTGTCACCCAACGCCTTGGCTTCCTCAAGATAACCCGCATTGTAGGCAAAACGGCCACAGCAGGTTTGATCAGGATTATAATTCACCTCAACGCCAGCCTTCTCCAGCACCTTCACGGTATTCATGGCCGTCTCAGGATAAAACTGGTCGATGAAGCAGGGAATAAACAAATTGATGTTCATAGTAAAATCAAATAATCTGCAAAGATAGCAAATTATCGATCCCAACCTATAAAATTTACAATAAAAAATTAACTAGGTCTTGAAGATTTTTCGAAACTCATCCCAGAACGTTGGAAATGACTTATTTACAACTTCAGGAAAATCCAATGAAATCTGACCTAGTTTCATGGTCAGGCCTGCCAACGACATTGCGACGCGATGGTCGTTATATGTTCTAAAAGATAACTTTTTATCATCGAAAATACTATTCGACAATGATGATTTTTCAATGATAAGTTTGTTACTAGATACTATATTAATAAAGGTGTATATTTTTGACAATTCAAAAAGTAATGAATTCACTCTATCAGATTCCTTATGATATAAAGTCATGATATTGTTAAATTCAGCTTTGATGTGCAATGCTACACATGAAACTAAAACAGAAGGGAACAGATCAGGAGTATCACAGAAATCAAATTGGAGCGGTTTTTCGGAAGGTTTGACAGTGCCTGTTGAAGTGATTCGGATGCCGTCGTCAAGGTATTCCGTATTCACACCCAGCGGTTTAAAGAAGTCAGCCACCACGGCATCACCTTGCAGCGAATCGGGTTTCAGGCCCTTCAACAACAGCTTTCCTCCATCGCTCAGCGCCAGCATCTCATACCAATAGGAGGCAGCACTCCAGTCGGCTTCTACCACAAAAAGCCGTTGCCGATAAGGTTGATGTGTCACAGTGATGACATTGTTGTCACGTACAACGTGAACACCGAAATACTCCATCATCGAACACGTCATGCCGATATAAGGTTCTGACACAGTGTCGTCCGTCAATGTCAACTGGAGGCCTTCGTCCCATGTTGGTGCGGCCAGCAGCAACGCGGTGACGAACTGGCTGCTCTGTGAGGCGTCGAGGTTCAGTCGACCACCTTTAAGTTGTTTTCCTCGAATCCGTACCGGCAGGCAGCCTTCTGTTTCGAGGCACTCCACCTCGGCGCCCAGTTGTCGCAAAGCACCGATCAGCGGTGCCATCGGCCGTTCGCACAGTCTCTTGGTACCCCTCAGAAGCCAGGTGCCTGGTTTGCAAGCCAAGTAGGGCATCATGAAGCGCGACACCGTGCCGGCGTCCTCGCTATCGACCGTGAAGGTCTCCGGCAAAGCATGGCGCTCCACCTGCTCAAGCAGCGACTGCAGCAGCACAGTGTCATGAGCATCGGATAGGTTTTCGGCATCAAGCGTGAAACCGCCGTAGGCGGCGATCATCAGAGCACGATTGCTCTCGCTCTTACTCCCTGGCAAGTTGACCGTTCCCTGAAACCTCTTCTTCATAGTGTCCTCACCAGTTTCATCATTTCGAGAAGGGCCTCTGTCACCAGTGATTCAGTAACATGTTGGTCGAGGACAGGCTTTTCGACCGCTTTAAGCAACACGAAGGAGGTCTGTCCGTCACGGTTCTTCTTATCATGGTCGAGATAAGACATGATGGCTTCGATATCGCCGATGCCCAGGTTGACCTCAGCTTCTGAAAGCAGGGAGGGCAAACGCTGTTCGTAGTCGATCAGCGCTGACTCGTTGAGATCGCACAACTGCACCGAAAGCCACAAAGCGCACCACATGCCTAGTGCCACTGCCTCGCCATGGGTGAGCGGTGTTTCAGTGGTCAGCGAATAAGCCTCAAGGGCATGGCCGATGGTATGACCAAAGTTGAGGACATGACGCTTACCTAAATCGCGATAGTCCTGCTCCACAATGTCTTTCTTGATCTCTCCGGCGCGGAGGATGTACTGTTCGTAGTTGTCCTCCGACACATCGAGCAAGTCCTCGTCGGCCACAAAGCCATATTTGACCATCTCGGCGATGCCAGAGAGCAATTCCCTGTCAGGCAGCGTACTGAGGAAGATAGGGTTGACCATCACCTCGATAGGTTCGGCAAAAGTACCGATTTGGTTTTTGCAACCGACGAAGTCCACCCCGTTCTTGCCTCCAATGGACGCATCGACCATGGCCAGCAAGGTGGTGGGCACGTTGACGAAACGGATGCCCCGTTGGTAACACGAAGCGGCAAAGCCACCCATGTCGGTGACCGTTCCACCGCCCAAGTTGACGAGAACAGCGTTACGGTCGGCATTGTGCTTGAGCAACGCCTTCCAGATACGTTGCACCGTACCGAGGGTCTTGTACCGCTCCCCAGCCTTCACCACAATCTCAACGGCATGTTCACAGCCCAGCCAATGTTCCAGCTCAGGGAGCCAGTACATGGCCACGTTGGCGTCGGTCAACACAAAGACCTGCGAGGCCTCAGCAAGGGTTTCCTTCAGTTCTTCAAGCCTCATACCGTCTCGATTTCAATGTAACGCTCATCGTCAGTCTCGCCAGGGCGGATGTTCACCCGAATATGGTTTTCGGGCAACAACGGCTCGATCATCTCGGGCCACTCGATCAGGCAAAGGTTGCCACTATAGAAATAGTTCTCGAAACCGATGTCATAGGCCTCCTCCAGCTTTTTGATCCGGTAGAAGTCAAAATGATAGACCGGCTCGCCCTCGTCGGTGACATATTCGTTAACGATGGCGAAGGTGGGGCTGTTGACTTCGTCAGTGACTCCCATGCGATGGCACAGGTTCTTGATTAAAGTCGTTTTTCCAGCGCCCATGGAGCCATAAAAAGCCACCACATCGGCTTTATCGCGCAATGAAATCAGATGGTCGGAGACTTCGTCGAGGCCATCCACACTAGAGATATGAAAGGTCGTTTTCATCGTTTCGAAGAGAGGGCTATGACGGGGATCAGCATCTCGCTCATAGAGATGCCACCGTGTTGGAAGGTGTTCCGGTAATAACTGACATAATAGTTATAGTTGTTCGGGTAGGCGAAGAAGTCGCCCGAGCCAGCGAACACATACGTGGTGCTGAGGTTGATGCGAGGCAGGCAGATCGTCTCAGGAGCCTTCACCTCGAACACCTCCTTAGGATTGTATTTCAGGTTCTTGCCGTATTTATAGCGTAGGTTGGTGTTGACTTCGCGATCGCCCAAAATCTTGACTGGGTTCTTGACATAGGTGGAACCGTGGTCAGTGGTGACGATCATGCTGCAGCCCTTGTCAGCGATGAAACGCATCATGTCGAGCAGGCTGGAGTGTTCGAACCAAGAGTACATCAGCGAGCGGTAGGCTTCCTCGTCGTCGGCCAGTTCGCGGATGATTTCCATCTCGGTACGGGCATGCGAGAGCATATCGACGAAGTTATACACGATGATGTTGATTTTGTTCTGCATCAGGTTCGACATCTGCTCATAGAGCTTCTTGCCCGCCTGGAGGTTCAGCACTTTATTGTATGAGTACTTGATGTTTTTACCAAAGCGTTTCAGTTGTTCGCCGAAAAGCTCGCCCTCGAACTGGTTTTTGGTGCCTTCATCGTCCTCGTCGACCCACCATTTCGGGAAGCGGCGGCGAATCTCAAGGGGCATCAGTCCCGCGAAAAGCGAATTGCGGGCATATTGCGTGGAGGTAGGCAGGATGCTGTAATATACCTCGTCGGCATCGACGCGGAAGTAGTTCTCGAGGATCGGCTGAATGGCCTTCCACTGATCGTAACGGAGGTTGTCGATGACGATGAGGAACAGGGGACGGTCGCTGTCGTCGAGACGGGGCAGCACCTTGTCGCGGACAAGGGTATGCGACATCACAGGTTTCTCGGACTTGCCCTGGATCCAGTTGATATAGTTACGTTCCACATAGCGGGTAAAGAGCGCGTCGGCTTCCTGCTTTTGTTCAGCCAAGATCTGCTTGATGCCGTCGTCGGATGATTTCTGCAGTTCCAGCTCCCAACGGACCAGCTTTTTATAGAGAGTAATCCACTCGTCGTAATTCAGGTTGTTGTTCAGCTCCATGGCGATGCTACGGAACTCTTGCTGGTAGCTGAGGGTCGACTTCTCGTCGCGGAGCTTGCGGTTTTCAAGGTTACGCTTGAGCGACAGAAGGATTTGGTTGGGGTTGACCGGCTTGATGAGGTAGTCGGCAATGTTGGAGCCGATGGCCGACTCCATAATGGTTTCCTCCTCGCTCTTGGTGATCATCACCACAGGGAGGTTGGGGTATTCGCGTTTGATGACTTCGAGGGCCTCTATTCCGCTTACGCCAGGCATCTGCTCATCGAGAAACACGATGTCGAACGGGCGTTCGCGGACCAAGTCGATGGCATCGGCGCCGCTGTTGGCGGTAACAACCTCGTAGCCTTTCTGTTCCAGAAACATGATATGGGGCTTCAGAAGGTCAATTTCGTCGTCAGCCCAGAGAATGGTGGTTTTATCCATAGATTAAAAATTCAATTTATGATTTAACGCAAAGATAGCAATTATATTGTATTTTTGCGGCATGAATACAAACAAGAAAAAAATCGTCAACGATCCGATTTACGGATTTGTCAGTATCCCTGACGAGTTGCATTTCGATATTATCGAGCATCCTTATTTTCAAAGACTTCGTCGTATCAAGCAGGTCAGTTTGACCAATCTGGTCTATCCCGGGGCCAACCACACACGGTTCGCCCACAGTTTGGGAGCGATGCACCTGATGCGTCGTGCCGTACAGCTATTGCGGAGGAAGGGGTATGAGATCAGCGACGAGGAGCTTGAGGCTGCCTCGCTGGCCATTCTGCTTCACGACAGCGGACACGGACCGTTCTCGCACACCTTGGAAAACAGCATTGTTTCGGGCATCACCCACGAAGACCTCTCGCTGCTTCTCATGAAGAAGTTCAACGAGCTTCACGACGGCAGGTTGGATATGGCCATCAATATCTTCACGGGACAATATGAGAAAGGATTCCTGAGCAAACTCATCTCAAGCCAGTTGGATGTGGACCGTATCGACTACCTGAAGCGCGACAGCTTTTTCACTGGTGTGGCTGAAGGCAACGTGAACGCCGAACGCCTGTTGGACATGATGGAGGTGGTGGGCAACGAACTGGCCATCGAGGCCAAGGGAATCTATTCGGTGGAGAGTTTCCTGGTGTCGCGCCGCATCATGTACTGGCAGGTCTACATGCACAAGACGGTGCTGAGTGCCGAATACATGTTACGTGAGATCCTGAAGCGGGCGAGGCTCATCAGCCAGGATCGCGACTTGCCGGCCACCCCTGCCCTGTCGTACTTCCTGAGGCACCAAGGCAATTTCGACGAGGCTGACCATTTGGACGAGGTCTTGGAGGCTTTCGGACGACTCGACGACTTCGACGTGATGACAGCGGTGAAGCTGTGGAGCGACGATCCAGACTTTGTGCTCAGCGAGCTCTGCCGCAGGCTTATCAACCGGCAGTTGTTTAAGATCGAGATTGCGCAGGAGCCTTTTGATCCTGCCTACAAGGACGAAATCCTGCACCGCATCGCCGAGCACTACGGCATCACGCTTTACGACGCCAGTTTCATGTTGCTGCAAGGCATCTCATCGAACCACGCCTACCATCCCAAGAAGTCGGCCATCAACATCCTTTACAAGGACGGCACCGTCAAAGACATCAGCGTGGCTTCCGACCAGTTGAACATCTCGGTACTCTCGCAGCCCGTCATCAAGCACTTCATCTGCTATCCCAAGGAACTGAAAATGAACGGAAAATAATTTTTTTCAGTTTTTCATGAAACATTTTGGAAAAACCGCTACTTACAGTTGCCGATGAACAAAAAAAATGACTGGATGGGGCCGTCGCGGCAGCATCCAGTCTGTCGAGATACAAATGAACCATTAGCTTGCAACTAATGATGAAAAAACCCTATTCAAAGTTTAGATACATTTGAAGAAAATCCTCATAATGATCATGCATTTTCTGGGAAATATCCTTGAAAAAGTCATGATCCATGACGATGCTGATCTTGATCAGCAGAGCGACGTCGAGACTATTACGTTCGAAGATTTTGTAGATACTACTACGCTCCATCTTGATGGTGCGTGCGAGCCAGGAAACACTGCGCCCTTGGGACTTCAGCTCCCTTTTAATCATGTTACCGAGATGAATTGTTTGTCTTTCCATTTTGTGTCAAAATTTGAATAACGACACAAAAATAGTATTTTTTACAATAATACAAACAATTTTAGAAAAATATTTTTAAAAAAGTGATTTTTTTAAAGCTATACCTATATTAATATTATACTGTTTATTGATAGGTCATAGACTAGTTACACTTCAAAACTTAAACCGTCGTATGCGAGACACATATTGTGAGGTAATTCCGCATTCACATCTACAGCCTTGCCAATCTGATGGCTGCAATGGGTAAACCAAGCCTTCTTCACCTGAAGTTGCGTAGCCATCTCCACCGCTTGCTGGAGGTTGATGTGAGAATAGTGTAGATTGTGGCCCAACGCCTCAACAATAAGATACTCCACCCCTTGAAGCCGCTCCATCAAATGCGTGCTGACCTCGCTCAAGTCGGTGACATAGGCAAATTTACCGATACGGAAGGCATAACAGGTCAGCGTGTAATGCTTCATTTTGATTGGCTCCACATGAAGGTCACCGAAGTCGAACGGCGTCTCGTCGATAAGATGTACATCGTAGGTAGGTGCGCCGGGATAGAGGTGTTCCTGGAAAGCATAAGAGAACTCACGCTTGATCTCGGGCAACGACGTACTGTCGACAAACAAAGGCATCGGCTTGTTGCCCTGCTTGAAAATGAAAGGCCTTACATCGTCAAGTCCCCCGATATGATCCTTGTGCTCGTGGGTGATGAACACTGCGTCCAAATGATCGATCCCCTCACGCAGCATCTGCTGTCGGAAATCGGGACCTGCATCCACCGCCACGGTCACCTGACTGGTACGGATCAAGATAGAGGTCCGCGTCCGCTTGTCGCGAGGGTCTTTCGACATGCATACCGGACACTGGCATCCAATCACTGGGACGCCTTGCGAGGTACCGCTGCCTAAAACCGTTATCAGCATC
This sequence comes from Bacteroidales bacterium, assembly GCA_017394865.1. Lineage (GTDB taxonomy): Bacteria > Bacteroidota > Bacteroidia > Bacteroidales > F082 > Limimorpha. The sequence goes on from JAFPWT010000008.1 coordinate 127,212, forward strand.
GCTAAATTTTTGCGCAAAAATAACATTATTAAATAAGAAATCGCTATTTTTGCCGAATTAATTCTTCGATACCCCCATGTTCGAAAAACTGAGATATAGAATCCTAAGACGCTCCATCAAGCAGTTTATCGCGGAAAAGAAAGGCTGTCGTATGCCTGATCTCGAAAAGCTCGGCTCGGCTATCATCGTCCTCGAAGACCTTGACAAGGAGACAGTACGCTCCATCGAAGAACGCGTGAAGGAGCTCTTCGGCATCAGCAAAATCCGATTCATCATCATCACCGAGAAAGCCTCAAACAACGTCCTGCTCAGCGACCAGTACTGCGAGGTGACCACCAAGGACTTCGGTTTCATGAAGGTGCTGAAGAAGGAGAAGCAGGAGGAGATCCACAAGTTGCCCATGACCCACCTCATCGTCAACATGGCCAAGACCCATCTCGCCATCGGCGACTACCTTGCCACCCTCCCCAACGCCTCCTTCCGGGTCAGCATGACGAAAAGCGACTACTACGGCATCTACGACCTTATCATCGACAGCGGAAGCAATTCCAACCCAGTGAAAGACGTTGAAGCGCTATACAAATATCTCAAGGCATTAACGGGAAAGTAAAAAAACAGAAAATGGAAAACATTTTTAAAGGAACAGGTATTGCGCTGATAACGCCATTCAACGAGGATTTCTCCGTTGATTACAAGGCGTTGGAGCGTATCGTCAACCATGTCATCGACGGAGGTGCCGATTTCCTAGTGGCTTTGGGAACCACCTCTGAGGCTCCTACCCTCTCTGCCGAGGAAAAGAAACAAGTTGTTGCCACTATATTGAAGACCAACAACGGTCGTCTCCCTGTGTTGCTTGGCATGGGTGGCAACAACACCCAAGCCGTCGTCGAATCCATCAAAGTGCAAGACTTCACCGGCATCCAAGGCATCTTGAGTGTCGTCCCCTACTATAACAAGCCCAACCAACGCGGCATGAAGGCCCACTTCAAGGCCATCGCCGATGCAAGCCCTGTACCCGTGATCCTCTATAACGTGCCAGGTCGTGTAGGAGTGAATATGCAAGCCGCCACCTGCGTGGAACTGGCCCAGCATCCCAACATCATCGCCGTCAAAGAGGCCTCGGGCAACCTGCAACAGATCATGGAGATCCTCCGCGACAAGCCTGCCGACTTCGATGTGCTCTCAGGTGATGACGGCATCACCCAACCGCTGATGACCCTCGGCGCCAAAGGCGTGATCTCAGTGGCCGCCAACGCTTACACCAGGCCTTTCAGCAAGATGATGCACGCCGTGATGAACGGCCGCACCGACGAGTCGCTCCGCCTGCATTACGCTATGATGCGGATGAACCAGCTCATCTTTGCCGACGGTAATCCCGCTGGCATCAAATACCTCATGAGCCTGATGGGCCTCTGCAAAAACGTGCTGAGGCTGCCGCTGATTCCCGTATCAGAAAAAGTTCAGCAAGACATTGAAAACGAATACAATAATAACAGCATACTAAAATGAAAAGAAATTTATTGATCGTGCTCTTCCTCCTTCTGACCGCTGGAGTATACGCACAGAAAACCAACTTGAATCAGCTCATGCAGGAACGCAATGAGTATTATTTCACCTTTGAGTTGAGTGGCAACGACAATTTGCAGCAGATTGCCCATGCCATCTCCATAGACCGCGTCGACGGCAACGTTGTGACGGCCTACGCCAACAATGAAGAATTCGCCAACTTCCAGAAACTCGGCTATAACGTCACCCTCCAGACCCCACCTTCGATGCTTGAAAAAGCCGTTATGTGGGATGGCAGCAACCGCGCCGCATACGACTGGGACGCCTATCCGACCTACGAGGCCTACGAGAGCATGATGTTCCAATTTGCCACCGACCATCCCGATAAATGCGAGATCATCACCCTTGGCACCTTGGCGAGCAACCGCAAGATCTTGATCGCCCACATCAACAATGGCAGTGGCGAAGGCAAGCCAAAGTTCCTCTACACCTCCACCATCCACGGCGACGAGACTACCGGCTGGATGCTGATGCTCCGCTTGATCGACTACATCCTTGAGAACCCCACCCTGCCCGAGTGCGCCAACGTTCTTGAGAACATCGATCTTTACATTGGACCCAACACCAACCCCGACGGTACTTTCCACGGCGGAAACAGCACCGTGAACGGTGCCACCCGTTATAACGTCAATGGCGTGGACATGAACCGTAACTATGCCGACCCTCATGGAGGACCACACCCTGATGGACACGAGTACCAACTGGAAACCCAATGGTTCATGCAGTTTGCCCAAGACAACGCCTTTGTGATGGGTGCCAACTACCACGGTGGCGAAGAGGTGATGAACTATCCCTGGGACAACACTTATACTCTTCATGCTGATGACGCATGGTATCAACTCATCAGTCATGAATATGCCGACCTTTGCCATCAAGTGAACTCCGGCTACATGACCGCTTACAACAATGGCGTCACCAACGGTGCCCAGTGGTATATGATTGGCGGTGGCCGTCAGGACTACATGAACGGTTATGCCCAATGCCGCGAGATGACCATCGAGTGCTCCAATACCAAATGCCCCAGCGGAAGCCAAATGCCTAGCTTCTGGAACATTAACAAGAACTCAATGTTCACCTTCATGAACCAGTGCCTCTACGGCATCCACGGCACCGTGACCGACCAAAACACCAAGCAACCTCTTGAAGCCACCATCACCATCACGGGACACGACGACGAGTATTCCGTGGTAGGGAGCCATCTTCCCGCCGGTGACTTCCACCGTCCCATCAAGGCTGGCACCTACACCCTGACCTTCACGGCCAATGGCTACTATCCCCATCAGGAGACCGTCACCGTGGCCGACGGTGAGACCGTTGAACTGAACGTGCAACTCGAAGCCGGCGAGGGCATCCTCCCCGACTTCACTGCTAGCACTATCGCCGTCTCCCTTGGCGGCACCGTCAACTTCACCGACCAGACCTGGGGTGCCAACTTAGTAAGCTGGGAATGGACCTTTGAAGGCGGTACACCGAGCACTTCAACCGCACAAAATCCCACTGGTATCAGGTACAACGAGGTTGGCGACTACGATGTCACTTTAGCAGTCACCAACGCCAACGGACAGACCGAGACTGTCACCAAGCACAATTACATCAGCGTGACCGAGTCCTACAACATGCAAAACACTACCATCACTACCTGCAGTGCCCTGTTCTATGACGACGGCGGCCCGAACCTCGACTATGGCAACAACATGAGTGTGGTCATGACCTTCTTGCCTGAAACGCCAGGCGGCATTCTCGAGGTCATCTTCAACAGCTTCAATGTGGAAAACAACTACGACTTCCTCTATATCTACGATGGGACTAGCACCACTGCCACTCAGATTGGACAATACACTGGAAACGCCTCCCCGGGCACAGTGACTGCCACCAATGAAGCAGGTGCCTTGACCTTCAAGTTCACCTCCGACGGTAGCCTGACCAAGCCCGGCTGGGACGCTGTTATCCATTGTACTGGCATTACCTATGAGCCACTCGTTGTGGAGGTCATCGCCCAACCCGAAGTCATCGAAGAAGGCACCTCCTCGCAGTTGGTCGCCACTGTCACCGGCGGCGACGGTGAATACACCTACCTGTGGGAACCCGCCGAGACGCTCGACAACCCCAACATCAGCAACCCTGTAGCCACTCCCACCGAGCCTGAGACCGTCTATAAAGTCACCATCACCGACGGACAAGGTACCGTCGCAAGCGGAGAAGTCACCGTCAGCATCAGCAACTGGGCGCTAGGTGAAAGCAACCTCGACAACCTGAAGGTGTATCCCAACCCCACCAAGGGTGTCATCCGCATCGAAGGCATCAGCACCCCGACCACCTACAGGCTCTTCAACAGCACTGGACAAATCATCCTTGAAGGCCTGGCCGAGGGCGACCTCCGCATCGAACCCAAATTGAGCACGGGTGTCTATTTTATGGAACTCTCCAACAGTTTGGGCGTTTCAACCAGGAAAATCGTTGTCGAATAACAAAAAAATAGTATTTTTGCCGCATGTTTTATCGTAGGTTTCTCATAGGGCTTTTGTTTTGTCTGATATGCTGCACTTCGTGCAACGATTTCAACCGTATCCTCAAAAGCACCGACAACGACATAAAATATGAGGTGGCCATGGATTACTACGACCGCAAGGACTACAACCATGCGCTGCAGCTCTTCGACCTTTTGAGCAATGCCTTCCGCAACACTCCCAAAGGCGAGATGATCACCTATCGCACCGCCATGTGCTATTACATGACCTACGATTACGAGATTGCGTCCTACTATTTCAACAAATTCGTCAATACCTATCCCTTCTCGAAAGATGCCGAGCGAGCTGCGTTCATGAATGCGTATTGCAGCTACATGGTTTCACCGAATGTCACGCTCGACCAGCAGAATACATTAACGGCCATCAACCATATCGAGTCATACATCGAGCATTTCCCCGATGGCGATAGCGTCCCGAGGGCCAAGGAGCTGCTTGCCGACCTCAACAACAAGCTGGAGGAGAAGGACTACAACATCTGCATCCTCTATTACCGCATGGAGAATTACAATGCTGCCATTACCTGTTTCGAGAATCTGCTGAAGAAGTATCCGAACACCTCGCATCGCGAGGAGATTCTCAGTGACATGGCGAAGACGTACTACTATTATGCGGAAAACAGCGTCCAAGAGAAGCAAAAAGAACGCTACGAGGCCTGCATCGAGCGATACAACACGCTCAGCTACCTCTATCCTGACAGCCCCCGCTTGAAAGAAACCGCAAACATCGCCGAAAAAGCAAGAAAGAAATTAGAAAACTTACAATAAAATACCATGGATTTCAAGAAAATCAGAACCGAAACGACGGTGGTTACCCGTCAGAAAGACCAATTCTACAAAGGCACAGGCAACATCTACGAGACCGTGGCCATCCTGACCAAACGCGCCAACCAGATTGCCACCGAGATGAAAGAGGAACTCAACAAGAAGATTGAGGAGTTCACCACCAACAACGACAGTCTTGAGGAAGTGTTCGAGAACCGTGAGCAGATTGAGATCGCCAAGTTCTACGAGCGCCTGCCTAAGCCCACCCTGATTGCCATCCACGAATTTCTCCACGACGAGATCTACTTCCGCAACCCAAGCAAGGACGCCCAGGACGATTTCTAATCCCATGAAAAGACTCCTTGTAACCGTCATAGCAGCCGTTTGCATGTTCCTCACGAACATGGTCGCCGCCCAAGAGCTGAAATGCGACATCCGCGTCAGCTCCAACCAAGTAGCGGGCAGCGACAAGACCGTGTTTGAGAACCTGCAAACGGCCTTGTATGAGTTCATCAACAACACGAAGTGGACCAACATCAACTTCAAGACCAATGAGAAGATCGAGTGTTCCATCGCCATCACCATCAAAGAACGCTCCGATGCCAACTCATTCTCCGGCGAAGTCAACATGGCACTGCGCCGTCCATGCTACAAGGCCAGCTACACCACCCCAATGCTCAACTATGTGGATCAGAAGTTCACTTTTGAATACACCGACGGACAGCCGCTGGACTTCAGCCTGAACACCCACATGTCGGACCTGACCTCCACCATCGCCTTCTACGTATACATGTTCCTCGGTCTCGACTTCGACAGCTTCTCGCTGAACGGCGGAACGCCCTTCTTCGAGGCGGCACAACAGGTGGTGAACAACGCACAAAGTTCCTCGCAGGTCGGATGGAAAGCCTTCGACGGCAACAAAAACAGGTACTGGATGGCAGAAAACATGACCAACAGCAGCTATGCACCGCTCCACCAGTTCCTTTACGAATATCACCGCCTTGGACTTGACGTGATGTCGGAGAAGCCTGACGAAGGACGCGCCGCCATCCTTAATTCGCTCGGATACCTGCAAGTCGTGCATACCAGCTACCCCACCTGCTTCTTCCTCCAGCTCCTCATCGAGGCAAAACGCGACGAAATTATCAACGTGTTTAGTCAAGGCAACCAGCAGGAGAAAACCAGGGCCGTCAACATCATGAAGGAGATCGACCCCGCGCAATCGTCAAACTATGACCGCATCCTGCAAGGCGGAAAAAAATAAGTTTCCCCACCCATGCTGCAGCACCTCCACATCAGGAACTATGCCCTCATTGAGGACTTGTCGGTTGATTTTACCGATGGGTTCAGTGTAATCACCGGCGAGACTGGCGCAGGCAAGTCCATCCTGTTAGGAGCCCTCGGCTTCGTACTAGGCGACAGAGCCGACACCGGCGTGCTGTTCGACAAGGACAAAAAATGCGTAGTGGAAACCTGTTTTCAGTTGAACGGTGAAGGATTGAAACCCCTTTTCGAAGCTAACGACCTGGACTTCGACACGGAGTGCATCCTGCGCCGTGAACTCAACCCACAGAAAAAAAGCCGCGCTTTCATCAACGATACCCCCGTATCGCTTCAAGTCATGAAAGAGATCGGCTGCCAACTAGTCGACATCCACTCACAACACGACTCGCTGCTGCTGACCGATGCTGGATTCCAACTGCATCTGCTGGACGAAATCGCACAAAACAACGGACTCCTGACCCAATACAAACAGGAGTTCTCAACCTATAACGACCTCAAGCGAAAGCTAAACGAGCTGCGCGAAATCGCCACTAAAAACATCGCTGAAAACGACTACCTCAAGTTCCAACTCGACGAACTTAAGAAAGCACAACTCAAAGAGGGAGAATACGCCGAAATTGAGCAGAGCCTGAACGTGATGGAGAACGCCGAGGAGATCCGGTCGCTACTCTTCAGCGCCAACGGATTGCTGGAAAACTCAGAATCCGCCATACTGCCTCAGCTCAACGAACTGTCGTCGGTACTCCATCGGCTCAAACAACTCGTTCCCAACCTTGAGGAGCTGCAAGGACGTATCGAAAGCACCCGGGTGGAGCTGAAGGACATCGCTTACGACCTCGACCGTGTGGGCGACGATGCCCAATTCGACGAAGGCAAACTACAAGAGCTGCAAGAGCGCTATGATTTGCTCAGCCGGCTGATGATGAAACACCACGTGAAGGAGTTTGACGCATTGATCTCGTTGCGTGATGAGCTTGAGGCTAAGGTAAATGCATTTGAGAACATCGACCAAGAGATTGAGCAGACTGAGAAAGCCCTAAAGGAGCAGACCCAACTGTTGCAACAGTTGGCCAAAAAGCTCCATGCACAACGCGAAAAAGCCGCCAAGAGTTTCAGCGCTGATGTCACCGACCTCGCCCGCCAGTTGGCCATGCCCCATGCCGTGTTCCAGATCGCTGTAGAATCGTTAAAGGAGTTCTGCAGCACGGGGTTGGACCAGGTGCGATTCCTGTTCTCCGCCAACAAAGGCGTCGACGTGGCCGAACTTAGCAAAGTGGCTTCGGGCGGTGAGTTATCCAGGCTGATGCTCTCCATCAAGAGCGTGGTGTCGCAGCACAACTACATCCCCACCCTGATCTTCGACGAGATCGACACCGGCGTATCGGGTGAGGTGGCGGCTAAGATCGGTGGCATCATGCAAGGGATGGGGACTTCGCTACAGCTCATCTCCATCACCCACCTGCCCCAAGTGGCCAGCAAGGCACAGCATCATTTCTTTATCTACAAAGATAACGAGGGGCAAAGGACACAATCCCATATCAGGTTGTTGAAAGCAGAGGAACGCGTCACCGAGATCGCCAAGATGCTCAGCAACGACAAGGTCACACCAGAGGCGTTGAAGGCTGCCGAGGTATTACTTCACTAATTTCTTTGTCATTTGTTTGCCATCCGAAGTGGCGTATCTCAACAGATAGGTTCCCGGCTTCCAGGCTTGGGAATTCATTGAGGAGACTTGACCAGAATAGACCTGTTGTCCCATCATGTTATAGACCGTCACCGTGGTGACCTCATTGTCGAGAAGCTCTTCTATCGAGGTCACGGTCACCATGGCGTAATCCAATTCGGGATCATCGTGATTGGGGGCATACCCCGAGTTGGAGGGGACACCACCACCAGCAGAATAGGCGGCATAGAGGCGATAATAATAAGTACCTGGTTCTACTTCATCGAAGTATTCGAACTGGTCGGGATAGATGTTCCATTCCTCCACCGGGCTTCCATTGGGATCGTTATAACGTTCCAGAATAAACCAATCGAGCCATGGATTGACTTGCGATGACCAAGAGACTAGCGTCCCGAATGTACCATCCTCGCGATATTCGTATTCTGCCGTGATGTAATCAGGGGTTACCACCACATCCCAGTCGGAATAGAAAGTGTGCAATGGACCAACCTCAGGTTTTTCGTTCTGGGCATAGATCAGTTCACCATTATAGCCATAAAGACCGAAAGAGCACTCTGCGTCGTCATCCTCATAACCTATATTGCAGTAATTCCAATATAAAGTAAGGTTATGATTTACCGGAAGATTCACGGACACGGTGGCCTCTGACCCTTCTTCGAGTCCGATGCGATGCTGTACAATACCACGTTCATCAAGGATGGAAATGGCGGGTGAAAGCCATCCATCGCCGGCGTCATCATGAAGGATAAAGGTCACTGGTATGCTTGAGGCCTGCACGGCAGTCCACATCGCCACCGTGTCGGTCACCGTTTTACCACGGCCCGCTGAAGTCACTGGATAGATGGTAAAATAGTTCTTCACACCTGAATCCTCATTCTCAAGAAAGGCTTCAAATTCAAGGGTTTCACCTGGTTGTGGGGCCACAAAGGAATGGAACAACTCTCCGTTCATCAAAAGAACAACCGAGTCGATACTGGTGAGCGGTGTCCCTCCGATAGTCTCTGAAGGTGCTGTGGCGGTAAGGTTGATAGCCATGCCATAGGCCCAAGGTTCGATGTCTAAATCAGCAATGGGCATCGGCTGGTTATAGTATTCGGCATTCGGTTCCAGGTCAATAGTGGTATAATGGTTATAATTGTATTCATGATGGGTAAGGTTCATGGCATTGATGCTATAGAAGCCGTTGTCGAAGCCTTGCCAACCCCAGTTGAAGTGGAAGAACTGATATTCGTCGTATCCGTCGCAGACGAAAGCATGTCCACCACGGGTGGCGTCCTTCGAATAGCTATATGCCGAATAAAGCATAGGGTGACCGTTATCGATTTCGGAAATCAAATACTCGAGCCATTGAGGATCGGTATAATAATCACGGTCGATACGAGAAGCGTTACTGGCATAACGGAAATACTGGATGAAGGCGTCCATCGAATCATCGGTATAAGCACCAGAGGCGTTGGGACCATAACTCATATCAACACTTACGCCGGCATGATATTCAAGAAGGGCAACAGCATCCACCTCATATTGTGGGCTGGTGTAATCGAGGAAGTCGGGCATGAACTCATAATGGTATTCTGCCTCGCCGAAGTTGGCAGAGAGAGTCCCGTAGGAGGTGGATCCATAGCCATAACAGTAGTAGCTATGCTGACCCACGCCAGTCTTGGGCCACTCCCAATAGCGCATGATCTGGGCCATGGCGTTGGCCACACAGCCTGATTTCACATGACCGTTGTAACCCTCAGGGTCTGCCGGACACTGGTCGTTATAAAGTTGGGTCTGATGCCAAGTGGAAGTACAGAGTGGACCGATGGCACGGTTGCCACGATTAGTAAGCTGACCTGTTTGCTCCAGACTCAGCCACTGTGCCTGTATCTCGTCAGATTGTTCCATGTTTTCGGCAATGGCCGTCTGCAAATCGCAACGATAGGCATCGAGGAACACCCGTGGGCCTTCTTCGGCAGCGATGAGGTTGAAGCTGCTCTCCGTGGAATAGGCTAGAATCGGCTTCATGCGGTCGTCAGCGGCCACAATGACAAAACCTTTGGGCTGGCAGTTGAACACATAGCAAGCATCCGTGCCGGAGTCGGTTTTCTCGGTATAGGCCAGGGTCAGCTTCGAGGTTGAACGATGGTTAGCGGCCATGAATTTTCCACCCAGTTGTTTGGCGGTTTCTATATCGACTGGACCAGCAGTCAGTCCAAAGCCAAAAGCCAAAAACAAACAAAAAAGAACAGTTTTTCTCATATCCTCTAAATTCTTAATTCTTAATTTTCAAACACATACCTCAAAATATTCGCTCCCATCCGTAAAGCCTTCTCTCGGGTTTCCTGAGAGTCGTGGTGAACGCGTTGATCCTCCCAGCCGTCGCCAAGGTCGCACTCGTAGGTGAAGATGCACACCAAGCGGCCTTCGTAAATCAGGCCAAATAATTGGGGCGGTTTATTGTCATGTTCATGGATTTTCGGCAAGCCATTGGGAAACGGGTAAGGCTTCTTGAAGATGTCGTGAGAAAACGGCAGTTCCACGAAGTCCAACTCAGGAAACACCTTCTTCATCTGCGGTTCGATGTACTGGCGGATGCCGTAGTTATCGTCGATATGCAGAAATCCCCCTGCCAGCATATAGTTGCGGAGGTTTTGCGCTTCGGCGTCATCGAAAACCACGTTGCCGTGTCCCGTCATATAAACGTAGGGGTAATTGAAGATATCCAGGCTGGAAGGCTCTACGGTAGGGACTTCGGGATTGATGTCGGTACCCATTTCCTTATTGCAGAAGCGCACCAAGTTGGGCAACGAGGTCGGGTTGCCATACCAGTCGCCTCCCCCACGATATTTCAGCAAAGCGATGTTAAGTTGCTGAGCTGATGCACCGAACGACAACAATAACGCTATGACAAGTAACAATTTCTTCATTTCATCTGATTGATTAGTTGCACCGTGTGGCATGCCACGATAGCCGCCGTTTCCGTTCTTAAGCGGGCATCACCCAGACTGCAAGGCACGAAGCCGTTTTCTTTGGCAAGTGCCACTTCCTCAGGACTGAAGTCGCCTTCAGGGCCAATAAGGATCAAGACATTCTCACCTTTTTTATATAAATCGCAGAGGCAGTCCTTCACGTCGTCGTCGATCCAAGCGATAAACTTCTGGCCTTCAAAGGGCTGTTTCACCAGCTTGTCAAAAGGCATTAAATCATCGATTATAGGTAATCTAGATTTAATAGATTGCTTCATGGCGGCGACCATCACCTTTTGAAAACGTTCCACGTTGACGGCACGGCGTTCCGAATGATAGGAGGTGAACAGCCTCACACGGTCGATGCCGATCTCGGTAGCTTTCTCGAGGAACCACTCCGTGCGCTCGTTGAGTTTAGTCGGGGCGATAGCAATTTCGAGCTTGAAGCCCCAGTGGTCGTAGCCCGGACGTTTGTTCGTCAGATTGACGGTAGCGTGTTTGGGCAAGGCTTCCACCAGTTCCGCATCATAAAGGCTCCCCTCCCCGTCGGTCACGCAAAAGCGTTCCCCCTCGGTCATCCGCAGTACCTTTACACAGTGTTTGGATTCCTCTTCGGGAAGGACGTTGAGGCCTTCTTTTGCTTCTTTAAGGTAAAATACGTTCACTTTCTGACTTCTTCCTTCTGTCTTCTGACTTCTTGAAAATCACATCCGTTCAGGCATTCCGATACCGAGGAGGCTAGAGGCATTACGCAGGAGGGCGGCCACCATGTCGCAGACCTGGAGGCGGAACATGCGGCGGTTGGGGTCTTCCTCTTTGAGGATGCTGCACTCCTGGTAGAATTGGTTGAACTCCTTGGCGAGGTCGAAGATGAAGTTGGCGATCATCGCGGGGCTACGGCCTTCAGCAGCTTGGTTGAGCACCATCGGCCAGCCGTACATCATCACAATGATTTCCTTTTCCTTCGGCTGGAGGTCGGTGACTTTCACCTCGTTTTCTAACTTAATTCCTTGTTCAGCGGCCTTACGGAGCACTGAGCAGATACGGGCGTGAGTGTACTGCACGAAGGGGCCCGTATTGCCGTTAAAGTCGATGGACTCCTCGGGGTTGAAGAGCATGGTTTTTTTCGGATCGACACGGAGGATGAAGTACTTCAAAGCACCCAGGCCGATGGTGTGATAGAGCTTGTCAGCCTCTTCAGGCGAAAGGTCTTTGGCCTTGCCCAGTTCGTCGGAGACGGCTTTGGCGGTGGCCACCATCTCGTCCATGAGATCGTCGGCGTCGACTACGGTACCTTCGCGCGACTTCATCTTGCCGTTAGGCAGCTCCACCATACCATAGGAAAGGTGTTCGATGTCCTTACCCCACTCACGGCCTAGACGAACTAGGACGCGCTTCAGCACGTCAAAGTGATAAATCTGTTCATTGCCCACCACATAGATCAGCTTCTCGGGATCATATTCTTCAACACGGAGTTGGGCAGTACCGAGGTCTTGGGTCATGTACACTGAGGTTCCATCGCGGCGGAGCAGCAGCTTCTCATCAAGGCCTTCGTCCCGGAGGTCGCACCACACCGAGTTGTCCTCACGGCGGTACAGCACCCCTTTCTCAAGGCCCTCTTGCACCAGAGATTTGCCCAGCAGATAGGTCTGCGATTCGTAATAGATCTTCTCGAAACTCACGCCGAGACGTTTGTAGGTCACATCGAAGCCGTCGTAGACCCATTGGTTCATCATTTCCCAGAGTTGACGCACTTCGGGATCGTTGGCTTCCCATTTGCGCAGCATTTCGCGGGCTTCGTTCATCAGCGTGGACTGGGCTTCAGCCTTGGCTTTGGCTTCTTCCTGAGCTTTCTCGTCAAGGGCGTCGAAGTCGGCCGGCAGCAAGGTCTTGAGTTCCTTTTTATATTCCTTATCGAACAACACATAGAAATCGCCAATCAGATGGTCGCCCTTCTTCCCTGTTGACTCTGGCGTACAGCCGTTGCCCCATTTTTTCCAAGCCAACATACTCTTGCAGATGTGGATACCACGGTCGTTGACCAGGTTGACGCGTACCACGTTTTTGCCGTTAGCTTTGAGGATCTCTGATACGCTCCAGCCAAGGAGGTTATTACGGATATGGCCCAGGTGAAGGGGTTTGTTGGTGTTCGGTGAGGAGTACTCCACCACGACAGGTTTCCCAGCGACTTCTTTTCGACCATAGTTCTCTTTTTGGTGATTCTCTCGGAAGAAGTCGAGCCAGAAGTTGTCGGAGATGAGGATGTTAAGGAATCCTTTCACCACGTTAAAGCGGGCGATCATGGGGGATTCCTTCATCATTTCGGCGCCCATCTCATTGGCCAGTTGTTCGGGGTTGCGGCCGGCGCGTTTCCCGAAGGGGAAGACCACCACGGTGAGGTCGCCTTCGAATTCGGGACGAGTTTTCTGGAAGTTAACCTGTTGGGCATTGGGCTCTTGTCCGTATAAAGTACTGAACGACTTGATAAACAGTTGTTTAAGGATTTCTTCTAACATAAGTTCAAGTTCATTTTCTTGATGCAAAGATACGTTTTTTTTCTCAAAATCTACCATCTAAGTCGATTTTATTAATAATAACTACATATTAATAAGTAATAATTTATTTTTTTCATAAATATTTTTTTAACTAAAAAGTATTTATATCACTTCTTTTTTGTTGTATATTTTTATAGAATAATAAAAAGTAGATTGATGGTTTTATAAGTTGGTTTCCAAACCAACTTTTTTTGTATTTTTGCGGCCGCAAAATTTCAAACCCCTGTAGAACAAATCAAATAACACAATAACTAAACATCTTTATCATGAAAAAAGTAGCATTAATTGCCGTGCTGTTCTCCATGATGGCGATCAGCGCTAAAGCCCAATGGTTTGATTTTAACGAGAACACAGACCGCGCCGTCGTCGGTGTCAACACCGGTCTCGTAGGTTTCAGAAACGTCACTAGTTCCACCGCCCTTGACCCAAGCACCTGGGATCTCGCCGATGTCGGCGTAGGCGTCAGCGTCTCCATTGCCGGCGTGTATGTCGACTTCGTGTATGTCAACCCCGACCACCGTTTCGACAGCCATGTCATCATGGGCAACTGGGAGGACCACTCCGCCTTGACCATCAACGCAGGTTATCAGATCCCGATTTACAAAGACTATGTGTTTGTCACCCCCATGATTGGCTACTGCCGCGCCACCACAGGATATACCGAAGGTAATAATATCGGTGTTGATCCCGAGTCCCGCTCCATCTACCACAAATACAGCCCTGTTCACAAGTATCACGACTTCAACTACGGTGGTGCCCTCACCGTGGTCCCCAGCAAATGGTTCGAAATCAACCTCAACTGCACCGCTCACGCAGCCACTGCCGGTATTTCGGTCAATCTTATGAATTACAAAGATTTATAATTTTTTTTTAAAAAATCCTTTTTTAGAAAAAAAAGATTGTATCTTTGCATTCCGATGATGTACGAAAAAGTGTCACCGGAAAAACTTATATAAAAGGAATCGAGACGGTTGCTATCAAGCAACCGTCTTTTTTTTGTAATCAACAAACTAAACACTATAGATTATGTCCATCTCATTGAAAAACCGCAGTCTGATCTCCATCAGCGACTACACACCTGAGGAGATCTGCCATGTGCTCGACATCGCTGAGGACTTCGAGAAGAATCCCCATCAGAACCTGCTCAACGGGCGCATCATCGCCTCGTTGTTCTTCGAGCCTTCTACCCGCACGCGTCTGAGCTTCGAGACCGCCATCCAGCTCTTGGGCGGCAACGTCATCGGTTTCAGCAGCACCTCCGGAACGAGCATCCAGAAAGGCGAGTCGCTGGCCGACACCATCACCATGGTGGCCAGCTATGCCGATCTCATTGTGATGCGCAACCCCATCGACGGCTCCGCCCGTTTCGCTTCAGAAGTCTCCAAGGTGCCGATCATAAACGCTGGCGACGGCTCAAACCAGCACCCCACCCAGTGCATGCTCGACCTCTACAGCATCCGCAAGACCCAAGGCACTCTTGAAAACCTCGAGATCACCCTGGTCGGCGACCTGAAATACGGTCGCACCGTCCACAGCTTGGTGGAAGCCATGAGCCACTTCAACGCCAAGTTCAACCTGGTGTCGCCCGTGGAATTGAAACTGCCGAGAACCGTGAAACAACACATCAAGGACGCTCACTTGGAATATGAACAATTCACCGAGTTGGAAGAGGTCATCCCCCACTCCGACATCATCTACATGACCCGTGTGCAGCGCGAGCGTTTCCCCGACCCGCTGGAATACGAAAAGGTGAAGAACTCCTACGTGCTTCGCAACGCCATGCTGGCCAACGCCAAGCCCAACTGCCGCGTATTGCATCCGCTGCCACGCGTCAACGAGATCCACGTCGACGTGGATGCCAACCCCAAGGCATACTACTTCCAGCAGGCCCAAAACGGCGTCTATGCCCGTCAGGCACTGATTGCAGCAATATTAGGACTAAAGTAAAGTGAAAAGTGAAAAGTGAAAAGTTATGGAAAAGAGAAAAGAACTGATCGTATCTGCCATTGAGAATGGCACGGTCATCGACCATATCCCCGCCGACAAAGTGTTCCAAGTCGTTAAGATCCTTGGTTTGGACAAAGTGAGCAATCCCGTGTATTTCGGCACCAATGTAGAGAGCAAGAAATACGGCACCAAAGGCTTTGTGAAGATTTCTGACAAATATTTCGAGCCTGAAGATGTGAACAAGATCGCCTTGGTGGCACCTACCGCCTCCATCATCGAGATCAAGGACTTCGAGGTGATCCGCAAGCAGACTGTCCAGATCCCCGATAGGATCGAGCACATCGTGAAATGCTTCAATCCGAACTGCGTCACCAACAAGGAGCACGACATCCCAACTAAGTTCCGCGTGAAGTACGTGGATGGCAAGCTTCGCCTAGTGTGCCACTACTGCGAGAAGTACACCTCAGAGGAAAATATCGAGTTTATTTGAACTAAGGAATTACGCTTGGGCTTTAGGTCCCATGGTGAACGGAGGCATCACTTCGTTGGTCACTTCTTTGATAGGACCGAAGTTTGACTCATACTTGCTGATATTGTCGGCCAGTGCCTTATAGAGGCGCTTGGCGTGTTGTGGAGTCATCACAATTCTTGACTTGACCTTGGCTTTCGGAGCACCCGGCATGAGGCTCACAAAATCGAGCACAAACTCGGTCGGAGAATGAGTGATGATGGCAAGGTTGGAATAGATGCCGCCGGCGATTTCGTCGGTGAGTTCGATATTGATTTGGTTTTTCTGTTTTTCGTCCATGGTATTGTTTTTTGATAGGTTTATAAAAACGTAGAGACGCCATAAGATGACGTCTCTACATTGTTAAATGATTGGATTAATCAGCCAGGACGGCGCCTTGTTCCTTCAGTCTGTCGTATTCTTCGCGGGAGGCAACAATCAAGTCGTCATACTCGCGGAGACCGGTACCGGCAGGAATCTTATGGCCGACGATGACGTTCTCCTTCATGCCAAGCAGATAGTCTGTCTTGGCGCTGATAGCGGCGTTCGTCAGGACCTTGGTAGTCTCCTGGAAGGATGCAGCCGACATGAAGCTGTCAGTTTGCAGAGCGGCGCGGGTGATACCCTGAAGCACCTGCTTAGCCGTAGCCGGCTCGGTAGGACGGGTCTCAACCAACTTGAGGTCCTTACGTTTCAGCAAGGAGTTCTCGTCGCGCAGACGCATGGCCGACACGATCTGACCGGCGGAGAGAGTCTCGGAGTCACCGGGATCGGTAACGACCATCTTGCCGTAGATCTCGTCGTTCTCTTCCTGGAAGGCCAGCTTGCTCACCAGCTCTCCTTCAAGGAAGCGGGTGTCGCCAGGCTCGCTGATTTCCACTTTACGCATCATCTGACGCACGATGACCTCGAAGTGCTTGTCGTTGATCGTCACACCTTGTGAGCGGTACACGCTCTGGACTTCGTTGACGATGTATTCTTGCACCTTCATGGGTCCCATGATGTCGAGGATGCTGGTAGGTGTAATGGCACCGTCAGACAGCGGCTGACCGGCCTTCACATAGTCGTTCTCCTGAGCAAGGATCTGCTTGGAAGTAGGCACCAGATAACGTTTTTGGTCGCCTGTCTTGGAGGTGATGACGATCTCACGGTTGCCACGTTTGAGTTTCTTCTCAAGGTGGACGGTACCGTCGATTTCGGACACCACTGCCGGGTCGGAAGGATTACGGGCCTCGAACAGCTCGGTGACACGCGGCAGACCGCCGGTGATATCACCGCCGCCAGAGACGTTACGCGGGATACGGACCATCTGGTCACCAGCCTTGATTGCCTCGTTCTCGTCGACCACGACGTGAGCGTCAACAGGCAAGTCGTAAACGGCCAGCACTTCGTCCTTGTCGCTAATAATCTCGATTTGCGGGTTCTTGGTACCACGCTTTCCTTCAATGATGACGCGCTCGCTAAATCCAGTCTCAGCGATGGTCTCGCTGTGATAGGTGACACCTTCGACCACGTTCACGAAGCGCACCTTACCGGTGAACTCTGACACGATTGTGGCGTTGTAGGGGTCCCACTCGAAGATCTTGTCGCCCTTCTTGACCTCGGCGCCATTTTCGAAGTACAATTTGGCACCGTAAGGAATGTTGACGGTCATCAGGACAACGCTGGTGTTCTTGTCGCGGAGTTTCATCTCAGCGGAACGGCCAATCACGATCTGGCATTTCACGCCGTCGCGCTCAGCGGCCACCGAACGGAGCTCATCGATCTCGAGGACACCGTCGTACTTGGCATCGGTGCTATTCACCACGAGGTTCTTCGAAGCCTTACCACCTTGGTGGAAGGTACGCAGTGTCAGCTGGGTACCAGGCTCACCGATGGACTGTGCGGCGATGACACCTACAGCCTCACCTTTCTGAACCAGTTTGCCAGAAGCCAAGTTACGGCCGTAGCAGTTGGCGCACACGCCATGTTTGGCCTCGCAGGTCAACACGGAACGGATCTCGACGTTCTCGATAGGTGACTCATCAATGGCTTCGGCCAACTCTTCGTTGATTTCCTCGCCACCGGCGACGATCAATTCACCGGTAACAGGGCTGAAGATATCGTGCAAAGCCACACGGCCCAAGATGCGGTCGTAAAGCAGTGAATGCTTACCAGCTTCCTTGAGTTCCTCACCACGTGAAACGGTCAAACCACGGAGGGTGCCGCAGTCTTTGGTGGTGATGATGACATCGTGGGCGACGTCGACCAGACGACGGGTCAGATAACCAGCGTCAGCGGTCTTCAGAGCGGTATCGGCCAGACCCTTACGGGCACCGTGGGTGGAGATGAAGTACTCCAACACGGAAAGGCCTTCCTGGAAGTTCGAAAGAATCGGGTTTTCGATGATTTCAGCGCCTCCTGAACCAGCCTTCATAGGCTTGGCCATCAGACCTCTCATACCGCAGAGCTGCGATACCTGAGCCTCGGAACCACGAGCGCCAGAGTGCAGCATCATGTATACCGGGTTGAAGCCTTGGTCGTCGGATGACAGAATCTCCATCACCTCTTTGGTCAGTCGGGTATTGACATCGGTCCACAGGTCAACGATCTGGTTGTAACGCTCGTTGGGACCCATGAAGCCCATCTTCTCATATTCACGGATTTCAGCAGCCTTAGCGTTGGCATCGGCGATAAGGGTTTCCTTAGCCGCCGGGACCAGCACGTTACCGAGGTTGAACGACAGACCGCCTTTGTAAGCCATGTAGTAACCCATGTTCTTGATGTCGTCCAAGAACTTGGTGGTCACAGCCGTACCGAGCAGACGCACCATCTCGCCGACGATGCCGCGGAACGACTTCTTGGTCAACAGCTGGTTGATATAGCCGTATCCCTCAGGTACCACTTGGTTGAAGATGACACGACCCACCGTGGTCTCAATCTTCTTGGTAACGATTTCACCATTTTCGCGCACTTTCACACGGCAGTAAATGATGGCGTGCATGTCAACGCGTTTTTCATTGTGGGCAATGATCACTTCTTCGGGTGAATAGAATGACATCCCTTCGCCCTTCACGATATGGTCGGGCGTACTCTTACGAGGCTTGGTGATGTAATACAGACCCAAAACCATGTCTTGTGAAGGCAGGGTGATAGGTGCACCGTTGGAGGGGTTCAGGATGTTGTGCGAAGCCAACATCAAGATCTGAGCCTCCAGCACGGCGGCGTTGCCCAGCGGTACGTGGACAGCCATCTGGTCACCATCGAAGTCAGCGTTGAATGCCGTACAAACGAGGGGGTGCAGACGGATGGCCTTGCCTTCGACCAACTTGGGCTGGAAGGCCTGGATACCCAGACGGTGCAGTGTAGGAGCACGGTTCAGGAGGATCGGGTGACCCTTCAGGATGTTCTCCAGGATATCCCACACGACGGGTTCCTTGCGGTCGACGATCTTCTTGGCAGACTTCACAGTCTTCACGATGCCGCGTTCGATCATCTTACGGATGACAAACGGCTTGAACAGCTCGGCAGCCATGTCTTTTGGCAGACCGCATTCGTTCATGTTGAGGTCCGGACCGACCACGATGACCGAACGGCCAGAGTAGTCGACACGTTTACCCAGCAGGTTCTGACGGAAACGACCCTGCTTACCTTTCAGGCTGTCGCTCAACGATTTCAGCGGACGGTTCGAGTCGGTCTTCACCGCGCTCGACTTACGTGAGTTGTCGAAGAGTGAGTCAACGGCCTCTTGCAGCATACGTTTTTCGTTACGCATGATGACGTCGGGAGCATTGATCTCGATGAGTCGTTTCAGACGGTTGTTACGGATGATCACACGACGGTAGAGGTCATTGAGGTCGGAGGTGGCGAAACGGCCGCCGTCCAACGGGACGAGAGGACGCAGCTCGGGCGGGATAACGGGAACGATCTTCACGATCATCCACTCCGGGCGGTTCTCCATATGTTTATTGGCCTCACGGAAAGCCTCGAACACCTGAAGGCGTTTCAGGGCTTCCTGCTTACGCTGCATGGCAGTCTCGGAGTTGGCCTTGTCGCGGAGCTGATATGACTCCTTGTCGAGATCCAACTTGGTCAGGAGGTCGTAGACGGCCTCGGCACCCATCTTGGCGATGAACTTGTTCGGATCATCGTCAGGCAGGTATTGGTTCTCGATGGGAAGGGTCTCCAGCAGGTCGAGGTATTCTTCCTCTGTGAGGAACTCCTTGTATTGAACGGTACGTCCTTCATTGTCGTTCGGGATGGCAGCGCCTTCGAGGGCACCGGCTTGGATCACCACATAACGTTCGTAGTAGATGATCGAATCCAGTTTCTTTGAAGGGATGCCCAGCAGAGCGCCGATCTTGTTGGGAAGCGAGCGGAAGTACCAGATGTGAGCCACCGGCACAACCAGCTGGATGTGTCCCATACGTTCACGACGGACTTTCTTTTCAGTGACTTCCACACCGCAGTGGTCGCACTTGATGCCTCTATAGCGGATGCGTTTGTACTTTCCGCAGTGGCACTCCCAGTCCTTGACGGGACCGAAGATCTTCTCGCAGAAAAGACCGTCGCGTTCGGGTTTATAGGTACGGTAGTTGATGGTTTCCGGCTTCAGCACCTCACCGTAGGAACGGGCGAGGATGGCTTCGGGAGACGCAAGGCTTACCGTAATACTGGCAAAGTTGCTATTGATTGTGTTATTGACCATATATTGCTCCTATATTTAATTCAAGACATTACCATCTTTATCTTTAAAGGTCACTTCAAGGCCGAGGCCACGGAGTTCGTGGATCAAGACGTTGAAGGATTCGGGAGTACCCGGCACCGGCATGTTGTCGCCCTTGACGATGGCTTCGTAGGCCTTGGCGCGGCCCACCACGTCGTCGGACTTGACCGTCAGGATTTCCTGCAGCACGTTGCTTGCGCCAAAGGCTTCGAGAGCCCAGACCTCCATCTCACCGAAACGCTGGCCGCCGAACTGGGCTTTGCCGCCGAGAGGCTGCTGGGTGATCAGTGAGTATGGTCCAATGGAACGAGCGTGCATCTTGTCGTCGACCATATGGTGCAGCTTCAGCATGTAGATGTAACCCACGGTGGCAGGCTGGTCAAAAGGCTCGCCCGTCTCGCCATCGTAGAGCTGGACACGGCCATTCTTCGGAAGGCCGGCCTTCTCCATCAGGTCGTTGATCTGTTCAAGCGAGGCACCGTCGAAGATCGGGGTGGCGAACTTCAATCCGAGTTCGTGACCAGCCCAACCCAGCACGGTCTCGTAGATCTGACCCAGGTTCATACGTGAAGGCACACCCAAGGGGTTCAGCACGATATCGACCGGAGTGCCGTCGGCAAGGAAAGGCATATCCTCGGCGCGTACGATACGCGACACGATACCCTTGTTACCGTGACGACCGGCCATCTTATCACCAATCATCAGCTTGCGCTTCTTGGCAACATAGACCTTTGCCATCTGGATGATACCGTTCGGGAGTTCGTCGCCAACGCTGGCCACGTACTTCTCGCGGTTGTATTTACCCTGAACCTCTTTGAATTTGACGGTATAGTTGTCAATCAAAGCGGCCACCATCGTGTTCTTCTTCTCGTCGCTGGTCCACTTGTGCGGATTGACGACCGAGTAGTCGAGTTCCATGAGGGTCTTTTGAGCAAACTTGACACGCTTGGGAATGAGTTGTTCCTTGAAGTTGTTGTAGACACCGGCTGAAGTCGATCCGTTGAGGATGAGCATCAGCTTCTCCACCAACTTCTTCTTGAGCTCGTCAAGTTCGACTTTGGCGGCGGCATCGATTCTTGCCATATCCTCTTTGTCCTTAGCTCTCGACTTGCGATCTTTCTGCAGTCTGGAGAAGAGGCGTTTGCCGATCACTACGCCCTTCATGGAAGGACCGGCTTTCAGTGAGGCGTTCTTCACGTCGCCGGCTTTGTCGCCGAAGATGGCGCGAAGCAGCTTCTCTTCAGGTGTAGGATCGCTTTCGCCCTTAGGCGTGATCTTACCAATGAGGATATCGCCTTCGGTGACTTCGGCGCCCACACGGATGAGGCCGTGCTCGTCGAGGTCCTTGGTAGCTTCGGCGCTGACGTTCGGGATGTCGTTGGTCAACTCTTCGAGACCACGTTTGGTGTCGCGCACCTCAAGGGTGAACTCCTCAACGTGGATGGAGGTGAAGAGGTCTTCTTTGACGATACGCTCGGAAATCACGATAGCATCCTCGTAGTTGTAACCCTTCCAAGGCATGAAGGCCACTTTCAGGTTACGGCCGAGGGCCAGGTCGCCGTTCTGGGTGCCGTATCCTTGGGTGATGATGTCACCTTTATGGACACGTTGGCCACGGCGGACCGTAGGCTTGATGTTGATGCTGGTGTTCTGGTTGGTCCTGGCGTACTTGGTCAGGTAGTAAGTCTTATAGTCATCGTCCATGCTCACCAGGCGTTCCTCTTCGGTGCGGTCGTACTTGATCGTGATCTTGGTAGAGTCGACGAAGACGACTTCGCCCTCGCCCTCAGCGGCGATAAGAACGCGTGAATCCTTGGCAACATAGCGTTCGATACCTGTTCCGACGATAGGGGCTTCGGGGTTCATCAGAGGCACAGCCTGACGCATCATGTTCGATCCCATCAGGGCGCGGTTGGCGTCGTCGTGCTCCAGGAACGGAATCAAGGAGGCGGCGATGGAGGCGATCTGGTTGGGGCCGACGTCGATCAGCTGGATCTCATCTGGAGTAACTATAGGATAATCAGCCACATAACGAGCTTTGATAGCATCTTCTGTGAAATGGCCCTTGTCGTCCATCGGGGTGATGGCTTGGGCGATGATCTTGTTCTCTTCTTCCTCGGCAGTGAGGTAGACCGGAGGCTGGCTGAAGTCGACGGCGCCGTCTTTCACCTCGCGGTAAGGCGTCTCGATGAAGCCGAGGCTGTTGATCTTAGCGAACACGCAGAGTGAGGAGATCAGACCGATGTTGGGGCCTTCAGGAGTCTCGATGGTACACAGACGGCCATAGTGGGTGTAGTGTACGTCACGGACTTCGAAGCCGGCACGCTCACGCGACAGACCGCCGGGACCCAAGGCGGAGATACGGCGCTTGTGCGTCACTTCCGACAGCGGGTTGGTCTGGTCCATGAACTGCGACAGCTGGTTGGTTCCGAAGAACGAGTTGATCACGGAAGACAGGGTCTTGGCGTTGATCAGGTCCATCGGGGTGAACACTTCGTTATCGCGGACGTTCATACGTTCGCGGATGGTGCGGGCCATACGGTTGAGGCCGACGCCGAACTGGGCGTACAGCTGTTCGCCGACGGTACGGATACGACGGTTGCTCAAGTGGTCGATATCATCCACTTCGGCTTTGCCGCTCAACATCTCCACCAAGTATTTGATGATGGCGATGATGTCTTCCTTGGTCAGGACGCGGATCTCCGGGTCGATATCAAGGTTGAGCTTGCGGTTGATACGGTAGCGGCCGACGAGGCCGAGGTCGTAGCGCTTGTCGGAGAAGAACAACTTCTCGATGATGCCGCGGGCGGTTTCCTCATCGGGCGGGTCGGCGCTGCGCAGCAAGCGATAGATATATTCTACAGCTTCCTTTTCGGAGTTGCATGTGTCTTTGTTGATGGTGTTGAAGATCACGGAGTAGTCGGATGCGCGGCCTTCTTCGTCGACGTCGTCTTCGCGGTGCAGGAAGATGGTCTTTGCACCGGAGTCGATGATTTTCTGGATATGCTCTTCCTCCAGGACGGTCTCACGTTCGATAATCACATCGTTACGTTCGATGGAGACGCATTCGCCGGTATCTTCGTTGACGAAATCTTCGAAGTAGGAGTGCAGCACACGGGCGGCGAGTTTACGGCCGAGCACGCGTTTGAGGCTGGCTTTGTTGACCTTCACTTCTTCAGTGAGGTTGAAGATTTCAAGGATTTCCTTGTCGGTTTCGTAGCCGATGGCACGGAGCAGCGTGGTGATCGGCAATTTCTTTTTACGGTCGATGTAGGCGTACATCACGTCATTGATATCGGTCGAGAACTCCATCCATGATCCTTTGAAGGGGATGATACGGGCCGAGTACAATGTCTTACCGTTGGTGTGTTGGCTTTGGCCGAAGAACACACCGGGAGAACGGTGCAGTTGTGACACCACAACGCGTTCTGCGCCGTTGATCACGAAGGTGCCTCTGGGGGTCATGTAAGGGATCATGCCCAGGTAGACATCCTGGTCAACGGTCTTAAAGTCTTCATTGTCTTCATCGGTGCACGAAAGTCTCAATTTGGCTTTGAGCGGAACGCTGAAGGTGAGTCCGCGTTCGATGCACTCCTCGATGCTGTAGCGAGGGGCGTCGATGTAATAATCGAGGAATTCGAGGATGAAATTATTTCTCGCGTCGGTGATGGGGAAGTTTTCGGAGAACACCTTGTAGAGGCCTTCGTTCTTACGGTTGTCGGGATTGGTCTCCAGTTGGAAGAAATCCTTGAACGACTGCAATTGAATATCGAGGAAGTCGGGATATTCGAAAGGTTTCTTGATGGACGCGAAGCTGATTCTTTCGGTTGTTGTTGCCAAGGTATTTAGGTTTTAGTGGTGTGTGAAGAGAAAATAAAGAACGGGAAAAACAAGAGGGAAAACCTCAGAGCGAAAAAACGGCACAAACCTCAGTCCCCAATTTGACTTGGGACTGAGGTTGGATGCCACTTTTTTTTGCGGGAAATAAATCCTTCTTATTTAATTTCGACCTCTGCACCTGCTTCTTCGAGTTGGGCTTTAAGTGCATTGGCTTCGTCTTTGCTCACACCTTCCTTGATAGCCTTAGGAGCTGCGTCAACGAGTTCCTTAGCTTCCTTCAGGCCGAGGCTTGTGAGTTCCTTCACGAGTTTCACAACGCCCAGCTTGGCGGAGCCGGCTGATTTCAGGATGACATCGAAAGAAGTTTTCTCTTCAGCAGCGGCGGCGGCACCACCAGCAGCGGGAGCGGCGACTGCGACAGCAGCAGCGGCGGGTTCGATACCGTATTCTTCTTTCAGGATGGTAGCGAGTTCGTTCACTTCCTTCACGGTAAGATTCACTAATTGTTCAGCAAAAGCTTTAAGATCTGCCATTTTAATTTGATTTTTAAGCGTTATACAATTTTTGATTATTCCAATTTATTCTGCCTTTTCTGACAAGGTCTCGAGGATTCCGGAGAGTTTGTGTCCGCCGGCCTGGAGTCCGCTGATGACGTTCTTCATGGGTGATTGCAGGAGAGCGATGATATCAGCGATGAGGTCGTTCTTCGACTTGATGTTGCACAGGGTGTCGATCATGTCGTCGCCGAGGTAGCAGCATTCTTCGATATAGGCGCCCTTCAGGATGGGGCGGTCGTTTTTCTGACGGAAACTCTTGATCAGTTTGGCGGGGGCATTACCCGTCTCGCAAAGCATCACAGCTGTTGATCCCTTGAGGGCGACGAAGAGGTCGCTGAAGTCTTTTCCTTCCATCTGGGTCATAGCCTTGTGGAGGAGGGAGTTTTTCACAACGAGCATTTTGATGCCACTATTGAAGCACTGTCTTCTGAGCTGGCTAGTCTTTTCGGCGTTGAGGTCGGAGACGTCGGTCAGGTAGAAGTTAGGGCAGGCTTGCAGCTCACTGAGTATGGAGTCGATGATGACTTGTTTGTCTTCTTTTCTCATTTCAATAGTCCCTTTCTTTTAGATTGCTACTGATTTAACATCGATCTGCACACCCGGGCTCATGGTACTGGAGATGTAGATGCTCTTCATGTAAGTACCTTTTGCGGCTGCCGGTTTCAGTTTGATAACGGTGGAGATGAGCTCTTTTGCGTTATCAAAGATCTTCTCTGGAGAGAAACTGACTTTTGCGACTGCAGCGTTGATGATACCGTACTTGTCGACTTTGAAGTCGATCTTACCGGCTTTTACTTCTTGAACAGCCTTGCCAACCTCCATGGTCACCGTACCGGTCTTCGGGTTCGGCATCAATCCGCGGGGACCGAGGATACGACCGAGAGCACCGACTTTAGGCATGATGTTAGGGGTAGTGATGACAACGTCAATATCAGTCCAACCATCCTTAATCTTCTGGATGTATTCATCCAGGCCGACATAGTCGGCGCCAGCATCTTTAGCTTCTTGTTCCTTGTCGGGGTTGCAGAGCACCAGGACGCGGACCACCTTACCGGTTCCGTGAGGCAGGGTCACCGAGCCGCGGACCATCTGGTTGGCCTTACGCGGGTCGACACCCAGACGGATGTTAAGGTCCACCGAAGCATCAAATTTGGTATAAGTGATTTGTTTAACGATATTAACCGCTTCAATCAAGGAGTAACTCTTGCTTTTGTCGAACTTAGCCAAAGCTTCTTTCCGTTGTTTAGTAACTTTTGACATTTAACTTAGGTTTTTTTTGTTCTACAAATGCTTAAAGACTTAGTCTTTTTTCAAAGGTGATTCGCCAGTTACCTTCACTCCCATACTACGGGCCGTACCAGCCACCATTGACATGGCTGATTCGATGGTGAAGCAATTCATGTCCTTCATCTTGTTGGTAGCAATTTCTCTGACTTGATCCCAGGTCAGCGAGCCGACTTTCGTACGGTTGGGTTCCTTGGATCCGCCTTTGATCTTAGCTGCTTCGATGATGGAGACTGCCACTGGGGAGGCCTTTACGATGAAATCGAAAGACTTGTCCTTGTAAACAGTGATGATGACGGGCAACACTTTGCCAGCCTGATCCTGTGTACGGGCGTTGAATTGCTTGCAGAACTCCATAATATTCACACCCTTGGAGCCCAGAGCGGGACCAACGGGCGGAGCGGGGTTCGCGGCTCCTCCTTTAATTTGCAGTTTAATCAATCCGCTTACTTCTTTTGCCATTTTCTTAATCCTTCATTAAAATGATAAGGAAAAACAATCACATAGGGTAATCATTCCAGTTTCACCTGGAAGTAGCTCAGTTCCAGAGGGGTCTTGCGGCCAAAGATCTTGACGCTGACTTTGAGTTTTTTCTTCTCTTCGTTAACTTCTTCGATGATGCCGCTGAAACTCTTGAACGGTCCTTCGTTGACGATGACCGACTGGCCCACCATGAACGAGATGTCACTGCCTTCGCCCATCTCCTGAAGCTCATCGATCTTACCTAAGATACGGTTGACTTCGACGGGGCGTAGCGGATCGGGCTCGCCTTTGGTGCCCAGGAAACCGAGCACATTCGGGACGTTCCGGATGACATGAACGACTTCACCCTCCAAGATCGCCTCAACGAGGACATAACCCGGCAGGTAGTTTCTCTCTTTGGAGACTTTCTTACCGTTCCTGACCTCGAAGTACTTCTCGGTGGGGATCAAAACCTGAAAAATACGGTCTTGCAGATTAAGGCGTTTGATTTCGGATTCGAGGTATTCTTTCACCTTTTTCTCCTTACCACTGATCGCCTTGATCACATACCATCTCTTTTCGTTTGTAGCGCTCATCTTCCCAGCAAAATTGAACGTGTTACCCAAAAATGCTTACTAGATTCAAAAAAATTAATTTGGAATGCTATAAAACAATTTCAAAAGGTTCTCAAAAGAGAGATCCATCAAAAATACCGCTAAAGCGATAATCAGGGAAGCAATGGATACAACAATGACACTAGAGCGTAGCTCTTTCCAAGTTGGCCAAGAAACTTTCTCTTTCAACTCGGTATAGCATTCTTTAACGTAATCTACAATTTTCATCTTTCATGAATCTTTAAAAAAGCACGGGCGGAAAGGCTCGAACTCTCGACACTCGGTTTTGGAGACCGATGCTCTACCAACTGAGCTACGCCCGTAGACAAGGGAGGCCTTTACGACCTCCCTTTGGTTTTACCAGATTTGACCGATCAATCGTCGATGATCTCGATGACCTGGCCAGAGCCGACGGTACGGCCACCCTCACGGATAGCGAAACGAAGACCCTTGTCCATGGCGATGTCAGCGATCAACTTAACGTCGATGGTGACATGGTCACCGGGCATGACCATTTCCATTCCGTCGGGAAGAGTGATCTCACCAGTAACGTCAGTGGTTCTGAAGTAGAACTGAGGACGATACTTGTTACGGAACGGGGTGTGACGGCCGCCTTCTTCTTTTGACAGAACGTAGACTTGGCCCTTGAAGTGGTGATAAGGCTTCACTGAACCGGGCTTGGCGATAACCATACCACGGCGGATTTCGTCCTTATCGATACCACGGAGCAGCAGACCGGCGTTATCGCCAGCTTCACCTTCGTCCAAGATCTTGCGGAACATTTCCACACCGGTAACGACTGATTTCAGCTTTTCAGCACCCATACCGAGGATATCGACGGGGTCACCAACTTTGATGACGCCGGTTTCGATACGACCGGTAGCAACGGTACCACGGCCAGTGATGGAGAACACGTCCTCGATAGGCATCAGGAACGGTTTGTCGACGGCACGCTGAGGTTCAGGGATCCAGGTGTCGCAGGCTTCCATCAGTTGGTCAATAGCGGGAGTCCATTTCGGGTCGTCGTTCAGAGCGCCCAGAGCGGAACCGCGGATGATAGGCGTGTTGTCAGCGTCGAACTCATACTTGGCGAGGAGGTCGCGGACTTCCATTTCAACAAGCTCGAGCAACTCTTCGTCGTCGACGAGGTCGCACTTGTTCAGGAACACAACCAGACGGGGCACACCAACCTGACGGGCGAGCAGGATGTGCTCACGGGTCTGAGGCATGGGACCGTCGGTGGCAGCCACAACGATAATAGCACCATCCATCTGAGCGGCACCAGTAACCATGTTCTTCACATAGTCAGCGTGGCCGGGGCAGTCGACGTGAGCATAGTGACGATTTTCAGTCTGATACTCGACGTGAGCGGTGTTGATGGTGATACCTCTTTCCTTCTCTTCAGGAGCGGAGTCGATGGCATCGAAGGTCTTGATTTCTGACAGACCTTTCTTTGCCAGGTGCAGCGTGATAGCAGCGGTCAAAGTGGTCTTACCGTGGTCAACGTGGCCGATAGTACCAATGTTGACGTGCGGTTTAGTTCTTTCGAATTTTTCTTTTGCCATTTTATTTCAAATTATTTAAGGTTATTGAATCCTATATACACACAAAAACGAGCCGATGGGGAGAATTGAACTCCCGACCCCTTCCTTACCAAGGAAGTGCTCTACCGCTGAGCTACATCGGCTTAATCCTTTTTCAGAGCGGAAGACGGGGCTCGAACCCGCCACCTAAAGCTTGGAAGGCTTTCGCTCTGCCAAATGAGCTACTTCCGCGTCGCTGCGTGGGGGAGGGTGGACTCGAACCACCGAACGGATTCCCGGACAGATTTACAGTCTGTTGCAATTGCCACTATGCGACTCCCCCAGGTTTGCATAACCCAGAGCCGGTAGACGGACTCGAACCGCCGACAGGCTGATTACAAATCAGCTACTCTACCAACTGAGTTATACCGGCAGTATTTCTAAGAACACTGATACTCCTTTAAAAAGAGCACACCCTTTCAATCGGAAAAGGTGTGCAAAAGTACATGTTTTTTTGATACCTACAATCAAAAACTATCTTTTTTTTTCAAAAAAATGAAAGATTTTTTTTAATTTGTTGATAATCAATAGATTATTATTTTGTGAATTTTCCCTTATATTTCTCCAACTGCTTCTTCAAGGCATCCACCGCCAAATCGGTGGCCTCCTCAAAGGTCTTGCACTGCTTGCTGGCATACAAATCGTCGCCCTTGAGCATCAAACGGACATCGGCAATCTTGTTCTCCGGCGTGTCGGTGTTGTCCAACTTCAAGTTGACTTCGGCACCGATGACCTCGCTGTACTTGCTGCATACTTTCTCCACCTTCTGGGTGATGAATCCTTCAAGGTCGCTGCTGGCCTTGAAATGCACTGAGTTGATCATGACTTTCATAATTTCTCCTTTCTTTTTTCTCCCTTTCGGGAATGTGTTTCTTAATATCTACCCTCCCTTGGGATGGGCTTGTTCGTGTATCTTTTTCAGTTGTTCGATCGTGTTGTGCGCATACACCTGCGTCGTGGCCAGGTCGGTATGTCCAAGCAGTTTCTGTATCGCCACCAGGCTCGCCCCCTCGTCCAACAGATGCGTCGCAAAAGTGTGTCGCAGCACATGCGGGCTCTTCTGTCGCAGACTGGTCACCCCTTCCAACATATGATGCACCTTATTATATACAAAGTACGGCGTCATCTCCTCCCCTTTGTCGTTCAGCAGCAGCCGGTCGGGATGGATCTTGAACTTCTCGTCGCGCAAGGACTGGTAGTGCCTTACCATCTGCAGCAGGCCTCGTCCCACAGGGATGTAACGCTCCTTGTTGCGCTTTCCCAACACCTTGATCCGCATCGCCGCTTCGTCGACATCAACATCTCTCAGCCCGATCAGCTCCGCCTTCCGGATGCCTGTCTGGTACAATATCTCAAACAAAAGTTCATCCCTTTTTATTGTGTAGTCGTCAGAATTTTCGAACGACACCTTATTAATATCAGACTCCGGGACGAACTTCACCAGATTTTTCGGCAGCTTCAAATTTCTGACGCCGGTCATGGGCGATTTTTCGACGAGTCCCTCGCGCATGCAGTATTTGTAGAAGGTCTTGAGCGTGGAGATCATTCTGTTGATGCTCCGATTGGAGAGGCCCACGTCCTTCAGGCTGACCAGGAACGACCTGACCATCGGCGTGGTGGCCTTTGTCAAATCGGTCAGCTCGTAGGTCGTCTTCAAATAAGCGGCAAAGCGATCCATGTCGCGCTGGTAAGCCTTCGCCGTCAGCGCCGAATAGCGCTTTTCCGTTTGAACATATTGAATGAAGCGTTCTATCATCATTCTTGGGGTCTTCGTGGCAAAGATAAGACAAAAAATTGGATTTGTCAAGACAAAAAAAGTCGCACCTTGCGATGCGACTTCTTTTTCTGATAATATTCTTGTATCAGACGAGCACAGATCAGGCGTTTTCTTCAGCCTGGCGGAGTTTCTGCACGTAGATGGCCTTCAGACGCTCAGCGCGTTTGATGACGGAGGGTTTGGTGAACTTTTGGCGTTCACGGAGCTCCTTCACGACGCCGGTCTTTTCGTACTTTCTCTTGTAGCGCTTCAAAGCTCTGTCGATGCTTTCGCCCTCTTTTACAGGAATAATAATCATGTTAAAACACTTCCTTCTTTTAAATGGTTAATTAATAGTGAGTTGTTTTGAGGGCGCAAAGATACAACTTTTTTGAATACTACAATTTTTTTTCGTATTTTTCTCTTGAAATCAATAATTCAAAACCTCGATGTCGCTACCTGAACTGAAGATGATATACTTTCGGCCATAGATGGTGACGATCTCGTAGTTGGCTCTAGAGGTTGCTCCTGTTGACATGACTTCAAAGGCGTTTTCGGTTGGTACAGAAGCCCCTGCGTCACGCCCATCAGCATAGGACTTAGTGATAAGATTGTCGAAGCATAGGCCGAAGACGAAGGCAGCGATGGCGATGACCGCCATAAGGAAATAGATTTTAGTTTTTTTCATGGTTTAAAAGGGTTAGAAACATGTAAAACACTGCAAAAATTGTTCCTGTATTGAACAATCGACCGGCTTATTGAGGGTTTTCAGTTCGGCGGGTTCAATTGCGCGAACAACCGATTTGTTGACCTCGTTTTCCACTTCACTGATGTTGATGTGGAACACCTTCACACAGGTCCTTTCCCTTTCTCCTCTTGATACTGCCATAATTTTATCCTATTATTGCAAATCCATCACCAAATTCGAGTTTGAAACGTATTCTACTCTTTATAATCTGAAAAACCGATTCCTTTAATATTCAATTCTTCAGAATAAGGTTTTATTCCGCCTTCAAAATATTTGGCGTAAGTTTCTGACAGCAATTTGGCAATTTGCATTCGTCGTACATCCCAACACATTGCGCTCCATGCTATTCTAAGTATGAAAGCATTAGTCTTAGAACGGTTTTCAAGATGACGGATGTATAGCTTAGGGTTGGCTGAATCATGATAACGCTGTCTGTCAGAATCGTAACCAAATTCATTTTTCAGTTGTCCGCTCAAATGGTCATACATGTCACTAAATTCTTGAATATCATTTATTAACAATGTGTCCGCATCATAACTTTCGTCGCCTTTTTTGCCACCATAGCAGAAATGGAATTGTGTCGGGTATTCAGGTTCATAAACGCCGCTTGCAGCCAAAAATGTAATGCACCAACTATCTTCACGATTGATAAGCTTATCAACATCAGCAATAAAAGATTTCAAGCCTGGCGTCGCTTCGATATCGTCAACCAAATAAAATGATTTATATGGTCGCATCTCACCTAACTCACGACTGATATAGTTGAAACCACCAATTTTTGCTACATAATACGAGAAATGTCCAATAATCGGGTCAATAAAACTTGTTGGGGACACAATTGTTATTTTTGAGTCCCTATCAATACAAATTCCATACTCAGTATTTGTGCTAAAATGCTCGACAGCGAGCCTGTCTTCAGGATGTTTGTCAATAGTTTGTGTCGCAGCCAAATTAATCAGTCTGAATTCTTTGGAATTTCCCAACACATTAAAAATATCAGGCTCGCTCATATTGAGGCGGCACATAATATCGGGGATTGAATTATACATCGGGACAATCTGGAAACCTGTCGGGCGATCAAGCTTTCGCTCAAAAGCATTACGCATTTTTTCAGTGTTTCTCTGGATGTCATCTGCTTTTTTTCTCTCTTCGATAACCTCAATAAAACCAGAGCTAATAAGACCTGCGGGAACAGCAAAAATAGCTATACCGAGCACTCCAACAATAATTGCAATGATATTTCCCCATACGGTCACTAATGGAAAGTCGGCAATCTTACCTGGGTCGCCCAAATATTTGGCAAAAGCCCACACCATTGTCTTCCAACCATTTTCGCATAATTCAGGTTGTGCCGCATGTTCAGCAAAATACAAAAGAAACGACAAAATCACTGTCAATATTGATAAAAACGCCAAACTTATTGTCAACTCCTGTTTTTTCGAAGAAATAGCATCACCCAAAATACGGAATGATTTCATGTAACGAAAAATCCTAAGCAAACGGAACACCCTCAAAACCTTAAGAGCCACGTAAGGCATCGGCATGAAGAAATGCAGGTAGAATGGATATGTTGATAAAATATCTATTAATCCATAAAACGTAAAACAATATCTAATTCTACCCCAAAATCCTTTGTATTTTTCATCAATAAGGTCAGCCGTCCAAATACGCAATGTGACTTCTATCGTGAAAAAAATGGTGGTAAACCAATCAATGAACTTAAGAATATGTCCGTATTTGTCAACAACGTTTTCGTATGTTGATAAGAACACTTCGATGGTACTGACGAGAATCAGCCCAATTATCACATAATCGGCTATATTTTGCCATTGCCGTGTACGAAGGTTATCATCGAATACCTGACTAAGTCCTTTTTTAAATTCTTTAACTGTCATAATCAAGTTATTGTTGTTTGAAACAGTCCTACTTTATGTTACAGACACCAATGTATGAATTACTATCTTTAGCGCTTGGACTACCATTTCGGCAGCCATGGATGGTTGCTTGACTTTCTCCACAACCTGACAAGGCAAGTATGGAACATGAAGGAAACCGACCTGCATATTAGGATATTTGCTGTAGACCATATGCATGGCGGAATAAAAAACGCTGTTGCACACATACAAACCTGCACTGTTAGAAATTACTGCTGGAATGCCTGCCTTTCGAATGGCATCCACCAAGCATTTCACTGGCAAATTACTGAAATAGGCGTCAGGAGCATCAAGAAACAACCGACGCTCACATGGCTGGCAACCATCGTTGTCTGCCTTTTTGAAGTCGGCCATGTTAACGGCAACACGCTCCACGTTGATTTCGCAGCGGCCACCTGCCTGACCAACACTCAGTACTACATCTGGTTGATATAGGGCAACGACCTTCCCCAATGCCATCCCTGCTCTTTCAAATGAGACAGGAAGACACTCTTTCACAATTTCCACGCCTTCCACAAACTCTGGATGTGCCTTTACAGCTTCCCAAGAGGAATTAACTCTCTCTTGTCCATAAGGCTCAAACCCAGTAAGTAAAACCTTCATTGTTTGCTAATTATTTCTTTGCCCTTTTCCGTTCGCTAGCCAAACTCTCTTTGGCTCTTTCAATGTCACGTTTTATGCTTTCGATATGACGGTCGTGAGTGACAGCACGGTCGATTTTCTGCTTGCGGTAGCTTGCCTTTGACGATGGTGTTGATGCGCTTTTGATGTAACCTGCATAACGTTCGTTGTCCCTTTTCTTTGCCTCTTTCTCTTTGGCAAGGGCAGACCTGAGGTCTATAAGCTTTTTCTTATAGTATTCTACGCTCATAAATATACTTATTTAAACATAAAAAAGGAGAAGACCCAGAGGCCTTCTCCTTAAAAACATTTACTTGCCGGCAGCACTTAAAGTGATTCCGTTATCAGCGAGGGCTGAATCGTCTTTTGTGGCGACCTGCACCTTGATACCGAAAACTTCTTTGATCTTGTCCTCAAAGTTACCAACTTTCATGTTGCCGACGACTTTCACTTCGCCACCTTTTGCGTCTTTTGTACGAATTGACGCCAATGTTGCATCTTCATCAGCAAAACCTGATCCTTTGTAGATTCTCAAAGTTGCGCCAAATGCATCTTTGAACTGTTTCTTCAAAGTTTTGACCTTCATACGGCCATCAATACTGAAATCTGCCATAATAACTAGTTATTTAATGCTTTTGCCTACTCTTTATAGGATTTTCGGCAATCCTCCTATTCTTTTACCCAAACAATGTACGGTGCTTTCAAACGCAAAACAGCTCTTTGCGTCATTAAGTAAACTCATGTTATCTAAACTTGCGTTTTAATTAATACTCACCTCTTGCAGCCTGTCCAATGGTAATTCCATTAGGCACACATTTCTCTCCTTTTTTGTCTTTTATTTGAACCGTTACTCCGAAATTGGTGTCAAACATCTTTTCAGCGTCGCCAACTTTTGTGCTGCCCTTGATTTTAATACCATCAGCTTTGGCATTAACATCTTTTGTGGTCTTTTTGTTGAGAGCAGCAAGAGTTAGATCGCCTTCGGCGATGATTGAGCCTTTGTAGAATACAAGTTGAAGGTCAAAAGCCTCCATGAACTCTTTAGAAATAGTTTTGAGTTTTTTGTTTGGTGCTACAGTAAATTCAGCTTTGTTGAATTTGTCTTTTAAGTTGTTAAGAAGTCCCATAATTAAAAATTTTAAGTTAACGATATGTTTTCAAGGATAATAGGATAGCTACTTTTATAAGGTGATTATCTCAAATATTCCACAATGCCAAAGATGGCGAGAGCAAAGAAAAAGAATTGGATGGCATAACCTATGGCAGTCATAAAACGGCTTCCAGCCAAATTCATCCTACTCTTTATCCAAAACCAACGGGGCGGCACCGTATCTGCCCAACCTACAATGCCGACCACAAGGCCGAGGACTGCACTCAACGCTCCCACAACAAGTGATGCAGGAGATGGGTCTTCAAGTAGATATAGTCCACCGAGTATTATTGCTATTGGACTAATGAATTGGAATATCCAAAGAAATATTGCCATATACTACTTTACTTTCTTTTGCGCTCTCTATTTGGTATTTATGGCTCTAATGTTCACCAATCGTATACTCTCCACTGATTGCTGATTTTTTGTAAGCCATAAATCATTGTCTTAATAAAAACTATTTCCACTCGCCTTTTTTGCAGCCGTTGGCCTCGCACTTCTTGTTGAGGGCAGAGAGTGTCATTTCGTCCGACGAACTGCCAGTATAGTAGCGGTGTCCGTCATTTGCGGTGTAGCATACTTGAACATAGAGGCCAAAAACGGTGTCGAACTCCTTCTCCAAGGTTTTGACTTTTTTGTTGCCACTGATGGAAATATCTCCGCCCGAGTCGGCACGGCGTACAGAAGCAAGAGTTTTATTAATATCGATACTGCCACCAAGACTTTCGCCTTTGGCCACAGCCTGACGGGCATAACTGTAGCATACGGACAAACGGAGATAGGGGAACTGCTTGTTGAACTCCTTCATCAAGGTTTCTATCTTCTTGTTTCCGTTGACGGAAATCTCGACAGCGGTCTTCACCGGTGCGGTCTTCTTTGCGGCAGGTTTTGCTGTCGTGGAGGTCTTCTTCACAGCAGGTTTGGCCGTTGTCGTGGTCTTTTTCGCTGCAGGTTTTGCAGTAGTGGTTTTCTTTGCTGCCGTCTTTGTTGTTGTAGTTTTTTTTGTAGTTGTTTTCTTAGCAGTTGTTGCCATAATAGTTTTTTTAAGGGGTGAATACTATTGCTATTTATTGTTGATGAAATCAATAAGTTTTGCTCCGAGTTGTCTTGTATTCCATTCAGGATTAACCTCGAATCCTTCTTTCTCTGCCACCTCACGGAGAGCACCTTTTACATTGTCATAAACACGGTAAACTTCGATACCGCCACTCTCGAGTACACCAATCATATACTCGCCACTGATTGCTGATTTTTTGTAAGTCATAATAATTGATATTTAATGATTATTAATAGGTTATATTTCCACAATACAGTAATAAAACTCAACGCCCTCATAAACATTCTTATTCCAAGAAATAACATAGTTGTTATCAAGTTCAAAATCAGGATGTGTCTTAGCACAGGTACTGTTTGGTTGTTGCCAGTGTCTTACCATGTCATGCGAGCCTTCTTCCATGCTGAATCTATAATTATTGGAAAAGGTTTTGCCCTTATTTAGGTATTGGTTGTCATTGGTGACGAACACAACCAATCCATTCTTTACAGCACGGAAACGGCGGCGAACAAGTTCCACACGACGCACATCCTTCCAAAAATCATACATGCCTAAGTCTTGCGCTCCTTGGTTTTTCAATACATCAACTTGTCGTTTAAGACGTTCCCCGAAACGTGACAATTGTTTAGGATGCTTCTTGGTTTTATATTTCAGTTCCACAGGGAGAAATTCAGAGCCTTTGCATAAAAGAATATCCAATTTCAATTCGTTTTTCCAAATGTAGTTATCCAGTTCCTCATAAGGGACATAGTATTCCACATCGACATCGTCGTAGTGTCCAGTGCCCATTAGGTGCTGAGCAAGATGCATCTGAAGGTCGCGCTCGTTGAACAGCAGCTCCCCGTCCTCGCGGGCGAGGTATTGCTGTATATCGACTTTCGCTTGTTCGACCATCAGATTGTTGATAAGTCCCATTTTTTTAAGTATTTAAGTGAAACTATAATTCTATTTTCTCTTTGGCCAGGTCGGAACGTAAATCGACCAGCTTTTTTCTGTAGTATTCTACGCTCATATTCTTTGTGTTTTAAGTTACTGTTCTTGTTTTTCCCACCCGCAAAGAAACACACTTCCTCACAAACTTTTCAGGTTCATTTTGGTTCATGTTTGGCCGTTTCTTGACAGCACAAAAAAAGCGTGATACTTTTGCATCCGCTTATCGAGGTGTTTGGCATACCTAAAGAAACCGAATGTTGAAAAGCTCACGCTCAACGTGCAACTTTCAGCATTATTCTGGTTTCTTTATCTCAAATCGCCAAACTTTCGATAAGTCAGAACAACACTAATCGTCTAAATAAATAATGTATCTTGCTTCTAATTGTGCCTTGCGGCGTTTATTCCATAGGCATTTCGTTTAGTTTTAGGCTCCAAAGATAGAAATTTTATGGGGAAAACAAAAGAAAAATAAGAATTTCTCAAAAAAGGTTGTCCAACTTGGGGTTAACCTCAATGACGTACATGGTCATACATCATGAAACACACTTGGTTGTATTTGTCGTTATGTTTGTTTTCCCAAGCGTTTCTGAATTCATCTTTGATCTTGGGGTCATCCAATAACGGCGACTGGATATCTTGCAACAACGAACGGCAAACGGCCAGCCTTTCGGACAAATCATTAGTGACACCGATAGCATCTGCTTCGTATCTCCCGTTGTTTATATCGTCAATAACAGGCTGGTACATGCTGTCGATGACATACTCCGCCCTACCAAGCAGCTCCATGAACTCATCGGAATAACCATTGGGGTTCCGCTCCACGATGATGGTGTCAATCACGTGCTGCAGCTCAGTTCTGACTATTTCCTTGGGTTTCATGAAAACGGAAGGAATCACCGCCAAAACCAAACCAAGAATGATAGGCAATATCCATAGCCAACGCGAACGCCGGTCAAAGGCTTTTCGCACCGCTTCGGCATTGGCATAACGACGATTGCGGTCGTGACGGGAACACTTGGCGGCAATGTGCCTGTAACGATGTGGGAAAAGCTCACGCAACAACAAGCCGAAGGCATAAATATCAGTACACCCATCAATCTTAACACCGCTCTCCTTTTGCTCAGGAGCCATGTATTTCAAGGTGCCGGCAGGTTGTTTCAAGATGGCATAGTCATCGGCATCGGAAAGGCCGAAATCGATGATTTTCACATTACCACCGTTTCTGGTAATCAGGATGTTGCTCGGCTTCAAGTCACGATGGACGATCTGCTTGCCATGAATATAGACCAAGGCATCCAACAGCTGATCCACCACCCTCTTTCGAGCAGCCACCGAAGGTTTGCCCGCTAGAAACTCATCCAAGGTTACACCATCCACATATTCCATCACAATGCAAGGCCCAACCTTGAGATCCTTTTCCTTGGCCAGCACCTTCACAATGTTAGGATGGTCAAGTTTGGCACCCAACTCAAACTCTTTTTTCAGCAATTCGATAAAAGCCTGCTGATTACGGTACTCGGGGTTTAGACCTTTAAGAATGAACCACTTGCCCTGTCGCCGCACCTTCACCACCTGGTTGAAGCCTCGCGATGAAGAAGACTCATACACCGTCATGCCATCCGTTTCGGTGATGAAATCGCCGTTGATGATTCCCGATGTACTATTTTCGTCCATGGCAGTAATTTTCTGCAAAAATACTGAAAGTAAAGTGCTTTTGCCAAATGAACCAAAAAGAATTTCATTATTTCAAAAAGAAGTGGCATTTTTGCAGGGGAAAACGTATTGCCATGCAGAAAACCAGTCCAGAGATTTCCGAACTCAAGCAGCAAATCGAAGAAAGCGTAGGGCGGAAGATGAAGACCTCTTCCGATTTTTTCTTCCTCAGCGGTGCCATTTGGGAGCGTATCCACGAAAACCTCAGCACCTCCACGCTAAAACGCCTCTGGGGTTATGTCGACGGTCCCGACAAAACCCGTGACAGCACACTCGATATCCTCTCGCATTTCC
Source organism: Bacteroidales bacterium (assembly GCA_017394865.1). Taxonomy (GTDB): domain Bacteria; phylum Bacteroidota; class Bacteroidia; order Bacteroidales; family F082; genus Limimorpha. Next base: position 166,244 of record JAFPWT010000008.1, read on the forward strand.
TTGGTTTCAGCAACTGGGACAGTTTCATCAACCACATCAGCCAAAATAATGGCTCCGACCAAGTGCAAACGGAATACATCAAAACCGACGGCCTTTCGGTTGGCGACCTCGTCAGCGTGTCATGGAAGCCCAACCGCCGCTGTACCTTCCGCTATCTCGGCGACTATAAGTTCATTGTGGAACAGGCCGAGAACTCCAAGCTAAAAGTGGGCAACACTTTCCAATGCGGCCTCTTCATCCTTGGCGAGCCACTCTACCTTAACGACCTCGTTCAAGGCGACAATCCTCCCGTTGCCTTTGTGGTGGGCAACAAGGATGGGCTTTGTGAATTGGGAAAGGGCATCAACCCTTTATCTGAAGATTAAAACCTTCATCGATCAAAGGTTTGAGAAACGCTCTCATCTCCTCCACGGTGAACTTCTGTAAGCCTTCCTCGGGGGTGGGTCGGTCGATGGTGTAGGCCATCACCTCACGGGGTTTCAGCAAGCGGACAATGTCCATCCAGCCGCTCAAAACCTCGGGTGAAGAGGAATCAAAGTCCTTACTCTTCAAAAACATGGTCTGCAAAATGAAGTCGCCATTGAACTGCTTCAAGGCCTCCACTACCCTATTCACGTCGTAACCTGGCGCTGGATGGTTGATCTTCTCCACCAGTTCATTGGTCGGAGCGTCAATCTTCATGATGGGATTGTCGACCTTCCGCAAAGCCCTGAAGATCTCAGGACGATGCGCTTGGGTGGCATTGGACAGCACCGACACCTTGGCAAAAGGATAATACTTGTTGCGCAAGGCCAAAGTGTCATCGATAATCTGCGGGAAATCAGGATTGATGGTCGATTCGCCGTCACCGCTGAAGGTGATCGAATCCACCGGGATCCTATCGGCAACCAACTGTTTGAGTTTGGCTTCGAGTGCCTCACAAACTTCGGCAGCCTTGGGCAAACGCGTGTCGCCTCGACCGTCCTTATTCCAACCGCACTCGCAATAGATACAGTCGAAGGTACAAATCTTGCCATTTACAGGCAACAGATTTATCCCCAAAGAACTACCCAACCGACGACTGAAGATCGGTCCGAAAACGGTTTCTTCCCTGACCATGATGTTTATTCTCCCAGCAGGTGCTTGAAAAGGAAATTGTCGATCTTGGTGAAGAGATGCATGCGGCATTCGCCGTCACCGTACTCGTAACCGCCGTAGATGCCGTGGTTCTTGTTGGGATAGATCATCAGGTCGAACTGTTTGCCGTTGCTGATCATGGCCTTGATCAACTCCATAGCATTCTGGTAGTGGACGTTATCGTCGCCGCTACCGTGGCACAGCAGGTAGTTGCCCTTGATCAGTTGGGTGTTGTGCACCGGTGAGTTCAGGTCATAGCCATCAGGGTTCTCCTGCGGGGTGCGCATGAAACGCTCGGTGTAGACGTTGTCGTAATAGCGCCAGTTGGTCACAGGGGCCACCGACACGGCAGTGCTGATGACGTCGGCGCCCTTGGTGATGCCGTTGGCGGCCATGAAGCCGCCGTAGCTCCAGCCGTAGATACCAATACGGTTGGCATCCACGTAAGGCAGCTTGCCCATGTACTTGGCCAAGGTAATCATATCCTCGGTCTCGTACTTGCCCAACTGCAGGTAAGTCATCTTCTTGAAGACTTCGCCCTGGGCACCGCTACCTCTGTTATTGATGGAAACGCTGATAATGCCATGTTGGGCAAGCAACTGCAGCCACCAGAAGTCGCTGTCGGCCCAAGCGTTGTTCACGGTTTGGTGACCGGGACCGCCATACACGTAGATCAGCACGGGATATTTCTTGTTCGGATCGAAGTCGGGAGGCAGGATCTCCCAGGCATCCACGTCCACTTGTGTACCATCGGGCAAAGTGAAAGCAGGGTCACTGATCTTCATGAGTTTCTTCTCACCGAGGTTGAAAGTCTTAAGCTTCTCGGCGAATTCGTGGTTGTCCTCGAGCACACGCACCAGCTTGCCCCTATTGGTATAGAGTTCATACTGACGCGGCTGGGTAATGGACGAGTTGATATTAATCAGGTAACTGAAGTCATTGCTGAAACGTGCCTGATTGGTGCCGGGACGGCCGATCACCTCACGCATCTTGCCTTTCAGGTTGACGGCATAGATCTGACGATCCACGGGCGTGTTTTTGGCAGCTTGGAAGAACACCTCCTTGCCATCGAAGCCATACACTTGGGTCACGTCCCACTCACCGCTGGTGAGCTGTTTTACCAAGGTACCATCGAGGAGATACAAATAAATGTGGTTATAGCCGCTCTTCTCCGAGGTCATCAGGAAGCTGTTGCCGTCATCGAGGAAGGTCCAATCGTCGGTGATGTCGATGTAATAGTCGTTGGTCTCATCGTAGAACACGCGGCTGGCACCGGTGGTGGCGTTAGCAGCCAAGATCTCCAGATGGTTCTGGTGGCGGTTGAGGCGTTGAATGGCCAGTACATTCGGGTCTTTGGTCCACTTCATACGAGGCAGGTAGATGTCGGTCTCGGTGCCCGTATCCATCTTCACCGTCTTACCGGTAGTAAGGTCGTATACGTAGATCTCCACGACACTGTTATCCTCACCTGCCTTGGGGTATTTGAAGCTGTACCATTCGGGATAGAGTCCTTCGAACTCCTCCATCTGGAACTCCCTCACGTTCGACTCGTCAAACTTCATATAGGCGATCTTCTTGCCGTCGGGCGACCAGCAGTAGCCTTGCGAGAAGCTGAATTCCTCCTCGTAGACCCAGTCGGGGGCACCATTGATAATATGGTTGTAAAGGCCGTCGTAGGTAAACTGTTTCTCCTCCCCTGTCTTCAGGTCCTTGATGAACAGGTTGTTGTCACGCATGAAGCACACCTTGGTGGCGTCAGGCGAGAAGGTGGCCAGACGTTGCTTTCCGTTTTCCGACAGCGGTTGCAGCGACTTGGTCTTGATATCGTAGACGTAGTAGTTGGCCGTGTAGGAATGGCGGTAAATGGCCTCCATATCGGTCAGGACAAGGAGTTTCGACTCGTCGTCGCTCAGCTCGTAATCCTGCATCCTGACGGGCTTCTCTTCCCCTGGCATCACCAGATCTTTCATCTCGAAGAGCGTTTTCACCAGCTTGCCGGTCTTGTAGTTATAAATGTTAAGGGCGCCTTTCTCGAAGCTGCCGTAGGTGACGCCATCTTTCATGGAGTTCATGCCACGGACACTTTTTTGCGAGAAGGTCGGATACATGTAGAGGTCTTCAAGGGTGAAGTTTTGTTTTTCCTGTGCGGTGACAAGGAGGGTTCCCATCAAAAGGAACAGGGTAAGGAACAGTGATCTGGTTTTCATTTTCGATAAGTATTAAAGATGGGCAAAGGTAAGGAATTGTAGGATATAAAAAATTTGGAATTATTCCTTCACAAAGTGGAGGGTTTGGTTGCCGCAACGAACCATATAGAAGCCGGGAGCCAGGTCGCTGATATTGATATCCTGTTCGGCGGAGGCGTTGACGGTTTTGACCATCTTGCCAAGGCTGTTGTAAAACACCACTTCGTTATTGTCTTCGATGCCTTCAATGCGGAGAGTTTCCTTGGCGGGGTTGGGATAGACGTTGAGGGTGGTCATGCCGGATTCATTGACGCTTGTTGCCTTGAATAAGGCCTCCAGGGTCATGCCGTTATTGACGACGACGGTACGCGGGTTTTGGGTGTTGCCATCGTTCCAACGATCAAACACATAGCCATCGTAAGGAATGGCTCGGACGGTGACTTCGCTGCCAGCAAGGTAGGTTCCGGTACCGGTAACGGTACCTTGAGTGGGATTACAGCTCACAGTGAGGGTAAAATGTGGGATTGGAGTAGCGGAAGCAACGATATTAATGTCGTCGATAAACCAATAATGGCCGTCGAGTCCAGCGTATTTGAAAGCGATATAAACTGTCTGGCCTTCATAGGCAGAAAGGTCGATCTCAACTTGTTTCCATTCATCAGTTGCTTGTTCAACGCCATTCCAAACCTCGGTGAAGCTTGCAGGATTGGTATCGGTAGTGGATACCCAAACACCTTCATAACGGCATTTCCAATACGCTTCTTCGTAAGAACTGAAAGTCATTTTGATCTCACCACGAGCCTGCAGTGAAATCCGTGGGCTGATGAGCCAGCCTTCTTGATCATTGTCTTCATTGAGGAAGTGGGCTGCAAAGTAATTGCCAGTCGCTGGTTCCAAATAGGATACACCCCAGCGTTGCCAACAAGAAATGAACGGCATAAAGTTGTGGTTGAAACTATTGGCACCTTCATCCAGCACCGTCCAGCAGGTCCAGTCGGTGGTGCCCATCTCGAAGCCCTCGAAATAAGGCAGGGTGCGGACGCTTTCGTTGGAGCATGGAAGCTCGGTCACATACAGGTCGTATAGATAGCAGTTATCGAAAGAATAAAGCACTTCACCGTTCTTGCAAACGATGCCATGCTGGTTGTTGTCGCATCCCACGTAGAACACACCTTCTTCATTAACGCTGACGGCTCTCATCCAGGCATCCTCTCCCAAAGTGTGGTTATAGAGCAACTCTTCGTTTTTCCAGACACACACATCGGAACTTCCCTTATAACCGGCGACATAGATATCGCCGGCATCCACCTTGATGTTCATGCCGAACGCAGATTCAGATTCATCACCCAAGGTATAGACATCATACCAATCACGAAAGACTATAGTGTTTTGGCTTGTTGTGACAACCAGGTAATAAAACTTTTGGTTACTAAAGGTGATGGACCTCACTTCGGCGTCGGGATATTGGTAGTACGCAGCGTCATTGACCCAGACGAAGCCTTTCTTAACGCCATCCACATACTGATACCCACCGGCATAAACAACACCGTCCTTATAATCAACGCTGAGAACCTCGCTGTCGTTAGCGAGATCGCCTAAGACATAAAACGGGTTGGCATCGTCGTTTTTCCAAATCACGGCGACTTTCACACCACCCACAGTTCTGTAGCCGCCAGCGATAAGATCGCCATTGTCAAAAACGATGTCGTTGATCTGGGTATCTGAAAAAGGATTGTTAAGCAGAATATCGTCGTTGCGGAAGATATCCCCGTAATCGGTGTTTCTGACATAATACACATCGTTGGTTGAAGGATCAACTGCGATGGAAGATGAATAGGCATCGAGATCCATATAGGTCTGTTCATAAAGCTTTTGGTCGTTTTTGTAAACAACGGCCACTCTCTTTCCATCGGAATTGGTGTAATAACCCGTGGAATAGATGTCTTGGGCTTTGGTCATGCCGACTATCGAGATTAAGGCCAAAAAAGAAAATAAAAGTTTTTTCATAGCAAAAACAAATGAAAGGTTCGTTATATTAGCCCCAAAATTACAAAAAAGTGTGATTATTCAACAGTAAAAAAGGATAAAAAAAATAACCCACTGAAAATCAGTGGGTTATTAAATTCTGTGGGACATACATTTGACACAGTTGTTAATTCGAAATAAACCAGTAAATTTGCAGCTCAATAGCAACATCATCAGTTCTTTAAATGTCAAAAATGAAAACCAACAAGAAATACCTGAAAGCCTTTATGCTTTCCTTGGGACTGGCGGGGGGGTTGCTGCTATCGGTTTCTGCCACGGCTCAAAGCATGGGTGGTGGGGTATTCGGCTATGGCAACGGTTCTATTGTCGAACCACAACGCGACGGTGTGTTTGATACCCGCTCGCTAGACGGTGGTTACAGTCTCCACAACCAACAGTTCGGCGCTGACAATGGCGGCTACAACCTCTACAACCAGACCTTCGGGCAAGACACTCCCTTGGGAAGCGGTCTATTCATCGTGGCAGTCGCGGGTGCAGCCTACGCTTTCAGAAAACGGAAAAAGAACAATTAAAAAAACACAGATAGAAATGAAGAAACTTAGCACAATCATCATCACAATAGTCTTGCTTCTCGGCTTGGCGCAGTGCAATAAACAAGAAATGCCCGCCACGCCCAACGCCGAGGGCAAGTGGGTACACATCACCATGAAGGTGGCCGACGGCGCAAAACACATCGTCTACCCCAACTCAGGCGCGGTGCTTTATAACGAAGGCGATGTAATTTATGTGGGCAACGGCGGCCATTATGTTGGTTCGTTGACCTACACTAACGGCGTTTTCAGCGGCGATATCCAATCACCCGTCACCACGGACTACCTGCACTTCTATTTCGTGGGCGGCTGCGAACCTAGTACCACACCCTCGGAAGGAAACACCACTGATTTCACTGTGAGCATCGCCGACCAAAGCAGCAAGCTGCCCGTGCTTTCCTACGGCCACTCCACGCATAAATACACCGACGGCACCGCCACCTACTCGTGCATGTTGGAGAACAAGTGCGGTCTGGTAAAGTTTGTGCCCGCAACAGCGACAGATGAGACCGTCACCGTCGGCGGCATGAAGACCACAGCCACCATCGACTTCGCCACTCCTAACATCACACCGACAGCAACCACGGGTAATGTGGCTCTCTATGCCGAGAGCAATGCCGCCAAATGGGCCATCCTCCTTGTTCAGGATGAAGTTAGCACACCAACTGTGACCATCGCCGGCTACGAATCAAGCATAACAAGCGTTCCCGCCGTGAGCGAGAACATGTACTACACGACAGGTGTCAGCATAACTATGACAGAAGCACCTTATATCGATGCTGAGTTCTCAGTTGCCTCCGGCACCACCGTCAAGTTCTCGAAAGGCAACCTGCAATACCAAGGCTCGACCGACAAATTCCGCTTCGCCGAGAACCAGTACGACGTTGTGGGCAATGCGGCGGGCAACACCGCACCTTCGGCAAGCCAGTCAGTATGGATCGACCTCTTCGGCTGGGGTACCTCGGGCTACGACAGCAAGTATCCGTACATGACCAGCACCACAAACAGCAATTACGGCGGCGGCGCTAATGACATCGCCGGCACCAACTATGACTGGGGTGTGTACAACAGACAGAGCAACCAGGACAAGATATTGGACGGCGGTGACCACGCATGGCGCACCCTCACCAGGAACGAGTGGGTGTATGTGGTCAACGAAAGAAGCACCACATCTGGGCACAGATACGCCAAAGCACAAGTGTGCGGCATAAAAGGACTCATGCTGTTTCCCGACAACTGGAGCGACGACACATATACGTTTACCAACTACAATGCCGGTGATAGTAAATTTTTTACACCGATAGACGCTTCCGATTGGGTGGCTCTTGAGAGCGCGGGTTGTGTGTTCCTTCCGATTGCCGGCCGCCGGAGTGGTACTTCGGTCGACAATGTTGGTTCCATAGGGTACTACTGGTCTAGCACTTGCAGCGGCGGCAGCGCCGACTACGCGCTCCGCGTGGGCTTCGATAAGGACTATGTCAATCCAAATCGCAGCGACGACCGTAAATACGGGTACTCGGTGCGTCTCGTCTTTTAGTTCGAGGCAACATAAGACACATTTGGGAGGCGGCCTTTTTTTGAGGGGGACCGCCGTTATTTCTGAGATGACGAACGCACAGGACGGACAGATCGACCTTCGCTCCGGGGGTAGTCGAACACGTAATAGCCGCCAGAACTAAAGTTGAAGTTCCACGCGTTGTACGGGCTGAGGGTATCTAGCGAACTCGACCAGTAGTAGCCGATGCTGCCAGCACTGTTGTGTACGTCGTCCCAACGGTAGCCGACCGCGGGCAGGAAGAGACTGTTGCCGTTAGAGGCGGTGAACAGCCTGCCGTTCACCCCGTTCTGTGCCATCCATGTGTGAGTGGTGTACAGGTAGAGTTCCCTCCATTGTTCGACTGTGGGCATGCACCAGCCGCTACCCCAGTTTGCCGTGGCGGCATCGTCCATCAACTGCAACACGGTTAAAGTGTCGGTGAAACCGTTGTAGCCAAAGTTGGAATCACTGCAGTACTTGGTGAGCGTATTCAGTCCCTCACCGCCGTTGCAGTACTTGTAAGTGCTCCAATCGTAGGTGGTTTTCTGCGTGGTCTCGCCCCAAGCGAAGTAGTCGCCATATCCTTCTGGAGTGTCCGCTCCAACGTTGCAGGTCGCCCACAGGGTGCCGCTCGGCAGCCCAAGGTCAACATAGTCGTGGCCATTGTAAGTGCCAGTCCCACTTCCATTACCGCTCACATCGTTGTTTCCATCGGGCTTACATCCAGCGGCAACCACAATTACCATTATTAACATGATGAATGCCAAAACTCTTGTAGATTTTCTCATGATGTTGAATGTTTGAATGGAGCAAAGATACAAAAAACGCAGAAGGAACTATTTAAAAAAATAACCCGCCGGCGGGTTATTTCGTTTCTGTGAGGTCTCTACCACGAGAATCGCATCAGGCGTTTACGTTTTGCGATTGATTGACGGGGAGAAGGTTAGGACGCAGAAGTTTGTGATTAGATAAATGGCCTCGATCTATGTCACCTACGCACAGGTCTGATTGATCGACCACAGAACCTGTAATCGCTCATCATTTTGCATTCAGCTCCGCTAAACTCCAAAGTCCAAGCTTCATTTGGCATATCGGTGTCTAGGGTGCTCGAACGATAAAAGCCCCTGTTGCCCTCTCCAACTGGAGAATTCTCGATAATGGAGCCTGCGGCAGGAAGAAAAATACTATTGCCATTAGCAGCAGTGAAGAGACGACCTGTCTTTCCGTTATAGGTTGTCCATATGCTTGTAGTATGGTCTAAAAGTTCTTTCCATTGGTCTTCTGTAGGAATACACCATGCACCACCCAGTTGTGCCGAAGCCACATCATCCAAGGGTTCCAATACTGTGAGTTTATCAGTATAACCATTGTAGCCATATTCGGGTTTTGAGCAATATTTGGTCATCAACTCATCAGTACAATACTTATAGGTTTGCCACTTGTAGTAGCTCTTAGTGTCAGTCTCACCCCAAGCGTAGTATTTCCCATATTCTTCAGGCGAGTTAGCTCCAACATTACACTTTGCCCACAACGTACCATTGGGCAGACCAAGGTCAACATAAGCGCAGGTATCGTCACCTGCTCCTCCGCCATTGTCACCACCTTGGTTGTTAGGATCATTTTCAGGTTTACAACCCATCATAATAACGCCTATGATCACAAGCGTCATGGCCAGCATTGTTTTTTTCATTTTCATTTCTTTATTTACTAAAAGATGGAAACGGCACACGCCATCTCCATCGTATTGATTTTGTGGGACGTACTGGACTCGAACCAGTGACCTCTGCCGTGTGAAGGCAGCGCTCTAAACCAACTGGGCTAACGTCCCCCGTTTTGATTTAAAAGAGACGCAAAGCGTTGCGTCTCTCGATGTGGGGCGAACAAGGATCGAACTTGTGACCTCATGCCTGTCAAGCATGCGCTCTAAACCAACTGAGCTACCGTCCCATTTGCGGATGCAAAAGTACAGCTTTTTTTGTAATCTCCAAGAAAACAGGAAAAAATTTTTGAAAAAATTAAAAAATTGCCTACCTTTGCCCTGCCAAACGAATCGACTAATTAAAGTAATTAATTATAAATCAAAATATTATCATCATGATGCAAAATAACATCGTCCCCGTTGACGTAGCGAAGAAACTCTTTGCAGAAAGTGGTCTGGCCTGCATTGGCAAGGCCGGTATCCGTGAAATCAACAAGTTGGCCCGCGACATCGAAGCTGCCTCCGGCAAGAAATTCATCCATATGGAGATCGGCAACCCTGGCCTTCCGCCTGCGAAAGTCGGCATCGAAGCCCAGATCAAAGCCCTGCAAGACGGCGTTCCAGCCAACTATCCGCCCATCGACGGTGCACCTATATTAAAGAAAGAAGCCGCCCGCTTCATCAAGTGTTTCCTCGACCTCGACATCGATCCCGCTAACTGCGTGCCCACCGTGGGTTCCATGCAGGGCGCCTTCGCCTCGTTCATGATCGCCGGTCACACCAATGTCAAGAAGAACACCATCCTCTTCATCGACCCCGGCTTCCCGGTGCATAAATTCCAAAACCGCGTGCTGGGCATCCCGATGGAACATTTTGACATCTACGACTACCGTGGCGAGAAGCTGCGCGCCAAACTCGAAGAGGTGCTGAGCAAAGGCAACATCCACAGCCTGCTCTACTCCAACCCCAACAACCCGACTTGGGTGTGCCTCACCGACAAGGAGCTGCGCATCATCGGCGAGTTGGCCAACAAATACGATGTCATCGTCATGGAAGACCTCGCCTACTTTGGCATGGACTTCCGCAAGGACTACAGCCATCCTGGCGAAGAGCCTTTCCAACCCAGCGTGGGCAAATACACCGACAACTACATCCTGATGATCTCCAGCTCCAAAGCATTCAGCTATGCCGGCGAGCGTTGCGCCATCCTGGGTATCAGCGACAAGTTGGCCCAGCGTCACTTCTCCGACCTGAAGGCTTTCTGCGGACAGGAGATCTTCTTACGCGCCATCCTCTTCGGTGCCCTGCACCCGTTGAGTTCAGGCACCTCGCACTCGGCCCAGTATGCCCTGGCCGCCGTGCTGAAAGCCGTCAACGACGGCACCTATCGCTATCGCGACGACGTACTCGAATACGGCCGCAAGGCTGAGCTGATGAAGAAGGCCTTCACCGAGAACGGCTTCTACATCACCTACGACGAGGACTGTGGCGAGCCCATCGCCGACGGCTTCTACTTCACCTTCTGCTATCCCGGCTTCACGGGTGCCGATTTGGTCGAAGAGATGATGTACTACGGCGTGTCAGGCATCTCGCTCGACACCTGCGGCAGCCAGAAACAAGGCATCCGCGCCTGCACCTCGCTCATACAACGCGATGAAATCCCCGTGCTGGCCGAGAGACTGAAGGCGTTTGCGATGGACCACCCGGTGAAGTAAGGTGAGGATTCCATGGCCAAATACTACATCCTTCTTGTCACACTGCTACTCGGTCTTTGGGCCAATGCTCAGGATCGACCCATTCTACAAGGCAAATGTGTGAACAAAGACGGCCGTGCCGTTGAGAATGTAAGTGTTTACTGCCATGATACGCTTCTGATTTCAATCACCGATGAAAACGGCGGTTTTACGTTCGAGAATGCCAAGGCAGGCGACAAACTCCGTTTCGCACATATGGCCTACGAGCCAAAGTATTACACTGTTAAGGAAAAAGATTTGAGCGGCAAGCCAGTGACTATCAGCCTGCAAACCAAACAACACGAACTGTTTGAGGTGCAAGTGACAGCCAACGCTCCGCATATTGTCTTCGACAATCCGGTGCGAAGTGTGCTCGACTACGTCATCAGCGATGATGGAATATACCTCATCGCCTATCGAATGAGAAACACCGCCCTACTGCATCTCTCGTTCGAGATGGACACCCTTCACGAGCTGACCATCTCCTCTTCGTATAAAAACCTCTACCGTGATTTCTACGGTTTCATCCATGTCATCAGCAACGACAACGTCTGCCAGGTGGGCTTCACCGAAACCACCAGCGGACAGAAAAAAGAGATGTTTTTGCATCTGCCCATCTCATCAGAGAAGTTCTATCATGACTATGCGCCCATTGTGGCGGCATCCGACAAAGTGGTTATTACAGGCCGATATGCCTTTTATGGCTTGGAGCAATACTATTATTGCATCACCCCGACTGCCGACACCTCGTATCTGCTTGAACACATTGTGGATGAAGACTGGCGTGACGAGTTGTTTTTCATGTCTCGGACAGGAGGCTTGGACAAATATACGCTGTATGAAATGAACTTCTATCCCACTCGCTTTTATATCTACAATCCGATTTACAGCCTCGACAACCAATTTTATCTTTTCGACTATACGGACGGCGAAACCATCATCTACGACGAAGTTGGCAAAGAACTGGACCGTCATCCGCTTACTTTCCACCATCGGAAGAAATGGGATGGAACTACTGAGGTTGACAAACGATGGAAGCATAAGATGATAGTTGACCGAGCCAAAAAAGAGTTTTACACGCTCTTCGTCGACGATGGGCTCTGTACACTGATGCACATCGACCTACCCACAGGCAACGCCACACCCGTCATCGATCTCAGAGGATATCCCTTCGCGGAACAATTGAGAGTGTACAACGGGGTGTTGTATTTCCTCTACCCCACTGGCAACAACCACCGGCAAGCGCTATTTCAGGTGAAACTTGATGATTTTTAGTAATTTTGACCCATGAAAAAAATCATCATCTCTTTTTTGCTCCTCCTTTTTTGTGCGACCCTATCCGCACAAAACAAAACCGTGATCTACGGTAACCTCGGCGTGGAAAACGTGAATATCAGCGTGATCGGCACCCAACAGGGGACGGTGACCAATGCCAAAGGAGACTATACGCTGCAGATCTCTGGGAAAAATAAGCGCGTCAACCTGTTTTATTCCAGCATTGGGTATCGCGACACCGTGGTGGGCATCACTCCAAAAATGCTAGATAAGGATTCCATCAACATCAGTTTCAAGATGAGGAAAAAAGAATATGCCTTAAAGGAAGTGAATATTCTTGCAGAACGACCTCATTTTGAAGGTGATCGGCATATCATAATAGATTTTGAGGTGTACGACGGAACGGTTTGTATGCTTCAAGGAAGCGCCAATAAATATCGATTGCTACTTGCCGACGAAAATCTCTCCGTGTTCGACACCATCCTCATTCCCAAAGGGATAAGACCCGAACAATTGTTGAAGGATTGCATGGGCAATTGTCAATTGGAAGCTTCCGATAGTGTTTATCAGATCAACTTGAAGGACAAGACGACGCCTTTTCTCGCCACGGAACGCAAACGTTATTACGCCGTGATGGAAAACTGCCTGTTCCTGACTGACCAACATCTTTATTTGAAAGCGGAAGCCATGAACGGTCTTTCCACCCTATTCTACCGAATCGACGTCGAGACAAAGCAAAAACAGCCTTTATTCATCAGTGATGGCTCAGAAAACATCACCGACATCAAGGACGAATGGGACTTTCAGGCACGGAACCCCATTGATCTCGCACATCCTGTCCCAGGTGGCGCTTGGGATCGGTTTATTCAAATGTTCTGGTTCAACCACAATTCATCGCATCTGGCCCTGGACGGCAACACCTTGGTTTATTTCGACCACGACAATAACAAAATCCATCAGTACAGTCTGGATATGAACGAGACCAGCAGCTGTACCACCGAGTATCCACTGAAAAGCGACTGGAAACCACGTATTTTACAAGATGAAGCCAAAAACAAGTTTTATACTTTCATTGGCTATTGGCTTCATGAAATCGACATTACAACCGGCAAAACAACCCCAAAAGAAAGGATTGACGTTGACATCTACAACAAAGTGTCGCTGTGGAAAGGCCATTTGTATATCCTCAAACGGCAGCAGACCTCCACAGGTAAAGTCAGAAGCTATGTGGAAAGAGTGGATCTTTAAAAGCGCCACTAATCGCTTAATGCAAACGTCCGCAAAGCCCTTTCATCAAGCCGCTGCACCGTCCACTCGTCCATGGGGATAGCGCCAATGCTGCGGTAGACTTTCAGTGCCGATGCGTTCCAGTCGAGGCAGATCCACTCCATGCGGCCACAATTACGCTCCACGGCAAGGTTGGCTAGATACTTCAACAAGGCTTTGCCATAGCCCCTCCCCCGTTTCTCAGGAAGAATGAAAAGGTCCTCGAGATACAAGCCCTTGCGCCCCACAAAGGTGGAGAAGTTATGGAAAAACAGGGCAAAGCCAACGACTTCACCGTCTTCCTCGGCGAAAACCACCTCAGCGGAATGCTCTACAAACAAGGAGTGATGGATGGTAGGCACATCAGCCACCACTTCGTCAGCGCATTTCTCGTAAACAGCCAACTTCTTGATGAAATCAAGGACGAGCCCCGCTTCCTCGGGCTTCGCCGGACGGATATTGAATTGTGTATTCATGATTCTATTTTCTTTCCTAATCGTTTTTGCATGACGATGGCGCACGAGGCGTCGCCGGTGACCGACATCACCGTGCGGCCCATGTCGATGATGCGGTCGATGCCTGCAGCGACAGCCACACATTCGACAGGAATACCCGCTGAAGCAAACACCATCGCCATCAAGGCCAAGCTGCCCCCAGGAATGCCAGGAGTGCCAATAGAGGCTATCGTAGAGGCAAAAGCGATAGCCAGATACTGGCTCATGGTTAGGTCGATGCCACAGCAAGCCGCCATAAACACCGACACCACCCCTAGATAGATGGCAACGCCGTCCATATTGATGGTCGCCCCCAATGAGAGGACAAAACGGCCGATGTCCTTGTTTACCCCCAATTTCTCAGTGCATTGCATGGTATAAGGCAGTGTTGCCACCGACGAGTCGCTGGAGAAGGCAAACAGCATGGCTGGTTGCATACCTTTGAAGAACTTCAGCGGCGACATTCCTCCCAGCAGCCATACCGCCGAGGAATAAACCAACCCGGCATGGATGGTGAAACAAAGATAAGCCAACGCCAGCAGGGCAGCATAGGAACCCAGCACGGAAGGACCATTGGCAACCACCACAGGCGTCAACATGCAGAACACCCCGATGGGTGCCAGCGCCATGATATACTCCAGAATCTTGCACACCACGTCATTGAAGCTGAGGGTCACCTTTCGGGCCATCTCCCCCTTCTCACCAACATGCACCATGGCAATGCCGAAAAACAGGGCGATCACAATCACCTGCATCATCGCCATCGAACTCACTGGTGCGATGATATTGCTCGGAAACATGTTGACAATCTGGTCCATCACTGACAGATGAGGCACTTCAACGCTTTCCGCCGCGGGATCCAAGTCGATGTGAATAGTTGGGAGAACGCCTTTCAATAGGCTGGGCACCACCAGTCCCAATGTCACTGCAAAAAGAGTCGTTCCCATGAAATAAAGCAAAGTTCGGAGTCCCAGTTTGCCCACTTTTTTGATGTCGTTCATCGACAGGATGCCCGCCATGATGGAGAACAGCACCAGCGGCACCACGATGAACTTCAGCAGGTTCAGGAAGATGGTGCCAATGGGCTTGATGTACGCATTGACGAAGTCGGCTTGGTTGCGCAGCAGGATACCTGCCACCACGGCAAGCAGCAGGGCAATGCCTATTTGTGCGGTAAGGGAGGGCTTTTTCATCTACTATTAAAAACACTGATATAGTTGATAGCAGCGTCAAGTTGAGGCTTGAAGTCGCCGTTGTAGTTCTTGCGTAGTATTGTTTGGTCTGGCTGGCAGCCGATGCCTTCCAGCACCTTGCCGCCTATCTGTGCCTCAAACGAAGAGGTGTAGACGTAATGGTGCATGGTACTGATATCACCGAACGGGCCGCCATAGTTGAGATCGATGCACGAGGCCGGTTGCAGGGGACCCGTGCCACCATAGGTACGTTCACCGATGACATAGCTCGTGGGCAGCACGGCTTTGATGGTCAATGGCTCTATCTCACCCATGCTGACCGAGTTGATGTCGCAGATGATGACGTATGGGATGTTTTCGACGGTGATGTCGCGGTGATACTGGGGTTGCGGGTCGATGTAATAAGGCGTCCAAACTGAGTGTTCCAACCTACCGGGACCTTCCTTGTAACGAGTCCTTAAAATTTCCGTCCGCTCGTTGATATAAGTACCGATGAGGTAGTCGAGGTCATCCTGATAGCCGCCACGATTGGCGCGGTTGTCGAGGATGATGCCGGCCAGTTCCTCACGAGGGGTCTCCGTGATGGCCGTCAACCAATGCATAAGGAGAGGGTATCCAGCACTGGTCGTGTCACGCAATACGGGGGTCAATGCCGCCATCGACTGCCAAAGGTAAGGGATTTTGCGCCCATCGGCAAGCTTGATCAGGAAGTAATGATAAGTTACGGTAGCTCCCAGTTCCTCCACTGGCGCTGTAGCCGACTCATGGGTTTCAATCTCATAATACGATTCCATCTCGCCAAAAAAAGCGATCAGTTTGCTTTGTTCTTCCCCTCGGGATTCGATGTAATAGTCCCTCTGCTCCACTTCCATCAAGCCTGGCTGAATGGTCAAATAAGGTGCGTTGTCGGTGCTTGCGGGGTAAAGGTTTCTCACCCTGAAGGCCATGTGATGGTCTTTCATACCACCCACTGCGCCTTTATAAAGGGTATTCAGCTCTTCCAAGGTCACCTCTCCACCTGCTTCATGCTGAGCGTCAAGGGCTTCGAATTTGGGCATGAATTCGTCGTAAACCGCATCCCAGTCGGTGGGGTCAACATCCCAAAACACGTAGCCTGTGCTCATGCATTTCCAAAGGAATTCAAACTGGGTGGCATAGCTGTCGTAGGCCAGTTGATCGGTTTCGCCGATATAGGGATGGTAGTCGGCTTCTTTGCGGCAGCCGCTGAGAACTAGGGCGACGATTGCCAATATGAGGATATTTCTTTTCATAGTCATCCGATTTAGAATTTATAATAAAAGCCTAAACTCACTGATAAGGTATTGAGATAACGAGGGTCGCTCAAGTGGGCATAGCCCTTGTGATAGCTAACCAAGTCATAATAGTACAACGATTCAAGGAAGAAAACCTCATGCGAGGTAGCCTCGAAACTCAAACCGATCCCACCAACGGCTCCTGCCGTAAAACGTTGGTCCTCACTATTAAACTCACGCTTTTCGTTGAAGTCGTTGAAATAAACGTAATAGTCCGTCATCCAGTAGGTCTTGCCATTACGGTGGGCTTCCAACCAGTAACCAGCAAAACCACCACAGAGCAGATGGCCACGCAACCTCTCGCCGCCAAAGGAGAAGTCGCCCATCACAGGAAGCATGGCGTAGATGTTACGATACTCTGTATAGACTGGATCCAAATAATGGAGGTTGCGATCCATGCGATGCGAGCGCAACATGACGCTGAGGTCAGCGCGTAGAGCAACCCAATCATTAAACTCGCGACGAGCAAAGAAACCCGCATCCATGCCAGTCAAAGGCGAAAAGGTTTCGTCGATGCGACCTGAATGAGAGCAGTCTGCCGTGGTCCAAGTGGGCCCGAACTTGGCGCCAACAGCCCATTGGGCATTGGCTTCAGTCGCCATCCAGCACAGCAAGACGATGATGATTAGTTTAAACTGGTTTTTCTTCATATTGAAATGTTTTTCATCTTTAATCAAACACAAAATTACATTTTTTGAACATTTCCCGATAGGCTTCCACTTTCTTTTCGAAGGCAAGGGGATACGCCCTTGATGATGAAGGAAGCCGGTAGAGCTTTAGCTGACGGTCCTTTGCTGACGAAGATTTCGGCTCCAGTTCAGTGACCGTGCTCAAGGCAGGAATCTTGTCCAGACCGAAGTAGCGGCACACCTCCCCTGTCGCTTTCTCGCCCGTAGTGGCGATGGCATGACACAAGGGTATCCGACGGAGCAAGGCTCGGAGATCCGTAGGCTCCACAATCTCCAGAAACGCATCGGAAGCATTATCTTTTAATCGGCGGACCACCTTCGCTGTATCATAAAGCGCGATGCCTTTTTCTTTGAGGAAATCCACAATCTTCGCTTTGTTGAACGATTTGCACTCTTTATCAATGAAATAGTCCTTGTCGCTGAACCACACTGCTCCTTCAATACGCCAGTGGTCGTTCTGGAAGTTGGGGTAATAGAAATCCATGCACCAACGCTGTTTCGGAGGCGGAAAACTGCCCAAGAAAAGCACTTTGGCGTTTTCGGGCAGGAAAGGTTCCAGAGGGTGTTGTTCGAGGGTCATTTCACAAGAGACATTATTACCTCAAAGAACCGCCGCAATGCGACGAATCCGTCTCAACTTCTCCATAAACGACTCATCACGCTCGGCCATTAGCATATTGTATTCATTTTGCATAGCCAAAAGAGGAGCCGCATCTACGCCAAGAGCTGCTTCCATCATCATGGCTAGTTCTGTATTGAGGGCTCGTTTCCCGTTCAGAACCTCGTTGAGGGCAGAATAAGAAACACCCATCTCTCTAGCCAATCCGCGTTGCGAAATACCGCGAAATTCTATCTCCTCTTTTAACACCTCACCAGGATGTGTTGGTTGGCAAGGCTTCAGATTGTTTGCTATCATCCGAGGGTTTACACCTTCAAGCGTAGTCATTTTAGATTTCTCCTATTTGTAATGGTTCGACAATTCTGTGATGTTACAGATCGTAGCAATCTGTTTGCCTGCTTCCATACCCTCCACAAACTCGATACGGTACTGATCATTAACCCGGACAGAGGATTTCCCCTCCTTGTCACCATGGAGTTTCTCATAGTGAAGCGAGCCGTACTTAGAAAGACCAAGTACATTCTCTTGCTGTTTCATTAGGTTTACAACTCTAATATACTTCGAGATGACTTGTGGCTGAAAACGGTGTTTCTTATCGCTAGCCTTACCTTCCACGTAGAGTTCTTGCAAGTATGTCTGCTCAAATGTAACTATCATTTCGCTGCAAAGTTAAATAATTCTTTTTATGTTCGCAAATTTGAGAACAATATTTTTTCTAATTCTTCACCAGCTTGGTGACGATTTCTATTTCACCAATTAGGTCAACTAATGGCTTTTTCACCCTATAAGTGGAAAAGTTGGCCAAAATGTTTCACTTTTTTTTAAACTTTTTTAACGACTTACATAACAAAATAAAAGGAGCGACTTCAACAGCCGCTCCTTCCATAAACAATATAGTTTCTTTAAAGTTTCAACTCCACCCCGACCGTGCGGATTTTGCCATCAACAACCCCAGGCTTGTATTCTGGCAGGAGGTTTGTGAAGACCCTGATGCCATGGAGGAAGCCCAGGTGCTGGGTATTGAAGCTGAGGCCCACCTCATATTTCATTAGGATGACATCACGCTGTCGGACAGGCAAACGGTCTACAAGTTGACGGGCCATGCGGTACCGTTCTTCCAAATCGTCCTGCGGTGGTTCAGCCAACATCAGACTTTCCGCATTAATGTCCACCGTGGGTTTCTGTTTCCTGAGCAAATCGATGCTGCGCCGCTTCACCACCGTCAGGCTGAGCTTTTCCATTTCCTGACTTTTGATCGTTGAGCGTTGTTCCCACAAGCTGATGACGGCCTCTTGAACGGCATCCGCCGCGCTGTCTGGATCACCGACGATGTACTCGGCCATCCGTTGCAATCGGAGATGTTTTAACATCTATAGGTCCAGTCTCATGATTTTGACTGGTCGATCGTTTCCGACTTGCAGGCGACTACAGCAATTGACTTCGCCGGTATCGTGAAAGCCGCACTTCTCCATCACACGACCCGAGGCGGGATTATCGATGAAAAAGTCGCACCAAAGGGTGCGGAAAGACTTCTCGTGGATGCAGTAGTCGATCAGTCGTCTCAACGCCTCAGTGCAGATACCTTGGTTCCAGTAAGGTTTGGCCACCCAATACCCCACTTCGGCATCGTTCTCACCAATGTTGATGTTGCTCTCACCGAAGGTATAGTAGCCGATGCAACCTATCACCTCGCGGGTCTCTTTTAGTTCGATGGCCCAAGTACGGTCATTATTGAAGAAAGTGTGGATTACCTCCATACTCTCCTCCACACTCTTGTGTGGTGGCCATCCGGCACGAGGACCGACATCAGGGTCGGAAGCATATTTAAAGAGCGACTCGGCATCCTCATCGCGCC
The DNA here is from genome assembly GCA_017394865.1 of Bacteroidales bacterium. Lineage (GTDB taxonomy): Bacteria > Bacteroidota > Bacteroidia > Bacteroidales > F082 > Limimorpha. The sequence goes on from JAFPWT010000008.1 coordinate 185,795, forward strand.
AGGGTCGTAAAAGGATTCTTTCAGTTTCCATCATGGCTAGTTTTCTTGTTTCAAATCGTTCGTGGATGCTTTCTCCAATCTTGTCGCATAGTCTGCTTCATCATTTAAAAGGTGGGAACAAAAATAAAGGTTAAATCGAAACAATCTTACACTTTTTCAGAAATAAACAAAAAAGCTGTATCTTTGCGCGCACCAAAGGATAAATGGGAAAAAGTTATCTCGAAAGATGAATCAACACAACGCCTCAACAATAAAATCCAACGTGTTTCCCAAACGGCTGCTGCTGTTCCTGGCCACGATCCTCATGGCAATGCCAGCGATGAAGGCACAGACCTCCATCACGGCTTTGAGTCAAATCACCGATTCGGATGGCCATTACCGCATCACCCAGAATATCAATGGCGGCACCCCAGGTGTCAGCACCTTCAACGGCACGCTCGAAGCTAATATCGACCCTGACACCAAAATGCCTTTCCGTATCAGTGGACTTACTGCTCCGTTGTTCACCACCCTCACCGGCACCGTGAAGAACCTGGTGATCGAAGATGTGAGTATTAGCGGTTATAGCGGCAACACCGGCGCCGTGGCCTGCGAGGCTAGCGGCTCGGCCCGTATTTACAACGTCGGCATTCTTGCTGGTTCAGTTGGTGGCACAGGTTATACTGGCGGACTTGTAGGATTTCTCGACGGTGAGGCTCGTGTCGTAAATTGCTACAGTTACGCCACCATCACTGGCGGCAGCAACGTCGGAGGCATCGTGGGCTACAACAATGTGGCCACGGCTAGCAATAACCTCAAGACCATGGTCTTCGGCTGCATGTTCTACGGCAACATCACCGGAGGTACCACCAAGTCGCCCGTTTACGGCGGCACCATCATCTCGAACAGGGATGCCAACGGTGTGAGCAATTTCAACTATTTCTGGCTCGAAGCCCCATATGTGAGTCCCACGGGCGTCATCTATAATTGCGCTCTCGGTGCCGAAGACCGTTTTCTTCAGCGTTTCGAGTTCTTCCGCCACCTCCTCAACGGCCACCGCGAGCTGGCGGGCTGGTGGGCCACCGGCACCTACAGCAGCAGCGAAATGATGAAGTGGGTGCTGCTGCCCGACAGCATTGGCACCACTCACCCCTACCCCATATTGATGGAGCCGGGCAGGTATCCCTCGGTGGTGAACATTGACGCTGAGCACGCTGCCACTGGCAAGCCCTGCAACCAAGGCGGCAAGTTGGGCACCCTCTCGGTAACCATCCAGATGGGCAGCGGCGGCGCACAGTTCGCCCCACCTACGGAGGCAGCCATCACCACCTCAAGCCTCACCCTCAATATCACCGACAAGGACACAGCGCACTTCAACTATAACTACTACAAGGTGCAGCTGCCCTACTACAACGATGTGGGCACCAATAACTATAACGGCAACCGCGTGGTGACAGGTTGGAAGATTGTCAGCATCACCGGCGGTACGGCTGGCACTTATAGCACTGGCGAAGACGTGACCTATACTGACGGAGTGTTGACAGCAACCCCATACAATTTTGCCGACCGCAACTGCACCGACAAAGACCTCTACAGCGTCAGTGGCCGTGTCTTCAACCAGGGTGCCTATTGGGACGTGCCCTACGGTGTCACCGCCATCACCATCGAGCCCTACTGGGCCAAATGCACCTATCTAGCCGATGCCTACGCCGATGTGGTGTACAATCAAGCTATGACTTCAGCCACCAATGTACCCAATGTCGGAGGCGGACAGAAATACACCAACCGCAACAGCTATCCCATCGCTGGAGAGAGCCAAAGGGTTTTCACCTCCAAGGGCGATGCTATCGCAACTTCGAACTATGGACTTTTTCAGGGGGTAAGTGGTTCGGGTAGTCACACAGTTTATGATTATGCCGTGGTGCTTGTGGGCAATTATCATTTTTATGGCAACTTGGACGCAGATATAAGCAAGCCCTATACGGTTACTTCTATCGACCTTGACGGCGACAATGAACCCGACTATTCCTATATCCTTCGTTTTGACAGTCGTAAACTTGTCCATCCCGTGAGAGTCGACTTTATCAATATCCCCGGCCTCGGCATGGCGCAGAAATCCACAGGTGGCACGGGCACCTACAACTTCGGCATCATGCAGCCCAAAGGCTGGTTCGAGAGCACTAACACGTCTCTCTTCCGTGAGACGCAGTTCGAGTACGACAACACTAATAGAATCGCGGCTCCATACATCCTGCAGGGCGGTGTCATGGAACAGTGGGTGAATGGGCAGAGCGGCGGCCATGCCAATTTGACCACCTATTTCCATGTAGGCGGCAACGTGTGGTTCAAGGAGTTCCACCGCGGAACGCACCAAGACCAGAACTACGACGCAAACCATTCTCCAGTTTCTGTTACGGGCGGTGACTTCGACCAGTTCCACCTCACAGGTCTCTACCGCGCCGATGTCACCATCCGTGACGACAACGCTGAGTGCTACATTACCGGCGGACGCTTCCGCGTGGTAGCAGGCACTGGCATGGATGGCATAGGCCACCCCACCAACCATACCAATGGCAACATCACCTGGATTATCGACAATGCTGACATCAAGGAGTTCTATGCTGGCAGTTTCAACGCCGACAAACCTGCACAAGGTAACCTCCACACCATCGTCAACGGCGGACATATCGATTTCTTCTGCGGCGGCCCCAAATTCGGCGATATGAACGCTGGACGCACCGTCACCACCACGGCCACGGGCTGCACCTTCGGCACCTTCTTTGGTGCTGGTTACGGCGGCAACTCCTACAGCCGTCAGGCTCCGAGAAACCATAGCAGCATTATGAACTTCCCACATACCGATAATAGTAATCCCCCTGCTGGTTACCACGCATCATGGAATGCATGGTTAAGTGAATTTTATACTCAAGAATACAACAGCACCTACGGAGGCGTCTCCACCCAGTTCAGCTACCAGTTCCTGCCCCAGTCGGGCAACACCAACAATGTGGCTCGTATCTTTGTGGAATATGTGAAGTTCTCCCTGGCTACCACACATAGCGTCACCTCCACGCTGACGAACTGCACCGTCACAGGTAACTTCTACGGCGGTGGCAGCCTCGGCAAAGTCGAGGGCACCGTCACCTCCACCCTCGACTCCTGCACCGTGCAGGGCAATGTCTTTGGGGCAGGATTCTCGGCCTCGCTGCCCACTGTGGAGGTGGACAGCCTCAGCTTCCGCATAGAGCCTTACTACTACACCGAGCTCGGTACCTACCGCACCGGTGTGAAAGGCCAAACCACCACTTACACCTGGAGGGACACCACCGTCACCGTCAACAGCACGGCAACAGCCATCAACAAAACCAAAAAGTTCCTTTACACCAATGAAGACCTCAAAACCCTCGGCACCGTGACAAGCAATGTCACCCTCACCCTCACGGGCAACACCACGGTGGGCACTCTGGAAGGCGGCAACCTCAAGGCTGGCACTGGCAACGTCTTCGGCGGCGGCGAGGAGAGTGCCGTAAACGGCAACACCACCGTCAAATTGCAAGAGGGGGTCACGGTATTGGGCAACGTCTACGGCGGCGGCAACGAAGGCCCCGTCGACGGCAACTCCGAAGTGAAGATCCAGGATAATCCGTAACACCGCCAGTATCACAATATTGAGCTCAGGAAATCTTAATTTTTTTAGAAAAATCTTGCTCTAATTGATGCTCCTTACCAATAAAATGTGTATCTTTGCATCTTTTTTAAATCGTGCGTGCCCATAAGGCACATCATCGAGAAATGAATCAACACAACGCCTCACCAATAAAATCCAACATATTCCCCAAACGGCTGCTGCTGTTCCTGGCCACGATCCTCATGGCAATGCCAGCGATGAAGGCACAGACCTCCATCACGGCTTTGAGTCAAATCACCGATTCGGATGGCCATTACCGCATCACCCAGAATATCAACGGCGGCACCCCAGGTGTCAGCACCTTCAACGGCACGCTCGAAGCTAATATCGACCCTGACACCAAAATGCCTTTCCGTATCAGTGGACTTACTACTCCGCTGTTCACCACCCTCACCGGCACCGTGAAGAACCTGGTGCTGGAGGATGTGGGCATTAGCGGTCATAGCGGCAACACCGGCGCCGTGGCCTGCGAGGCTAGCGGCGCAGCCCGCATCTACAACGTCGGCATCCTTTCCGGAGAAGTGGGCGGCACCGCCTACACCGGTGGCCTCGTGGGGTTTCTTGATGGCACCGCCCGCGTCGTCAATTGCTATTCCTACGCCAACATCACTGGCGGCAGCAATGTCGGAGGCATCGTAGGCTACAACAACGTGGCTACGGCAAGCAATAACCTCAAGACCATGGTATTCGGCTGCATGTTCTACGGCAACATCACCGGAGGCACCACCAAGTCGCCCGTTTACGGCGGCACTATTATCTCGAATGCGGGGACCAACGGCGTAAGTAACTACAACTACTTTCGGCTTGAGGCTCCATACGTGAGTCCCACGGGTATCACCTACAACTGTGCCCTCGGCGCCGAAGACCGATTCCTACAACGCTTTGAGTTTTTCCGCCACCTGCTCAACGGCCACCGCGAGCTAGCAGGCTGGTGGGCGACGGGCACCTACAGCAGTAGCAACATGATGAAATGGGTGTTGCTGCCCGACAGCATCGGCACCACCCACCCCTACCCCATACTGATGGAGCCGGGCAAGTATCCCTCGGTGGTGAACATCGACGCCGAGCACGCCCAAGAGAATCAGCCCCGCAACAAAGGCGGCAAGCTGGGTACGCTGACGGTGAATATCCAGATGGGCGACGGCGAAGTGTATGACCATCCTGGCACCGGGGCCGACGAAGCTCAAATCACCACCTCGCAACTCACCCTCAACATCACCGACAAAGATCCAGACCATTTCAACTTCAACTACTATAAGGTACAGCTGCCCTATTACAACGACGTGGGCACTAAGAACTATACGGGCAACCGCGTGGTGACGGGTTGGAAGATTGTCAGCATCACCGGCGGCACCCCCGGCACTTTCAGCACCAGTACCGCCGATGCTCCGAGCTGGAACTTCGCCGACCGCAACTGCACCAACAAGGATCTCTACAGTGTCAGCGGCCGCATCTTCAACCAAGGTGGCTACTGGGACGTACCTGAAGGGGTGACAGCCATCACCATCGAACCTTACTGGGCAAGATGCGTCTACTTGGCCGATCCCAACGTCGACAAGGTGTTTAAATCGGATATGTCGTCCGGGTACAATGTATCCAACGTCGGCGGCGGACAGATTTACACCAACGGCAACAGCTATTCCATCGCAGGAGAGAACCAAGTGGTGTACACCTCTATGGGCAATGCTATCGCAAGTTCGGGTACGGCACTTTTTTCGGGGGTGGATGCGAATAGTCACACCGTTTATGACTATGCAGTTGTGCTTGTGGGCAATTATCATCATTATTACACGACTAACAGTATAGAAGCAAGTAAAAGCAAGCCCTATACGATTACCTCTATCGACCTTGATGGCGACAACGAGCCCGACTACTCCTATATCCTGCGCTTCGACGGTCGTTGCGAATGCCATCCATTAAGGACCGACTTTATCAATATCCCCGGCCTCGGTATGGCTCAGAAGTCCACCGGTGGCACGGGCTCCTACAACTTCGGAATCCTGATTCCCAAAGCATGGTACGAAAGTACCAACACCTCGCTCTTACGGTTCACCCAGTTCGAGTATGAGCATTCGGCCAGAAGCGAAACCGACGCTATCATCGTTCAGGGCGGTGTGATGGAGCAATGGGTGAGTAACAACCAGAAAGGCACATCGAACAAAATACCATATATCCATGTGGGTGGTAACGTGTGGTTCAAAGAATTTCACACGGGCTGTCACCAGGATAAACAAACAGCCACCAAGCACTCGCCCGTGTCGGTGACAGGCGGCGACTACGACGAGTTCTACCTCACCGGCCTCTACCGCGGCGACTTTGCCAACAAAGAAGACAATGCCGAGTGCTACATCAACGGCGGCCGCTTTGGTATCGTTTGCGGCGCCGCTATGGAGGGTATTGGAAAAGCCAATGGCGCCAGCAACACAGGCAACATCACCTGGATTATCCAGAATGCCGACATCCGCGAGTTCTACGCCGGCGGCCTCAATGCCGCCAAACCGGTGACGGGCAACCTCTCCACCACCATCGTCGACAGCCATGTAAACCTTTTCTGCGGCGGCCCCAAGTTCGGCGACATGAGCGCGAATAAGACCGTCGTCACCAATGCCACAGGCTGCACCTTTGGCACCTTCTTCGGGGCCGGATACGGCGGCAACTCATACAACCGCTATGCACCCAGCAACCAGAACAACGTGACAAATATCGACTGGAACAACTGGGTTAGGGGGCAATACAATCAGAGTTACAACAGCACCTATGGTGGCGTCTCCACACAGATCAACTATCAGTTCCTGCCCATGTCGGACAACAAGACCAATGTGGCGCGTATCTTGATTGACTTTGTCAAATTCTCCCTTGCCACCACCCACAACGTCACCTCCAACCTGAAACACTGCACCATCACGGACAACTTCTACGGCGGCGGCAGCCTCGGCAAGGTCGACGGCCCCGTCACCTCCACCCTCGACTCCTGCACCGTGCAGGGCAATGTTTTTGGGGCAGGCTTTTCTGCATCGCTGCCCACCGTCGAGGTCGACAGCATCGGCTTCCGCGTGGAGCCTTACTACTACACCGAACTCGGCACCTATCGCATCGGTGTGAAAGGTGAAACCACCACTTACACCTGGAGGGACACCACTGCCACCGTCAACAGCACGGCAACGGCCATCAACAAAACCAAAAAGTTCCTTTACACCAATGAAGACCTCAAAACTCTTGGCACCGTGACAAGCAATGTCACCCTCACCCTCACGGGCAACACCACGGTAGGCACTATGGAAGGCGGTAACCTCAAGGATGGCACTGGCAACGTCTTCGGTGGCGGCGAGGAGAGTGCCGTGAACGGCAACACCACCGTCAAATTGCAGGAGGGGGTTACGGTGTTGGGCAATGTCTATGGCGGCGGTAACGAAGGCGTCGTGGAAGGCGACTCCAAAGTGATTATTCGAGACCCTGAAAACCCATGATAAAAGACTTATCCAAGATACTTGATTGAGAATAATAATGAAAACATTTTCACAACATATCAAACACAGACTATTGTTTTCCCGTCTGGCCTTGTTAGGGCTCCTGATGCTTGTCGCCAGCGCAACCATGGCCCAAGGCGGTGGCTCAACACCTCATGTCACCATTGGCGGAAGTGTGTTCGGCGGCGGCAACTTGGCCAACGTGGGCGGCAACAGCACCGTGCTTGTCGATCAAAATGGCACCGTGATAGGGGAGGATGTGTACGGCGGCGGCGCCCTGGCCAACGTAGGCACCACTTCTGCCGATAGCACCACGGTTACTATCCTCAATGGCGTCATCAACGGCAACGTGTATGGCGGAGGCCTTGGAGACTCTATCCAGAACTGCTATGGTGGTTCAATTAACAAAGCAGCCTTAGTCTACGGCAAAGTATATGTCAATATTGGCAACAATTCGGGAGGCCCCACCATCAACGGCAGCGTGTTCGGATGCAACAACATCAACGGAACGCCGCTCGACAGTGTATTTGTAAACATCTACAAGACAGCCCATACTACTAGCAACAGCTATCCTACTGGCATAACCACCATGGCTGGTTTGCAAGCCTCTTTCAACGCTTCGAATTATGATGACTGTTTTGCTATCGAAGCTGTTTATGGCGGCGGTAACAAGGCTTCCTACAAACCTTCAGTTGCCGACAGAGCTACCACAGTGCATGTGTACGGGTGTACGGAAAACACCATCAAGGTCATCTATGGTGGCGGCAACGCAGCTGACGTAGGCACCTCTTCAAAACACGCCAATACCCGTTTGATTATTGAAGGCGGTCGCTTCGACCAGATCTTCGGCGGCGGCAACGGCTACAGTGCATCGGGCAACCACGACCCTAACAATTGCAATGATCCAGACTACAACCCAGGTGCCAACATCACCGGTACAGCTTCCACCGATATCCAAGGCGGTCTTTACCGTCAGATATTCGGAGGCAGCAACCAGTTTGGCGATGTGGACGTCGTGGCGCTCTCCATCGACAAAATATGCGACAACCTGCTCATCTCCGAAGCCTTCGGCGGAGCCAACGAGGCTGAACTGCAAGCCAACGTGGAGACCAACCTAGGCTGCGGCGACTACGAAATAGGCAGTTTCTACGGTGGTTCCAACAAGGCCAATATCGTCGGCGATGTCACTCTCAACGTCTATGGCGGTACCTACACTAACGTTTTCGGCGGCTCGAAAGGCGTAGCCGCAGCCACAGGGCTTACAGCAGTGCCCGCCAATATCGACGGCAACGTCACCCTTAACCTCTTTGGTGGCACCATGGTCAATGCCTTCGGCGGAAGCGACAAAAACGGTAATATCACTGGCGGCATCACCGTCAACGTGCTCGACCTTGAGGCCACTAACTGCGGTCTCGATGTCACTAACATCTATGGTGCCAGCAACGAAACCGCTTATTCTCCCACCGATCCAACCATCACTAGCCCCGTGGTCAATGTGATGCACATCGCACAAGCCGCCGGTGTCAAAGGTAATGTGTTCGGTGGCGGCAATCTCGCTGCTGTCACGGCTAACCCGACGGTCAACATCGGTTATGTCAGTTCCATGTCGAGTTACATCACTGCCATTGCGGCTTACCTCCCGACCAATTACTCCGTGCCCGCCAATTCCCGTGCTTATGTCACTGGCAAAGTGTTCGGCGGCGGTAATGAAGCCGGTGTCACCAACACCGTGGTCAATATCAACTCGGGCATCGTCAAGGCAGGTGTCTACGGCGGTTGCAACACCAGCGGCACCGTGGGCGGAAACATCGCGGTGAACCTCATTAACGGCCAAGTGGGTACTGATGCCACTAACAGAGCCGACGTGTTCGGCGGCGGCTACGGCTCAAACACTTACACTTCTGGTGATATCGTGGTCAACCTCAACAGCACTACCATCTACGGCGACCTCTACGGCGGTTCGGCCTTCGGTAGCGTCAACAACGCTACGGCCAACCCTGCCAATACCACTACCCTAACGATTAACGGATCTGCATTGCACGGCACCATCTACGGCGGCGGTAAGGGCGACGTTACCAACCTAGGCAATGGCCATAACAATGTAACCGCTGTCAACAACGGCAACGTGATAGTGAACTACAACACCGCCAACACTGCTCTCACCGGCCTTTATGGCGGCGCCAACGTCAACGGCAACGTGAAAGGCGACATCACCGTGAACGTACTGGCCAATGTGGGTGCCACAGGTACTGGCAACAGTGTCGATGTGTTTGGCGGCGGCCTCGGTGCTGCCACCGACACCGAGGGCAACGTCACAGTGAATATCGGCACCGAAACCATGGCGGCAGCTGACATCCCTGTCATTTATGGCGACATCTATGGCGGCTCGGCTCTCGGTAATGTCAACAATGCAGCCACCGACATCACTAAGGTCGACTTCCTCAACGGCACGCTACACGGCAACATCTATGGTGGTGGCCTAGGCGACGCTAACAACGCAGCCAAGGTCAATGGTGAGGTGATAGTAAACATCAGCTCCGCAAATCAAGACGGAAGCGATTGCCATATCAACCTCACCGATAACGTCTCCATCTATGGGTGCAACAACACCAACGGCTCGCCTCAAGCCGATGTGACGGTGAACATCTATAAGACAGGCTTCACCACTGGTGACTATGACTCACAATCAGGCACCCTTTATGCCATTGACCAGGTGTTTGGCGGCGGCAAGAACGCCGACTACCTGCCCGAAAATGGTGCGACCAATAGCGACAAAGTGGCCAAAGTGTATGTACACGACTGCGCCAACAGTATACGCCGTGTCTTCAGCGGTGGCGACGCTGCCGATGCCACAGGCGTGGCTGCGACCATCGATGGCGGTCGCTTCGACTTTATCTTTGGTGGCGGAAATGGCGAAGTCTCCGAAGCAAACATCTTCCTCGGCGGCACTAATCTCATAGTGCACGCCGGTATCATCAACCACCTCTTCGGCGGCTCGAACACCAGCGGTACCATCGCTGGATCAATGAATACTCACATCGATGGCGACAATATGAACGCTGCCTGTGCCGAGAGCATCACAGAATTCTTCGGTGGCGGCAACCTGGCTCCCATTACAGGCGATATCACCACCACCTTGGATTGCGGCATCGGCAACATCACCAACGTCTACGGCGGTTCCAACATGGCAAGCATTACAGGTGATGTCACCCTCACTATTAAAGGTGGCAATTATACCAATGCTTTCGGTGGATCAAAAGGCGTGGCGGGCAGCGGATCCTCAACCGGCACCACGGCTAATATCGACGGCAATGTCACGCTTAACCTCCATGGAGGCACCATTGTCAACGCCTTCGGCGGCAGCGACCAAAAAGGTAACATCACCGGTTCCATCACCGTCAACGTGCTCGATTTCGAAGACACAGAATGCCCCCTCGTTGTCACCAATATTTACGGCGGTGGTAATGTCACACCATACACTCCTACCAGTGCTACCAATTCCCCTATGGTCAACGTGATGCATGTCAAGCAGACTGCAGGAGTTCAAGGCGATGTGTTCGGTGGCGGTCTGGGTGCCACGGCCATCGTTACCGCAAATCCCATCGTGAAGATAGGTTACGATGCCACTACGATGAGCGGCCTCCTACCTACCGGTTATACTCAACCAGCCACTGGTTTCCCACGTGCTGTGGTTACGGGTGATGTTTACGGTGGCGGCTCACTGGCTGCTGTCACAGGCAACACCAGCGTCCTCATACAGACTGCCGGCACTGAGGTGAAGAGCAACGTCTTTGGCGGTGGCTCTCAAGCTGGCGTCTCAGGCACCTCCACCGTGCAGGTTGCCAACGGCACCGTGGGCACTGGCGTCTACGGTGGCTGCAACACCAGCGGCACCGTGGGCGGAGCCATCAATGTTTATATTGACGGTGGCACGATCGGAAGTAGCACAACACGTGCCGACGGCGTGTTTGGCGGCGGTTTCGGTCAAAGCACCAATACAGGCGACAATATCACTGTCACCATTGGCAACGCCGATGCAACAACACCTCAAATTTATGGCGACATCTATGGCGGCTCAGCCAAAGGCAATGTGAATTCATCGACAGCTTCTCCTCTGAATACCACCAAGGTTTGGCTTAAGAAAGGTACCATCACAGGCGATATCTATGGCGGCGGCTATGGTCTTGACAATGTCGAAGCCTTGGTTTACGGCAACGTACAAGTTGTTGTTGACGGCGGCACAGTGAACTCCTATACTAGTGGCACCAACACCCTGGGCGGACGTATATTTGGCTGCAACAACGCCAAAGGAACGCCAAAGGGTACCGTGGAGGTGACCATTAACGCCACCAACGCCAGTTCAGGCAGCGGAAGCACCAAGGTCTATGCCCTCCAAGGCGTGTACGGCGGTGGCAACCTGGCAGGCTATGATCCTACAACAACATCCGCTGATTATCCTATAGTAACCGTCAACGGCTGCACCTCGAGCATCAAGGATGTGTACGGCGGCGGCAATGCTGCACCGGTACCCAATACCAAGGTCATCATCAACGGTGGCGACATTAAACGCATGTTTGCCGGCGGTAACGGCGAAAGCGGCACTCCAGCACACGTGGGCTATAAGAACATTGACGCCAATCCTTCGGGTACTGGCTACGGCACTGGTCAAGCCCAAGCCGAAATTAAAGGTGGCACCATCGAGCAAGTGTTTGGCGGCAGTAACGCTAATGGCGCGATTCGCGTCTCTAGTTTATTGAATGTCGACAAGAGCACAGCCTCTGGCGCTTGTGCCATGAAAATCGGCGAAGTCTACGGCGGCGGCAACATGGCCAATGGCAACGCCGGCATCATCAATATTGGCTGCACTGGAGATCTGGTGGCTTTGGGTTCTGGCGAACACTATGGTGTTGATCAGGAAGGCATCCGTTATGTGTATGGCGGCGCCAACCAGGCTAACATTAGCAATGACATTCTCCTCAACATCAATAGCGGTATCGTTGAGAACGTCTTCGGCGGCAACAACCAAAGCGGCTCCATTAGCGGCAACATTACCGTCAACATCGACAGTACCGGCACCTGCGGGTGGTATGTCGGCAATGTTTACGGCGGCGGCAACCAGGCTACCTATGGCACCGCCAATAGCAATTATCCCCAAGTGAACATCAGCAACGGCCTCGTCAGCGGCGATGTGTTCGGCGGCGGGTTAGGTTCGACGGGCACTGCTGGCCAAGTCACCGGCAACCCGCAAGTCGTCGTCAACGGCGCCAAAGCCCGAGTCAACGGCGGTGTCTACGGCGGCGGCAGTTTGGCACCCACCGCGGGTAACCCCGTGGTGACCCTTACCAACGGCGCCCTCACCAACGTGTACGGCGGAGGTAAGGCGGCCAATGTCAACGGCGCCCCAACGGTGAACATCAACGGCGGCACGGTGAGCACCGGCGTCTACGGCGGCTGCGACAGCCAAGGCAACGTCAGCGGTAACATTACCGTCAACGTGAAGAGCGGTGTCATCGGCACCCAAGCCAATTTCAACAATAATATCCTCGCCAACGTGTTCGGCGGCGGCTTCGGGCCATCAACCACCACCTCCGGCAACGTTGAGGTCAACATCGATTCTCTGGCCAACATCCTCGCTCCCGTCATCTACGGCGATGTCTACGGCGGCTCGGCCTTTGGCAGCGTCAACAACGAAGCAACCGACAAAACCTCCGTCAACATTTACAGCGGCAGCATCACCGGTGACGTGTACGGCGGTGGACTTGGAGAGGCGGGAAACAATGTCAAAGGCACGGTTAACGGCGTGGTCACCGTCAACGTAGGCACCGGCACAGCGAATACAACCACCGGCTTCGCCATCACAACTGAAGGCTTTGCCATCATCGGAGGCTCGGTGTACGGCGGCAACAATACAGGCGGATCGCCCCAGGACGATGTGTATGTAAACATCTGGAAAGCGGGATCCACCATTGCCAATGTGTTCGGCGGGAGCAATGCAGCCGACTACGCCCCTGAAAACGGAAGCACAACGACATCAAAGAAAGCCAGAGTGCATATCTATGGTTGCGACAACACCATCTACAGAGTATTCGGTGGTGGCAATGCGGCAGCATCACCCAGCGTGGAGACCTTTATCGAAGGCGGCACCTTCAATCAAGTGTTTGGTGGCGGTAACGGTGAATTAGGTCCAAGTTATGGCGCCGACATCCATGGCACCGTTGACTTGGGCATCCACGGCGGCAATGTCGGCCAGTTCTTTGGTGGCAGCAACCAGAACGGAACTATTTCAGGAGCCATCAACGTGGTGGTTGACAACACCAGCAACTGCGGCTCCTTGGTCATTGACGAGTTCTTCTGCGGCGGCAACTTCGTTGACATCACTGGAAATCTGGAGACCGATATTCTATGTAGCGAAGGCATGGTAGTGCATGACCTTTACGGTGGTTGCAACCAGGCAAACATCTCCGGCAATGTCGTTCTCAACGTCTACGGCGGCATCTACACCAACGTATATGGCGGTTCAAAGGGACTCAAGGCCGATCCTTCGGCTGTTCCTCCCGTGTCGGCCCACCCCGCCAATATCGAGGGTGGTATCACGCTTAACCTCTTTGGCGGCACTATGGAGAACGTATATGGAGGTAGCAATGAGAATGGCAATATCAACGGAAGAATTGTCGTCAATGTGCTTGACATCATGGACACACAATGTCCGCTCAACATCACCAACATCTATGGCGGAAGCAACCTGACGGACTACACGCCCACCAATTCAGCCATCATCAGTCCCGTGATCAATATTGTGCATATCAAGAACGGCATCCGGGGCAATGTGTATGGTGGTTCAAAAGGTGCCGTTGGAGTAGCCACCCCTACCCTTCTCAGAGCCAATCCTCAGGTGAACGTCGGCTATGATGCCAGCATGAACACTTACATTCCTTCCACGGGTTCCAACGCCTATTCTGTACCCAGTTCTCCCAGAGCCATCATCTCCGGTGATGTCTTTGGCGGCGGTGATGCGGCCACCGTTGAGGGCAACACAATCATCTACCTTAGAAACAGATCCAAGGTGTTCGGCAACATTTACGGAGGTGGCAATATGGGAGAGGTTGAAGGCGACACAAAGGTGATCGTCAACGGAGAAAACCAATAAGTCTATAGCATGATTCTTAAGACCCTTATCGGTCTGTCTTTCCCTTGATATTGCGTTTCGTCAATACAGGTCTCGCCCGTGGGGATAAAGCCACACTTCTCCATCACGCGACCTGATGCCGGATTGTCAACGAAGTGACCGCTAATGAGCGAAGGAATGACAGTAGTCTCCCGAATATGGTCTAACATCAAGCGTAAAGCTTCCGTGCAGATACCTTGGTTCCAATAGGGTTTACCGATCCAATAGCCGCAAAGCGGTTCCCCTTCGCGAGAAGGGAGGTGGCAATCACATGCGGGACCATAACCGATAGCGCCGATGGCCTCCCCCGTCGCTTTCAGTTCGATAGCCCAGTTGGTGTCGTTATGAAACACCGTACGGATAATTTCGAGGCTCTCCTCTACACTCTTATGAGGCGGCCATCCGGCACGAGGGCCGACATCAGGATCGGAGGCATATTTGAACAGCGACTCGGCATCCTCATCGCGCCAGGGGCGTAATTTGATTCTTTCAGTTTCCATCATGCCATTTTTCTGCGAATATTCTCGGCCAAGAAGGCAGCAACAGCTTCGGTTGTGAAAGGACTCACGTTGATGGTAAGGTCATAGTTTCGGGCATCGTAACGTGAAGTTCCGGCGAAAGTCTTTGTATAGTTTTCGCGAGCCTTGTCAGTCTCGTCGATTAGTTTTGCCGCAGCTTCCTCATCAATGCCTTCACGCTGGGCAAAACGTCTGATACGCACCTCGCGATCGGCCATGATGAAGATGCGAATCGCATTGGGGTTATCCTTAAAGACATGGAAACCCGACCGGCCAACAAAGATGCATGACTCCTGCTGGGCCAAATTGCGCATAATCTGTGCTTCGGCGTAAAAGAGCTCACGCGATGTAACCTTTTTGTTCTCTGGCTGATAGCTATTGCCCGCAGCACCGAACTGGCGGTAAAACCGACAGAAGTCATCCCAAAAGTTCAACTTCTCCTCTCTGATACGCTCTATCTCCTGTGAGGTAAGATGGTATTTTTCAGCAACGCTCTCAATGATAGCTTTGTCATAGACTTTCAGGCCGAGCATTTCGCCCAAACGGCAGGCAATTTCCCTGCCACCGCTTCCGCTTTCACGGTTGATGGTGATGATGGTATTACGCATATTCAACAAGTTTTTTGGCTTCAAAAATAATAAAAATTCATTTGGCAAGCCACTCCAGCGCGTCTTCAAGTGGCGTTTCGGTCAACACATCGGGCTCGATGGGATCGTCGCAGAACGCTTCGCCTGTGCGTGCGATGTCCTCACCCGTCGTGAGCACCAGTTGCGAACCTCCGGGAAGCGGAAAAGGCTGGTTGCACGAACAATAGCCAGCGGTGGGCGACCCAAAGGTGCGTGTGTTCTCCAATCCCCGGAAGCAGATCAGGACCGCCTCGCCCGAGCTGGCCGTCCATTCGTCAGTCAATAACGCCACTGGACAATGGATCAGCGGCTGTTGCTCCAAACCAACCGATCTCATGACAAAAACGGTATTCACACTCATGGTCCTATGGCGCGAAGAGAACTTCAGGATCGCATCATCGGGCAGAAAACGGTGAACGGACGCAATCATCGGATACATATTGCCTCCCCGGTTGCCGCGCAAATCAATAACAACACCCTGCAAATCGTTCGGAATGGCATTCAACACCGCATTGGCATATTTGACACCTTCTTCCGCATTGCCCATAAACTGAGGCAGTTTGACAACGGCGATGTCGTTTTCCAGCAATTCCACCGTCGGCATTTCCCAAGTCGAAGTGTCGTTCTCCGTCACCTCATCGGTGGTCAACAGAAAGGTATGCTTTCCTCCGGCCACTTTGCCCGCTTTGACAACGATCTCTTGCGCCTCCTCCAGGGTTGCAGGCTTTGCTTCTAGCGCCTCTTGTTTGGCTTTTTCCCATTCCGGACCTTGGGCATAGATGCCATGTTTGTCCATGATACGGACGGCTTTCTTAACATAACCGACGTTGGGGTCGCCGCATGAGACCATGACACAAGCGGTCAGCAATAAGATGATGATTTTTCTCATAACCTAATATTTGTCGCAAAAATAAAGCTATTTCACGGTTTAATCAAACCTGTTCTAATGAAATGACCTTCTTGAACGGCAGCAAAGGTAGCAAAAACCGCAGTAATAATGACGGGAATGATGGATTCCAGGGAAAAAGTCAAAGGCACACCGAAAAAAAACAGAACTCCTGCCACTTTGTTCGCAATGGTATGAGGAAAGAGGCATTTCTTGTACATCACCAAAGCAGATATTTGGTTGGTGATTTTAATGGCAACAATCGCTCCAGCCCAGATCCACAGCCACTTGGGGAACTCCAGCAAAGGGATCAGTTTATAGCAGCAACAAACCACAAAAGCCAAATCCGCCAAGCTATCCAGCAGTGCACCCGTTTTACTTTCGCAATGGAGTTTCCGGGCGAGATAGCCGTCCAACATATCGCTAAGGCCACAAACGAAATAAATCACCCAAAAAGCCGTGGTCTTGGCATCGAAAAACAAAAGGTTAACGGCTCCTAAAAATCGGAGAACAGTTATAGCATTTGGCAGATGTTTCATCAAAAGACTTTACTTAATCACAAAGCTCCGTGGATAGAAATCGCTATAGAAGCGCCCATCGGTGGCGGTGAACTTCAGCACGCAGTAGTTGGGGTCGGTGACACCGCCGGGATAGTACTGTTCGTCGCCGTCGCGCCAGATCATCTCCTTGCTCTTGGCATCGGTCAGCACCTCCATCGTGCCTCGAAGCATCATGCCTTTGAAGCCTTCCGTGTCGCAGAAATAGATACTGGCCTTGGGATTGGCCTTGTAATGCGCCACTCGCAACGAGAAAGTGTTGGTAGTGAAGTAAAACACCTTGATGCCTTCCCTGACGCGAGGCGACAGCATCGCCTTAATACAAGGATAGCCTTCTTCGTCGATGGAAGAAATCTCAGTAATGGGCAATGTGTCGGCCATCTGGGCAATCAGGTCTTTGACACCCGCCAAGGCAGGGCTTTCAACGGCTGAATCCGGGAGCGTCATCTCCTTGCGCCAACGTTTCAGATGCGGGAAGTACATCTTCATCTGGCCGATGTATTCTTCCTTTGTGATGGGTTGGGGCAAGCCTTTGTTGACCTCGTTCACAAACTGGGCACAATGCTCAATCATTTCGTCCATCGTGCATTCCTGTAAGAACTTACCATCCTTATAGCAATAAATGCAGTAATCCTCGTTTTTGCTTCCGTCGGCATTGGTGCCGAGCAGCTTTTCCGTGAGCGGCATTCCGCAGCTCTGACAAAACTTTTGTTCCATAGTATTATTTGTTGATAAAATTCACAATAGCAAAAATCAAAAACCTAATTGTCCGGGCAAACGGAGTTTTTCCTTTTTCGGGAAGGTCGCCTCATAGACCTCAAACGCTTCTGGATTCTCATCCGCGACAAAGTATCCTTTTGGCGGACAATAGGTGGCCTCGATACCGTTTAACCATCCAGGGATAAGTTCCTGAGCAAGAAAGTATGGCACCTCGGCATCACGCGGCTCAGCATGATAATGAATCTTCATTTTACTGGCCAAGTCAAATCCGGCGTGTTTGTAGAACTCGATGTTGCCCTCCATGCAAAGAAAGCCGACACCAATCTCACGGGCCTTCTCCAAGGCGTAATTCAGGAGCTTCAAGCCATAGCCTTTGCGCTTATAGTCAGGATGGATGCTAATAGGGCCGAAAGTCCACGAGGGCTTCTTGCTACCGTCATCCAGCACCAGTTCCGCTTTTGAGAACATGATGTGTCCTATGATCTTGCCGTCCTCTTCCATCACAAAATCGAGCTCCGGGATGAAGTCGGGATTGGTTCTGTATTGGTTGAGCACATAATGTTCCGTGCATCCTGGACGATACACATTCCAGAACGCCTCTCGGGTGAGGTTTTCCACCTCATAGTAATCTTTAGGTTGCTCTAAATGGATGTTCATGGTATGATCTTTTTTTCTAATGGTTTCATTCAATAACAATGCTCCACAAAGCAAGAAAAAATCGCCAAACTATCCTTATCCGTCCGGAATAGATACTCGGGATGCCATTGCACGGCCCAGACAAAACGCTTGCCTGGTAACATGAATGCTTCAATGATGCCATCGGGTGCGATCGCCATTGGTATCAAACCATTACCGAGATCCTTGACTGCTTGGTGATGCAGTGTGTTCACTTCGAGAACTTCTTTGCCCAACAACGACTGGAGGTCACCACTCAATATGACTTGATGTGTTGGCACATCGTAAGGTTTGCCTTGTCGGTGGACAATTTCAGAAGGATGCTGCGAGGGAATATCCTGCCACAGCGTACCACCCAGAAACACGTTGATAAACTGAAGGCCACGGCAGATGCCAAGAATAGGCTTGTCGGCCTCCAGGGCTTTTTGTAGCAACAGTGTTTCCTCTTTGTCACGTTCCGGACAAGAAGAGACATCTTGTCCACCAGTAAAAAGAAACCCGTTGAAGGTCTCCACAATCCGTTCCGCATCAGTCTCCGACATCTCAATGGGCAACACGACGGGAATACCTCCAGCGGCCTTGATGCCATCCAAATAATCCGGTAGCATCCAAACGCTTTTGCGTTCCGTATCCCACAACGGCGTAACGCCTATCAGCGGAGCCTTATTTGAATCTTCGCCCATCTGTTTCATTCTTCAGGTTCGTCTTCCATCTCCGAGGCTTCGATCTCATCCAGAAGCAGCATGGCCTTTTCGTAGTCCTTCTCGAAGACATATACCGAAGCTTCACCTTTGATGGTGTTGGCGGCCCAACCTGCCAAAAGACTCTCTTCCTGGAAATTACGGATCAAAAATTGGATGTCATTCTCCTCGAGCACACTGCCGATGAACTCCGCATTGACGAGTGAGCCGGAATAGATTCTTTTGATTTCGTTTTCCATAATTATATTTCTATTTGAATTTCGACATGAACTTTTCACTCTCCACGACAAAACGCTCGTGGATGCCTTCGCCGACCAGTGTTTCGCCTTCAAAGCATTTCACTTCGAATACCAAACGACGGCGGTCCACCTCAACGAGTTCAGCTTCACAGCGGATGGTGGCACCCACCGGACTGGCCTTCAAATGTTTGATGTTCACTGAAATGCCAACGGTAGTGTTGCCTTCGCCTATCTTGTCGCAAACACCCATCAGGCAAGTCTTCTCCATCAAGGCGATCATCGCTGGGGTGGCAAACACCTCCAAAGCACCTGAGCCATATACAGCAGCGGTATCCTTATGCTCCACCACAAGCTGTTCGCTGTGGTGGAGTCCTTTCAATTGTTCCAAACAAGTATTCATTTAAAAATGATTTTTGTGCAAAGTTACGGTTTTTTTATAATTTTGCGTCTTTCAATCTCATCACCATGACGCGTTATATCTTTGTGACGGGAGGCGTGGTTTCCTCCCTCGGTAAAGGCATTATTTCAGCCAGTATCGGCAAACTGCTGCAAGCCCGTGGCTACACCATCACCATACAGAAATTCGACCCCTACATCAACATCGACCCAGGAACGCTCAACCCCTACGAGCATGGCGAGTGCTATGTGACCGTCGACGGGATGGAGACCGACCTTGACTTAGGGCATTACGAACGTTTCACGGGGATTCGCACCACGGGTGCCAACTCCGTGACTACCGGCAAGATCTACAAGGCCGTCATCGACAAGGAACGCCATGGGGATTATCTTGGGAAGACCATCCAGGTGGTGCCTCATATCACTGATGAGATTAAAAGAAGAATATTACACAATGATAATGTTGATTTTGTTATTTCAGAAATCGGAGGTACCATCGGTGACATCGAATCAGCACCTTTCCTTGAGGCCATCCGTCAGCTGAAGTGGGAACTGGGCAACCGCGCCGTCAGCGTGCACCTCACCTACGTGCCTTATCTGAAGGCTGCTGATGAGCTGAAGACCAAACCCACGCAACACTCTGTAAAGGAGATGCAAAGTGCCGGTATCCAACCCGACGTGCTCGTTTTGCGTACCGAGAAGCATCTCTCCGACGGCATCCGACAAAAGGTGGCCTCGTTCTGCAACGTGGAGCTCGACTGCGTGATCCAAAGCGAAGACCTGCCCAGCATCTACGATGTACCCGTCAACATGCAGAATCAGGGACTCGATGCAGCCTTGTTAAGGAAGTTCGATGTTCCCGTGGGCGAAACTCCGAAGATGGAGGGCTGGCATCGTTTCCTTGAATTGCAACGCACCGCCACCAAGGAAATCCACGTGGGACTGGTGGGCAAATACGATCTCCAAGATGCCTACAAGAGCATCCGCGAAAGCCTCATCCTCGCTGGCATTTACAACCATGTGAAGGTGAAGATTGACTTCATCAACAGCGAGAACATCACCAAAGAGAATGTTGCCGAGAAACTCTCAGGCGTGGCCGGTATTCTAGTCTGCCCTGGATTCGGACAGCGTGGCATCGAAGGCAAAATCGTCGCTGTGGAGTATGCACGTGTCAACAATCTACCCGCTTTTGGCGTGTGTCTCGGCATGCAGATGATGGTCATCGAGTTTGCCCGTAACGTATTAGGCTACAAAGATGCCAATTCGAGCGAGATGGCCGACACGCCGCACAACGTCATCGACATGATGGAAGAGCAAAAGACCATCACCAACATGGGCGGCACCATGCGCTTGGGCGCCTACGACTGCGAGCTCCGCGAAGGCAGCCGCGTTTATGACATTTACGGCGCTGCCCAGATTAGTGAACGCCACCGCCATCGTTATGAGTTCAATAACAAATATAAAGAAGAATACGAGAAGAACGGCATGATGTGCGTTGGCACCAACCCCGAGAGCGGACTGGTGGAGATCGTCGAAATCCCCAGCCACCGCTGGTTCATCGGCACCCAGTTCCATCCTGAGTACTCCAGCACCGTGCTTCACCCGCATCCATTGTTCATGGATTTTGTGAAGACCTGCAACAACAACTAATGTTTTTTCTTGAAATTCATCAAACCAGCGCCACCTACCGAAAACAGGTGGATAGCTGAAACGTTGCCTCCATAATTTGACAGGCCACAATGGTACTTAATTCTAACCACGCCGTCTTCAAAAGCGCCATGGGTCTTGATATCCAATATTAACCCCGCTCGGACTACAGGATAAAAATGCTCTAACGCTCCTATCTCATCATAGGACAAGATATTATTGCTGAAAATGGTATTGACAACAGTTTCCCAACAGCCCCCTACACCCACCATAGGCGACACGCTCCACTCTTTTGCCAACACCACCGCATAAGCAGCATCCAAATAGAAATAGAACAACTCATTGTGACTACCAGCCTTATAGACCCCCGTTGGAAGAGGAAGGTCTACCTTGGTCTTGCTCAAAACAATGTCATAGCCCAATTCCAACAACAACCTTTTATAGGCAAAATCGCCATAAAGCCCCAAACCCACGATTGGCGTCATCGTTTCACTCAGTTTGCCCTTCACAAAACCACCGCATAAATTCAAGCCCATGCCCCAAGCCCAACGATTTCGGTCCAACGTCGACAATTCTATGGTAATAACATTCTGCAAGAACCATTTGTAATCGCTATTCGGGTAATCCTTTAGAAATTTTTCGACCTTATTATTACATTTATATTGATTTTGATATGATAAAGGTTGCAAATCCCAATCCAGAAGAAGGTTCAATAATGCCTTATCCTCAACGGAAATAGGTGCTTGCCCGATATTGAAACGAAGCATGTTTTCACCTTCCACACTATTTCGATATAATTGCGCCCTCAACTGGTCGTCACCTGGTATCAACTTGCAAAGAAAACTTGCATAGTAGGTTGAGTCAAACTGTCTCAAATAACCAGTTAGAGCATCATATTCCTGAGTCCATAACATGAGGTGCCACAAATCCATCGGAGCCAAAGCAAGTAAAGAGTCGTCTTCCAATTCCAAAAGATCTTCTTTCAACTCAAGCACTTTGTCATAGTCTTTCTCTAAAAACTTCTCCAGCAGCAGTGCCCTTCCGTTTACAATTTTTTCCATTTTCGACTTGAGGATTTCGTCTGTAACTTGAGCATAACCACGGGTGGCCATGGCCAGAAGTATAGTCAAAACAAGTAAGAGGCACTTTTTCATCACATCAACTTTTTAATATGAAGCAAAGTTAAGAAAACTATTACATTCTAACTTTGTTTTTCAAAATAAATCCTACCTTTGCCGAAAGTAAAAAAGAAACACAACATGAAAAAAATATTCATTTTTCTCTTGGCTTTTGTGGCCTTTCAGTTGCACGCCCAAGATCTGGAGCAGTACAAACAAATCATCAAGGAACTGAGTTCCGAAAAGTACCAAGGTCGCGGTTACGCCAAAGGCGGAGCCAATATGGCCGGCAAATACCTTTACAAAGAATTTGAGAAGGCCGGCGTGAACACCGTCGTCTGTCAGCCTTTCACTTTAGACATCAACACCTTCGCCGGAGAGATGAAACTCTGGGCCGACGGCAAAGAATTGACCGCCGGCGTGGATTACTCCATGCGCGAATACTCCCCTGGCGTCCATGGTGAGTTCCCCGTGTATCATGTAGACACTTTGAATTTTGATCCCGAAAAGATGTACGCCGACTTGGCCAAGCCCGAATATGCCAACTGTCTGGTGGCCTGCGAGTTCTGGTTCACCTACCGTCACGGCAAGGACTTCGCGCGACTGCAAAAGCCTGGCGAATGTAACAACGCAGGACTCATTTACCTTTGGCCGGCGCCCATCAAGTTCTTCAAGGCCTACGGTCATCGTGTGGTAGCCAAGCCCATCATTTGGGTGACTCCCGAAGCCATTGAAGGAGTGAAAAGTATCCGTGCTGACATCGACAACGAGTTTCTGGAAGGTTACGAATGCTTCAACGTGATTGCCAAAGTGGAAGGCCAAAAACACGACAGCTGCTACGTGTTCACCGCCCACTACGACCACTTGGGCAACCTTGGCAATGACATCTATTACGCCGGCGCCAACGACAACGCCTCTGGTACCGCTGCCATCGTGACCTTAGCCGCTTATTACGCTAAAAACCAGCCCGAATACGACATGTACTTCATCGCCTTCTCTGGCGAAGATGCCAATCTCAGAGGTTCGGAGTATTATGCGAAACATCCCTTGGTGCCGCTGGAGCAAATCAAATATTTGTTCAACCTCGACATGATCGGTGACAACAACCCCGTGCAGTACTGCGAGGTGAGCGACGAGGGCATGCGTGGATTCGCCCTCTTTGAGCAAATCAATAATGAACAACACTATTTCAAGTCGTTGAACCGTGGTGAACTGGCTGCCAACAGCGACCACTACCCCTTCGCCTCGCGCCATGTACCCGTCATCTTCCTCGAGAACCAGGAAGGCGACGCCTTCCAGTGGTACCACACCGTGTTCGACACCTACGAGACCGTACGGTTTGAGAGCTATGAACCCGTGTTCAAGTTGGTGAGAGACTTTATTGAGAGGTATTGAGGAAGAAGTCAGAAGACAGAAGACAGAAGTTAGAATGAATCTTGAGCTCCAACAATATATTGAACAGGAAATCATCCCTCGTTACGACCATTTCGACCAGGCCCATCAGCGTGACCATGTGATGATGGTCATTCAACAGAGTTTGGACATTGCATCGAAGTTGGACGTAGACGAGGATATGGTCTATACCATAGCCGCCTACCATGACACAGGTCTTTGCGAAGGCCGGGAACTTCATCATGAGGTCTCCGCACGGATTATCAAAGCTGACCAGCATTTAAGGCAGTGGTTTACTGAGGAACAAATACAAGTTATGGCAGATGCCGCCGAGGACCATCGCGCCTCCGCCAAGCAGGCGCCTCGCACCATTTATGGTCGCATTGTGGCCGAGGCCGATCGCTTCATCGACCCCGTGACCATCGTGAGGCGCACCATCCAATATGGGTTGGACCATTATCCCGAACTCAGCCGTGAAGAACAGTATCAGCGCATGGTAACCCATTTGAAAGAGAAATACGGCCGTAACGGCTATTTGAAGCTCTGGTTTCCCGATTCGCCCAACGCTGCCCGTTTGGAGCGGTTACACGACCTCATCGACGATGAGGCACAGCTCCGCAAACTGTTTGAAGAATCAAAAATCTAAACGCTATGCATACTTACCAACACGAAGTAAAATATTACGAATGCGACCGCATGGGCATCACCCATCACTCGAATTACGTCCGTTTCATGGAGGAAGCCAGGGTCGATTTTCTTGACCAACTTGGTTTTGGTTTCGACCGCATCGAGGCTGAGGGCATCGTCTCCCCGGTGATCTCCATCAGTTGCAACTACAAGCATCCCACCACCTTCAAGGATCTTATCGACATCGAGGTCGTCATCAGCAACATGCAGGATCTCAAGTTCGAGTTCACCTACACGATGAAGGTAGCCGGCAAGATCGTCTGCCTTGGCCAGAGCACCCATTGTTTCATGGAGAACGGCCGGCCAGTGGTCATTGCCAAAAGGCTCCCGGAGTTGTATCGGTTGCTGACGGAATGAAAACACAAACGACCGCTACTAAAAAGCAACGGCCGTCGTAAACTAAAGGATAGCGTCCTGTGGATTGGATACTTCCGGTGGTCTGCCTCAATCCTTTATTCTAAAAAGTTGACCGCTGGGTGGGTTGGATACTCCCTGTCAGACATGCATCAACTTTTCACGCTGCAAAAGTATAACAAATATTTGACACCCGCAAGGGGAAAAGCATTTTTTGAAATCTTTGAGACTTCGAAGCTATTAAGCACGCCCCACTCCACCGGGCTGGGCGCGCGGGCCACGGCCAAAAACCGGAGCAGCGCTCGCCCAAAAGCCGAACTAAGTGGGCTGAGCCTCAGGGCGGGGCGCGGAGCTTCAGCGGAGCGTTTGCCTTCGGGACGAAGGCACTCCCCGCCCTGAGGATCACCCACTTAGAGAGGCTGTGCGTTGGGCCGATGTTTTTGGCCTAGATCTTTTGGTTCTTTTCCATCATGGGAAAAGAACAAATAAAACCGAGCATCCCGAAGGGATGCGACTAAAAATAAGCGTACTATTTAAAACCATTCTAAATTATAAAATCAAAGCGAAATACTACCCTTCCTCGATACCTATTTCAAATAAAAGGCGTAATTTCGTGGACCTAAAAAAGCGAAACAAACAATCAACTAAAAATTTTATCAATATGGCAAAATTCAGAGGAGCCATCGTCGTTGACATCGAGCGTTGCAAAGGCTGCGGCGTATGCATCACAGCCTGCCCATGCAAGGTCATCGAACTGGCAAAAGAAGTTAACGGAAAAGGTTACAATTACGCCTTCATGGCGAACCC
>JAFPWT010000009.1 GCA_017394865.1 Bacteroidales bacterium
ATCGGAACGGGCGTGGCCGACCAGATCAAGGAGAATCAAACCGTCCAAGGCGCCGTAGGGATGGTTGCTGACCGTGATGAAAGGCCCATCGGTCAATGAAAGCAGGTTTTCAATACCCTCCACTTGATATTCCACGCCGACATCTTTAAGGTAGGCAGCCACGAAATCGGGTCCCGACATGTGTTCGAACTTCTCATAATGCTCCGCCAAGCGGTCGATACCCATCAGCCGCAAGAGCCTCTTAGCCGTTTTGTTGCCTTTCTCGCCCTTGAATATAGGCGAAAGGCTCTCTATGTCTTTCATCGTGATCAGTGGCATCAGACTTCCTCCGCTTTCTTTTTGAAAACAACGAAATTATCCATCAAGAAATTCACCACGCCTGAAACGCACAACGCCAAAAGGTTGCAAATCACCACGTCCCATTTCGTCAGCCATTGGATTAGCATCAAAATGCCCAATTTCAAAAGGAATGTTCCTGTGCATGAAGCGTTGTAGCCCAAGTAATGCCTGAAGAACGACCGTGATGAAAGCTGGCTGATACGATCCTTCCAAGTCACATAATATGAAAAGACGAAATTTGCCATCACCGCACATTCGAACGATATGATTGGCGAGACGATGACCTGCCCCACATAGTCATGAAAAACGAGATGGGAGAACAGCCACAACACCAAAGTGTCAATGGCCGTCCCAAAAAGATTTCCGGCAAAGAACTTCGGTAAACGCTTCACTATGAGTTCTTTCAGCTTATCCATTCTTGTGTTTCGGGTCGATTCTTGCATAATAGCGGGCATCTTGCCAAATGGTCACGATGTATATCAGCACCAAAGCAAGAAGAATGACAATTCCAACCAAGTCAAGGGCAGAAAGTTCAAGTGTGGAAGTGAGCCAAGGCAACTCTAATGTCCATATTCTCAGTGGTTTGGAAAATACCAAAACGGCATTGGCAATGATGCAAATCAACCTAAATTCCGTAGGTCCCAATTTGGCGTAAGTCAGCCGGAACTCACCTTTCAGATGGGCATTCATCGAAACATTGAGGGTCAGCATCAGATAAATGACTAGCAGGACGCATGACAGGTCGAAGCGCATAAAAGGCGACAGACCAGCACCCATAAACATGAAAGTCTCATTGATGGCATCCATCGTATGGTCGAGATAGAAACCATATATCGGACGCTGCTGTTTCCGATAACGGGCCAATGTACCATCAAGCGAGTCACCGTACCAGTTGATGATGAAACCCAGCGAGGCCAGCCATAAGAAATGCACATTGTAGTTTGACAAAATGTATCCCACGGCAATGACCACTGCACCGATGAATCCGATGAAAGTCAGCATGTCGGAGTCGGTCCATTTCGGCTGCCGTTCCGCGAGCCACAACAACGCTTTTTTCTCCACTCCATTCAAAATGGAAGTCTGTATCCTCACTGATTGTTTTGTTGATGTTTGCTTTTCCATTTTTCTGGTTTTGATGGCGCAAAAGTAGATGCAATGGGATGAAACAACTTTGTCTAAATCACCTTTGTTGCGGTCAAAAAAAGTACAAAAGGAAATATTGAAAACAAAAAAGGAGTTATTTACCATAAAGCGTACCGTAATAGATTGTTTCTTTGCAGAAAAATTGACCAACCATGATGAAATCTTTCAACGACCTCATTGTTTCTGATAATATAGATGAGGTCAATATTTCGCCGGAAACCATGTCAAGTTCCTTCCTCGCGTTCTATTGTGAGAGAGGCGCACTGCAGTTTTCCGTTGAGGGAGAAATGTACCACGTAGGGGAAGGTGACATCATTATTAGCACACCCCGCAACATCGTTGGCATGTATATGCGCACACCCGACTTACAAGGGAAGGTGATCAGTGCTGGTGAATCGGTTTATGACGAGACATTGCCAGGTGTTTTCCAAATCGACCCTAACTGGTGGAAGAAACTGTTCTATTTAAGACGAAACCCAGTTGTTCACGCCACAGAGTTCCAAAGCAAGCTTTTCCTGGCTTACTTTAATCTTTTGATGGTCTACATGGAAGATAGTGACAATCCTTATCGCCAGCGTATCATCAGACTTACCTCGCAAGCGGTAGCTGTTGAGCTCCTTCATGCGCTTGAAACAGAAACGGTTAACCAGAACACATGCGACACCTCGCAAAAAGACCGTCTATTCCAGCGTTTCATGTCCATACTTAGCCGTCCTACTAACACCGAGCGTGAAGTCAGGGCTTACGCCGAACAATTGCTTGTCACCTCAAAATACTTAAGTGCCGTCTGTAAGGAAAAGAGTGGACGCACGGCGATGGACTGGATTACTGAAAGTACTGTAGGCCATATCAAATACTACCTGTTGCAGACCGACCTCTCCGTTAAGGAAATCGCCTTCAAACTGGATTTCCCCGATGTCAGTTTCTTTTGCAAATACGTCAAGAAACACCTTGGGAAAAGCCCTATGGATTATAGAAAGACTATGGTTGGGTTGTCAGAAGAATAGAGATTTTTAAAATTTTTCACACCACTTCCAAGGTATTGTCTTCATTAATGTGTCTGACGGTGGCGAGGGCATGATACGTTATATTGTGATCGCGCAAGAACTGTCCGCCACCTGCAAAGCCTTTTTCCACCAGAAAACCCATACCCACAATCTGGGCGCCCGACTGTCTGCATAAGTGTATGACACTGCCCGAAGCGTGTCCTTCGGCAAGGAAGTCATCGATAAACAGGATGCGGTCATCGGCAGTCAAGAAACGTTTGTCGATGCACACCGTGGTGTTATCGCCTCGCGTGAACGACCACACCCAAGACTTCCATGACTCGTCCACGGTTTTGGGAACTTTCTTTTTGATAAAGACCACAGGCAAGCCCATGAGATAGCCTGTCATGATCGCCGGTGCAATACCGGAAGCTTCAATCGTGACAATCTTGTTGATGCCCTGGTCCTTGAAAAGGCGTGCGAATTCTTCCGCACAATGCATCATTAGTTGTGGGTCAAGCTGATGGTTGAGGAAACTGTTGACCAGCACAATGCCACCCTCTGCTCTGGCACTGCCATCTTTTAATATGCGTTGTTTGAGTTCTTCCATGGGATGAGTGGTATTTCCTTATTCAAAAGTTGTTTGCAAAGGTACTGGTTTATTTCACTCGTGTCAATCGTTTCAGCGACACCAGCACCAACGGAATGCTGACCATCAACGTCATTACTTCGGCGATGGGCATGCTGAGCCAGATGCCTTTCTGTCCGATGAAGGGGGTGAGCAAAAACATGGGGATCAGCACGAAGACGATGCTTCGGCAGAGGGCGATGACCACCGACTCCAAGGGCCGCTCGATGGCGGTGTGGAAACTGCAAGCCACAATGTTGACGAATGACACTAGATAATGCAGCGTGACGTAGGTGGTCGCGACGGTGGTCAGCGTCTGCAACTCCAGGTCACCGTTGCTGAAGGCACTAGCGATGCCGTGTTTGAAAATCAAAACGAGCAGATAGACCCCAATGCCGATGCCTCCTCCGAGAAGTAAGGCATTGGCCAACAACGACTTGACTCTTCTGTGGTTTTGGGCGCCGACGCTGTACGACATCAAGGGGTACATGGCCTGCGACAGCCCGAAAATCGACATGTTGACGATGAAGTTGAGGTAACAGACGATGGTGAAGGCCGCCACGCCATTGGTGCCAATCTCACGCATCAGCACGAGGTTGAAAATGTAAGTGGTGACCGCCGCCGAAACCGAAGTCAGCATCTCGGATGAGCCGTTGAAAAACACTTTCTTGATTTCCTTGCGCCCGCCCATTATCTTGCCGAAGCGGACAAACCGAAACAGCACCAAAGCCGCCGTGGTGTTGGCGATGCAGGTGGCTATTGCGGCTCCGGCCACGCCCCAGCCGAAACGCAGCACGAAGAAATAGTCCAAGACGATGTTCACCACGCAGCAGATGACCCCGCTGACAAACACCCAGTTGGGTTTCCCGTTGAGGCGGGTGAAGGCCTCCGTGAAATTGGGGATGCAATAGAAGATGAAACCACAACCGATGATACCAAGATATTGTCGGACAAAAGGATACACTTCATCGTTGCTACCAAGGAAATAGCATAAAGGCTTGAGAAAAAGACCGACCAAGACGGAAAGTGCCGCAATGGTGACCAACAAAGTGACAAAGGTCAGCGAAGTATAGCCTTTCGCCCGCGCTTCGTCGCCTTGCCCTTTGGCGATGCCTGTGATGACGATGCCACCTGAAATAATCATGATGGACACACTCAGCATCGAGCTGATGAGCGGCATGGCGATGTTGACGGCGGCAAGACCCAGCGCACCCACGCCACGGCCTACGAAAAGTCCGTCGATGATGGTCTGCAAGCCCACGATGAGCATCCCTATGATGCTCGGCAAGGCATATCTGGCAAACTCACGGAAACTGACGCCGATCAGGGCTTTGGTTCTGGAAGGAAGGCAGTTCATTTCATATCCTGAAGCTTAAACGAGGGCTGCAAGACTATCTCGGCGACTCCTTCTGATAAGCGGGTGCAAAAATAGGGAATTTGTTTGACATGCCAATGATGATTTGTCATCGAAAAAATCACTATTTCTTGGGATTGTAGCGATAGGGCAAAGCGTCGGATTTTTGCAGCTGAATCAAAGACAACAAAACCATGGGATTACTCAGTAAGATTTTCAGCAATACGCGCAAGCCCGAAGGCTTCTTCGGCAAAATGATGGTGAACGGGATGAACGGCGGCGGTCACGCCCAGATGGCCCACTGGGCCTTGTCGTCGGTGCAAATCAAAGAAGACGACCAAGTCTTGGATATCGGCTGCGGCGGTGGCGCCAACATCGCCCGGCTGTTGCAACGCGTCCCGAAAGGCGTGGTGCAGGGCATCGACATCCGGAAAGATGAAGCCAAACACTGGCTGATGGTGACGGCGGAGAAATAAACTTTTTTCGGTAATACGAAAAAACAAAACCGCCGCAAAAGTCATGAAAACCTTGCGACGGTTTAGTAATTATAACTACGACTTACCTTATTTGCTTTGCTTAAACAGCCAATCCCTGACGGGTGCCAGTTTATAGGCATAGTCGAACGAAGCCATGTGCTCCATGGCACGGCCCGTTTCCGGGAGTACGCTGCCTGCCTCCCACTTGATGAAGTTGATGTTGCCGCCACGGGCTATCAGCTGCTCGGCCAATCGCTCCTGCTCTTCGACGGGGAGTTTGGCACTCCACGAAGCGGAATCCACACGGGCATCGTTCGCCTTCAGCACCTTTGCCAGGTCTTGCATGCCACCGTATGCCTTCTGGTCGCCTCCGGCTACGATGTAGAAGAAATGCTTCCGTCCGAAGTCTTGCATCTTCGAGGTGTCCCATTGGCTGCTCACGAAGAGCGAGGCGGCAAAGAGGTCGGGATGGGTGATGTTGAAGTAGAACGACATCATGCCGCCCATCGACTGACCAGTGGTATAAAGTCGGTTCGTATCGACGTTGTATTCCTTGCAAACCTTTTCAAGCAGACGGATGGTCATCTCCACTTCGTCGGTGGTGCTCCAGTCGTCTTGCACGGCCCAGTCGGTATATTGCGGCACCAACACAAACGAAGGGTGCTTCTGTTGGTCGCGGTTGGAGGCGAACTCCAAAGCTCCATAACCTTGGGTGAGCGGTGTCGTGACATCTTTGCCTACAGTGCTGGCATCGGCCATGAAGAGTACTAAGGGATATTTCTGACCAGTCTCAGCAGCTTCAGGAATAAACAGATTGTATTCCATCGTCTTGCCTGTCTGTTCATCTTTGAATGTCAGTTGTTTGAACTTACTAAGAGTCTCTTGTTTCAACGCCACGAAAACGCTGTCAGAATCTTTGTTGATCTCCATGTGGCCGCCCTGGCGATGACCACGTTCGTCGCCCTTCTTTTGGGCACAGGCAGTAAAGCAAACAATAGCTACTGCCATCATAAACATTACTTTTCTCATATTCTTCTATGGAGTGTTTCGTGACAAGGCACTGGTCTCTGCCAAGACCTTTCTTATGAATGATTATTATTTTTGTTCTATAAATTGGAATTTACCTAATCTCTCACTTGTGAAAACAGCCACTTTATTCTTTTTGTCGAAAAGGCATTGTCACACGCATTGCGATGTTTCTGCCCAAACAGAACGTCAAACTTTACGTTTCCTCCTGCTTTGCGGATTTCTGTAGTTAACCATTTCAGGGCATTATAACTCCTTTCTTCCGAGCCTACAGTCACATATAAAGGGGTGTCCGTATAGTCAGAAGGCTTTTCATGTTGGGCCTGACCTGAAGCGATTAAAGCAGCTGCAAATAGTTTGGGATTATCCTTCAAGATTTTCCATGTGCCACATGCACCCATAGATGCGCCGCATATATAAATCCTGTTCATATCAATATCTTTTGTCTTCAGATAAAAGGTTATCAAATCCTCCACTTTGTCTGTGTAGCCAGAATTGCCGTTCCGACCGTCCCACTCATAGTCCTCTGGACATTGTGGAACAAGAAAGTAGGCTGGAATAGCGTTCTTCCGTAGGTATTTGTCTATCTCTTGGACACCAGCCTGAGACAGTTGCTTCTGATTGTCGTTTCCACTGGCATGTCTGCCATGAAGGTAGATGACCAAAGGAATCTTGCCATTTACGTCATTACAGAAAACCAATTCTTGATAGAGCAGCCCATTATGCTCCATCGGCTTGAAATCCTGAGCCATTGCAAAATGACTAATGACAAGGGCTGTGAGTAATACTATATATCTTTTCATAACTGAGGCGTAAATTCCGATTTATCTGTTTCGCAATTCGGCTGCAAAGTTAATAAAAAGCAATTCAGAAACGGGCGAAATCTACTATCTGCTCCTCTTGAACGAAAATTACTTCGGCAGCATCTGCCCCTTCCTCGTGAGAATAGCCTGAAGCAGATAAATGACTGCAATAATTGCACCTATCACATACGGTGACAGATGGGCCGCCGATGCGATAGGCGAAACAATCAGGGGGGAGAGGAACTGCCCCAAATAAAGAGCCGTTGAAAGCAGCGGCATCACCGTGGTGGCGGCTTCCTTGCCCGCTTTTACGCTTCCGATGGTGTTCAGATAGGGAACACCGATGCCGTTGGCGATGCCGATGAGTGCTGAGCCAAGCAAAAGAAGCGACAATGAAGTCCCTCCGGCAAGGCATAAATACCCCGCCATAAAGCCTATGGGGGCAGCGTATTTCATCTGTGCGGCGAAGCGTTTCATCATTGCGCCAAAAACCAAGCCTACCAAGAAAGCCACCACATCCAATCCCATCATCACCAAGGTGATTCCCGTCACTGAAAGCATCCCCGAGGCCGTCAGCGCGAAGTTGGTGGGGTAAATGAAGAAAAGGATCATCACGAGGAACATGCCCACGACCGAAGGGTGGAATTTCTTTAGTAAGTTTAGAGTTGAGGGTTTAGAGTTTAGCGTTGTCGGGTCTTTTTTCATCAGGCTTTCGTTGGGTAGGAAAAGCATAACGAGCACCACGGCGATGAGGCCGAGCAGATACACCAAGAAGGCATAGTTCCAACTGACTGCCGCCAACATTCCCGCGAGGAAAGTGGCCACCACACCGCCCATCTGGTTCATGGCAGCGGCAAGACCCATCAGGCGGGCTTGCTCCTCGGGAGGGAAATAGTAGGCCAAAAGACCCGTGGAAAGAGGCATGATCATGCCCACACTCACGCCTAACAAGGCCCTGAGTACCAGCAGCACAACTATGTTATCAGCAAAAAAGGCCCCGCTTCCTGCTACCACATAAAGCAGCAGACCGCAAAGGGCGATGGTGCGGGTGCGCATCACGCGGCACAGCATCGGGAAACAGAGGTTAGTGAGGATGATGAACAGTGCGGGCATGCTCACCACAAACTGGATGAGTAACGGATTGGCATCAGCGAAATGGGCGCTGATGGCGTTCAGAGCAGGTGCGACGGCGGCTCCCGCCATCACGGTCAACAACGACATCGAAAGGATGGTCGCAACAAGAATCTTTGGATTGGATGAATCTCTCTTCATGCGAAAGAATCTATTCAATTAAACATGTGTCCAACTGGCATAGTTCTTACAGATTCACCCTATGATTCGGCTACCGACACGCTCGCCGAAAAACGGGTGCAAAAGTACGGAAAATCGCAAAAATGGTGTTCCTTGAGGATGAAAAAAAATCCGCACCCCAAGCCCCTGCCCGGTTGCGGATTCCATATTATCGACGGTTTCATCAAATGTAGTATTTTTGCCGCAAATTTAAAAAACCGATCATCATGAATCAAAGAATAGCCATCCCCTCCAGCGAGGGTACACTGTGGCAGCACTTCGGAAAGGCTCCACAAGTCACCATTTTCGATGTCGAAGACGGAAAGATCGTCGATTCAAAGGTGCTGCAAGCACCTGAGCATGAGCACGGCGCGATGCCGAAGTTTTTAGCCGAACAAGGCTGCTCCGATGTGCTTTGTGGCGGATTGGGCCAAGGTGCCATTAACATGCTGAACCAGTTAGGCATCCGCATCCATGCTGGCGCTCCCGAACTTCCCGTGGAGCAGGTGCTGGCCATGTACCTCAACAATACCATCGTTTACGGCGACCCCAGCTGCCACCACCACTGCGAGGGACATCACCATTAAAAAAGCCGCAGCTCAATAGCCACGGCTTGATGGTAAAAAAATAGCTTGTTTTTCTCTTCTCTACCAAATGGTAGCTCTTTCATCAGGAGCGATATACATCTTGCTTTCTTCTGGGATGTCGAAGGCCTCGTAAAAGTGCGACATCGAGCGGAGGGCGCAGTTCACACGGGCTTCGGCAGGAGAATGCACATCCTCCTTCAACTTGCGTTCAAGGGCTTTGTCACGGATATTGGTGCGCCATACGGTGCCGTAACTGATAAAGAAGCGCTGGGCAGGCGTGAAGCCGTCAATGGGTTTGTTGGCTTTGGCCTCGTCAGTCATCTGGTAGGCATCCCAAGCCACATTCAGCCCTCCCAGGTCGGCGATGTTTTCGCCCAAGGTCAGTTCGCCGTTGATGTGGTGCCCCCTCAGCTCGAATTCGTCGAACAGCTTCACCAGTTGCTTGGTGCATTCGGTGAACTTGGCATCGTCTTCTTCGGTCCACCAGTTATTGAGGTTGCCTTTTTCGTCGAACATACGCCCCATGTTGTCGAAGCCGTGAGTCATCTCGTGGCCAATGATCGCGCCGATGGCTCCGTAGTTGACGGCATCGTCGGCATCCATGTTAAAGAACGGAGGCTGAAGGATGGCTGCCGGGAACACGATCTCATTCAATTCAGGGTTGTAGTAAGCGTTGACTTCCTGCGGAGTCATATTCCATTTTTCCTTGTCAACAGGCTTGCCTATTTTGTCCATGTCTCTCTCATGAATGAAACGCTCAGCGCGGCGTACGTTTTGGAAGTAGGACTCGGGCGTGACTTCATACTTGCTGTAGTCCAACCACTTGTCGGGATAGCCTATCTTCACACTGTAGCAGTCGAGCTTGTGAATGGCTCGGGCTTTGGTCTCATCGCTCATCCAATCGACGTTCTTGATGCGTTCCCGCAATGCCAAGCGCAGGTTGCCGACAAGGTTAATCATGCGTTCCTTGGCTTCGGCAGGGAAGTACCTTTCCACATAGAGTTGGCCGATGGCTTCGCCCAAATAGTCCGAAGTCTTGTCAAGCACACGACGCCAGCGGGGGTTCTGCTCTTCTACGTCATAGAGGTATTTTTTATAGAAGTTGAAGTCTTCGGTGACGAGGTCATCGCTAAGCCGAGGGGCACTCTCTGTGATGACCACCCATCGCATGTAGTCCTTGATGGTGCCGAGGTCGGTGTCGAGGAGGAGGCCATTGAGGGCGGTGAAGAAGTCGGGAGAGGCCACGTTGAGGCTGTCGAAGGCCGGTGCTCCGATGGCATGGAAGTAGTTGTCCCAGCTGAAGTCGGGCATGGAGGCCTGAAGTTCCTGGCGACTTTTCAGGTGATAGAGGTTGTTGGGGTCGAGGCATTCCTCGATGGGCATGGAGTTTTTGGCGAGTTCGGTCTCAAAATCAAAGACATGCTGAGCTTTTTCCGATGCTAGAGCAGCCTCGGTGCCGGTAAGCTGGAACATATTGGCGATGTGTTCGACATACTTGTCACGCATTTCCTGTAGTTCTTCAACAAGATACAAATCGCGGTCGGGGAGTCCGAGGTCGGCTTGGAAGACCAGCATGATGACCCTGTCGGCGTTTTTCCAATCGGTGTAGCTGCCCGCTTGAAAGAAAGGCCAGCCAAATCCTTCATAGTGGAGCATCCCAATCAGTTCAG
This sequence comes from Bacteroidales bacterium, assembly GCA_017394865.1. Taxonomy (GTDB): domain Bacteria; phylum Bacteroidota; class Bacteroidia; order Bacteroidales; family F082; genus Limimorpha. The sequence continues at coordinate 10,303 of JAFPWT010000009.1, forward strand.
GAAGTTGCGACTTGTCACTCATTTGGTCAATTTGGTCGAAATAGGGCAACAACTCGCTGTAGCCGCGTTGGTTGATAGCTACGGTGTCCATGCCCGCATTGTAAAAGTCGCGGATCTTCTGGGTCACGCTGCCTTGCTCGGCATTTTTATCATGCGTAACCTCATCGATGATGGCTTTGATCTGCAACTCAGTGCGTTCGTCAACCTCGTAGGAGGCACTGTAGGCGGAATACGTCTCGGGAATCGGGTTGTTTTTCAGCCAGTTGTTGTTGCAATAGCGATAGAAGTCGTCCGCAGGGTTGATGGTGGTGTCCATGTTGCTCAGCTCGATAGCCGGGAATACTTCTCTTTCTGATTGGGTTGTTTCGACTGCCTTTTGTCCGCAGCCTGCTGCCATAATACATAAAAACAAGATGGCAATTGCGTTTGCTTTTTTCATATTGATAGAGGTTTTGTTTTTCAATACTATTAATACGGAATTGATTCAAAAAAGTTACAGTTTTTATAAAACATCTTTTCGGCTACAAAAGTACAAAAATCCGCAACCCAAGCAATCACCTGAATTGCGGATTTCTCAAGATTACTTTTTTTGTTGCAATTAACTGCCTCAAACTGTATCACTCACTACCAGTTTTGCCAAAACGCTCCTTCATGAATCGTTTTACGGAGGCGATTCTCTCCGCCATCGGCTTGTCAAGCATGCTTTGGAATAGTATCTCCATGCAAAGAAAACACCCGAGGAAACAAAGCACACCCCAAAGCCACTGAATGCCGTCATACTCAATGTTCCTATTGATGACGACGATAGACCAGATAGCATATGCGCACATCAGCATAGCCGTCCACCATCCCGGCGTCACGCTGCGCAGCCGAAAGATCACAATACCCATGTTATGCACAAAGCCCTCAAAGATGCAGAGGATGATCACAGCAAATGTCAGCCATAACTTCTCCGGCCAGATGAGTGCGGCTGAAAAGGCAAGTGTGATGTACAGTGCCTGTGAGATATGAGTTACACCAGGAGTGAGTGCGCGCCAGTTGATTTGTAGCAACCGCCCAGCCATCAGGTCAAGGAACCTGCCCTTGTACCCCTCCTCGTACTCATGGATAATCAGCAACGCATACATTCCGAGCGTGAGTTTTTGCACTAATGCGAGACCTGACCAGTTGAATGCTGCCCAGACTGCCCATCCGAGGAAAACAAGTGTCATCAGATGGATGTTGTTTTTCAACAGAAACAGACCGAATTTTTTCATACCAAGCGTATTTAATGATTAGACGGCGCAAAATTGCCGCTTTTATGGCAAAGAGAGTTGTCTTTTGCAAGGTATTTATGTACTATTTCAACGGAAATTTAGTTTATTTATGCTAATATGCAAAAAACGCAGTACCTTTGCACCGAAATTCGATTGGATATGCGTCCGACTAATGTTACATTGCGTCCCGAATTGATGCACACACTGACTCGTCAGAACGATGAAGTCTTCGTGTCATCAGACCTAGTGATGATGCACTCTCTTCATTCGTTGTTACAGACTCCCATGCGGCAGATGATACGCACTCCGCAATATGTAGAGATGGGCAGAGTAATCCTAGTGAGTGCCGGGCAAGCCACCTACGACATCAATCTTGTGCCGTATCAGTTGAAGGCAAATGATGTGTGGGTGATTCCTCAAAACAGTTACATCAGCCTAATGGAATTGTCCGATGATTTTGACGGCATGGCATTGTCATTCCAACATCTGCCTGTCGGTTTCGACAAATGTGCGCTTCTTCATCTTAAAGTCGAGGATTACTGCCGGATACAGAGTTATTTGGAATTGGTTTGGCAGGTGGTGCGCAGCCGCTATGACCAACATACGATTGAGCACCTGCAAATTGCTTTGATGTATGATTTGATGCGGTTGCGAGCCGACACGACCAAACCGTGCACTGCCGCACAGACGCATGGCGAACAGATTGTGCAACGGTTTTTGGATCTTTTGGGGCTGAGCGACCCGTTGCCGCGCAATGTGAAAGCGTATGCGCAAAAGTTGTGCATCACCCCTAACCATTTGTCTGCCGTCATCCGACAGCAGACAGGCAAGAGCGTCATGGACTGGTTGGATGCCAACTGCGTCCTTCGTGCGCAGGTGATGCTCAAACATAGTGATATGCCAGTGTGTGATATTGCTTGTCAGTTAGGTTTTCAAAGTGCCACATTCTTCTCCAGGTACTTCCGTCGTGAGACAGGCATGACACCAAGCGAATATCGGGAAACTGGGTGATGTGAGCAGAACCACTTGCTGAAATATACTTGCTGTTCCCTTTGAACGGAAAAATCCGCAATCCAAGCTTTGTCTGAATTGCGGATTTTGTTGATTATTGTCCGCTCTGTTTCTTGAACTCCTTCGGCGACAAGCCCGTGTGCCTTCTGAAATACTTCCCGAAGGTGGATGTGTCGGGGAAGTGGAGGTGGCCGCTTTTCCGTTTCATTGAGATGAGTCAAGAGAAAAATTCATTTATTTCATTTTTTCTTTTTTGGCTTCGGCTGAGGCAATGCCTTACAAGTCTCGCGGCCAAGCGCCGACAAATAATCTCTGTCGTCCACATCTTCAATGAAGAAGTAGTCTTTCGCGCTGTCGTAAGGTGGACGCATTTCGACGCTGCGCAATAGTGAGCGGCCCGCCTCGGTCGGTTTCAGATAGAAGCGGTTGTCGCAGATGAGGCCGAAGATGATGCCGTCGCAGTAGATGCCATAGTCGCCGAACATCTTTTTCACCGTAATCTCGCCCGCACCAGCGCATTGGTCGACGATATATTGAACGAAGTCGGGGTTGCTTGCCATGGTGGGTCGTCTTTTGTGATTGCGCAAAAGTACGATTATTCGCAATAAACCCCTATCTTTGCCCAAAATATCCCTTATGCAAAACCTCATCATCAGTCCCATCACTATTGAGCATTTGAACCAATATGGCGCCATCTATGCGGCAGCCTTTTCAGGTGAGCCGTGGAACGACCACTGGTCGGCGGAAGACGCCACCATCCATGTACGCGAACTACTTGAAAGCCAACAGCATTACGGCTTGGAGTGCCTTATAGATGGCGAAGTGGCAGGCTTCATTTTGGGCACTTCCATGCTGTTCCATTATGGCCGCACCTTCGAAATCAACGACCTTGCCGTGGCACCCCAATATCAACGGCGAGGCATCGCCAGCCGTTTGCTGGAACAATGCCTCGCCGACCTCAAGTCGCAAGGTATAGTAGGTTTCCATCTGATTACCGCCCGCGAGGGTGTATTGCCCGCTTTCTATGAAAAATTCGGCTTCAAGAAAGAGGAGCGGGTGATGCTGATGGGGCTGGAGTAATCTTATTCGTGCGCAATTACAAACCGTTGCGTTATTCCACTGCTTGTCCTCACGAAGTAGATGCCTTCTTGATACTTGCCCGTCGGAATGATCAGTTCAGATCCCTCGGAAATGAAGGTATCGACCTTTTGGCCCAAGGCGTTGTAAACGCTTACCACGCCAAGGTTTTCGCCTCGGAGGGTTACGCAATCATTGGCAGGATTGGGGAACATTACCAGTGTCGCATTACATTCATCAAGGCCTACAGTTGATTCATAGATGATGTTGACTTCAAAGTCACCCATCGAGGTGCTGACATACAGTTTTCCCTCGAAAGACTCCTTAACAGGCACGTCGACATAGACTTCCACAATGGCAGTTTGTCCTGCCGCAACCGTCATACCTTCGGTGACATCTTGTCCCTCATGCATGCAGTGCATTGCAAAGATCGGGTCGGCGGTGAATGCGTTGACGGTTACGTCATCAGCGGTCATGTTGGAAATGGTCAGCTGACCAGGCTGGTAGGTCTCACCATCGTTATAGATAAGCAAGGTTTGCGGGTTGACGGTCAGTGTGCCCGTGCAGTCATGAGGTTGAAGGCCGTTTTGTTGCATAGCATTGACCACATCTTGCACCGAGAAGGGATAGAGGTCCAGCAGTCCTTGGATCGGGATGCTGCGATCGGGCATGATAAGCACAAGCGTGGGGCAGGCTTGGATGCCATATAGTTCGAAAACCTCGTTGCCGCCACCATCCCTTCCCACTGTGGGAAATTCAACACCGTATTGGTTGGCCCATTGCTGACAAGTGGCATCGCTGTCGATATAAGAGATCTCGATGTAGAACACGTCGTGCATGTTGCATCCCATCTGGGTATAGGACCCAGTGATGTACGGCGAAATGGTTTGGCATTGACCACAAGTATAAAAGAAAAAGTCAATGAAGACGGCCTGACCCCGATCGAGGATTTCAAAGAGGTTGTAGGTTTGTCCGTGGCAGTCGGTGACGGTGAAGTCGACTGCTTCGGTAAGGGTGGTCTGCTGGGCCTTAAGGCCAACCGCAAAGAACAGGGACAAAATAATAATAGAGATTTTTTTCATGGTATTATTGTTTTAAGACACGTTTTACAATTTCGCCATTTTCGGTAGTTACACGCACCAGATAAATACCAGCTTGATAGGAGCTCATGTCAAGGGTGGTCATATTCCCTTCGGTGTTGCCTTCGTAAACCACTTGACCGAGCGTGTTCAGCACAGTGAGGTGACGGCTACCGAATGCGACAATATTAACCTTGTCCGAAGTGGGGTTAGGATAAACGGAGACGGATTCGTTGTTTTCACCAATCCAATCGTAACCATGGACATAAACCCATGCCAGCCAGCTGTAAGCCTCGCTGCTGACAGAAGCCATGTCCATCCAGCCGTATCCATCGACACCAACCCAACGGCTGTTGGGATTCCCTACATCGGCAACTGCTGGAGCAGGATATTGAATGGAGCCGTCATGGTAAAAAGTCAACCAAATGTTCTGTTTCCCATCAATGGCCACAGGGGTGTCGAGCTTGAAGGTGACAACATCACCTTCTGTACCTGTGATATCAAACTTTTGGGTAGAGACCAGACTTTCTGGCGCATTATCCCCGCCAAGGTAGATGTTGATGGTGTAAGAGGTGGCAAATTGGGCTTCACCTTCATCCAGAAAACCGAATTCGGTAATAGAGCAGCCCTGATACTCGCTCATCAACGAGGCAGGGAGCATGTAGCCCCAACTGAAGGGCATTCCGATGCCAATCATCCTGGGTGAGGAATAGTCACCGACGTAAGAAAACCAATTTTGTGCCTGGGTCATGCCTGTCATAACAAAAAAGCACAGCAAAAATAAGAATAGATTTCTTTTCATAAAAACGTTGTTATTTAAAATTAATGATCATGTCTTCACTAATATGGGTGATGATGGTGTTACATTCCTCTTGGTCGTCATAGAAGAAGAGCCATAACGTACGTTCTTCGTTGTCGGCAGCAGTGATGTAGCCAAGATGGCCGTGCGTTTGGGCATTGTCCATGATACGCTCGTTCCTGTCTATTTGCTGTTGCAGACCGAGATTTTTGGCAGTTTGGGGCTGTATCTTTTCGTTGATCAGTCCGATGACAACCGTACGTGAGACTGTCATAATGTAGTCTTCGTAGGTGTTGTCGAAGGCTTCATGTTCTATTTCACCTTGTCCAATGACGATGGCGGTGTTAGGCAACAACGAATCAGGGGTTTGGAAGCTATTCATGATTTCCCGAATCTTTTCGGCGACAACCTGCGTATATCTTTCAAGGTCTTCTTCAGGAATATGGCTGATGTCGGTCAACGTGTCAAAAATGGCTTCGTCCAAAAAATCGGTTTCGAAACCAACACCCACCAAAACAGGATCGTCTTCGCTAGGACAATTAAAGACGGTGGTATCGTAGGACAAAAAACCGAAATCCTGCTTCAGTGCCTCCCAATCCGTTTCATTGTCAGCTTGCAGCATCAAGGCATCAATGCTTTTCCCGTTGACGGACAAGTCACCGAGATATGCCACAGTAAGATTGGCCTTATCGGCATACTTGCAATACAATTCCATCGCGGCATTTTGACAAGTTGTCCTCTCGCGAGATGCCGTCCTTTCCTTGCAGGCTGAAAGCCCAATGGCAAAGAGTAAGGCAAGATAGGGAACGAGGTTTTTCATCGTCTTTTTGTTTTGTTATTTAATGACTCTGCCGGCCAGGATCATGACGTCTTGCGCCGAACAACCATTGTTGCAAAGGAAGTGGATGGTTTGGCTTTCCACAATCACCTCTTTGGCCGTGGGAAACCCATTGTCTGAATGACTTGAACGAGACAGTCCTATGATGGCGACAGCAATGACGATACTGGCTGCGGCTGTATAGGGTATCCAATGCTTCTTGCGGCGAAAGGGAAAGGAGGTAGCACCCCTTTCAGAACCCATAGCGGACTGCTGCGCCTTTTCCGCCCAAATCAAAAAAGTCTCGTCATCGGGCACCGACTTCTCAGCCTGTTCCTCCCACTGCTGACGGAATTGCCACTGGGTTTCGAAGTTCTGGCTTTGTGCATCTGAATTCACTACTTTCATTTTGTCTTTCATGGTCATAGATTGTTTTCTCTTTCGTACATGGTTTTCAGTTTCCGCTTGAGCCGCGCAATTCGCATGGCCACGGCACCTACCGAACTGCTGGTCATTTCAGCGATTTCCTTATAAGAGAAACCATCAAGGAAAGCGCGTATGACGACCATGCTGTTTTCGGGCAATACATCAATAAGCTGTTGCAGTTGCCACCGGTTATCGTTACTTGCCTCTTCGTCCGGTTGATCCACACGCTCTGTTTCAATGGATTCCGTCTGCGGTATTCTCACATCCTTGCGACGCAGCATGAGCATCGTGTTGGTCGCGATGCGCCACACCCAAGTCTTTTCTGAACTACGCCCTTCAAAACTTGGAAAACTGCGCCATAGGTTCACGATGACCTCCTGAACACAATCTTCTATATTCCAAGCACTTCCAAGTTTATAATCGGAACAGACATGCCAAATCATTGCCTTATGCCGAAGGATCAAGGCATTGAACTCGTCATAGGTTGTTTTGTCGTTGTTTTTGTCGGTTCCGTGTAACTCGGAAGATGCCATTCTTTTCGATGTGTCTTTTGCTGTATTAGTTGCAAAGATATTTTGAAAAATAACGCCCCTTCGTTATGTTTTTCTGTTTTTGGCAACTAATATTATTATCACATCTTAATCTTTCAATTATGAAACGTACCCTTATTTTTTCAGTTTTGAGCATGGCACTCATGATGTTTTGCCAGAGTGCTTTTGCCTACGACTACTATGTCAATGGCATTTATTATCGCAAAGCTACAGCACAAGTTCCTGGAGGAGGTTGTGGCGAAACCTACCTTATTGTTGTCAACGATGACTATGAAAACACTTACTCAGGCGATATCGTCGTTCCTGAGACAGAAACCATCAATGGTCAACCCTACAATGTCAAATACATCGCTAGCGAAGCTTTCTATGGCTGTCTCAACCTTACCAGCGTTACCTTACCCAACACGATTGTGAACATCGGTTTCCATTCGTTCGCCGAATGCCCTCTTTTGGAAGAAATTGTAATCCCCGCCAACATACAACAAATCAATTCGAACGCCTTCAGCTACTGTGAAAGGCTCAATTACATCTACATCCTTAAAGAGGAGCCTTTCTTCCTGTGGGACGATGCTTTTTCCGACATCAATGACCACGTACAGATTATAGTACCTTGCAACTGCATTGAAGCCTTCGAAGCTTCTGAAGAATGGCAAGGCATCCAACTCTATGACGATTGCGGCCATGTCGGTCTCGCAGAAACCGAAAACACCACTTTGGAGGTTTATCCCAATCCTGCTTCAGAAACGCTCACTATCGAAGCCGAAGGCCTGGTGACCATTGTCGATGAAATGGGACGAATTGTGAAAACCCTGTTTGTGGATCAGAAAAAGAGCATTGATTTGCAAGGCCTTTCCAACGGTATTTACTTTGTGAAAGTTGGGAACGAGGTGAAGAAGGTCTTGGTCAAGTAAATGACATCTACTAGATCCGTCGTTTCTCTACTTAAGCATCGTTTCTTTACTTAAGCATCGTTTCGATATCAGCTTCCATCTCCTCAGGCTTGGCCACTGGTGCGAAACGCTTGATGATACTGCCGTCCTTCGAGATGAGGAACTTGGTGAAGTTCCAACGCACGCCGCCTTCTTCGCGTCCCTCAGCCTTGCTCAGGCTATCCACCAATTTCATCGTTGCCTTGTCTTTTAACCCATGGACTTCTTCGGTAGGCACTTGTTGGGTCAGGTACTTGAAGATAGGATGGGCGTTCTCACCAAAGACCTCGATCTTCTTCATCAGTGGGAAAGTGACGCCGTGGTTGAGACGGCAGAACTCGGCAATCTCCTCGTCAGAGCCTGGTTCCTGGTGTTTGAATTGGTCGCAGGGGAAGCCCAAAATCACAAAACCTTGGTCTTGGTATTTCTTGTAGAGGGCTTCCAAGCCGTCATATTGAGGCGTGAAACCGCACTTCGAGGCGGTGTTGACAATCATGAGGACTTTGCCTTTATATTGTGACATGTCCACTTCTTCGCCCTTGTTGTTCAGGGCCTTAAAGTCATAAATCGTAGCCATTTCTTTAGTGTTTTGTGCATGGACCGTCATAAACGCAAGCAACATGACGGCCATGCTGATAAACCTTTTTTTCACGACAATTACATCATTTCGATGAGGAAATTCTCATAACCGACTTTGTCGATGTAGTTGAGGTACTGTCTTTCCCAATCCATGTGAGCCTTCTCGCCTTCGATCCATTTATAAATCAGTTTCTGAGTGATATAGTCATCGTCGAAGGCAGCGGCCAACTTACTCATTTCCTCAATAGCCTTGGGTTGATAATCCGACTCAATCTGCTGTTTCGGGTCGTCATAGAACGGGAATTCCATGGTCTTCATGGCCTCTTGCAGGTCGGCTGGCTTGCAACCGAGTTCCACAAGGCGGTTGAGCACCTCTTCTGCTTCGTCCCATTCTTCTTCGGCTTCCTCTTTCCACTTGTCGGCGAGTTTGTTCCAACCGTTGAAGCGGTCATAAGCCGAGAAGGCGAAATGTTGTTTGCTGTTTCCAAACCAGGCAGCTCCTAACAGAGCAAATCCTTTTAATGCTTCTTCTTTTGTCATAGCTTTAAGATTTTAATTGTTATTTGTTGTGTGTTGTATGTTTTAGTCCTTCAATAAGTTTGTCGAGTGTAGGAATCATTTGCATAATCTCTTCAGCAGACCCTGCGTTTTTGATGATATCGGCACTCAAACACTCAGGGATATGTTTGGCTTGTTCGCGCATTTCAACCCCTTTTTCCGTCAATGAAACAATGCGCTGACGCGAATCTTCTTTCCCCTTCGTGCGTTTGATCCATCCAGCCTTCTCCATGCGTTGCAGCAACGGGGTAACGGTATTGGTTTCAAGCAGCAACTTATGTGCAATATCATTCACCGGCTGTTTGTCCTGCTCCCACAACACCAGCATCACCAAGTATTGCGGATAAGTGAGGCCCAAGGGGTCAAGATAGGGATGATAGGCCCCCATGGTGAGACGTGCTGCCGTGTAGAGGCGGAAGCAGACTTGGTTTTCGAGTTTCAATTGTTCGTAAGCCATCATTAATTTATATCGTTCACGATGCAAAATTACAAATAATATTTTATATCGCAAGCGATATTTCATTTTTTTTGAAATTTTTTTTGAGACCGGTGAGGGTGTTCCCCTAAAACTATAGGACGGACATCGCCTCAAACAGCTGATTTCAAGTGAATTCTTTCTTTCCTCCGGGGAAGAAGCGTGGAACGCTTTGGCAATACTTTTCGTATTCAGGGTATTTTCCACCACTGATTTCCTCGGCCAGCGACGAACTGCCCTGGAACAAAACGACCAACAGCAGCGCACCAATCACGCTCCAATTGACAATGCCCATGCCCGCACCAATGGAGAACAAGTAGAAGGAAGCCCAAATGGACTGTTCACCGAAATAGTTGGGATGGCGGCTCCGTCCCCAAAGGCCAGTGGTATTGAATCCTTTATTATAAGGTGTATATAGGCCCCTTTGCGGGCGAAGTTGATGTTTCATTCGGATCGGAATTTAAAGGTGCACAGATAAGGATTTAATAGACTTTCAAAGCCTCATGGCTTTCAGTACTTGTTCTTTTGCTTCCTTATTTTAACTATCTAGGTGAATGACATTGTGGCAAAGATAATCATTTTTCCTCTATCTTTACAGCCTTGTTAACAACCCATCAAAAATGATCCTCTTCAAGCAAGATACTGACAAGATTTGCTACATGATCCTACCCGAAGGAATCAAGGGGGATTTGTTTGATGGATTGAAAGGTTTGTCGGAACATTACAGTGTTTCCATAGCCGTAATAGACGCCGTCAACTGGAACGACGACTTGACTCCATGGCCTGCGAAGGGCGTATTCAAAAAAGCCAAACCTTTTGGAGGGAGATCTGCATCTTTCCTTGAAAAACTGGCAAACGAAATCATTCCAAAAACTGAAGCGGAATTAGGGATCAATAATGCCGAGCGATCCCTCCTAGGGGTATCATTGTCGGGATTGTTTGCGGTATGGTCTGCTTTCAACACCGATACTTTCACCAACATTATCTGCCTATCTGGGTCGCTATGGTATGATGGATTCACGGATTGGATGAAAGGACAAACACCGTCGCATCAGCTGAAAAAGGTTTGCCTACTCCTGGGTGAAAAAGAGAAGAATGCCAAAGAAAAGCGCATGGCTTCAGTAGAAGAGCAAACTATAGCTGCTGCCGGCATTTTGAAAACGGGAAGTCAAGCCATCGTCACCTTTGAATTGGTCGAAGGGACACACTTCTCACCCATATTGCCGAGGCTGGAGCGCGCTTTCGACATTATATTTGGAATGTAATATGAAGGCAAGTTTTGCCCACAAGGGTGTCTCATACCGCTGTCAATTACAATGTTATTTGACGGCGAGTATAGAAGATTATTCAATACCGCAGACGAAAAACCGGAAAAAGTTACTAACGATGTTTTGTCGGTAAGAAGAAGTTTTCTATTTTTGCATTACACTTCGCAAAAATGCAATAATCGCAAAAATACGAAATAGGCAATGGAAATAAAACGCGACAAATACCTCAACCGCCTGGTCGCTCACCAAGGAAACCAGCGGGTCAAGATCATAACCGGAATACGCCGCTCCGGAAAGTCCTATTTGTTGTTCCGACTGTTCAAGCAACACCTTTTGGATGCCGGTGTAAAACCGACCCACATCATCGAGATCCAACTGGACGACCGCGTCAACAAGGAATTGAGGGACCCGGACAACTGCCTAGCTTACATCAGGAAGCGCGTGAAAGACGACAAGCCCTATTATCTGCTCATCGATGAGGTGCAGTTGATGACCGAATTTGAGGATGTACTGAATTCATGCCTTCACATCAGCAATCTCGACACCTATGTGACTGGGTCAAACTCCCGGTTCCTGTCAACCGACATCATCACTGAATTCCGCGGCCGTGGGGACGAGATCTATCTGCGTCCTCTCAGTTTCAGCGAATTCGCGACCACCTGTCCGGCTCTCGACTTCGATGCGGCATGGCTCCAATACATCACATATGGGGGGCTGCCTTATTGCGCGCTGCTGCCGACCGCCGAGGAAAAAGCCAGTTATCTGACTCGTCTGTTCGAGGAAGTCTATGTCCGCGACATCATGGAACGCCGCGACATCCAGCATCCCAACCAGATGGAACAGCTGATGAACATCATTTCTTCAGGCATAGGCTCGCTGACAAACCCAAAGAAACTGGAAAACGCCTTCGTGAGCATGGGAGGAGAAAGGCTTTCGGACAGGACCATCAAGCAATATCTGGACCACCTCACCGACGCCTTCATCATTGAACGCGCCGACAGGTACGACATCAAAGGGAAGAAATACATCTCCACTCCCTCGAAGTACTATTTCACCGATACCGGGCTTCGCAACGCCCGCATCAATTTCCGCCAGCTGGAAGAAACCCATCTGATGGAAAATGTCATTTACAACGAGTTGTGCGGAAGAGGGTTTTCCGTCGATGTCGGAGTGGTCGAGGTCAACGAGAGACAATCTGACGGGAAATATGCGCGGAAGCAACTGGAGGTTGACTTCGTATGCAACAAGGCAGACGAACGCATCTACATCCAATCAGCGTTCTCCCTCCCTACCCTTGAGAAAAGACGGCAAGAGGAAAGGCCCTTCGCATCCGTGGACGATTCCTTCCGCAAGGTAATCATCACAGCGGACAAGGTCATGAAACACCGCGACGAGCAAGGGGTACTAATCGTGGGTTTGCAAGAATTCCTGTTGAATCACGAGTCAGCTTTCATTTAGACCACCGACATTCACATTCAAAAAAAACCTGGAAGTAAGAATGCCGGCCTGTAATGGGCTGGCATTCAACATAAACAGGCGACTGACTTTCACAAGGGAGCCGCCTAGTTGGTCGAGATCCATGCAAAATCATGCAATTTCATCGAAAAATAAGTTAACCTAACTTTTCGCATTAAACACATTCATTACCAATGACTTACAAAAATTTCCGTGCAATTACTTCATCGTAGAAAAAAAGGAGTAATTATGTACAACTTTAGGTTAGCTTTAATTTACATTTTTTTACAGATTTTTACACCATGTTCTTTAAGTAACAAACGGGTGAACAGAATTTGGCCAAACGGGTGATTGATTTCTAGCCAAATGGGTGAACTTAAAGAAAAGAAACGTTTCGCAAGCCTTGCAAGGCCGGGGATTATAGTTTAAAATGCGAGAAGATTCTACGCCAAAACATATCGGAAAATTTTGATTTTGGCGATTTATCAGATTTATCTTTGACCATTTTTATTAATTTTTGATTGTTTTGGCGATTTATCCAAATGAAATACATATCTTTGCCATCACAATCAAACAGTATCATTATGGACAAGGATTTTATCGGAAGAGAGCAGGAAATAAAGCTATTGCTGGACATCAAGGATTCCGGGAAAGCTGAATTCGTTGCGGTTTACGGACGACGACGCGTAGGCAAAACCTATTTGATACAGCAGTTCTTCAACAACAGTTTCGCATTCACCGCAACCGGCATCATCGAAGGCACACGAGAGGAAGAGCTTTTTGCTTTCACAAGCGCCATGATTGGCATCGGCTATTCGGGTCGCCAACCCAAAACGTGGCTCGAGGCCTTCGAAGCGCTCAAATCAGTTCTGGACAAGCAGCCACGCAAGGGCCGGCAGGTCATCTACATCGACGAACTCCCCTGCTTCGACACCCCGAAATCGGGCTTTGTTCGGGCCCTGGGGCATTTCTGGAACACCTGGGCTTCGCTGCGAAAGGATGTCATCCTCGTCGTCTGTGGATCCGCCACCTCGTGGATGATTGAGAACATCGTCAACGACCACGGAGGCCTCCACGACCGCACCACCCACACCCTCTATCTCAGGCAGTTCACGCTAGCCGAAACCGAGACTTACCTAAAATCCAGGAAAATACATTGGCCACGCCAGACCATAACAGAGACCTACATGATACTTGGAGGCATACCCTACTATCTCAGCCTGCTCAGTCCGCAGGAAAGCCTCGCCCAGAACATTGACAGGCTCTATTTCCGCAAAAACTCAGAGCTGGGACAGGAATACCGCCGCCTCTATGCCTCGCTGTTCAAATCGCCCGACCCCTACATCCGCATTGTCGAGGCGCTTGGCAGAAACAAGCAGGGCCTCACGCGAGGCGAGATTGCCGAAAACCTGAAAATCTCGTCAAACGGCACGCTGAGCAAGCAACTCGAAAACCTGGAGTACTGCGACATCATCCGCCGTTATGTGACCAAGGTGGGCGGCAAGCCCAAAACCAACGAAGCCTATTTCCAATTGGTTGACCTCTTCACGCTTTTCCACCTCACCTTCTCAAAGAAGCTAACCACCGAAGACTATTGGGAGCAGCACCTCAACACGCCTGTCGTCAACACCTGGCTAGGACTTGCCTTCGAGCATGTCTGCATGGTTCATGTCGGTCAAATACGACATGCTCTTGGTCTTGATCGAATTGCTGTTGAATACTACTCATGGCGCAGCTCCACTCAACCTAAAGCCCAAGTCGATATGATTATTGAACGTGCCGACCGGCTCATCAACCTTTGCGAGATCAAATATACCCAGTCCGAATACGTCATCACTGCCGAAGAGGACCAGAAATTCCGCAGCCGCACGGCAGCCTTCACACGTGAAACCAAGACCAAGTACGGCATCCTGCCCACTTGGATCACCACTTACGGTCTCTTTAAAAACGAGTATTCATCTGCCGTCCAATATCAAGTGCTGATGGATGATCTGTTTAACTGAAATGAAAAAAGCTTAGAAGAATGAATGCCAGCCTGTACGGGCTGGCATTCTGATTTATCATACTTCACTCTTCTTTGCTATATTCATCAAAATCTTCATCGAAAAATAAGTTAACCTAACTTTTCGCATCAAACACACTCATTACCAACGCTTTACAAAGAAATTTCTCTAGTACTGTTCTTCCTGAAAAAACGTACCAAACTATGTTCAAATTTAGGTTAACTTATGTTTCCATTTAAGTTTATATTTTTAATTATTTGAACACAAAAAGGCTGTTAGTTAACCTAACAGCCTCCTTTATTCTACTGATAGTCAGTGTTTTAGTTGTTTAGTACTCATCTTCGTGGAAAATTAAAGGTAGTAGCTGATAATTAGCAAGTTATAAGCACTACGTTTAAATATTGGTCAACTTATAATTGCATCGGTTTTGATGATTTTTTATCCAACAACGAAATAAGTTAACCTAGGCGGTTTTGCTCACGCATTTATCCTTATCTTTGCAAAAAACCGAATTGTCCATGGCAACAAAGAAATATCCATTGGGTGTCGCCTTCAGTGGCGGCGGTGCCAAGGCTGCGGCTCACTGCGGTGCTTTGCAGGCCTTGCATGAATATGGCATTCAGCCCAACATCGTCTCAGGCACCAGCGCCGGTGCCTTAGTGGCAACGCTTTATTCCTCCGGCTTTACGCCAAAGCAAATGGTAGAGTTGTTCGAAGGGATGAACTTCTTTAAAGACATCGTAACGCCTGCCGTGCCCAAGGGCGGCCTGTTCGATTCACGACCGCTCGTGGAATTGCTTCGCAAGCATTTGCCATACACCCGCCTCGAAGAGCTCCCCGTCCCCACCCTTTTGGTGGCTTCCGACTTGGAACATGGCATCCCCAAGGTATTCACCAAAGGCGAGATCGCTCCGAGGGTGGTTGCTTCCTGTTCTATCCCCGTTATCTTCCAACCCATGAGCATCAACGGCGTTCACTATGTGGATGGCGGAGCGTTCCAGAACCTGCCCGTGTCGGCCATCCGGGATAAGTGCGAGAAAGTCATCGCGCTCAGCCTCAACCATCTTGAAGAAGACAAGTATAAAGACAATCTCGTTTCGGTGGCTTACCGTTCGTTCCTGATGATGATGGTCTCGAATATCGCCGCCGACACGGAACAGGCAGATCTGTTCATCGAGTTGGACACCTACGGGTGTACGGCCTACGATATGTCAAAGATCGAAGAGCTGTTTTTCCGAGGATACGAAAGCACCGTGAAAACGTTGGAAGAGAACGGCTATCGGCGTGTCTTGCCGAAGGAAACCATTGTCTTCCCCAGGAAAAAACGCCAAAAAGAAGGCGGAAAGAACTACGAGGAAATCTTCAAAGGCATGGTGGAGAAAAGCGCAGCAGCCCTCAAAGCCATCAAAAAACCAATACGAAGGAAAAAGCTATGACAACTTATTGTCGGCGATTTCTTCCAGCAGCATCTCCTCAAATTGGCTTACCGAGTTCTCAAGCGTGTATTTCTTGGCCGACTCGTGATACAATCCACCAATATACTTCCTTTCATTGGGATGGTCGAGCCAGTAGTCTATGGCGCGTGCGAGATCCTTGGGATGTCCGGGCATGAAAAGGGAACGTCCGTCAAGGGCGAACTGCGGCGTGGCACTCACATCGGAGTTGGCAATGACAGGAACCAGTCCCGTGGCAAAGGCCTCGATGCACGATATGGCCTCGCTCTCCATGTCGCTTGCATGTACATAGAGGTCGGTCATGCCAAGCAAATGAATCAGCTTCTCCTTGTCAAGGTAAACGAACATCGGCTTGTTGGGTAGTTTCTCCCCCAGTTTCACATATTCATCGTATTTCGGCCCACGGCCGGCGAAAACCAGCTGTATCTTGTCGGCATACTTGGAGTAGGGCACCGCATCGATGATCACATCCTGACGCTTCTCGCCCGACAGTCGTCCCACCATCGTGATGAGCATCTTGCCTTCCAACTCAGGAGTCTTTTCGGGACGACCTTCCTCAAGGAAACGTCTGCCGGCCTCAAGGAAATCTTCTTGAATGCCGTTTGAAATGACATGGAGCTTGGCCTTGTAGCCATGGCTCCTGATCATGTCGGCCATAAAGTTGGATACGCAATGCACGTGGCGAAAACGGTCGTAGTACTCCCTGCGAAACACCTTGTAAAACCAATCGTTGACGACGTCCACCTTGCCTAAACCCACCGAAGAAGTCATGTTTTCGGGTTGCATGTGAAACGCACCTGTGTTGGGTTTCCCGATCTTGGCGGCATAGCGCTGTGCAGTTATCTCAAGGGCAAAAGGCAAGAAGCCATGAATGATGTCGGCCCATTCAACGGCGCTTTTGATGACATTCATCGCCTCAGGCCCAAAAAACTGCGCAAAATCGAAATCGTGCTTGTCCATCAAGGGTTGAAAGACAGGCATCGTGAAATTAGGCACTGCAAACTTGTATTCATCCGGTTCGCCAGCCGTCAAGATCTTGACTTCATGTCCCCTCTTGCGAAGCGCTGCAGCAAAACGCTGGGCCGAGATGCTTGTTCCATTGTTGCTTGTGTCGTAAGTGTCGATGACAAATAGAATCTTCATGGTTTTTTGTTTTGCGGCAATAATACAAAAAAGCAATCACTTATTCCGCTTTTTTGATACAAGAAATTTCTTCTTCGAGGAAGACGAATATCTTGGGTGGACCATTCGATTATTATGGTGGTATACTTTTCGATTATTATCTACACTTGAAGCGAAACCCAACAGCGACTTCTGCAAACGAGGCGACATGTCTTTCTTCATGAAGAAGACAAACGCTGCACCGAGCATCGTGCCGAACAGGGGAATCAATAAGCCAATAGTGATACCCATAGTTTTGAAGCTTATTTCAGCATCTCTTGAATGGCTTCCTCCAACATATCGGGAGTCACCATCGGCTCGAATCGCAGGATGATCATGCCGTCTTTGGAGACGAGGAACTTGCCGAAGTTCCAACGGATGGCATCGCCTTGGTCGAAGCCTGTGCCCGTCTTTTGGTGGATCTCGTCAAGCATACTAATTTTTTCATTCTGAATTGATTCTGGCGCAAAAGTACAAAATACCACAAATCGGAAGCCGCAATTTTTTTTACTATTTTTGCCGCGATTTTTCTGGATATGTTTATCGGTGAACTGATTTCGTTGGGCGTGGCCATCTCGTGGACTGCCACCGCGTTGTTTGCGGAGGTAGGCTCAAAACGTATGGGCTCGCTGCCGTTCAACACCATCCGTATGACACTGTCACTGCTGTTTCTCGCCCTTACGTTATGGCTGGTGATGGGTGTCCCCTACCCTCGTTATGCCGACGGTAGCACATGGACGTGGCTACTGCTTTCGGGCGTGGTGGGCTATGTCATCGGCGACTACTGTCTAATGCAGGGTTATATCCACATAGGCTCGCGCTTCGGCCAGCTTTTCATGACCCTTTCGGCACCCACGGCAGCTCTCACCGGTCGGCTGCTCCTTGGCGAACAGATGCGCCCCATAGCCATCCTCGGCATGGTCATTACCCTGAGTGGTATCGCGCTTTCGATTTTGTCAAAAAGTGACGGTTCCAATCATCATGGCATACGTTTCAAGTTACCTGCAAAAGGCATTTTCTTCGCAGCGATGGCTGGCATTTGTCAAGGCTTCGGCTTAGTGCTCAGCAAGGTAGGATTGACGCATTACGATGCGGCTCTCACTGCCGCTGGCATATCAGGTGATTCGGTCTTTGCCCATGCTGTGTTGCCGCTTCCCGTCAGTGTCAGCATGTCGTTTGCAGCCACCACCATCCGTGCTTATATCGGGCTGGTGGGCTTTTTCTTGGCATTGGTGCTGTTCAACAAAGACGGATTGGCTCAATTGCATCATGCCTTGAACGACCGCAAAGCCATGTGGTGCGTGCTGGCATCCACCATCTTCGGCCCTTTCATCGGCGTCAGCGCATCGCTATTGGCCACGCAATACACCTCGGCAGGCATTGCCCAGACGCTCTTTGCGCTTACACCCATCCTCATCATCGCCCCAGCAGCCCTTTTGTTCCATCAAAAAGTGACGCTACGCGAGGTTTTGGGAGCCATCATCAGTGTTGTGGGAGTGTGTTTGTTCTTTGTGTAGGTTTTGTTGCATTCCGTCTGCTATTTTCCTTTCATATAAACAACGGACTGGTCAAAATCGAAAATGGCTTGGGTTCTTTCGAAGAATTTCAAGCCGATATCGCCAGGTGTTGAAAATAAAGGCAACTTTTTAGTGATGACAACCACCGCGTCAGGGAAAGTGATGCCGCAGAGTTGGCATTGTTTTGTGAGGATGAATTGCCCCATTACTTCCCCGCTCGGAGTGGTGGCCTCCCGCAGTTCCATGTCGGCATTGTCGGCAAGAAACGTTTGTACTCCTTCAGTTTGATGGATGAGGAACAACAATTCCGGATTGCCGAAATCGATTAAGAAATTGCCGCTGAGCATTCTTGGTTTTATCCCGTCGTCAAGTGTCATGCTTGTCTCGATGGCGAACATCCCCATGTAGGTGTCTGTGTTCATGTTACTCTTTAAATAGTCTGCCTTGCTGGCATTCAGCGAGGCCCTGCTCAGCATTTGGAGGCTTTGGTTGCCGAGGTCGAGGCTGACGATGCGACTCCCGTCGTCGAGGTCGTTGTGCAGATACATCACGGGTACTGCCACTTCGTATGGACCATAGTCGTAATTGGACATCACAAACACTTCTCCGATATAAGAGCTGTTGTTGCCAATGCGCACCGTCCCATTTGCCTTGTGGGTGATCTTATAGACGCGTCCGGCGAGGTTCAGTTTCTCTGCTTTGCTGGCGACAGCTAGTTCCATGTCCGACAGGATTCCACTGCTGAAAACGTATGCCGAATCAACCAGTAGGGCAGGGATGCCTGACTCAATCAGGATCGTGGCTTCCGCTGTGCCGTTGATGCTGGCAGTGAAAACATAATGTGCTCCCTTTTTGGTGAGTGGGAACGTCTCGCCTTCGGTATGGCTTTGCGCTGACAGTCCAAGTGCTACGATCGTGAATAGTGCTATGAGAAAGGTTTTGATATGCATTTTGAAATGTATTTGTTGCAAAAGTATGAAAAATTCCGCAACCCAAGCTTTCGCCCAAGTTGCGGATTCCCGATCAACTGTTCCTATACTGGTTCGGCGTCATTCCCGTGTGTTTCTTGAAGTACTTGAAGAAAAACGAGGGATTGGGAAAGTTCAACTCGTCCGAGATTTCCTTGATGCACAAATCGCTGTGTTTCAGCATCTGCTTGGCTTCGAGGATGACGTATTGGTCAATCCACTGAGGAGCAGAAAGGCCGCTGGTATCCTTCACAATCTTGGAGAGGTATTTGGGAGTGATGCACAGCTTGTCGGCATAGAACCCTACGCCGCGTTCTTTGCTGTGGTGCCAGGTGACCAATTCGATAAACCGCTCAAAGACAATCTTGTGTCGCGTCGAAGCGGACTTCTCCTCGTCGTTTTGGCTCATAATCCGTTTGTTGATGAAACTACCGAAGAGGTAGAACACCGACGAAATCAGGTGACTGACGCTTTCGCGAGCATAGACATAGTCCGAGTGTATATACTTGCCAATCAGTTGAATGTATTCTTTTACAATGTAGAGTTCTTCTTCTTCAAGACGCATGCAGGGATTGTCTAAAAGGGTCATGGCCTCGTTGAGCATCTTGCTGATGTCGGAGCTGAAGTTGGACAAAAACTTGGGTGAAACGCCAATGACCGTCAGCGTGGGTTTGTCGGCAGATTCCTTAGTCTCTACGCTGATGATGTTTTGCGGCAGGTTCACCATAATCATCCCCTCCCCTATTTCGTATTCCTTCAGGTTGATGTGGCATTTGAAACTGCCGCTTTTGCAAAAGGCCACCACGTAGGCATCAATGCGGCATGGATGGCGCAACAGGTCGTAGTTGGCCTCGTTGGTGCGCTCCGCCATAAAGAAATCGTCACCTATATTAATGATGTCACCCGATGGGATGAAGTCTTTTGCCCTCAACAGGCTGATATTTGTTAGCTTTTGTGTTTCCATTTGTTGAAATTTTCGGCAAAAGTAGATATTTTTAATTGATATTTGATTAAAAAATATGATTATTTCGACTTTTAGATAGTTTTCAGTTCCAAAAAGATTGCTTTTGGTCGAAAAAGTTGCCGTTACTTTGCGCCATCAAACAAATGGAAAGAGCAATATGAACAAAAGACTGAAAATCAAGATGGTGCTGATGATTTGCTTAATGGCTGTCACAGCGAATGCACAAAGGGTGCTGACTTTGGACGAATGCCATCGCCTCGCATTGGAGAACAACAAGAAACTGAAAGTGGCCGAGGAGGAAGTGAACAAGGCGAATTACGAGTATTTTTCCTCGTTCGCCAACTATCTCCCCAAGGTGGAAGCCACGGGAACCTATATGCACAACAGCCGCAATTTCCAACTGCTGAGCGACGAGAACATGGCTGCACTCAACGGCATCGGGACGACGGCGCAGGGACAAATCGACGCCTATCGCGAGGAACTGCTGGCGGTGTATCAAAACGACCCGGCGGCAATGATTTCGTGGGCTTTGCTGCAACACGACCCGACCTTGAACAAACTCGTCACCGATATGATGAGTCTCAATGTGGAGGACGCCTTGAATGAAATTGGGCAGCAAGTGACCGATGCCTTCAACATCGATACGAAGAATGTCTATGCGGGTATGGTCACAATTCAACAACCGATTTTTGCAGGTGGCAAGATTGTGGCTTACAATATGATTACCAAGGATTTGAAGAAATTGGCCGAATCGAAACTGGAGATGCAGCAGCAGGAGACGGTGGTCACGGCGGACAAGGCCTATTGGCAAATCGTCTCCATCGCCAACAAGTTGAAACTGGCTGAAAGTTACGCCGAAACGCTCCGTTCGCTGTCGAAGGATATGGACAAACTCGTGGCCGAAGGCGTGGCGACCCACTCCGACCAACTTTCGGTGCGGGTAAAGTTGAACGAGGCGGAAACCTCCTTGCTGAAGGCGCAAAACGGCCTCGCACTGTCGAAGATGCTGCTTTGCCAGATTTGTGGCCTGCCTTTGGATGCCAATATCGTTTTGGCGGACGAAAACCTGGACGATGTTTTGGTGACCAACGATCATCCTTATTACAGCGAAAGCGATGTGGAGGCCAATCGCCCTGAACTGAAATGCCTTGCCATTGCCAACGACATCTATGCCAAGAAGGTGTGGGTCACCCGCGCCGACTACCTGCCCACAATTGGGGCTTTCGGCAACTATGTGGTGAGTAATCCCTCGTGCTTCAACGGTTTTCAGAACGAGTTCGGCGGCATGTGGAACTTCGGCGTGATGGCCAAAATCCCGATTTTCCATTGGGGCGAGGGCTACAACAAAACGCGCATGGCCAAGGCCGAAGCCAAAATTCAGCAATATACCTATGATGACACAAAAGAGATGATCATGCTTCAGGTGCGCCAATGCGAAAAGCAACTCGGCGAGGCCGACGCCCGTCTGAAGTTGACACAGGAGAAGCTGAACGACGCTGACGAGAACCTTCGTATGGCAACGGCAGGTTTCCGCGAAGGCGTGGTGGAGTCGTCGGTCATCGACTTGGCGCAAACAGCGTGGCTGCAAGCGCATTCGGACTACATCGATGCCAAAATC
Source organism: Bacteroidales bacterium (assembly GCA_017394865.1). GTDB lineage: Bacteria > Bacteroidota > Bacteroidia > Bacteroidales > F082 > Limimorpha. The sequence goes on from JAFPWT010000009.1 coordinate 32,268, forward strand.
GACCGCATTATGGCTGGCGTGAACTTGCGCAAGGCCGCTGGCGTGAATCTGAAATAATAAAAAATGAAATACAATGACTACAGTAAAAGAACAGAAAATGAACACCTATCTCGCCCTCGCGGTGCTGGTGGGCGTGATTGCGGTGGTGTGCATCATCGGCATCATCACCTTCCACAAGGAAACGGAATACATTCAAGGTCAGGCCGAAGTGACGGAGTATCGTGTCTCCAGCAAAGTGCCGGGCCGTATCCTTGAGTACAAGGTGCAGGAAGGCCAGAAGGTGCGCAAGGGCGACACCTTGGCCATCCTTGAAGCCCCTGAAGTGGAGGCCAAGAAAGCCCAAGCCGAAGCCGTCGAACAGCAGGCTTTGGCCTTGAGTGCCAAGGCGCAGGCAGGCGCACGCAAGCCGCAAATTGACGGCGCCTATGAGATGTGGCAGAAGTCGAAAGTGGGCGTTGACATTGCCGAGAAGTCGTTCAACCGCATTAGCAACCTCTACCAAGACGGTGTGGTGAGTGCACAGAAATACGACGAGGTGAAGGCGCAGTATGATGCCGCTATCGCCACCGAAAGGGCGGCGCGTTCGCAATATCGTCTGGCTCTCGACGGTGCCCAAGAGGAGGACAAGGATATGGCTGCCGCCAAGGTGTTGCAGGCGCAAGGCGCTGTGGCAGAGGTGAATTCCTATATCCACGAAACCGTTTTGACGGCCTACGCCGACGGTGAGGTGACCGAAATCTTCCCCCATATTGGCGAGTTGGTCGGGACGGGCGCGCCCATTATGAATGTGGCCCAAATGGACGACCAATGGACGACTTTCAATGTGCGCGAGGATTGCCTGAGCGAGTTCCCGATGGGGTATGAATTTGACGCGTATGTGCCCGCTTTGGACAGAAACATTCGCCTGAAAGTCAGTTATATGAAGGATATCGGCGACTTCGCGGCTTGGAAGGCCACCAAGGAAACAGGACAATACGACTTGAAGACATTCGAGGTGCGCGCCATGCCGCTTTCGGCATCGAGTGACCTGCGCCCGGGAATGAGCGTCGTCGTGAAAAGGGAGCATAGAAGATGAGTCCGAAGGAAGGGAAAAACGGGAGTTTGTGGCGTATCGTCCAGCGTGAGGTGGCGCGGATGCTGTCCAAGCCGGTCTATGTCTTCTGTATGGTCGTGGCACCGCTGATTGGCTATCTCTTTTTCACCACCTTGATGGGGAAGGGGCTACCAATGGACATTCCCGTGGGCGTGGTCGATGAGGACAACACCTCCATCACGCGGCAGGTGCTGCGCAACCTCGACGCCTTTCAGCAGACCGCCATCGTCAAGCAATACGCCAACTTCGGCGATGCACGCGAGGCGATGCAACGGGGCGACATCTACGCCTTTTATTACATTCCGAAAGGCACGACGGAACTGGCGCTTTCGAGCAAACAGCCCAAAGTGTCGTTCTATACCAACGCCGCCTACTTGATTCCGGCTTCGCTCGAATACCGCGACATGAAGATGATGGCGGAACTGGCTTCGGGGGCCATCGCACGACAGACTTTATACGCCAAAGGCTACACCGACGACCAAGTGATGGGCATCCTGCAACCCATCAAGATGGAGATGCACGCCATCGGCAATCCAGGCCTAAACTATTCCATTTACTTGTCTAACATCCTGCTGCCTGCCATGCTGATGCTGCTCATCATGCAGGTGACGATTTACGCCATCCATAGCGAGGTGAAGGACGGCACATCGCAGCGTTGGCTGGAGTTAGCCAACGGCAACTTCTACAAGGCACTGGCAGGCAAACTGTTGCCTCAACTAATGGTCTGGATTGTGATGGGTGCAACCTATTTAGTGGTGCTTTACGCCTATTGGGACTTCCCGCTGAAAAGCGGCCTGTGGCCGATGGCGCTGGATTCACTGCTGCTGATTGTGGTTTCGCAGGCCTTCGGCGTGTTTCTTTGCGAACTTTTGCCTTCCTTGCGTTGGGCATTGAGCATCGCCACGCTGTGGGGCGTACTTTCCTTCCCGATTTCAGGATTCTCGTTCCCGCAACTGGCATTTCCTGCACCTTTGCGCTCGCTGTCGTACTTGTTCCCGTTGCGTTATTACTACCTGATTTATGTCGATCAAGCCCTGAACGGCCTGCCGATGCATTATTCCTATCTGTGGTACGCGGCGCTGACGGCCTTCCTGATTTTGCCGCTACTGTTCCCCAATCGATTGAAAAAGTGTCTGTTAGAATATCAATATACGAAATGAAATGGTTGCATAACATATTGGAGGTTTTCCGCGAGGAACTCCATAACTCGATTTTCGACGAGGGTGTCATCGTGTTTTTCTTCGTCGTGCCCTTGCTTTATCCTTTGCTTTATGCATATCTCTATGGAAACGAGAGCGTTCGCGAGGTGCCCACCGTGGCCGTGGATTTGGCACATTCTTCCACAAGCCGCGAGTTTTTGCGCAAGGTGGACGCCACTTCGGATGTGGACATTGTCGGGCATTGCGCCGATATGCAGGAAGCCAAGGAATTGGTTCACAGGCATAAAGCCTATTGCATCATCTATATTCCCGCAGAGTTCGATTATGCCTTGATGGAGGGCAAACAAGCTATCGTGGAACTATATTCCGACATGGGCAGTCTGCTGTATTACAAGGCGGTGTTGGCCTCGTGTACGGAGGTCTCCCTGGCGATGAACAAGGACATCAAGGCGCAACGGCTGGTTGGCGCGACCAAGGAACAGTCGGATACTTTCGCCTATCCCATTGAGTATGAGTTTGTCCCAATGTTCAACACGCAAAGCGGCTTCGCCACTTTCATGATTCCTGCCGTGCTGATGTTGGTCATTCAGCAGACGATGGTTTTGGGCATCGGAATGATGGCAGGGGAGGAGCGCGAAAAAAAACGTCGCGGCATCCTTGAGCCTCATGTCATCGGGAAGCGGCCCGTGGAAATGCTGTTGGGCAAGAGCACGGCGTATCTGTCAATCTATGTGCTGGTTGCGGCGTATGTGTTGTGCCTCGTGCCGCATTGGTTCCACCTGATTCAGATTTGGCAGTGGCGCGATTTGTTGGCGTTTTTGGTGCCCTATTTGCTGTCGTGCATCTTTTTCAGTATGACGATTTCGGGCATTGCCTACAATCGTGAGGTGTTCATCATCATGTTCGTGTTCGTCTCGGTGCCGTTGTTGTTCATCTCGGGCATTTCGTGGCCATCGTGCTCGATACCAGCATTTTGGAGGACCGTTTCGTGGTTCTTCCCTTCGACTTTTGGCATCAACGGTTTCGTGAAGATTGGTAGCATGGGTGCCTTGCTCCGCGATGTGAAACCAGAACTGGTTGCCCTTTGGGCACAAACGCTTTTCTACGGTTTCACGGCTTGGTTGGTGTATTACCGTTCCTATGGCAAGCATTTGCGCGATATCGTCGAGGTGGCCGAAGAACGCTTGCAGGCCCGCTGGGCAGATTATCTATAAAGACAAAAATTCGACAAAATAAAACTTATCATCATGAAAAAAGTATTTTTAAGTTTGGTGCTTTTATGCGGCTTAGCCCTATTCAGCACCAGTTGCAACAAAGACAGCAACACGGTAACCCCCGAAGTGGAAGAAGGAGCTATGACTGTCGGTAGCAAAACCATGGACATCGTCGCCTCCAATGCAGTCAATTATGGCCAACAAAATGCCATTGTCCTCACTTCCAAGGAAATGACTGCCGCTGACAACGAAGGCATTGCCATTATTTTCAACGGTGACATTGTCCCTGGCACCTACACGATTGGCGAAGATACCAAGAGTACGGTTCCTCAAGTGGTCGGCCTGCATGAGTTCAATATGGGTGAATTGCCCTTCCTAATGGGTGCCGACACGCTGTATTTTGGCGACACTTACTTTTGGGTAAATGGGCAACTCTCAATCACTGAAGACAACGGCACTTACACTGTCGTTTTGTCACAATGCGTAGGCACCAATGCCAACGGACATGATGTCAATATGGCTCTGAACTTCAATGGCACTTTGCCCCCATACGTCTTTGACACGAGCAACAAGTTCCAAATCAAGGACATCGAAAGCCCCATCGGACTGGCAGGCATTACCACACTCAACAACCTGAGCTCTTTTGGGCTTGATGTCAAGTCGATGCTCTTCATGTCGGCCGACCGTAAACGTTTCTTCATCGTTAGCTATTTGGGCGGTCAAGTCGTGGACGGCGAATACCAACTAGGGTATATTGGCACGCCTTATCTGCCAAAATTCCCATGCGTGCATGTCGCTCTCGACAGCGATTTCTTGACTTTCCAGCCCCAAACGGGCTATATTGCCCAAAGCGGCACCATGAAAGTGGTCACCAACGACGACGGCACCAAGACCGTTATCATGGAAAACCTCAAACTGAAAAACGTGGAACACGACAACGAGTTCTTCTTCCCAGTCATTGACGGCTCGCTGCAATATCACGGTTACATGTATGAACTAAGCCTTTAAAAGCAAGACAAAACCAGAAAGTAAAACTCATTTAATCAAAATAATCAACAATGAAAAAAGCATTAGCAATCGTGGCTCTCGTAGCCGCCATGTTCGTTGCCGGAAATGTGCAGGCACAATCAACCATTTATGCAACTTATGCCCCTGAGACTTTTGTCTCTGGCAGCAACAGCACAAATTACCAAGGTTTCTCAGTCGGTTTCTCACAGAACATCGACTTGGCCAAAGGTATCGGAGTAGCCGCCGGTGCCCAATTCCGCATGAACATGAGAAACACGACCCAAACCATTTGGGGAATCACCGGCAAAACAAATGAAACCCAGACCATCATTGATGTGCCGATTTTGTTCAACTATAAGGTTGCAGTCAACCGCGACTTGGCCATCGTTCCGTTTGTCGGCCCTATGCCGAGTATTGCCCTTACGGGTGTCACAAAAGGCGCCGACCCCCTCTTTGGCGAAAACAGCTACGACTGGTACGGCGACAACAGCAACCAAAGCCGTTTCAACCTTTACGCCGTGTTTGGTGCCGATGTGAAGTTTTCCAATTTCAACCTGTTTGGTGGCTATCGTCTCGGACTGCTTGACCTCGACAAGAGCGACAACGCTTCCTTGAAGACCAACGGACTTTTTGTCGGACTCGGCTTTACGCTTTGAGAGATTAGGCATAAATCATTTGGAGCCGGCCTTATGGGTCGGCTTTATTTTTGAGAACACGCTAGCAGCATAAAAGTTTTGCTATTTCCTTCAACTTCGTGTTGAACAACTCTGCCTGCTCCATGTGGATGAAATGGCCGCAAGTGGTCAGTTCGGTGTAGTCGAGATTGGGATAAAGAGCTTGCATTTTCTGCTCGTTGTCGGGCTCCAAGCCGCTGTTCTGCGTGCAAATAACCATTACAGGGATGGTTAGTTGCATATTCGGCCACCACTGTGGCTCCACGAGGTGCTGCATGGTGCTGGAGGCCACATATTGAGGCGTTTCGGGCATCACCGACATTGCGTAATCGGTTACCCATTGCGGCGTATCATAACCAGCAAGCGACGAAACAAATCCCATGATCACCTCACGGCAATCGGGGCCGTCGAAAGCATGGCCGAACTGATGGATAGCCTCCACATATTCGGACGTTTCGGTGCCATCGTAGAAGCAATAGACGCCGTCAACATCCACCAAAGCACCACTATGGTCGGTGGTCATCAGCGTGTGGCGACACACGGGCGTACCGAGGCTGTGTCCTACAAAGACCGCGTCCTTGATGCTATTGGCATTCAGCACCTTGTCAATAGCGTGGGCGAAGCAATCGAAAGTATAGTCCACATGCGGCTTGTCGCTCTTTCCATAACCAGGTAGGTCTATGAACACAAGTTGCACTTCCTCGTCGCGGAACGCCTCAAATTGCTTCTCCCAAGTATTCATGTCGCAGCCGAACCCATGGACGAAGCAGAGGGTCTTTGCATCCAGTTGGTGATTCCAAATCTTATAATGTACCTTGACGCTGTCGTCGATGGTGACAAACTCCGACTTCACCTCGTTAAGTGTCTGTGGTTGATGGCTGCAACCGAACACTATCAGAGCAACCAACAATAATAGGATGATTCTTTTCATAAGTGATTGTTTCCCTTTCCTTTCGTAAAAAGTAACATGCACTGGGTCGCCGAAGCTCTTGCCCATCTGTTTGCGGCTGTCTTTCCGCAGCCCGATGATATAACATGGCGTGTTTTGCAGGATCACTGCATCGAATTCAAAAACGTGAGTCTCTTTGGTGTTCATAGCCGCAAAATTACAAAAAAAGCCGCAGCCCGAAGGCAACGGCTGAAGATGGTCTTATTAAAAGAAGTTATAATTGTTTCACCGGGAAAGTAAAGTAAGTGTCAGGGAAGGGTTCGTCCTTCAGGGTGAAGTGCCACCACTCGCTGTCGATGCCTTTGAAGCCATGACGGAACATGGCATCCCAGAGTAGCTGACGGTTGGCGATTTGTTCTTCTGTCAGATCCATGTAGTCGGGATGGCTTTCGGTACCGAACCAGTCGAACGGGCTGCCCATGTCGAGTTCCTTGCCTGTCTGTTCATCCACCAGGGTGAGGTCAACGGTGGAACCGCGTGAATGACCAGAACGGGACATAATATATTGCTGCTCGAAGAGCAAGCTCTTGTCCACCATTGGGTAGAAGATGTGTTTCATGGTGGTGTCCTGTAAATTTTCCGCCCACCTGATAAAATGATCAACGGCGGTTTGAGGACGATAGGAATCCCATATCTTGAGACGGAAGCCTTGCTCTCTCAGCTCGTCGCTAGCTGCTTTGAGTGAATCGGCGGCCTGCCTGGTCATCAGTGCAATAGGCTGTTCATAGCCGTCAACGCGGGCTCCCACAAAGTTATAAGTGCTGTAATAGCGGATTTCCAGTATGGCATCCGGGACAACGTCGGTGATATTGACGAACTGGGATTTGTCCTCCGTAGGAAGCACTTCGACGGCAAGCACCTTGGGGTCTCGTCTGCAGCCCATGTAGGCAAAAGCGATGCCAAGTGCAAGGACAATAATTAATGCTAATGATAGTTTCTTCATACGATCAAGTTTGAATCATCCAATTTGCGGCAAAAATACAAAAAAAGCCGCAGCCCGAAAGCTACGGCTTGATGTGCCGCCTTTAAAAATGATTATTCTATCGGAATCTGGATCACCGACAGCCATTTCTCGGGGATCAGATACTTAGCTAATTAATACTCATCTTCGTGGAATATTAAAGGTAGTAGCTGTAAATTAGCAAGTTATAAGCACTACGTTTAAATATTGATCAACTTATAACTGCATCGGTTTTGATGATTTTTAATCAAACAGCAAAATAAGTTAACCTAGACAGTTATTTGCAGCGACTCAAACCGTCTCCAATTCAGGTAAAATGACGGCTTCCGTGTCAGTAACATCCTTGTGAAGGAACATACAGTAATAGATAGGCAGATAGGTAACGCCCTTCTTCTGATAGACCTCTCTTTCATTGGAAAAAACTATGGCCTTTTCAATACCGTATTCTGGGGCTTCCAAGAATTTGGTCAAGGCACTATGTTCCGTGTAGTCCTTACCCGACTTGATTTCCAAGGGCAATACCTGAAGACGATCGTCATCGTCAATCAAAAAGTCAACCTCACCTTTCTTCTTGTTATCATAATAATGAAGCGGGAAACCATGGGCATGAAGTTCTTGCGCCACCACCGACTCATAGACTGTTCCAAGGTTGATGCTTTTGATGTCTTGCAGCACTGCGTTGACATTGAGACCGTAAAGCAAGTATGTCAACAGCCCGACATCGTTCAGATAGAGCTTGATCAACCGCTTCTGCTCCGATTCCGCCAAAGGAAACCGTGGATTACTGATAGCAAGCACATCAAGGGCCACACCCGAGTTGGTCAAATATTCAAACTCATCAGCATAGTCGGCGAAATGCTTCCCCTTCTTGTTTTCTATCTGCTGATAGACGATCCGCTTCTTCTTGTTTTCCAGATTGCTAGGTATCAAGTCGTAAATGCGCCGTATCTTCAGCTTGCGTTCCTCATCGTATTGTGAGGCATCGATGCGATACAGGTCATGGACGTCTTTTTGCACCTTGCGCACCCGCACCATATTCCTGTCTTCCAGATATTTGTTGATGGCATCGGGCAAACCGCCCACAAGCAGATAATACTGAAAACGTTTCAACAGCAGGTTATGCGTACCCTCGTCAAGCGGTTCCTCTTTAAGATAATGCTCCCGGATGTCGGCAATCCATTCCTTGCCGATGCCTGTCGCCCAAAGGAACTCCTCGAAGTCGAGCGGATACATCTGTTGGATCTCGACACTGCCAAGAGGCACAGATGGCGTCTCCGATAGTGCCACACCCAATTGTGAACCACTGGCGATGAAGCGATACCTTTCCTCCTGATTGAGGAACTTGAGCATCGTCATCAAATGGGGATAGCTCTGAATCTCATCAAGAAAGACGAGCGTGTCCGACTTGTCACCAAGGGGGTTTGAGTAGTAGTTGCTGAGACGCATGTACAAGTCGTTGGTGGAATGCACGGAAGCAAACACCTGGTCGCCCTCCTTGTCTTCCTTCAGGTTAATTTCCACATAATGGGTAAAGAGACGCTTCCCCACATAGCGAATCAAATAGGACTTTCCAATCTGGCGCGCACCGTTGACCAGCAGGATCTTGTTCTGTTGTTCCTTGAGAAACTGCTCAAGAAACGTGGTAAACTTCCGTTCTAGCATGGCAAAATATTAGAAACCAGTGTGCAAAGATACGCCTTTTCCTCGAATAAATCCAAGAAAAAACCACTTATTCCATTAAATCAACCAGGATAATAACCACTTATTCCGGAAATTTGATACAAAAAATAACCATTTATTCCATTTTGTAAGCATCAATCACCATGCACTTTGGCATTCAAAATCAACGCCTTCATCGCCTCGTTGAATGTCGGGAAAAAACGCTCACATTTATTTGCCGACAGATGTTCGTTCCTCATAGGAGCCATATAGTAGTAACCTTCATAGTTATCCCGCTGAGCTACTGAAAGATAAACATCATACTTTTTCTCAATACAATGCCTGATTTCGCTAAGCGTCATAGGAACATCTGTTTCCTCACGAATCAAGTCATAAACAGCATCGTCCAACGGAATCGGTTTGTCCAACTTTAGTTGAACATCCGGTTCCCAATCAGCGAGTTTTACAATCTCCTCATATTGTTCACGAGTGAGTTCGCCCTCCTTATCACAATCTTCCTCGTACGGCAACGCTATTACGCCCTCGTCATCACCATCTTCCAGATAGTCGTGAAAGATAAACGGAGAAATACGCACCGTCCCCGTTTCTTCGAGTATATGAAGCAGGTTCTCAGCATCGTAAAAGACGAACGGCGCCCCGGTTTCGTATAGCGCCATTGCTATCTTCAAACCCTCATCAGCGTATGCCGAATAACTGATGCCGAAGGTGATGATCCATTTGCCGCCAGCATAATAGTCGGTCGCACCCACATTCATTCTCGAAAGGCCCAATTCCCCGTAATGATCCTTTGCAAAATGTTCAAATTCCTTCTCGCTATCCAAATCACATCCCTCCAATTTATGGTGCAGACCATGATGGGTGTAATACTCAACGTCATCCTCAATATTGACAGCCTTTTTTGCTCGTTCATAATCGGATTTTGACCAAAATATGGTATCGGCAATCCGATAATACTTGCAAAACCTGCGGATAGACATCATGTCAAACGGAGCAGGAACTCCTAAACTATCCCAATCAATGGGTGTTTTACTATTAACCGACTCGTAAACTTCTTCCCTTCGTATCAACTCCCTTATGACATGAATACATTGCTCTCGATTCTCGACCTGCATTTTTCTTTCGGGAATGATTGTATTCAAGTCCTTACTTTTGATTTTGCCCGAGCGTTGACGGTAAGGCAGGTTTTCCTCTATAGTCCGATTATAAGCCTCAGGATCTTTCGCGATTTGAGCCACTCTCTCCTTAACCAACTTAAGCAACGGCTCGAAAAGCCATGTCATATCCATTGGATACGCTTTCTCGTCAAGAGCCCTATTTGTGAAAACGACGTAACGATGGACCCTGTCCGAGATTTTCAGAAAAGTGTTTTCTCGATAGGTTGAGGTGACAAGAAACAGCCATTGAGTTTCGCGGGGAAAATCTTCATCCAACGCTTCTTGATAACTGGCAAGATCGTCATCCTCGTCATCGGAATACCCTCTGCGTTCATCATCAAAAGCCTTCCACTCTGCCGCTGTGCCTCGCGGTATCTCCAGCCAGATCTTTCGCGCCTCATCATCTTCTATCGGCTCGAAAACAGAGAGCGTTTTCTGTATTTCCAGCAAAAGAGCGAATGACTGTTCATCGACACGTCTGTCGTTTTCAAGTGTTCTGTGAAGCACACTGTTGATAATAGGTTGTGTAATTCTGTCCATAAATGTCTTTATTTGAGTTTAACTTCACCCTATATGTAGCAGTTTAAATAGAAATGTTTCATGAGTGAGAAAAAAAACATTTCAAAATGAAACATTCTGCCTGTTTTTGATACCTCTTATCGAGACTTTTCAAAAACAACAACGCAAAAAGAACACCATGACAGAACAAATCTACAAATTCGACACCGATAAAGTCTGGTTCACCTCCGATACCCACTTTGGTCACGAGAACATCATTCGCTACTGCGGCCGTCCCTTCAGAAATGCCGAAGAAATGAACGCCGAACTCATTCGCCGTTGGCGGGAAACCGTGCCTGACGATGGCATCGTTTTTCATTTGGGTGACTTTGCTCACGGAGGATCCCGTCTTTGGAACGACATCCTCTGCACCCTCACAGGCCGGAAATACTTGATTCTCGGCAATCACGACATTAAAAACCTCAGGCAAGGTTATATGAATCGCTTCGAGTTCGTCACCCAGCAAATGACAATTCGCGTAAGCGGACAGCATATCGTCTTAAACCACAACCCCTTCCTTTGTTATGGTGGCTCGTATCGCGATGTCTGGCAACTATTCGGCCATGTTCACAGCGGTCCGTTTTCTCACACCGGGTTGGACCACCCTCGTCTTAAGATGCTCTTCCCGTTTCAATACGATGTAGGTGTGGACAACAACGACTTCCGACCTGTTTCCTTCGCCGAAGTCAAGTCGAAGATTGAAGCCCAAGTCAGTGCCGCACAAATCGCAGCAGGAATCAAAGATGACGGCACGGCAACCTATGAACGAAAAATCGTATTCCTTGATAGCGGCTTTCAAATAGGACCAAACGAACTAAATCGTATCAAGGAGGTCTCCACCGACATTATTGAGTTAGATATTAGGAGCCCCCAATCCATCAAAGAAATGATTGCCCAACAAGTCAGTTCTCTCTCCGGCAACATCCGTTATGTTTACATCGGCTCTCGCCCGTTGGATGACTTCCGCTATGTACCCATTGCATCCAATGCGATTCTTACAATGACAGAAGTGAGGAAGGCGGTAAAACTATTGTGATTCTTCTTTGGTTAATGGTTGTACTTTTCGAGGAGGACGAATATCAAAGGTGGACCATTCGATTATTGCGGTGGTATACTTTTCAATTAATATTTACACAACACTTTGGTTTTCAATACAATAAATCTCAATTTTAGGTTAAAATAGGCGGAATCATCCAGGTGTTCCAACCCGATTTTCATCAAAAAACTCTATAAATTCGTGTAAAAACCAGTGAATTTTCACACAGTTTTAACCTATGTTAATTTTGGCCATAAAAACCAAAAAAATCCTCGCATTTACGCCTGGAACCATTTTGCCAGATTTAAAAACGTAAGTCACTGATAATCGGTATATTCACTAGAATAACCCATGCAAAATCATGCATTTTCATCGAAAAATAAGTTAACCTAACTTTTCGCATTAAACACATTCATTACAAATGACTTACAAAAATTTTCGTGCAATTACTTCATCGTAGAAAAAAAGGAGTAATTATGTACAACTTTAGGTTAACTTTTCGGATCAAATGACGTCAAATAATGACTTATTTGAACACAAAAAAGGCCGTTAGTTAACCTAACAGCCTCCTTTATTCTACTGATAATCAGTGATTTAGTTGTTTAGTACTCATCTTCGTGGAAAATTAAAGGTAGTAGCTGAAAATTAGCAAGTTATAAGCACTACGTTTAAATATTGGTCAACTTATAATTACATCGGTTTCGATGAATTTTAATCAAATATTAAAATAAGTTAACATAGTCTGTTTCAATTGCTTAATTGTCACTTAATGTTTTGAAATTGTTTTTTGATAAAAAAGTTGAAAGAATTCCTGATATTTCCGTAGGAGGATTTCTTCTTCCAGGAAGACGAATATCAAAGGAGGACCATTCGATTATTTTGGTGGTATACTTTTCGATTATTATTTACAATGACAACCTTTTATTTACGCGGATTCCTGTTGGCAGAAGCTTGATTCAATCATTTTCCTCCAACCACTTCTCCAAAATGGTGCAGTACTTGTCGGTTTGTTCGACGAAGCAAGTGTGGCGGGCACCTTTGAAGACCTCCCAACAGCTGTTAGGGATGTTCTCGTAGAGCGAGGCAGCCACCACGGGAGTGCAAATGTCGCGGGTTCCGCTGCAAATCAGGCAGGGTTGCTTGATTTGGTTAAGACGGTCAGTGTATTCGAAATCGGCCAAGTCGCCTAAAGGTTGGTATTCATTGGGTCCCCAGCCGTAGAGATAAGCTTCGTTGCCGGCGCGTTTGGGACGGCGGAGGCATTCAGGCGAGTGATCATCGACACTGATGACGTAACGTTCAAAATAGTGCTCATTGGCACGCAAATAGTCGGGAGCGTCCCATTGGCCTGTGGCTTCGGCACGACGGATGGCCTCCTGATCTTCCGAAGACATGTATTTGATGAGACGGTGTTGCTCGCTAGCCCAGAGCGAACTGGAGGCGTGGCCCGAGGAGAGAATCACAGACTTGATGCCTTGGGGCTGGTAGTCGATAATATAAGCGATGGCCTGCATGGCGCCCCATGACTGACCAAGGAGGTGGACTTGGTCGAGATGCAGATGTTCGCGCAGGGCGATGAGCTCGTTGATCCAGGTCTCTTGGGTCCACAATTCGGGATGACCATCAAGATAGGAGTTGCCACAGCCGATTTGGTCGTAGGAAATCACCTGACGGCCCGTGTCGGCAATACGGTCCAAAACCTCAAAATAGTTGTGCGTGCTGCCCGGACCGCCATGCAAAAGCAACAATACTGGTTTACTTGATGGTTCACCGACAATGCGGTAGTAAGTCTGATAGCCCAGATAGGGCATGTATCCTTCGCAAATGGGATGTTGTTTCATATTATGTTACGTTTTAAAAATGCAAAAATACGTTTATTATTTAATCTATTGAGCTATTGTTTTCGTGCCAAAATCGTTATTTTTGCACATTGTTAGGAACAAACCCATGACTGGACCTCAACTGATTATCGTGACCGTCATCATCGTTTTCGTGATTGCCTTTGCCATCACGATGATCCTGCTGAACAACCATGCGAAAAGTCTGGTGTCAACCAACAAAAAGTTGGTGGAAAACCAAAACACCCTGTTGGAACAGAACATGCAACACGAAATAGCCTTGGAAAAACGCATCGACGAATTGGAAGAGCAGTTGAAACACCCTCCGATGGATGAAGTTGCATTGCTGCAAAAGCAGACACGCCAACATCGAGAGCACATCGAACTGACCGCCAACATGAGCGATGAGGAACTCATGGCTTGGGTAGACCAAGAGATGGACGAGCGGCAACTTTACACCGACAGCAACCTCAGCCTGAAGACGATGGCCAAAGCACTCGGCTTGACACAAAAGCGGTTGGGCGAACTATTCAAAAACCATGAAAAATACAGCAGCTTAGGTGATTATCTGAACGAAAAACGGGTTTTGTTGGCTTGCCGCCTCTTACGCGAAAATCCCAATTGGACCATCGAAGCCGTTGGAACAGAGGCTGGCTTTGGCAGTCGACGCACCTTCCAGATGGAAATGAAACGCCGCCTCGGCATTACTCCTTTACAGTACCGACAGGGTCTGGAGCGTATGGTTTCCCAATAAGTACCCTACGCTGCACCCAAGCATAAACCACGATGACGGCGATGGTGGGAATCTCCATCGGCAAGTTGGCCAAACCCGACTCAGGACCCACAATCAAGAAAAAGATAACGGGTAAAATACTGGAAATCAAGATGTAAAGCACCATCCAAAGCCCTACCTGACGCAGTCTCCCACGATAACTATAAATCAAGGCGCTGCCCAAAGGCAGATAGACCAACATCAAAGAAATGGCCACAGGCAGACCTATGCTATACATGATGGCCGGTACCAGTTCTGTCACAAATCCGGCGAGGTTCAGCCCGATGACAATCCACCACCATACCGTGAATGGATGATATAGCGACTTCATGCCTCGCATTAAACCGATATACATGACCACAGCACCAAAGGTCTGGATAATGCCACGCACCCACGAAAGATGGGCATCCGTGAGCCAGTGCAACAACGGTGCCCAATTGATAACAGCTTGTAAGAGATAACATACAAAAGCCGCCTCAATGAGCCAGCGTGGAAGACCGCTATCCACATGATTCACAACGCATTGGTCTTCGATACTGACCGCTTTTTCGATAACAGTTTGGGGTTGTTCCTTTGTTTCCATGGTTGCAAAGATACATGAAAAACACGAGTTTTTGCGCAAAAAGGCGTTTTTTGCGCAATAAAACCTAAAAACTCCAGACAACTATCGCACACAACACCTATTTTTGTTTTTTAATTATAAATATGAGGGACTATTTTAACCATATTTTTTGTCCTGCCCACATGGTTTTGTGCGGCTTGTTGATGATGGCTATGATGATAGGCTGTACCAAAGATCCTATCATCCTGCCGAACCCCGATGAGGAACAACCCAGCGGAGCGCCGCTAGTCATTGTCATCTATGGTCCCAACTCGTTGGGCGACCGTTCCTATTGCGACATGATTTACACCGGCGTGGAAAAGGCAGCCCAACAACATGGGTTGCGAACCTTACAGTTCTCGCCTGAGAGCGAAGAGGAAGGACTGGCCTACTTGGAGACCATCATCAGCGAGATGGAACAGAACGCCGACACAGTGCGCCGACTGCTCATCACCCCAGGCGTGGGCTACGATACTTACATCCGTGCCAACAGCCACCGTTTGGAATCCAACCCACGCGCTGACCTGCTCTATATGGAGACCACCACACCCCTCGAAAGCAAAGGCTCGACGCTTTACATCGACTACTACGGCGCGATGTACATGGGGGGTTGCATGGTGCATTACACGACTTATGACTACGACAAAGAATTAGTATCTTTGGTGTTGGCCAACCCTCATACGCAGTCGGTACGCGAGGCGGGTGAGGGATTTGTTGCGGGCTTCAACGACACTCAGGGGCTTGACTCCTTGGCATTGCACATCCGTTACTTGAGTCAAGAACCCGTCGGTGGATTCACGCTGAGCGACACTGCCGCCATCCGTATCATCAGAGAGGAAAGCACCTACCTTTATGAAGATACTGAAGGCATTACGTTAGTGCCAGTTTGCGGCGGCGCCATGCACAGCCTGATGCGTGCCATCCGAGGAACGCAACTGTTTGCCACGAACCAATACATAGGCATCGACGGCGACATGAATGCCGACAACTTTTTTTGCCCTTTCTCCATCGTGAAACATGTCGATGTGGTGATGGAAGATTATATCGGGATGTGGCTCGAGGACACGATGCCCAAGCACCAAACCCTCGGCCTGGCCGACGGAGCCACGGGCGTCATCGTTGGCAACTATTTTATACCCAACGATTTGAATCTTATTGATATAGATAGCCTATGGCAGGTGGCTGTCGGAAAGGAGGCGGGAAGATGGATAAAGTGAAAAACTATGGAGCCATCATACTATTCTTTGCCATCCTTCTGACAGGGTGCCATAAGGACGATGAATATATCTATCAAGACACGCGGCAATGGGTGGAGAAGACGGTAGTCGTGGTGGCACCCACCTCCGACCCCATCATGAAGGCCCGTCTGGAACGTACCGCTGACTGGATGCAGCAAAACCTGCACAACGCACAGCTGCACGACACGCTCTGCATTACCTTGAAGTTGGAATGGTATGACGAACGCACCGAGGACATGGCCGCTTTGGGCGAAGAGTTGGCCTCACGCGAGGATGTGATGGCCATCATCGGGCCCTTCGACAACGACCGCGCCAACCGCTTTGCTCCCTATTGCCAACGGACAGGCAAGCCCCTCATCCTGCCCACAGCCACCAGCGAGTCGCTCATCCGCCGTTTCGCCATCACCAGCACCGGCGACGGTCAACAGCCTTTCCTGTGGTCGCTTACCGAGACCGACATCTCACAGTCGGAGGTGATGCTCAGCCTCTGTGCCACCTACCTGCAACAATATCCCAACGAAATTATCAACGAAATGTCCTCGCTGGGCGCCCTCTTCACGCCCAACAACAGCTATGGGCAGACTTTCTATGACTGGGCACCCTTCCAGGCCACCGAGTTAGGCATCGGCTTTAACTGGTGCGAAAAGTACAACAACGACGATCAGCTCTACCAGCAGCTGCAAAGCTACTATGACGAAATAGGAGAATACTTTTACAGTCTTTACATCCCCTCGTTGATTGTAGCCGAAAACGCAGAGCAACTCTACCAGATTGCCCGTATGCGAAGCCTGTGGTTGGGCATCGACCCCGACGACCCTGCGGGCGACAACGATGAAGAGGCCTATCTCCGCGTGGTTTGGGCACCTGTCCATTACGCCATTTCAAACCTCACCGATGAGGCGATCACAGCCCTCGGTCCTCGTGGCATCGCCCTTAGCAGTGGCTATCAAGGCTATTCGCCTTACGCCGACCCCACCACAGGCTTCGAGATGAGCTACGAAAGCCTTTACGGTGTGAAGCCCACCTTTGCCGAATGCAAGTTCTACGACGCCCTGCTGCTCTCCGCCTTCGCGGCAAGCTATATGGAACACCACAACTCCGACAACCTGAACGACGCCATCATCGCCATCACCACCACCGACAATATTCTCAATGGTGCCGCTTGGAGCGAGATGGGCATGGAACTTTACTTGACCAGTCTCGAACGTGGCAAATTGATCGGCTTCAAAGGCGCCTGTGGCGCAGTGCAGTTCGACAAGGATTGCTACACTGCCGCCCTCAACACCACTTACGTCAACTGGGTTATCGATGAGGGTCATGTGCGGCATCAAGGCTACTACAGCACCTCGGGTGGCGCGCAGACGGGTGAAGCCTTGGCTTCGTGGAACTGGCTCGTCAGCAACGCCGCCGCCACCTTCGATGCACAATATGGCGGCTCGTCCGACATCACCTACCCGGCCATGACCGACCAATACGCCGTATTGGTGCAGGGCAGCAACGGCTGGAGCAACTACCGTCACGAAGCCGACGTGCTCAACGTATATCAGATGCTGAAAGCGGGCGGCTACGACGACGACCATATCATCATGGTGTTGGCCGACGAAGTGGCTACGGCACCAGAGAATACCGACTATGGTGCCGTGCGCACCGACCCCAACGGTCCCAACCTGCGTGAAGGCGCCGTCATCGACTACCGCAGTGCCGACCTCACGCCGCAAGACATCGTCAACATCTTGCAAGGCACCCCCACTGGCCGCACGCCCGTGGTACTGCCTGGTGGATCCGGACACAACGTCTTTTTCTTCTGGAGCGGACATGGCCGCAGCATGCCTGCCGGTGGCGTGAACGAGATGGCATGGCGCAACCTGCCTGCTGGCAACGGCATGACCGCCGACCTCCTTGCACAGACCCTCTCGCAGATGGCCTCGCAAGGGCGTTTCCGCCAGATGCTCGTCTGCCTCGAACCCTGTTTCTCGTCCAACCTGGGCAAAGCCCTTGAGGGGATTCCTGGTGTGTTGGCCATCTGCGCTGCTGGACCTTACGAGCAGTCGTTCGCCGATTCGTGGAGCAACGAGTTGGGCATCTGGATGTGCGACCGCTTCAGTCGCAACCTTGTGGGCCATGCCACCACCCACCCCAATGGCACCTACCGCGACCTCTACCTCTACTGCGCCCAACACACCCTCGGCTCGCATGTCGGCATTTTCAACCACACCAACTTCGGTAATCTATATACCTCCCAAACCCGTGACTTTTTCATTAACGAATAAACAATACAACATAATCAATTTACAAACACAAATTATTAACTATTTAAAACTCTAAAAAATGAAGCGTAATGTTTTGATGACGCTGGCCGCCGTCGTGGTTTGCGGCCTGGCTGTGACACTGTTCACCCAGTGCAACAAAGACAAAAACAAGAACCCCGAGGTAACGATGATGTACTATGTCTCTGTCAGCCCCGACGTGCTGAGCGTGGCCAACGTAGAAATCAACTACCTCAACGCCACTGGTGCCCAACAGAAAGAAATCCTGACCGACACTGCATGGAAGAAACCCTTGGAGACTAATACCCTGCCTCTCACTGAGGGCGTGTGGGCCAAGCTCACACCGAAGGCTTCCATTGCTGATGGCAACTACCAATTGAGCATTCACGCTGTTGCAGCTTACGGCATCAAGTTGACTGACGGCACGAATACCCATGATGGCTGGCAAAACGCCAACTACAGCACCATCACCACTGCACGGAATGCCGATGAGGTAGCCGTTTGGTGTGCTCAAAGCCCAACAGTAGCCATCACCATCGACAAGGAGGGAGTTTCCGACCTCACCCATGTGGATTTTGGCGGCAACGGTGACTCAACCAACTCATACAACGGTTTTTGTAAATTCATAGCCTGGCTCTTTGGTTTTGATCCAGAAGATTGTGAATAATTGTGACAAATATTAAATCAAACCTCTAAATAAAAATACAATGAAAAAAAGCATCTTTATGACCTTGGCCGCCGTCGTAGTTTGCGGCCTTGCATTGACCTTGTTCACCCAGTGCAACAAAGACAAAAACAAGAACCCAGAAGTGAAGATGATGTACTACGTCTCTGTCAGCCCCGACGTGCTGAGCGTGGCCGACGTAGAAATCAACTACCTCGACGCCACTGGTGCCCAACAGAAAGAAATCTTGACTGACACTGCATGGAAAAAACCTTTGGAGACCAATACCCTGCCCCTCACCGAGGGCGTCTGGGCCAAGCTCACCCCCAAGGCTTCCATCACCGATGGCAACTACCAACTAAGTCTCCGCACCGTCGCCGCTTACGATGCCATTCTGTCGGACGGCACAAATGCGCATGATGGATGGGAGAACGTCAACTCAGACATCACTATTGCCCAAAATGCAGAAGAAATAGCCGCCTGGTGTGCTCAAATCCCGGCTGTGGCTATCGCCATCGACAAGGAGGGCAGCTCCGAAATTACCCAGGTAGATTTCGGTGGTAACTACGATTATGACCCGAGTGGATATAAAAGCACACTCTGCGTTGGCTGGTGCTGGCTCTTTGGATACGATCCAGAAGAACGTTGTGAAAAATGGTAACGTATTCAATTATTATTTACAACCGCAGGGAAGATCGTTGCGACACCAAATCATCGGAAACCCCTGTAAATAGACGGAATTCCGTGAAAATTGATGAAAAAATAAGTTAACCTGGCTTAAAAATGGAATACACTCATTACCAACACTTTACAAAGATTTTTCTCTAGTACTGTTCTTCCTAAGAAAACGTACCAAACTATGTTCAAATTTAGGTTAACTTATGTTTCCATTTAAGTTTATATTTTTACTTATTTGAACACAAAAAAGGCCGTTAGTTAACCTAACAGCCTCTCTAATTTATTGATAATCAGTTGATTATCAGATCAATACTCGTCCTCGTGGAAGAAGAAATCATCCTTCGTCGGATAATCAGGCCATAAGTCTTCGATACGTTCGTAAATGTCACCTTCGTCTTCAATCTCCTGAAGGTTCTCGATCACTTCCTGCGGGGCCCCGGTACGCAAGGCCCAATCCAACAGCTCATCGCGGGTTGCAGGCCACGGAGCGTCTTCCAATTTCGATGCTAATTCCAGTGTCCAATACATAGTCTTTCGGTTTAAAATTTGAGGGTGCAAAAATACACCTTATCAGCAAACTGACAAGGTTTTTTTTAATTTTTTTTCAATTAATTTATTTCGCTGAATCCCAACAAGTTTCGTGCCGATTTTCCAAATAATCGAAATATCGGGCCAAAACAAAAAAATAATCCGAAAGACGATTCAGATACCTCAAATCAATGGTATCCACTTCCTCGTGCGACGCCAACCGCCATCCCTGACGCTCCGCCCTACGGCATACCGTACGACATACATGGCAATGCGAAGCCTTCAGGTTACCGCCTGGAATCACAAAAGCCCTCAACTCGGGCAACTCGGCATTCATCTTGTCGATGTGCTGCTCCAAAAAGTCAACATCAGCTTCCTCAAGCAGGGGGATCATCTTACTCACCTCCGAACTCCTGTCCAAGGCGAAATGCGACTCCAAGGTAAACAACTTCTGCTGGATGACTGCCAAAGTGGCGCGAATGTCTTCACCGACACCCTCCTGGTCGTTCAACACGCCAATGAACGCACTCAGCTCATCCACCGTGCCGTAGGCCTCCACACGGTCGTCATACTTCGGCACCCGCTTTCCCCCAATCAAAGAGGTCTGGCCCTTATCACCTGTCTTAGTATACGTTATATTCTTCATTTCTTCTTCCTTCTTACTTCTGTCTTCTAACTTCTTAACACAAAATCCTGCTTCTCCATTCCTTCTCGATAAAAAAACAAGCCTTTGCGATACAAATCAATTGTCAAAGTAACGTCGGGACACCCACAAATCGTATCCCAAAAGTCTTCTTTCTCCTTATTTTCATGGACACCCTTCACTACATACATCACCGAAGGATCCCCTTTACGGGGTAACGCTTCCGCTACCGTAACCGTGCTTTCAATCCCCAAAGACTTCAGTGCCTCGTCATCTCCTCCTTGAATCACCTGAGTGTAAAGCTGATACACAAAAGGCGAATGGATACGAAACGCCCCCTGCCTTCTCAACAGATATCGTAAATAACTTTTCCACCTCATTCGTACTGCACTTTTTGCACATAAAACACTGTTCTATGCGTGTTGCGCAAAGACGGATTCTGAACAATCTGGCAACCATGAATCAGATAACGGTCGCCAAACCAAGGGGAGATGCCGGCATTGTACTCGTCCTCGAACGAGTCGGTACGGTAAAGGAAGTCAAGCGGCGTAATCTGCTGGTTGAGCAAATGCGTCCCGTCGGTATCAAACACCTCATAACGCAAAGTATTGTGGCTGGGCGAGCATACCACCAGTTCGTCGTGTGCAACCGACTCAGAAGCATGGGCTGACAACCCACTGCACAAGTCGTTCTCGAAACGAACTGCGTTGTACCATTGTAATTCGCCCTCCTCGTTGAAAGCCAAAAGTACCTCGCTGAAGAAGTCGTAACCGTCGAAAACGGTATAGTTCACAGGATAGCTGCCTCTGTAAAAGCCATAATAGCCATATTCCATGCGCGTCTCCGAATGAAACACGGGCTGAAATGCCTCGGCGACGAACACATGATTCCCGTTAAACGACACCAACCTCGGAACATAAAACTGGAAGGTGATCTCACCTTTCTCTTTTTTCTTGCCTTGTTTCACCTTCAGCGTCTCTTCCTTCACCCGCAGACGGTCACTCGAGGTCAAAGCCTGGTCAATGTCGGGCAGATTCTTGAAGAGATAGGACTTGGTCTTCGTCCCCCCCGCAGCAAACTTGATCCAAGCCACACCCACTGCCATCTTGCTGAAGTCTTCCGTCATGCCCTCGACGGTGACTTTCTTATTGCTCTCACGCTCCAGCGTGGCATAAACCGTTAGCTGGCGTGCCGCATCGAAAGCAAAGCACATACGTCCCAATCCCGCGTTCTCGCCATTCTCATAACGATGCGACTGCAACAAGGCACCGTCTTTGGAATACACAAAGAAACAGGTCGCCTTGTAATGCTTATCCACGAACTCGCGAGCAGCAAGCACAAACGAACGCGACTCTGGCACAGCCACGAACTGAAACAGCACATAGTCATTAGCAATGGAAGGAGTGATTGTCCGGTGACGGTGGCTGTCGAGGTCGTACTGCGACAGGAAGCCGTTACCCGACCGTCCATTGACAGAGAGCATCAGCGTGCCGTCAATCATAGCTATGGACTGCAGCGAAGTACGTTCCGGCAGTTTATCAATAATGGTATCCAACTTCTGATCCTGAAAACGATAAGACAGGATCCAAAAAACAATAGAATCAGACTTGGACGGTTTCTCGTCGATGAAAACGAAAGCAGCCCATTGTTGGGAGTGTTGGACACCGAAAAGCTTCATCTCATCGGGCAACCCGATCAAGTCGTTCCGAAGCACATAAAGGCTGGTGTCAAGGGCCGTAAAGCTCCACAAGTGGTTCTTATTCTCGTCGGTCTTTTCGGTCTCAAAAACCATCATGCCACCTCGTTCCTCGAACGGCTCGAAGTGGCAGCCCTGGCTTTTCGACCAACGTTCCACCTCAAAACGCGATGTCTCCACCTGTTGGGCAAAACCGCAACAGGCGGAGACAAGGATGACTGCGATGAGGTGAAGCCTGCGCATCAGAACTTCACAAAGCGGACGACTTGCGTCTTGCCGTCGGCATAACGGATATTCAGGAAGTAAACGCCGCTCTCGTAGTTGGAGACAGCGCAGTGGGCTTCACCGGCGGTCAGGTTCATCACGCTGACCATACGGCCTGTCATGTCGAACACGCTGACCTGGGCGTCGTTCTCCAAATTGAACGAGATCGTCTCGTTGGCGGGGTTCGGATAGACGTTAAACGAAGCGACCACTTGTTCTCCGACAGCGTCATAACCTGAGGCGGTCACTTTCACGTCAGCGATTTCCCAAGCCGTAGCGGCCACATCGTCGCAGATGTACACAAAGGCGATGTAGAGCTTGGCCTTTTTGCCCACCGGAAGATCACCTTCGGTGGCCACCCAAGCATAGTCTCCTGAAGACCAGTCGAACATGTCAGTGATGTCTTCCCAAGTATAATTCTTTGGATTGCCATCACCCGTGTAATCGCTCGAAATCTTGACCAGCAACGGATTGCCTTCGTACATGGCAGCGTTACTGAAGCTGAGTCTCAAGGACTCGAAAGTACCCCACTCAAGGATATCGGGAGAGATCAGCCAGTCTTCGTTGGCGTGGGTAGCGCCACTGGCATAGCCGTTCATCTTCGCATAGTACACACCGTCGTATGAACCCGTCATCCAACGCTGATCGCCCTCGATATCTACGGCGACGAAAGGATCAAGGCCACTGGCGAAGTTGGACTGCAGCGGGCAGTAGCTGTCGCCTATGGTGACCTCAGCGGTCGGATAGTTGCCATCGGTCTTGTAGTTGATGTTCTCGCCACTGTTGTTGTAGGGGAAGATAGCAAAATGATAGGTGCTGTTGCCCATCAGCTGGTTGAAGGTGAAGGTGTCGTCGCCGTTATTCATCACATTGTAAGCCACATTGCCATCAACGGCGTTGAGGTCGTTTTCGACTGGGATGCCATCAACCGGAACGGTGATGTCGCCAGTGGAACCGACGATAAGATACGCTCTGGTATTGACGACACCCGTGGCTGTTGCTGCAGGAGTCCAAGCGAGAATAGCACTATTGCCATCAACGCGGGCGGCAAAGTATTCAGGATAGAGCTCTGGCTCGGGAAGGATGGTGGGCTCGCCGCCTTCCTTGAAGAAATAGACGGGGTCGTTGGTGGTCGACGAAGGCTTGTAGCAGCCAAACAGGGTGGAAGCCTTGTTGTAGCGCATGGTGTTTTGCTCCACACCGCCGTTACTCACTGGCACGAAGCCACCGTTTTCACCTTCGGTGATGGTCCATTTGCCTTTGTCGTCGAGGGTGCTCTGGGTCTTAAGGTAGTTGCCACCGCCAGCAGCATAGAGGTAACCGTTATTGAGCGGATCGAAGATGGTCCATGCGCCTGCCGAGCCACCGAGGGTGAACTCGTAAGGTTCGGTCTGTGAGGTGGAACTAAGGGCCACATTGGTCGTGATGGATCCGCCTTCATCGACGATCTCGATGGCGTGACGGTTGTTGTTTTTCTGGTAGCTCATCACGAAAGCCTGGCCGTCGTTGTTGTAACCCACCAGGATGTACTTTGCACCTGCCTCAAGCTCGGAAACGGAGTTGATCTTTGTGTAAGTCGTTTGGGCAAAGCCGAAGGAAGAAACCACCATCAGCGCTGCCATAGCAAAAATTGAAAGTAGACCTTTTTTCATAGCGTTTTGTTTTATTATTGATTTATTGAATTTGTTCGTGAATTTGTTCGACAGATTTTATCTCAGGGATGGATTTCTTCATCACGCTCTCGATACCGTTTTTCAGCGTCATGGTGCTATAAGGGCAACTGCCACAGGCACCGGTGAGCTCTACCTTCACCACCATATCGTCGGTGAGTTCCACAAAGTTCACGTCACCGCCATCGGCTTGGAGGTAAGGACGCACCTGCTCCAGAATGTTCTTTACACGTTTTTCTAAGAGATCTTTTTCCATAGAATACAGAATTTAGAAGTCAGAAGTCAGAATAGAGTGGGCTATTTGGTCGAAGGCCTTGGTCACGGGAGAGTCGGCGTCCAAAGCGAGTGGCATGCCGTTATCACCACATTCGGCGATCTTCTCGGTAATCGGGATCTGTCCCAACAACGGGACGTTGAGCTGTTCGGCGAACTGCTTGCCGGTCTCTTTACCGAAGATATAGTATTTCTTGTCGGGCATGTCGGTCGGGGTGAAATATGCCATGTTCTCCACCAGACCGTAGATCGGGATCTGAAGAGCTTCTTCCTTGAACATCATGGCAGCGCGGAGCACATCGGCGAAGGCCACCTTCTGCGGAGTGGTCACGATGACGGCGCCTGTCACTTTGTACTGCTGCGCCATGGTGAGCTGGATATCGCCGGTTCCGGGAGGCATATCCACCACCAGCCAGTCGAGCTCACCCCAAAGGGTGTCGTTCATCAACTGGTTAAGGGCGCTGGTAGCCATGGGACCACGCCAGATCAGCGGACGGTCGGTGTCGACAAAGAATCCGATGCTCAGCAACTTGATGCCGAACTTCTCAATGGGCACCATCACGGCCTTGCCATCTTTCTCGAAACAGGCGGGTTGCTCATTTTCAACACCAAACATCATTGGCACCGAAGGACCGTAGATGTCAGCATCGACGAGACCCACGCGCTGGTTGGCACGAGCCAAGGCAATAGCCAGGTTGGCGGCCACGGTCGACTTACCCACGCCGCCCTTGCCTGAGGCAACGGCGATGATATGTTTCACCTTGGCGAGAGCGGTCTCTTGCTCCTTCACCTTGATGTCGACGGAAACTTCTCCAAACACACCGGTCAGCGTACGCTTGGCGGCGTTTACCAAGATATCGTTTTTCGGGTCATCTTTATGCTCCACGATCAAATCAAAGCGGATCCCCTCTTCGTTCACCATGAGGTTCTCCACCATGTTCAACGCAATGATATTGTCACCCTTTGGGAAATAGATGACATCCTTCAAAACTTCGGTAACGTTTTCTTTATTCAGCATGATACTCAAAATGTGGAATGGGTTGTAATTTGAAAAGATTCATCATATGTTTATGGTCGATGATGGCTTTTGTCCTGGGATCGTCGCATTCACCAGTGCGGATGTAACGGTCGAGCACGGCATAGGTAAAGCCGAGGTTGTCCTCATCGCTCTTGTCAGTGAGCCCATCAGCAGGGGTCTTCTCCACCAGTTCGATGGGCAGTCCCAACTCTTTTCCGATGGCCTTGACCTCCTGCACAGTGAGTCCTCCCAGTGGCGAGAAGTCACCAGCAGCATCGCCATAACGTGTGCTGTAGCCCACCCAGTCTTCCGAGAGGTTGCAGGTGTTGGCCACGCGGCCGTTCAGCGACTGCGAGATAGCATACAAGGTAGTCATCCGCAAACGCGGTGGCATGTTGATAACGGTCTGTCTGCTGACTTCCGTATCTTGTGTTCCCAGTTGTTTCTCCACTTCACCCATCAATGCCTTGTAGGTCTCCCCGATATTGAGGTTGATATGACGAATGCCAAGGTGGTTGATCAGTTTCATGCTATCGGAGATATCTTTCTGCACACCGTTGGGCATGGTCACGCCGATCACGCGGTCTTTGCCGAGGGCCTCCACACAAAGGCCTGCCACCACGCTACTGTCCTTACCGCCAGAGATGCCGATCACCGCATTGCAGCCGGGACCACATTGATCAAACCAGTCTCTGATCCATTGGACCACATCGTCCTTCACTTCTTTTGCATCAAATGTCTTCATCATGTTCTCTTTTTACGAAGATTATTTGTTTTTTAACGTTTCCTCCACCCACTTTCTAGCATTCACAAAGGCTTCGATCCATGGGCTCACTTCATCGTCTTTGCGGCTGTCGGGATAGAACGCCCATTGCCAAGGCAAGAAGGCACGCTCCAGATGGGGCATCATGGCTAGATGACGGCCGTTGTTGGAGCAGATGCCTGCCACCGACCAGTCGCTGCCATTGGGGTTACCCGGATAACGTTCTTGGCCATAAGTCATCACGATTTTGTACTTGTCGCGATAGTATGGGAAGTAGAATCTACCCTCACCGTGGGCCACCCAAACACCGAGACGACGTCCTGAAAGCGACTTGAGCATCACGCTTTCGTTTTGGGCAATCTCCACATTGAGGAACGCCGATTCGAACTTATGGGAGTTGTTGTGCCGCATCACCGGGTGTTCTTCATGATCGGGGTAGATCAGGCCGAGTTCCATCATCAACTGGCAGCCGTTACACACGCCGAGACTCAAGGTGTCCTCGCGGGCATAGAAGTCATCGAGAGCCTTCTTGGCTTTCTCGTTATAAAGGAAAGCTCCAGCCCAGCCTTTGGCAGAGCCGAGCACGTCAGAGTTGGAGAAGCCGCCCACAAACACGATCATGTTCACGTCGGTGAGATCTTCACGACCGCTACTGAGATCGGTCATGGTGACGTCCTTCACATCGAAGCCTGCCAAATAGAGGGCATAGGCCATCTCGCGGTCGCATTGGCAGCCTTTCTCACGGATGATGGCCGCCTTGATGCCGCTCTTCTTGCGGCGGTTCATCACGATGCCAAGGTCCTTGGCCTTGCCCGTGAAGCCACGGCCAAAGCTATAGTGGAGATATTGTTTCTTGTAGTTTTCGTAGCGTTCCAGAGCCTTGCGCTCACCACATTGATCACGGTCGAGCAGGTACGATGACTTGAACCACACGTCGCGCAACGCGTCAATGTCGAACAGATGATCGTGTCCAGCGTGACGGATGACGATCTGGCGTTTCACCGAGGGCTTGCCGATGACTTTGAAACGGATACCCAACTCACGCAACAACTTCTTGGCTTTGCCGTCGTCGGGCACTTGAATCACCACCGAGGGCTTCTCGCAGAACAGCACCGAAGTGAGGTCTTCCTTATCGAAGTCCTTGAGGTTGAGGTCCATACCCATCTCTGTGTTGGCGAAGTTCATTTCCAGCAGGGTGGTGATCAAACCGCCTGCCGAGACATCGTGACCAGCCATCACAAGACCCTCCTCAATGAGACGCTGCAAAGCATTAAAGGCCCTCTTAAAATAAGCGGGACTCTTGACATCCGGGGCTTTCTGTCCAATGGCGCCGATGGCCTGGGCAAAGCTACTGCCACCGAGTTCGAAGCCATCGCTGGAGAAGTCGATATACAGCAACTCGCTATCGAGACGGCCTTTCATCACCGGGCGTACGGTACGGCGGATGTCGCTCACCTCACCCACTGCACTGACAATGACGGTGCCAGGGGCGACCACCTTCTGCCCATCGGGATATTTCTGGGTCATGGAGAGTGAGTCTTTACCTGTTGGCACGTTGATACCGAGGGCGATGGCATAGTCGCTCAGCGCCTTCACGGCAGAATACAACCGAGCGGTCTCGCCTTCCTGTTTGGCAGGCCACATCCAGTTGGCGCTCAGCGAGACCCCCTGCAGGTTGCCTTCGATGGGAGCCCACACGAGGTTGGTGAGCGCTTCCGATACCGATAGACGTGAGCCGGCAGCCGGATCGATCAAGCCAGCGATGGGTGCATGGCCCAAGGCAGTGGCTACACCGCGACGGCCGGTATAATCGAGTGCACTGATGCCGAGGTTGGCCAGCGGAAGCTGCACCTCGCCCACACATTGCTGTTGGGCCACACGGCCAGTCACCGAACGGTCCACCTTGTTGGTGAGCCAGTCCTTACAGGCCACAGCCTCCAGTTGGAGGACCTTCTCGAGGTATTTATGGAAGTCGCGTTTGGTATAGCTAATCTTCTTGAAGCTGACAGGCTTGGTTTGGTCGGTGAGCACCGTCTTGGGCGCACTGCCGAAGAAATCGCTGATGGCCAGATCAATGGGGGCTTCGCCTTTTGCGCGGACGAAACGCAGCCGCTCGTCGCCGGTCACCTCGCCTACCTCATAGTAGGGAGCACGTTCACGTTCAGCGGTCTTGCGCACCAAAGCTAAGTCTTTTTTCTTCACCAGCAGGCCCATGCGTTCCTGCGACTCATTGCCGATGATTTCTTTGTCGGAAAGCGTCGGATCACCCACAGGTAGTTTGTCGACGTACACCACACCACCGGCATCCTCGATGAGCTCAGAGAGGCAGTTAAGGTGACCACCTGCTCCATGGTCGTGGATGCTGCGGATGGGGTTGGTATCTTTCTCGGCCATGGCGCGAATCACGTTGCTGACGCGTTTCTGCATCTCGGGATTAGCACGCTGCACAGCGTTAAGCTCGATGGCATTGCTGTATTGACCGGTGTCGACACTCGAAACCGCGCCGCCACCCATACCGATGCGGTAGTTGTCGCCGCCCAGCACCACGATCACATCACCCGGCTCAGGTTCCAGCTTCTTGGCATCTTGTTTCTTGGCGAAGCCAATGCCACCCGCCAACATGATCACCTTGTCGTAGCCCAGGGTCTCTTTCTCCTGATGCTCAAAAGTCAGCAAGCTGCCGTTGATGAGGGGTTGACCGAACTTGTTGCCGAAGTCGGAAGCACCATTGGAGGCCTTGATAAGAATCTCTTCGGGGGTCTGATACAGCCACTTACGAGGCTCAGCATTGCCTTCCCAGCTACGGTTTTCCTCGGTACGAGGGTAAGAAGTCATATAGACCGCGGTACCTGCCAGAGGCAGACTGGCCTGTCCGCCGGCTAGACGGTCGCGGATTTCGCCGCCAGTACCTGTAGCAGCACCATTGAAAGGCTCCACAGTGGTCGGGAAATTATGCGTCTCAGCCTTCAGCGAGATGATGGTGTCAATACCTTTGATCTGGAAATAGCTGGCTTCGAACTGACCCAAAGGGGCGAACTGCTCCACGCGCGGACCAAGCACGAAGGCTACGTTGTCCTTATAAGCCGACACCAGCCTATTGGGGTTGGTTGTAGAGGTCTTCTTAATCAGCGCGAACAGGCTGCTGCCCATCTTTTTTCCGTCGATGATGAAGGTGCCATTAAAAATCTTATGGCGGCAGTGCTCCGAGTTCACCTGGGCAAAACCGTACACCTCGCTGTCGGTCAACTTCCGGCCAATCTTCTTGGAAATGCCTTCCAGATAGACAATCTCTTCTTCACTCAATGCCAGACCTTCTTGTGCATTATATGCCGCAATATCGTCGATATGCTTCAGTGGCTCAGGCTTCCTGTTCACCGTAAACACCTTCTGGTCGAGGTTTTGGTACATAGCCTGAAGCATCGGGTCGTAAGGCGCGTCCTTCGAGTCCACGGCATGGAACTCCTCAATACGAATAATGCCGTCGATGCCCATGTTTTGGGTGATTTCGACGGCATTGGTGCTCCACGGGGTGATCATCTCACGGCGAGGGCCTACAAAAAAACCTTTCACTGACTTGGTCTTGACCAGCGTGGCCCTGCCAAAAAGCCATGAAAGGCGTGAAATATTTTCCGAAGAAAGCTCCGATACAGAATCAACGGCTATAACACGCTGATTTCCAGAGTTAAAGAAGCATATCATAATAGCAGAATTTGCAATTTAATATGCTCGCAAAAGTAAGTATTTATTTTTAATTAACAAACAATTTCTTGTTTGACAGCACTCGATTTCCGTCGAGGAGTTGGATCAGATAACATCCTCGTTGAAGTCTATTTTTCAAAGATGCTATCTCATCCTCTTCGTTTGTGATGTTTTCTTGCAGCACTTTTCTGCCGCTGATATCGTAAACAACAATACAATTTGCATGATGATTATTCTGCGCTTCATACTCGTCAGTACTCCAACTGGGATCCCAAATCATCCGCGCGTATTCCGGGTGGTCGATGAAAGGATTGCGGTTATGTTGATAGCTGCTGTAAATGGCGTTGTTACGGTCGATTTCCTTCTGGCTGACGGGATCATTGTCGTTCCATCGCAGCAGCATGGTGATGGCCCAAGGCTGGATGACCGACTTGTTGGTCATGTCGCTGCTTCCCCATCCCGAGTCCTCGCTGTAGTAACGCACGCTCATATACATGATGGCGCGGGCGAAGTCGCCTTTGTATTCGTCAATAGGCTCAAAAACAGTGCCTGTATAGCCTGGGGTTTTGCTTGAGCCGAGCTTGGAGCCGTTCTGCGAGGTCCATGTAGCAGACTTCACTTCGCCAAAGGGAAAATTGCCACGGCGGTTGTTCACATAACCGTCGGTGGCGAAAATATGGTGCATATCGGTACGCGGTGTACTTTGGTCGTTGAACCAACTCGAAGGCCACGAATGCTCACGGTTGTAACAGTCACCCTCGCTGTTATAGGAACCACATTGGTCAGTGCCGAGTTGGTAGGTGTAAGGCGGTGTGCCGCCGGGACGGTCGGAGTACATGTCCCACACCACACCGTTGCCTTTGTTGTCGGTACTCCAGAAAGCGTTCCATATCTGGGAATACGAAATGGAGGTGTGCCCCTTGATAATGTTATGCAAAGCTATTTTTAGCTGGTTGCCCGTCAATCCATTGGCGGAGTTATAGTAATTCGCCGGAGCCTGTGCAACAGCGGAAACCGTCCATACAAGGACAAGGATAGAGAATAGCAAACGCTTCATTTTCAACGAGCTAAATCAGTTAACAAATAGAGTAGCGCAACTACAACCACAAAAACAGCGCCAGAAAACTCAATAAAGCTCATGGCGCGAAGCATCTTTGGATTGTACAGTTTCCTCACCGACGGCCAAGCCCACAAGAAACTTGCGGCGGCAAGCACCAGAAAATACCAGTTGCCGAACGGCATGTAGCCTTGACTGCAGAGGCCCATCAAAAAGACGTTCATCCCCCCAAGGATGCCCAGCAGCAAATAGCCCCAGCTGGAAGTAAAGGTATAGAGGCGTTGGGCTTTCAGCACCTTCATGGAGTCGACGATCATCTTGAAAGCCACAATGAGCATCATAGCAAAAACCAAGTACTTCAGCATGCCTTCAAAAAGATAGTCAATCGCAGTACTCAGCAGATAGCCGATGAAGGCCATCAGAGCCTGCGTGGCAGCAAACACCAAGGCCACCAGCACCTGCCGTGTGGGCTTGCTTTCCCCTTTCGGTTCAAGTCCCACAGCCAGCGGCACGATGCTGGTGGTCAGCGCCAACACATAGATAATTCCGATGATGATGGCGGGTGCAGTCATGGTTTATCCCAATCTCTTGAACTGGCAGGTGAAGTGACGCATCAGCTCGGCTTCCCATGTGATTTCAAGACCGCGTTTGATGGTGTCGCGACGGTCGTAGACATTCTTCAAAGCGGCGGCGATCACGTCCATGTGGTTGTTGGTATACACACGGCGCGGGATGCACAGACGTACGAAGTCGTTGCCACCGAAGCGGTTCTCACGGGTGACTGGGTCGCGGTCGGCCAACACATAACCGATCTCACAAGCACGGATGCCTGCTTCGAGATAAAGTTCGCAGGTCAAGGTCTGAGCCGGGAACTCTTCTTTCGGGATGTTGGTCAAAACCTTGTCGGCGTCGACGAAGATGGCGTGACCACCGGCAGGACGCTGGTAAGGAATGCCGTATTCATCAAGCTTGGCGGCAAGGTAATGCACCTGTTTGATACGGGTCTCTACCATATCAAATTCAATATTTTCCTTCAGGCCGACAGCCAGAGCGTCCATGTCGCGGCCGTTCATACCGCCGTAGGTGAGGAAGCCCTCGAAGGGGATGCAGAACAGCTTGGCACCTTCATACCAGTCTTTCTTGTTAGTGGCGATGAAGCCGCCCATGTTGACCAAGGCGTCCTTCTTGGCGCTCATCGTCATGGCATCGGCGTAGGAGTACATCTCCTTGGCAATCTCGCGAAGGGTCTTGTTTTCGTAACCCTTCTCACGGGTCTTGATGAAGTAGCAGTTTTCAATGAAACGAGCGCTGTCAACCACAACCGGCACGCCGTATTTATGGCAAAGTTCGCAGGTCTCACGGACGTTCTGCATGCTCACGGGCTGACCGCCGACGGTGTTGTTGGTGACGGTGAGGACCATAAACGGCACATTGCCCTTGTTCTCTTGCAGCACCTTCTCGAGTTTCTCGAGGCTGACGTTGCCCTTAAAGGGGACTTCGAGCTGGGTGTCGTAAGCCTCAGGCACGGTGACGTCGATGGCGAAGGCCTTACGGCTTTCGATATGGCCCTTGGTAGTGTCGAAGTGGGCGTTGCCAGGGATGACCATGCCCGGCTTCACCAAGTAGCTAAACAGCACGTTCTCGGCTGCACGGCCTTGGTGGGTAGGGATGACATACTCGAAACCGGTAAGTTCGGTGATGGTATCCTTCATGTGATAGAACGAACGGGCACCGCCGTAGCTTTCATCGCCCATCATCATGGCGGCCCACTGACGGTCGCTCATGGCGCCGGTGCCAGAGTCGGTCAGAAGATCGATGTAGACGTAGTCGCTCTTCAGCATGAAGATGTTGTTGTGGGCCTCTTGGAGCCACTTTTCGCGTTGTTCGCGGGTGGATTTCTTAATGGGTTCAACCATCTTGATTTTCCACGCTTCTGCAAATGGTAATTCCATATTTAACGTTTTTAGATATTAGTTTTCAGAAAAACGTTCAAAGATACGGAATTTTTCGGAATTACAAGGAATCTTGTACTTTTCTCTTGAAAGAAAACGTCAATGAATCACCAGTTAAACAACACGGTTCCCACAATAGGACGGTTGAGATACACTGGATAACCGATATGCTGAGCGGTATAGTCTTTCTTGAAATGATTTGTCAGGCCATAACCCGTCGAGAGCTTGAAGGTGATGTCTTTATGGGTGATTCCTATACCATAATTTAGCGATGCACCAACCCAGTTCCAAGTCGTCGGATTGCCTTCCCCTATCGAGCTGCCACAGAAGAATGTGTCACCGCCCATTGAGCCCCCTCCTTTGCGATACACTACGAAATCAACACTGGGACCCACAAACAAAAGCAGCTCCGTTGACGAGCCAAGCTTGTCGTGATACTGTAACATCAACGGCACCCTAAGTGTCACATCGTCCGCCCAGATCTTTACTTGGTTTCCGGCATCATTCAAACCATTATAATACGGCCTGGAGTATTCAGCCCATATCCCTGTCAAGATACCCAAAGGCGTCTTGTTGATCATTTTCTCATACTCGAAATCAAGCCCTACTCCAAAAGCCATCGTGCCCTGTTCCGACACAATATACGACATGGATACCCCATCGCATGTAAACGTCTTTCCCATCAAACTGAGGCCAACGGCGTGATTCGCATTCTTTTCGTCTTTACCAAACCAGTCTCCCCATGAAACTTCAGCTGAAGCTTGAAAACACATGAGCGTTACAGCTGCCAATAAAAAATACTTTTTCATCTTGATTGTTTTTTTTAGTAATTTTGGATTTTCTTCCATTCATAAATTTAACGAAACAAGATCAAAAATATTATCTTATGCTCAAATTCAAGACCATTATCCTCTCCGGTCTCCTACTGTTGGGCTTCAACACTTACGCCCAGGAAGACCAAGAAATGCACGTCGGGGCGTGCTGCACCAGCATCATGGTAGGCAAGAACGCCACCACCGACGGCTCCGTCATCACCTCACACACCTGCGACGGTCGCTACCGCACCTGGATGCGCTGGGAACCCGCCGCCGACCACAAAAAAGGCGAGATGCACAAAGTGTACAAGGGCACCATGCACACCGAAGACCCGTTCGACAACCGCAAGGTGGAACTCGCTGGCGAGATCCCGCAGGTGGAACACACCTACGCCTATCTCAACACCGCTTATCCCTGCCTCAACGAAAAACAGTTGGCCATTGGCGAAACAACCTTCTCAGGTCCTGACACCTTAGTGAACAAAAACGGCATGTTCATGATCGAGGAACTCGAACGTGTAGCCCTGATGCGCTGCGACAACGCACGCGACGCCATCCAACTCATCGGCCAACTCATCA
This sequence comes from Bacteroidales bacterium, assembly GCA_017394865.1. Lineage (GTDB taxonomy): Bacteria > Bacteroidota > Bacteroidia > Bacteroidales > F082 > Limimorpha. The sequence goes on from JAFPWT010000009.1 coordinate 66,770, forward strand.
AGGAATACGGCTATGGCGACGGCGGCGAGTGCATCACCATCGCCGACAAGAACGAAGTCTGGCAGATGGAGATCCTCGGCGAAGGCCCCGACAAGATCGGCGGTGTGTGGGCTGCCAAACGCATCCCCGACGATGAGGTGGGCGTCAGCGCCAACATCGCCCGCATCGGCAAACTGGAACGCAAGAGCAAGGACTTTTACTGCTCCGACAACTGCGAGAAAGTAGCCAAAAAATACGGTCTCTGGGACGGTAAAGGCGAGTTTATCTTCTGGAAGGCCTTCCGGGCCGAATACGGCGGTGGAAAGAACTACAGCGACCGCGAGTTCTTCATCCTCAGCCAACTGGCTCCCTCACTCAACCTTAACCGCGACATGCCCGAACTGCCCTTCTCAGTGAAACCCGATGAGAATGTCGACGTCCGCAAGGTGATGGAACTCTTCCGTAGCACCTATGAAGGCACTGACATGGACATGACCCGCAACGTCAAAATGGTAACCAAGAAACGCCAGGACGATGGCAGCGTGGTCAACGACACCATCATCAGCCCCATCGCCAACCCCTGGATGACTGGCACCATGCAAAACACTTTGAACACTCTGGCACCAGGAACCGTGAACTTCCAACGTACCGTGGCCGTTGCCTGGAGCAGCTACCATACCATCATCCAATGCCGTAGCTGGATGCCCGACGAGATCGGTGCCATCTGCTGGATGGCCTGCGACAACCCAGGACAGAGTCCACGCATCCCCATCTTCTCAGGCTCCACCACCCTGCCTGAGGGATTCGACAAATGCGGTCAGTTGCGCTACCGTGAGGAGGCCTGGATCTGGCATTATCGCAAGGCCAACAAGCTCGCTACCGTAATGTGGGGCCGCACCAAACCCGTCCTCATGGGTAACGCCAACCGCCTCGAAGAAAAAGCTTTTGAAGAAATCCCCACCATGGAGAAAAAAGCCATGGCACTACTCAACGAAGGCAAAAAGGACGAAGCCACCAAGGTAGTCAACCAATACACCAAAGACTTCGCCGCTGCCGCACGCCAGACCTGGAAAGAGATGGAAGATCAGTTCTGGTACTGGTTCGGCATGGGGTTCTGAAACGGAAAGTTGAACGGCGAAGCCCTCAACGAAGTAAAACGAGTTAAAACGGAAAACGGAAAGATGTTTCATAAAAAAGGGCGCGGCTGGAATCCAGCTGCGCCCTTAAGTTTTCAGTTCTCAGTTCTCCGTTTTCCGTTTAATAGAACTTCACTCTGTTGTCCTCAATATCGGCTTTCTCGTGAAGGGCATTGTAAACGCCACCGTTGAACACCTTATTGTCGAACTGAGCTTTCTTCTCTCTCAAGATAGCAGAGTAATCGGTGGTGGCAGGAGCTGCTTGGTGTTTCACATTTTTGATCACGAATGCGCTGATGTTACCTGCGACAGGACCAACCACTTCGCCTTCCTTCATACCCAGGATGGTACCGATGATATTGGCTTCCACACCAAAGTTGCCGACGGAACGTGAATCCATAGTGAGATCGGAAACCGTGGTGCTTTCAGCCTTGAGTTCATTGACCATACGGTCATAGTCGTTACCGCAAGCCTGCATCTTGCCGACAGCAACCTCGCCCTTCTTCAAATTGAGGATCTGAGGTTTGTATTGTTCTGCAATCTTCTCAACAGGAGCATAGCCCTCTTCAATAGCCTCAGTCAGAACAGCTACAACGAACATATCATCAAGTTCGAACATGTTCGACACATTACCCACCTTGGTCTTCTTGTCAAAGGCCCAGCGGACAATTGAACGCGGGTTGTTGATGCCGGGGATTTGGTTGGTGGAGACGGTCAAACTGGGCTGCACACGCTTGGTCAAGCCTTCAGCCTCGACAGCGGCATTGAACTGCTCTTGGGTACGATTCTCAGTAACGAACTTGTTGACATAGGAATACATCTTTTTATAGGTATCCGAGCTGGTGTTGACTTTCTGGGTCACGATAGCCAGACGGGCTTTCGGCTGCATCTCGGTCTTTCCAGTAACCTTGATGACATGGTAGCCAAACGGAGATTCCACCACGCCAATCTGTCCGACGTTGTTCTTCATCACAAACTCATTGAAGGTGGGAACCATCATACCATCGGGGAACCAATCGAGGTCACCCTCTTTCTCTGCAGAGCCTTTATCAGATGAATACTTGCCAGCCAATTTGCCGAAGAGTTTCGTGTCTTTGGGATTCTTTTTCAGGGCACTGGCGATACTGTCAGCACGCTTTTGAGCCATTTCCTTGGTAGTAACAGTGTCAGCGCTGCTCAAAGCACCGGCATAGGGGATCAGAATGTGGCTGGCTCTCAGCGAGTCGGCACGATCCTGGAACTCAACAATACGCACCAGATTGTAGGCTTCATTATCGAAGTAAGGGCCATAGACAAAGCCAGGCTGGTTGCCCTCGTCGAAAATAACTTGCTCAATCTCAACCGGGACATCCTTACGGCCTTTCCAAGTGCTGTCGTAACGATGATCGGTTTCTGAGTTGGCATTGACGAAGTTGATCACATTTTCGGTGGCGGCAAAGTTGTCTTTCAGCTCGGAGACCACTTTAAAAGCATTGTCTTTATCCTCCTGCGAAGGTTTGACATCGAACACCACATATTCAATGCTACGCGTTGCAGGTGTCTCATATTTATATTTATTCTCCTGATAGAACTTCTTAATGTCCTGATCGGTGATTTCCACGTCAGTGTCGGCGATGTTGGAGTAACGAAGAGCAACAACTTCAGCAGAGGTCTTTTCATTCTTATTGTTGTAGTATTTCTCCGCCAACTTGGTCGGGACGAAGTAAGAGGCTTTCACCAGATTGTTGAACTTGGTCTCAAGACGGTTCTCCTTCACTTGGTTCTCAAACTCGATCCACATCTCACGATCCACATAACCCATATTGCAGAGTTCATCAAAGTTTTGGAGAATATACTCGACACGATCTTTTTCGAAGACACCATTATTGGAGAAATTCTGTGCCACCCACTCGTGAGGTTCGTTACCTACAAACAAGTCAAGCATCTCTTCTGAAGTCACATTCATGCCAACGGCTTCGTATTCCTTGTTCATGATGCAGTCCTTGATCATCTTCTCAAGGGTGTTGTTATAAATGCCGTAGGTCTGGGCTTGAGAAATTTCTCCGCCGTTGCTCCTTCTCGTCTGTTCAACATTCTTATTTCTCAGATTGTCAAAATCCGAAATAAGAATCCGTTCATTGTCGACATAAACCACGGTTTCATCATCACTACTCCGTCCGTTACGATTCTTTGATTCGGCAACAATTTGATAGATGAAAATCAGAAGGGCTATACTTAAGACCGTAATAACCAATCCTGGGTGTTTTCTAATTTTTTCAAGTGCTGACATAATGCTATTTTTATTATTAATTATTCATTCAAAATTTGAGCCTGCAAATTTAGAAAAATAAATCCAATCATCGCAAAAATGATGAAACTTTATTTTTCACGTTACTGAACTCGCTTTAATTCAAGCTCTTCCAATTTCATGTCAGTGGCCTTCAAAACCTTGATTTTATACGACCCGATGATCAATTCCTCGCCTGGTTCGGGGATGTTTTCATAATAGTGAAGCACCATGCCCGCTAGCGTTTCGTAGTCGTCCGACACGGGAAGGTTAAGGTCATAAGTCTCGTTAAGATAGTCGATCTCCAAACGTGCCGAAAATACATAGGTATCATCCTTCATCACTTCCTCTTTTTCTTCTTCCTCGTCGTATTCATCCTCGATCTCGCCGAAAATCTCTTCGATTACATCCTCCATGGAGACAATGCCTGCCGTCCCGCCGAACTCGTCGACCACCACTGCCACGCCTTGGTGTTTCTGGATGAAGTGTTTCAGCAAACGGTCGGCAGTATAGGTCTCGGGGAAGAAGTCGATGGGGCGGACCAAATTGGCAGCGGTGACATTTTTCCGGTGTGCCATCGCCTCCACCACATCATTAAGATGAATGTAGCCGACGATATTGTCGATATTGTCAGAGTAAACTATGAGCTTAGAGTGTTTGGTCTCCTCGAAACGGTCCTTCAAAAAACGCAAGTCGTCGGTGATTTTCACAGCCTCAATCTCATTGCGAGGTGCCATGCACTCGCGCAACTTAACCTGATCGAAATCCATGGCATTTTGGAACAGTTGTATCTCCTGTTGCACATCTTCGTCGGCCTCCTCTTGGTCGGCGTATTCAGCAATATAGTCGTCGAAGTCGACCGTGCTGATCCGATAGGTCTGCGGCCCCATTTTGATTCCGAAAAACACCCTGATGATCAGCTGGGCAATGCCCGAATAGATCAAAGTTAGGGGGTACAACAAAAAATAGCACACCACCGTGGGCAGGGCGAAGAACGAGAGGATGGCGTTAGGGTTGATACGGAAAAGGATCTTGGGAAGAAACTCCGCTAGCACCAAGACAAGTAATGTGGAGATGATGGACTGAATGAGCAGGATGAAAAAACCAACCTCAAGCGACTCGGGGAGCATCCATTCCACGGCAGGCTGCAGCAAACGAGCCATGGCGATGCCGTAGATAACATTAGCAATGTTGTTACCAATAAGCAAAGAAGTGACAAAACGTGACTGATTTCTAAAAAACAAGCTGATGATCTTCGCCGAAAACAGATTCTTTTTCAGGTCGACCTCCAGCTGAAGCCGGTTTGTGCTATTGAAAGCGATCTCCAGCCCCGAACAGAGTGCGGAGAAAAAAAGCGTGACGATGACAACAATCCAGTCGTTCATTGTCAATTATCCTCCACCTCGAAGGTCGCCCTTCCATTATAAATGGTATACTCGTCGAAGTTTTCCATCGAGACCAGACTATCGCCTGTGATATCTTTATCGGGCATGATGATCCTCACGGCGGACCGGGTATAGATCATCTTGGAATCGCGATACCAATACAACATGTCAGAAACCATGCGTTGGCCTTTTTGGCCGTTTTCGACATTGACATTACCGACGGCTTTCACCATTCCTTTGTCGTTATAGTCGATACCGTAGTCGGCGCTGATTTCCGAAGCGATCTGATGGTTTTTGTCGAACACCACGGCATGAAAACCCTGTGGGAACTCAAGATAGCTGCTGTCGTCGCCTTGACGCACCATCATCGGAGCTTTCAACTCTACCTGGACAACGCCTGAGTCGCTACGATAAAACACAATATCATAGGCGACGACCCCCGACAGCGTGTCGTCGGAGGCAAGCTGTTGGATGACCGACGTGGGGTTACCACACGAAAACAACATCACAGCCAGTAAGGCTGTGATGTTGCAAATCAGAAATCGTGACGTCTTCAACGTGCTGTTTATTTAGCGGCTCTGATGGTAGTAGTCTCACCTATCCAGCCACCGACGGTATAGGATTGACCCTCAGAATAGTCGTTGAAGAAGATCGTCTCCGTTGATGGGAAGTGCTGTGAGTAAGCACGGATCAGGCTATTGGCCTTGTCGGTGACAGAGGGGTCGATCTGCTTGGCTTTGACGCACTTGTCGACAGCCACCCAGAACACAGCCTTGCTTTCGACTTCACCGCTGAACTGACTGGCGCTGCCAGCATAGAGCTGAGCGATGATCAGATAAGGCTCACCAGCAGTCGGGTCGACCTGAGAAGCTTTTCTTGCGGCCTCGCGGGCTTTGCCGTAGGCGCTCATGCCCTGGTAGCAAGAAGCCAGGTAGCGGTAGGCACGATAGACGCGGTCGTTGTTTTCAGACTGAGTAGCCTGTTCGAAGTACTTAGCAGCCTCGCCGTATTTCTTGTTCTTGTACTCCTGAATACCGATGTTGTAAGCGGCCTCCGGGCTGGGCTCAAGGGCATAAAGGTTCTTACTGGCATCAAGGAAGAGCTTGGAATCCGTGCAGTCTCTCTTATCGAGAACGGTGGTGATGCGCTTCAGCAGTGCGACATCGTTAGGCGTCTCAGCCATCTTAGCGGTGAACACCTTGATCAGGTCGTCGCAGGAAGCATAAGGCTGGAAGAGGTTATCCAGGTTGTTCTTCACACCTTTGTTGTTGTTGATGGACTTCTCGTTCTTTTCAATCTGCTTGTCGAAACCGACAACGGCATCATTGTCGCCCGTCTCTTCGGCATTGGCTTTGGCTTCAAGCAGTTGCGTCTCTTTCTCGGCCAGCGCCTTGATGTTTTCGTCAACCACATCGGTAAGTTCCTGATACACATTGATGATCGCCATCTTCTCTGCCTTACCGTTGTTCACCATGTCGATGGTAGCCTTAAAGTAAGCGTCGATATAGGCAGCCTGCATCTGCGAGGGGTCGAGTTCGACAGCTTCCTTCAGCACATTGTAAGCCTCTTCGTAACGACCTTTGTTATAGTTATAGATCAGGAGGCCTTTACGACCTTTAATGTTGGCGACCTGTGAAGCACCCGTCTTAGGATCAGTCGGGAAGCACACAGCTCTCGTATCCATCAACATGCAGAGCGTGTCGATGTAAGCGTCTTTGTCTTTAGGGTTCTGACGGATCAGGTAATCCAGAATCTTTTCACCGTTGGTGTAGGTGTACTGACTTGCACGGGGGCAGGAAAGGAACACCTCGCGCCATGCCGAGATCATTTCGCCATTGGCGGACTCAGGGGCGAACTTGGCGGCTTCCCACTGCTTGTAGTACTCACGGTAAACCGAAAGCTTGGTGACGCAGTTGGCGCTGTCAGCACCGTATTTCGACTCAGTTACCATTTGTGCGGAAACACCCAGGGCCATTCCTAAAACAACAGCCAGGATCGCAATTCTCTTCGTTTTCATCGTTTTGTGTTTTTTATGGTTTAACTATTTATATTTTCTTTTCACGAACCAGCGCTCGAAGACAGACACTCCAACCGACAGGTTCACGTAACTCTCTTTGATCAGGTTATCAGATTTCGTGCCACAATTTCCGATCTCCAGTCCCAGGTCCACTTTGGAAAGCGTCCTCGGCACCGGCAGACTCATGCCCATCGTGACACCCATCTTATTGATAGAGTGTCCGTTAATATTCAGGAAAGTCTGCTCATAGAAGCCGCCCAAACGGTACGAGACGCGGGTCCAATAACTTGAGAGCGCTGTCGACCTCGGCAGAAACTCACCTCCGACAGCCACGCTCCAAGAGTCCTGAAGCCCTTCGTTGACACCATTCCGAGCGAACGTGCTCCACTGTGACCAGTTGAAGTCGGCTCCCACCATCCAACGATTGTCCCTCTTTAGCGACACTCCAAAGCCAAAGGCATGAGGCATGCTGTAATAGGAATTATTGTTGGTGGAATAGGATACGGTGTCAATCAAATACTCCGTCACACCCGATAGACTCTCAATGTCGTCGGCCTCAATGGTACGGATAAATGTAGTCTGTTTCCCGTGGAGGTTGATCTTTTGGTTATACGTAGCACCCACATTCAAGGTCAGCCCTTCACCAACATTGCCTTGGTACATCACGCCATAGTCAAACATGAACGATCTTACCATCATATCGCGACTACGACGGGAACAGATGATATAAGCTGAATCGGGATAAGCCAGCGTGGTGGTCGACTTGCTGTCGCCGAACACGAAGCTACTATTGACACCCACAGCGAAGTGTTTGCCAAGACGGAAGGCGTTACCCCAGTACACCTGATTCAAGCCACCCTCGCCTTTGAAAAGCTCGGCGCAGTTACCCACCTGATCGCTGTGATAGGTGGTGAGGATGTTATAGCCAACATTGCTGTAGGGCTGGACTCCCATGGACATCTTCCACCAATTGGTCAGCGAAAAGCCCATCGAAATATAATCCAATGAAGCAGATGAAGCACGCTCTGAGAGGTTTGAAGTACTGAAGTTGGATGACTTGGCGTAGATGCCTGCATCGAAAAGGAATGCCAAAGTGTCGATCATGGCATAAGAGGCTGGGTTGCCCGGGTTTACCATGTTTTTGTCACCCATGGCATTGGTCACGCCACCCATACCTTTCAGGCGGGTGTTCATCGTTTTGTTACGCACCTGCCCGATGCCAAACATCGAGTATGGCGAATCCACGTTGGCCTGGGCAAAAGCGCCACCGCACAAGACAATGGCAAGCGCCGTCAATATCCATTTATTCAAAAGAGGTTGCTTCATTACAGTCTATTTCAGCGTGCAAATATCCAAAAAAAAACTGAATTTTTTTTAAAAAATATTGTCGATTTCAAAAAAAGCTGTATTTTTGCAGTCGCATTCAACGGGGTACCATAGCTCAGTTGGTAGAGCAACGGACTGAAAATCCGTGTGTCGCTGGTTCAATTCCCGCTGGTACCACCCTCAAGAGCCGGATGAAAGTCCGGCTTTTGTTTTTTCAGCGATTTCCTGAGCACTTAACGAATTCATGCATTTGAAATGGCCCTTCGGACACTTGGCATAACCCAATTTGTGGCAGGGACGGCATCTTAAATCTTTGTTCTCAACGATGACGGATGGCTTCATACCCTCGGGCAAGTAAGGATACATTCCGAACTCAGGTACCGTGTTGCCCCACACTGAGACGATGGGCTTGCGCAATGCTGCTGCAATATGCATCATACCCGTGTCGTTGGTGATCACCGCATCGGCCAACTGGAGTAACGATGCCGACTGACCCACGGTGAGACTGCCGCAACTGTTGCCCACATAGCTCCCCACCTTCTCTTTGATACGCTCCCCACGAACAGCATCCTCGGGACCACCGACCAAAACAACGGGATAGTCCAAAGCATTGCAGACTTCGACCACCTTGTCCTCCGGCAAGATCTTGGTGGCGTGCTGGCCCCCGATGACGATGGCCACGAAACCCTCGCGGAAAGTCTCGGGGAGGTCTTCGTAATGCATCACATCGCCTTCGTTGAAAAAGAAATCCAAGCCCTGACCATCATTGTGGATACCCAACTTTTTCACCGCTTCGAAATAACGGTCGACAATATGCACTTGTGGCAACTTCCCGAGCTTCAATTTGGTGTAAAGAAACTTTCGGAAATCGAGTTTCGGGAATGAAGCAGAGGGACGATGCAATGCCGCACGCACCCTTAACGAGCGCCAGTTTTTGTGCAGATCAACAATGAAATCGTAATGTTCCCTTCGAAGTTGGCAAATGAGATCCTTCAGGTTCCCTTGAAGTTCATATACCTTATTAATATAAGGGTTCGCCGCATAGATGGAACGATAGGATGATTTGGTCAGCACATGTAGTTCCACCTCCGGCAGCTGCTGCTTGAGGCAACGGATGATCGGCGTGGTGAGCACAATGTCGCCAATGGAACTGAAGCGTATGACAAGGATTTTTTTCAAAACGCAATAATTGTCCGGCAAAGATAGTTAACTATTCGTTATTTTTGCCAAAATTTTGGAAATGAAGAAATATCAAAAGCTATTATTGGCTGTCGTCAGCGGATTGCTGCTGTGGGCCGCATGGCCCGTCAGAGGATTAGCTCCGTTGATTTTCATCGCACTGGTTCCGTTGTTTTACCTGGAAGAACGCATCAGCAAAGGAGAAAAAGGAAAAGTTTTCTTACTTGCGTTCGTTACCTTTTTGATTTGGAACGTGCTGACCACCTGGTGGGTATGGAACGCCACTCCGGCAGCAACATTGGCATGGATCCTGAACTCCCTGTTCATGGCCACCGTGTTCTGGGCTTTCCATTTTACCAAGATGAGACTGCTGAAGAAATACCAAAGCAGCAGCCAATTTCTGTGGGCCAACTTCCTGCTCATCCCCTACTGGATGGCTTTTGAGTTTCTGCATTACTACTGGTCAGCCAAATGGCCCTGGCTCAGCCTTGGCAACGTATTCTCCACCTGCACCACCTGGATTCAATGGTATTCCATTACGGGTGTTGCCGGAGGAACACTATGGGTTTTGCTGATTAACATCATGATTAGCAATATTCTAAGTACCGTCAACAAGAAAGCACGCTGGGGATATATTGGTATAACCATTGCGCTTTTGCTCTTACCCATTATTGGGAGTAAGATTGCCTACAATCGCTACGAAGAAAAAGGCGAGGACACTGAAGTCATCGTGATTCAGCAGAACTGCGATCCTTGGAATGAGCAATTCGATGCGCAAACGTACGATAAAGTGGTACAAAAAAATGTGGAACTGGCTGAAAAAATGATCACCCCCGAAACACGGTTTATTGTCAGTTCCGAATCGGCCATCCAAGAGGGCATTTGGCTCGACAGGATGCAGGATGCCAAGGCGTTAAACACCATACACAACTTCATAAAACAGCACAAACAAAGCTGCTTCGTGATCGGTGGCACCACCTTTGAGTGGGTGCCCAAGGGCATGGAAGACGACTTCCCGGCACGCCAGATCGGCGGGACCAACCGCTATTATTACGCCCATAACTCCGCCTTGCTCATCGATACGATTAACGTGCAGCACCGCAACAAGTCAAAATTGACTCCAGCCGTGGAGGCCATCCCCGAATGGATGGGCTTCTTGAAGAACTTCAGCATCACCATGGGCATCGCCCGAGGCACCTTGAAGACCGATCCCTATCCGCATAACATGAGTTTCGGCGAACACCAAGTGGGGGTGGCCATCTGCTACGAATCAGCCTTCGGGGGCTATGTGAGCGAGTTCGTCCGCAAAGGTGCCGACCTGCTGTTTGTGAGCACCAACGACGGCTGGTGGGGCGACACCCCCGGCTACAAACAGCATTTCGAGTTTTCGAAGCTCCGCGCCATCGAGAACCGCCGTTGCGTAGCCCGCTCGGCCAATACTGGAAGATCAGGTTTCTTTAACCAAAAAGGCGATGTGATCCAATCCACTGAATACTGGAAAGAAGACGTCATTAAAGCCACGCTGAAAGCCAATACTGAGAAGACCTTCTATTCCAGGCACGGGGACTACCTTTACCGAATTGCCATGTGGATGACCTTCGGGATGCTCATTGCAACGATCGTGTTGATGTTTACTGGGAAAAGGCGCAAATGACAACCGTTAAACTCAGTTTAGGCCCCTTCCAAGGCATCACCGACGCCCCGTTTCGCAATGTCTTCAAAAAGCATTTCGGCGGCATCGACAAGTACTATACCCCTTTCTTTACTGGCATCCAGAAGGACCACGCCAAGAACCTTCAGGTGGAAGAAATCGACCCTTTATGTAACGATGTCGAGACGCTGACGCCACAGATCTTGAGCACCGATGCCGAGGAGGTTCTACGCTTTGCTACTCAATGTAAAGCCTTGGGCTACAAGGAGATCAACCTAAACATGGGCTGTCCCTTTCCAAGGGTAGCCAACAAAAAACGCGGCAGCGGCATCTTACCTTATCCCGAAAAAATAGATGCAATGATGGGTCGGGTTTTTGAGCAAGTTGATACTAAGGTAAGTGTAAAGTGCCGCTTGGGATACTTCAGCCCTGACGAGATTGTTCCCGTCGTTGAGGTCTTCAACCAATATCCGCTGAGCGAACTGATCATCCATCCCCGCATCGGCAAACAACTCTACAAAGGCGAAGCCGATGTAAATCGATTCGCCGAGTTGATTCCAATGATTAAGGCACCATTGGTTTACAACGGAGATATCGTTTCAGTAGACAGTTTTGAACGCATCCGCAATGAGGTTCAGCCGGTGAATGAGTTCATGTTGGGGAGAGGGTTATTGGTAAATCCTTTCCTAGCGGAAGAAATTAAAGGTCACCAAGACCGAACCATCGAACGCCTACATTCCTATGTCATTGATCTATACGAGGATAGACTTCGTCATGCAGGCGGCAGTCCCAAGGTCTTAGGAAGGATGAAAGAATTATGGTCCTACCTAATGAACTCTTTTGACGAGCCGCAAGACATCTGGCGTAAGATCAAGAAGATCAATGCGCTAAAAGAATATGAGGAAACAGTGGAGACCGTTTTTCGGGATCATTATTTAATCCAATAAACGTAATTCTCTTTACGAGGTCTGGCCTCAGGATAGTCTCCATCCACATAGCCGAGAATGCAGTTGCCGATACCGACGTATTTGGCGTCGTCGATACCGAGGTCACGCAGGATGGCTTTGCCCTCTTCGGTCTCGAAGACTTCCTTGGCGCGATGGATCCAGCAAGAGCCGAGGCCTTTGGCATGAGCGGCATTGAGCAGGTTGCCCATCACCAGCGAGCCGTCCTCTTTCCAAGTAAACACGGTGGTATCAGCCAGCACTACCAGCACTACGGGAGCGCCATAGAACGGGTCACGGTCGTTGTCGGGGCCAAACACAGCTCCATTGAGTTTGCTTATCTTGTCGCGCACCTCACGGTTGGTGACGGCGACGATGATGGGAGCCTGTTTGTTCATCCCCGTCGGGGCATAGGTACCCGCCTCGCAGATTTCTTCAATCACCTCCATGGGAGGCACTTCGTCGGTGTAGCTGCGCACGCTGCGGCGCGTCAGCAGGTCGTTCATCGTAGTATTCATAACCGTTTCGTTTTTGTTCTCACCCGTGTTTTCATTATTCACTACGGTGACACAGCTGGCCATCACCATGGCAATAGCCAGGAGCATCAATAAAGATAGTTTTTTCATTTTGATATTTTTAGAGTCTGTGCAAAGATAATAAAAAAAAGCCCGTCAAATCATCTGACGGGCTCATAATCAAATAAAAAATGGATTATTCAAACGAGGCAATAGCCTTCTTGATGATTTCGATGGCTTCGCGTAGCTCTGCCTCAGTGATGACCAAGGGCGGAGCAAAGCGAATGATGTGCTGGTGAGTAGGCTTGGCCAGCAGGCCGAGATCACGCATCTTCAGGCACACATCCCAAGCCTCTTTACCGTCTTTGGGTTTGATGATGACAGCATTGAGCAAGCCTTTACCACGGACTTTCTCAATCATCGGGCTCTTGATCTTGCCAATCTCCTCGCGGAAGATCTTGCCGAGACGCTCGGCGTTCTCCATCAGGTGCTCTTCCTTGATGACCTCAAGGGCGGCGATGGACACGCGGGCGGCGATGGGGTTGCCACCAAAGGTGGAGCCGTGCTCACCGGGCTTGATGTTCAGCATGATGTCGTCGTCGGCCAACACGCAGGAGACCGGGACCACACCACCACCGAGGGCCTTGCCCAAGATGAGGATGTCGGGACGCACGCCTTCGTGGTCGCAAGCCAGCATCTTACCCGTACGGGCGATACCGCACTGCACCTCGTCGGCCATGAACAGCACGTTGTACTTCTTGCAGATGTCGTAGCACTTCTTCAAGTAGCCATCATCGGGGACGTAGACTCCAGCCTCGCCTTGGATGGGCTCCAGCAGGAAACCAGCAATCTCTTTGCCTTCCTTGGCCAGCACTTGCTCCAGTGCATCGGGATCATTGTAAGGGATACGGATAAAACCGGGAGTCATAGGGCCATAGTTGGCATAGCTCTCGGGGTCGTTGCTCATAGTGATGATGGTGATGGTACGGCCGTGGAAATTGCCTTCGCAGCAGACAATCTTCACCTTGTCGTTCGGGATACCCTTCTTGACAACACCCCAGCGGCGGGCGAGCTTCAGGCCCGTCTCGTCGGCTTCGGCGCCGGAGTTCATCGGCAACACTTTGTCGTAGCCGAAGTACTCGGTGACATACTTTTCCCACACGCCCAGTGCGTCGTTGTAGAAGGCGCGGCTGCTGAGGGTGAGGCGTTCGGCCTGGTCGGTCATGGCCTTGATGATTTTCGGGTGGCAGTGACCTTGGTTCACTGCGGAGTAAGCTGACAAGAAGTCGAAGTACTCTTTGCCTTCGACATCCCACACCTTGGCGCCCTTACCTTTGGCGAGGACGACTGGCAGCGGGTGATAGTTATGGGCACCGTACTTGGCTTCCAGGTCCATAGCCTGCTGCGATGACGTGATTTTTTCGATCATATCTATTTAAAATTTAAAGTTTTAAGATTTGAGCCGCAAAGATAGGGTTAAATTTTGAATAAATCAACACTAAACAGCAACGTAAGGATTAAAATCCTTTTCTTCGCCGATGGTGGTTTGCTCGCCATGACCGCAATAAACTTCAGTATCATCAGGCAAAGCGAACAAACGGTCTCGAATGGACTCACGGAGTTCCACGAAGTTGCCACCGGGAAGGTCAGTCCGTCCGATACTGCGACAGAAAAGGGCATCACCGGTCAAAACCCAACCCTCAACAGGAGCGTAGAGGCTGATACTACCTCGAGCATGACCCGGAGTGCAAATCACTTCCAAAACACTATCGCCTATTTTAATCTCTTCATCATCCTGCAAGTCAAGATCGGGCAGGTCTATGTCACCTATCGGTTGAAAACCCAGCCACACCGCTTGCCGTTTGGCCTGAACAAAATCAGGCTTTACATCGGGATGCGCCGCCACAGGGATGCCATACCGACGCTTCACTGCATTATTACCCACCACATGGTCGACATGACCATGCGTATCAACGACCTTCAAAGGCTTCAGTTGATGGCTGTCGATGAAGCCGAAGAGACGATCTTCTTCGATATCATTGGAGCACCCTGGATCGACAATGACACACTCCCGCGATGCCTCGTCCCATATTACATAGGTATTTTCCGCAAAATGATTGAAAACAAAAGAATCCAGTTTAAGCATATGTTTTATTTATTTATTGGGGCAAAGGTAAGGAGATTTCCGTATCTTTGCAGGTTAAACCATCAAAAATGAAGTCGTTTTCGAAACGGTTCTTGCGCTTGCTGCTGTCGGTGCTGCTGACAGCCATGGCTTCGTTGGCACCAGCACAGTTCTACAATGGCATGAACATGGAGTTCGGCAAGAACCGGGTGCAATGGAAAGACTTCCTTTGGTCGTATTACAAATACGAGACCTTCGATGTGTATTATTACCAAGGCGGCGTGGAGTTGGCCAATCACGTGCTCAATGTTGCCAAAGAAGAGATTCCCGCAATGGAGAAGAAGTTTGGGACACATTTCGGCAAAAAAGTGCAGTTTCTGGTGTTTAACAGCCTTGGTGACCTCAAGCAGAGCAACCTTAACAACGACGAAGAAGACTCGGGCAATACCGGCGGCATCACCAAACTCATTGGCTCGAAAGTATTCCTTTATTTCAATGGCAACTATGAAGACTTCGACCAACAGATCCGAGAGGGTATCGCCAAGCTATTGCTGACGCAAACGATGAACGGCGTCTCCGTCGGCTCCCAGATCCGCAGTTCCTACCGCTACGACATTCCCGAATGGTTCCAAGACGGTCTTTGTGCCTACATCACCGAAGATTGGGACAGCTACAAGGAGGATCGTCTTCAACGCGGCATCCTTTCGGGCGACTTTAAGCGGATCAATTCCTTAAGTGGTTCCGACGCGGTCATCGCCGGTTATTCCTTTTGGGGATTTATCGAAGAAAAATACGGCACAAAAGCCTTCAACGACATCCTGATTCTCTCGGAGACCTCTCAGAACGTCAAGAAGGCTCTACTCTACGTTACAGGGGTGAAATACAAGGAGTTGATCAAGCAATGGTATGGTTTTTATGAAGATCGGTACAAACAAATCCATGAAGAGAAGCCCTCTGAATTGATGCCGCTGAGATACCGCAAATACCGCACCTTCACCCAACCAGAGGTTAGCCCCGATGGCAAATACATCGCCTACGCCAGTAACGATGAAGGTCGCATCGTCATATGGGTCGAAGAACTTAGCACGGGCAAGCGGGAACGACTATACAAGACTGGGTTCCGCTCCGATCAATGGGTCGATACATCGCTGCCTTTGCTGGCTTGGCACCCCACAGGAGGCATCCTGTCGTTCATCGTGGAAGAAGAAGGACAGTTGCTTTTATGCAATCTCGATTTAGGCACCAAAAAGATTGGAAAGACCTATCTGTTTGAATTCCAGAAGATCACTTCGTTTTCGTACGCACATCGCAACCGCAAGATCGTGCTGGCCGCAACCCGTTTCGGGAAACCCGACATCTTCGTCTACAACCTGTTTTCCAACACTGTCGAGCAGATCACCAACGACGATTTCACCGACCTCTCCCCCGCTTTCACTTCCGATGACAAACGGATTGTGTTCAGTTCCAACCGCGGCGGGCAACGGCGACAATTCAACCTGTATGACTTCGATTACGCCAGCAAAGACAGTTTACTGCGTAACTTGACTAGCCAGCAGGTCTCCAACAGCATCCTACCAAAAACATTTATGGGTAACAAGCTGTTTTACCTGAATGACTCCAGTGGGTACTACAACCTCTATGAATCCGTCCTTGACAGCATTGTGAGCCATGTTGACACCACCATACATTATCGCTATTTCTATATCAACAAGCCACTAACCCATTACACCAGCAGTATCATTGACTACTCGTACAATCCACGCGAGAAGAAACTGGTGATGCTGCTTCCCGATGGAACGGGACAAAAGCTTTACACCACATATTACAATCCGAACAGCCAAGATGACATTTTCAGTCAACTGAACCCATACGCCCAGCAACGGCTGCTGAAGAAGCGCCAAGCTGAAACAGCAGAACCCGAAAAAACCACGACACACCGTTTCAAAAACAGTTACAGAATACACCGGAAGAAAACGCCTTACGGTACTACTCCAGACAGCACCGCGATGATACCCCTTGAACCTGTCGAGGCATCCGAATCGCTCCTTGTCGCCAAAAAGGACACCGTTTTGCGACCACAAAACTATTATGTGGAGTTGTTCACCGACCAGTTGACAAGCCAAGTCGACTTCAGCTACATGAACTACAGCTATCAGCCTTTTACCGGTGGAGGCTCGGCGGTCTATCTCAACTCTGGTTTCAACATGTTTCTGGGCTCCACCATGACCGACTTGATGGAAGATTACAAGATCGACATCGGGGTAAAGCTCAATACTCAGTTGATCAACAACGAGTATGTGATCCGGTTCAGCGACCTCAGTCAACGGGTCGACAAGAGTCTCACCCTGCACCGTTTTGTTACCGATGACTATGCTTACTACTATCGTCGCACCTTCACCAACGAAATCTTTTACACTTTAAGTTATCCGTTCAACGAGATTTTGAGCCTCCGCGGCACCGTCATTGGGCGAATGGACCGGAAGGTGAACTTGGCCTTGGACAACTACAGTCTGGCTGACGGCGATGTGTTTGCCACATTGGGAGGTCTGCGCGGAGAGCTGGTCTACGACAACTCAAAGAAGCTACAGACCAACATCTACGTAGGGGCTCGAGGTAAGGTGTTTGCCGAGTACTATCAAACCATCCAGCGAGAAACCAGCAACCTCATCGTGATGGGATTCGACTATCGTCATTACACCCGCATCCACCGCAACTTCATCTGGGCTAACCGACTTGCCGGAAGCACATCTTTCGGGCAGAACAAACTTATCTATTACATGGGTGGTGTCGACAACTGGATCCTCGCCAGTTTCGACAACGAGACGCCCATCGACTACAATCAGAACTACATGTATCAAACCCTGGCCACCAACATGAGAGGTTTCAAGCAAAACATCCGCAACGGCAACAGTTTCGTCGTGCTTAACAGCGAACTACGCTTCCCTGTGTTCAGTTATCTGCTTGATCGGCCGATCAACATGCAGTTTATCAAAAACTTCCAGATCGTGGCCTTTGGCGATGTGGGCACCGCGTGGACGGGCTGGAATCCTTACGACCTTAGCAACTCACTCTACACCTCGCATTACAGCGACGGCAACCTCAACATCAGCGTCACCAAACAAAAAGAGCCCATCGTCGGCGGTATCGGTCTGGGGCTAAGAACCACGGTGTTTGGCTATTTCGTCAGAGGCGACATTGCCTGGGGCATTGAGGACGGACAGCTTATCAAGAAGCCGCAATACTACCTCTCTTTCAACCTTGATTTCTGATACTATATTTATCAACAACCCACGTTGAAAAAAAACGCTCAAAAAAAGCGTTTAAGGCTACCTGTATGTGCGTCTAAATCTCTAATTTAGCAGACGCAAATCAACGTGTTGAAAACAGTTGTTTTTTTATCTTCATAATGGCGAGTCGCCGGCCGGGAGGCCGGCGGCTCATTTTTTAGAAATCAGCATACAGGGGCAGGTGATCCATAGCAGTCAGCTTGCCGTTTTCTGACTTGAAACAATAGCACTCATTCCCGTTATAAAGCATCAAATACCGAGGCTGGAGCGCCGAATAATAGCAGACGGCCTGTTCAAGGGTGTTTTGGGAGAGTTTCACCGAAGCCGCCTTACATTCCACAATCATCAGCGGGTTGCCGTCACGGCCAAAGACCACGGCATCGCAGCGTCTGTCGAGGCCATTTACTTTGATGGAATACTCCACGGCAATCAGGCCTGCGGGAACACCCAAATGGTCCACCAGCAAATAAAGCGCCTTTTGCCGCACCTCCTCTTCGGGGGTAAGGGCGCAGTAGCGTTTTCGCAAGGGATCGAACACCATCGTCCTGTCACCTTGCTTCACCGTTTTGAACCATTGGAGTTCCGGCATGGCGGTTATTCTTCCTCAGGCATTTTGATACTGTAAATCATCGACTCCACTTGGAGCAGATCGTCACGTTTTTTCTGGTTTGGGTAATAGATATAACCTTCCACCGTCACCAGATTACCCGTTCGGTCATCAGGGAAAGTGTAAGACACGAAAGGTCCTCCCATGTGGTCACCCACCAAGCACCACATGCCGCGCATCTCAGCGGCGAAGCCAGTCGGGAAGTTAGAAGTGTAGTTCACCACTGGAGGCATCTCTTGCTTCTCGGTGGTCATAAACGAACCCTCAACCGGGCCTGGCACATACCGTTGCGTCATACGGTCACGCACCGTGACGAGATTGCTCATCTCCAGTTGAATGGTATCCTTGTAAGGCGTGGTGTAGATGAAGATACCAAAACTGTTTTTCTCCAACTCTTTATGGATCCACATGAAATCAGGTTCATCCTTGCAAATGGAATACCCCTGCGGGATGGTGATGTCGAACCCCAGTTTCTCCTTGACTCTTGCCGCGATATTAGCGTCTTTGTTCGGCCTGAAGATCGAGAGCATCCTCTCGCGTTCCACTTTGTCGTACCACACTTTATAAGCCTCCTTGCGGTCGTTGAAGGTCTTGCACCAAGAAACTCTATCAGGGGCAATGATCTTCACCACCCTTTGCGGAGCAGCCCAGACATTTTCACCCGTCTCCACGACAGGTTTTTCAAGATCCGGATTGATTTCGACAATAAGCAAACACTTGTGTTTTTTGAACATATCAGTGAACCCTTCCACATTCACATGAGCCAGTTTTTTCAGCTCCTCAGGTTGTGGAAGCCCGTACTGAGCTTGATAGAAGAACGACCGTATCGTGTCGCCGATCAAGCCGTTCCACTGTTCATCGTTCTGGGTGACAACCAGAATCTCTGAAGTACCACCCAATGAACGTTCCATTCTCGGTCCGTCTTTTTTAGAATCGCAAGCTGAAAGCACCAGCAGCACGAAAGCCAGTGCCAGCACAGAAATATGATACTTTTTCATGATACACGGATTTTTTGTTTCACCTTGATTTTATCGGATTTCAGATTGTTTAACTTTTTGAGTTTATCAACCGTTGTATTGTGTTTCTTTGCAATAGAAGCCAGCGTATCGCCAGCCTTGACCACATAATATTGAGGAGACTTTGACCCTTTTGCCTTGGAATTGGTGGAGCTGGTAGCCATCGGTCCACCGGTAGTATAAATGGTCAGTTTCTGTCCAACTTTGAGCGTGTCTTTTTTCAAGTTATTCCATTGTTTCAGATTCGAAACGCTGACATGGTATTTTTTCGCAATCGAAGCTAGGGTCTCTCCCTTTTTCACCGTATGTACCGTACGATCACTGACCTTCGCAACCTCTTTGATTACTTGCTCCTTATCGATCTCCTCCTGGGTTTTGTAGGCGTAGATTTCTTTCTCTTTATCTATAAACTGAAGCACATATGGTGAAGGCATTCTCAGCACATAAGGCGTGCTGTCGGTCGCTGGGATGATTTCCTTGAGGTATTGCGGATTGAATGTCTTCAGATCCTGCATCGGGACACCTATGGTCTCATGCAACTGTCTGAAAGAAAGCACATCACGCACATATACCGTGTCGGTACCACTCAACAGCAAGCCTGGATCCAAAGGATAAAGATTATGCTCTTTAGCATAACTGGCGACGTAAGTGACAGCGATGAAAGAAGGCACATAACTCTGAGTCTCACGGGGAAGGTAAGGCCAGATGGCCCAGTAGTTCATCACCCCACCAGCGCGAACGATGGCTTTATTGACGTTTCCAGGACCAGCATTGTAGGCTGCGAGCACCAAAAACCAGTCCTTATAGCGGTTATAGAGGTCAAGCATGCATCGGCAGGCTGCATCGGTGGCCTTCAAGGGCTCGTAACGCTCTTCGATCATGGTGTTCGAGGTCAGCCCATATTGTTTGCCCGTCTGGTACATAAACTGCCAAAGACCCTTGGCACCAGCCCGGGAACCCGCAGTGGGATTGAGGGCTGATTCGATCATGGCAAGGTATTTCAACTCCAAAGGCATGTTGTATTTATCAAGTGCCTCCTCGAACATCGGGAAATACACATGCGACAGTCCCAGCATCCTGCCAGTCAGGCCACGGCGTTGCACGGCATAAAGTTCGATAAAGCGCTTCACCTGGGCATTATATACCAAAGGCAATGTGGTTTGGCTTGCCAAATACTCAATGCGTTTGTTATAGATGCTATCGTCAAACATAGGAATTTCCCCTAAATCATAGCCATAGACATTCATCTCCGACGAATCGAGATGCATGTAATGATCGCCAAAATACGGGATGCTGCCCAACGATTCAAACATCTTCATGACCTCCGAGTCTTTGAAGACATCCATAGCCTCCTGAAAATCCGCCGCCCTCTGCTCTTCGAAAAGCTCAAGGCTGTCGGGAAGATAATCGACGGAGTCGACCACATAAACCGTATCCGCCGCCAACTCGGGAACAGGTCGGACCACTTGCGATTCGGCAGAGAAAAACATTAATAAAAAGAAAGCGGTAAAAAATGTCTTTTTCATGTTTATATAACGGATTTTAGGAAAGAATATTGAGTCGATTGGCATCCTGTTTCAAAAAAATGGCCAGCATAACGGTAAATGCCAAGAGGCTGGATCCTCCGTAGCTCAAAAAAGGTAGTGGGATGCCTACAACGGGAACCAAGCCAATGGTCATCCCTATATTGACTGCAACATGCACGAAAAGGATGCCCGCAATGGAGTAGCCATAAATTCGGCTGAAAGCCAGCCGTTGTCGTTCAGCCACTTTGATGATACGGACAAGAAGGCCAACATACAACAGAATCACGACAAAAGAGCCTTTGAAACCACCCTCTTCACCTATGGTGCAGAAAATAAAGTCTGTATGCTGTTCGGGTACAAAATCGTACTTGGTCTGGGTGCCGTTCAAGAAGCCCTTCCCCCAGAAACCTCCCGATCCGATGGCAATCTTCGACTGATGAAGATTA
Organism: Bacteroidales bacterium; assembly: GCA_017394865.1. Lineage (GTDB taxonomy): Bacteria > Bacteroidota > Bacteroidia > Bacteroidales > F082 > Limimorpha. Next base: position 88,175 of record JAFPWT010000009.1, read on the forward strand.
TATCCGTCGCCTTGAGGATCATCCTTGAGTTTTAACAAGATCTCAAAACGGGTACGCTGATGTTCCTCAAGAATATGATAGAAGGCATAGTCAACGCTGAATACCAGCGCTATCAGAAAAGCATAGACGGCCACCATACGCCACAAGCCTTTCTTTTTATTCAGTAAATAATACAGCAGCGTCAATGCGAAAAGGACGCCTAGCACGATACACATGACTTTGACAGACCACACCAGCGTCAGGACGAACACCGCCAAGGCGCCCGCAGCCAAAAGCATCACAGCGCCAGCACCCGGCATTCCCTCTCGGTAAAGCACAAAGATGAATGAAGCAAATACTAGTGCCGAGCCTGCATCGTGCTGCAGCAGCACCAGCGCAGCGGGAGCCAGAATGAGGGCATAAACCTTCAAACGGGTCTTTCGCTGCTGAAGGTCGGTATCCTGTTTTCCGAGAAGACTGGCCACCGCCAAAGCCGTACCCAACTTGGCAAACTCAGAAGGCTGGAGCTTAAACCCGCCAAAGTCGATCCACGAAGTGGCACCATTGGTAGCCTTGCCATACACCAGAACCACGATCAGCAGGAACACAACAACCGCATAGATCCAGAAAGAAAATGCATCGAACAACTTAGCATCTAGTATCAGGATTACAAAGCCAGCAGCCATAGCAATTCCGATCCACATCATCTGCTTGCCGCAAAACTGCGTCATGTCGTAGATGGCGTGATGGCCTTCACTCATGCCAGCCGAGTAGATGCTCAACCATCCAATGACCACCAAGGCGAAATACATTAGCAGTATCGGCCAATCCACTTTTCCTATGATGCTGTTCCTGTCGGTCATTTTTTCTTTTTGATATTATAATTAATGGTGCCATTCATCATTCGTTCCTCCACAGCGGGGCGCTCGGTATAACCCTTGATGTATTTTTCCATCATAAGCGATGCAATAGGAGCGGCCCAAGTAGAGCCATAGCCGCCATTCTCGATGACGATGGCAAGAGCAATCTGCGGGTCTTCAACAGGAGCGAAAGCGATGAAAATGGAATGGTTGTCACCATGAGGATTCTGCGCGGTACCCGTCTTGCCTCCTGCGCTGATCCCTGGAATTTTGGATCCACGTGCCGTGCCGTGACCACCCTCGAATACCGACCGCATACCTGCCTTGATCACCTTGCAGTGTCGTGCTTCGATGCCTGTCTCAATCCGTGTGGTCATCTTTTCCGGAACTGCAGTTGAATCGCCAAAGGCACGGATAAAATGGGGAGGATAATAATAGCCTTCGTTGGCAACCACCGCTGCGATGTTGGCCAGCTGCAACGGAGTGACAAGAATCTCTCCTTGCCCAATCCCCAACGATCTGATGGTCACGGAGTTCCAACTCCCCCGATACATTTTGTCATAATCTTCCACCGTGGGAATGTTGCCTGTGCTTTCATAAGGAATATCGGTATCGAAACGGTGCCCGAGACCAAGATTGTGAGCCATCTGACACCAATATTCGAATCCTTTCTTAATACTCCCAAATTTTGGATTGTTGATGGTAGTTTTGAAGGCCTCGTAAAAATACGGGTTGCAAGAATTCTCGATGGCATTGGCGAGGTCCGGCGAACTCCCATGACTGTGGGTACATTTGATAGGTGTGCTAGCTTGCCCGTTGCAATGGAATTGGGTGGCAGGCGTGATGCTACCGCTTTGCAAGGCGATCATGCCGTTCACCATCTTGAAGGTCGATCCTGGGGGATAAGTACCGCTAATGGCACGGTTCAGCAATGGCTTTTCAGGATCATTCAACAACATGGTGTAGTTCTCGCCGCGGACACGACCCACCAGCAGATTGGGGTCATAGGAGGGACTGGTGACAAAGGCCAGAATCTGTCCTGTCTTGGGCTCAATGGCCACAATCGAACCGATTTTGCCATGCATCAGCTGCTCTCCGTAGGCCTGCAAATCAGCATCAAGACCTAGGTAAATATCCTTGCCTGGTACTGGCAACGAGTCAAGCGCACCGTCAAGATAGCTTCCTTTTTCCTTGTTGTGGACATCGACCATCACCACCTTAAGGCCTTTCTTGCCCCGAAGCTCTTTTTCATAAAACCGCTCGATGCCCGACTTCCCAATGTAATCGCCCATTTTATAATAGGAGTCGGCTGCCATCTCCTCCTTGTTCACCTCGCCGATGTCGCCCAAAGTATGAGCAGCAATGGCTTGAGGGTAATGACGAAGTGTACGCGTTTGAAAATAAAAACCCGGAAAGCGATAAAGCACTTCCGCAATATGTGCATAATCTTCCTTCGAAATCTGTCCGACAAATACCGAAGCCTTGATACGGGAATATTTCCTTGCTTTTGAAAGACGCTCCTTGAACGTTTCATGACTGATATTCACCAAGCGGCAAAACTCAGCCGTATCCATGTCTCTCACCTCACTCGGTACCACCATCAAGTCGTAAACCGCCTCATTGTAAACCAACAGTTTGCCATTACGGTCAAACACCTTACCCCGTGCTGGATACTGGGTAACGTACCGAAGCACATTATTATAGGCATTCTGTTTCAGCTCCCTGTCGAACACTTGAAGCGAGAACAGCCTAATTAGGTATATGATTCCCACCACGGCAAAAATACCGATGATTATATATTGACGTTTTACATAACTTTTATTAGATTGTTTCATAGCCCCTCCTTCGAAAAAAATATATTTTTTTTCATCTGCAAAGATAAGATTTTTGACAAAGTGGTAGGATATAAATAAAAAAGATTGTATTTTTGCAATCCAAATAGTTTTTATGAAAAGGTTTTTGTTGGTTTTAAGCCTCATCGGACTGGTCGGATTCAGTGCATGCAACTCTGGTCAAAACAAAAAAGTTTTGATGTCGAGGGCATTCCCCACATCCAGCTGGGAAAGATTCGATTTTGTTGAACAAACCGTCGAACTCAAAAAACCAGCCACTTACAATTTGGTGCTTAACGCCACCTTTGCCCCCGATTACCCTTATGATCATTTTGCCATGAGCTTCACAGTGTTTAACGAAGAGGGGCGTCCATTGCGCGGCAAAAACTATCAGTTCACCTTGAAAGACCGTGATGGTTCATGGAAATCAGAACTCACCGAAAACGGCTATTGTTTTACCTTCCCCATCAACAGTGAGTTGATGCTGAACGACCCCGGAACATACAAATTCCAAATTGAAAACCGCATGCCCATCACCCCACTGCTGGGTATTAAAGAAATCTCACTTATCGATAAATAAAAAATCAAAATACATTAATTATGAGGAATTTTTTTAGTATTCAAAAAATCTTTCTGCTGGCTATTATCGGCGCACTGGCATTTTCTTCCTGTGTCCCACAAAAGAAAATGCTATTGCTGAAAGACATGGAGATGGCTAGCGAAAGCGCCTCCGTAGAGTATCAAAACGAAAGAACGCTGAGCTACAAGATTCAGCCAGGCGACAACCTGTACATCCGCGCCACCAGCATCATCGACGAAAAGACTTCTGGCAGCCTCAATGGTGACACCCGAAGCAACTACATGAATTCAGACGCTTCCATTTACCTGAACTCCTACACGGTCAACAAGGATGGTTTTATTGACTTCCCGTTGACCGGCTTGGTGGAAGTGAAAAACCTCACTGTGGAGCAGGCCAAAGACAAATTGCAAAATGAGCTGTCAAAATACGTCAAAGAAACTGCGTTGATGGTAAAATTGTCCAACTTCGACATCACCGTCATCGGAGAAGTGGTTCGCCCTGGCAAGTACAAAGTCTATCAATCGGAGATTAGCATTTTGGAGGCCTTGGCTCTGGCTGGCAACGTTACCAATTTTGCCAAAACAGCAACCGTCAAGCTGGTTCGTCGTACCGACAATGGCAGCGAAATCATCGTGCTCGACGTAGGACAAGCCGACATCCTTAGCTCACCTTACTACTATTTGAAACCCAACGACATTATTTATGTTGAGCCGTTGAAAATCAAGCAATGGGGCTTCACCACATTCCCCTATTCCACCGTTATGTCAATTATTTCACTGGGCGTCACCCTGTTTACGTTATACAAAAAACTTTAAAACATGAGCAACACAGAAACAAAAACCTCCAATGGACAAGAAAAAGAAGGATCGTCCATTGACATCAGAGCTCTAGTTTATGCATTTTTAAACAAGTGGTACTTGTTCCTTGCCTTTGTCGTCGTTGCAATGGTAATTGCATGGGTGTATGTCCATTTTACCACTCCCTTATATCGTGTGGAAGGCACTGTGCTTATCAAGAGCGATCGCTCGATGTTCGACCCCACCTCCATCATGACCGGTGTGAACTACGCCAACATGCAAAACATCGACAACGAATTGGTCATCTTGAAATCGTACAGCCTCAGAGAGAAAGTGATCAAAGACATGGGGCTGGAAGTGTCTTATTATAATGTCGGGAGATTCAGAACAATGGAGTCTTATAAAAGCACTCCATTCAACGTTGAATTTGACAAAGAGATTCCACAAGCTGTCGGGTTGATGTACAACATTGTCATCAACGGCGACGAGATCACACTGAAAGCCGATGCAAAAAGCCACGCACAATATGACTATGCCAACGAGCAGTTCGTTGTCCCTGCGGAAGCTGAGGACATCCATATTGAAGGCCAATATACCGTCGGTAATTGGATCGATACCGGGTACAATCGTTTCATGATCACCAAAAACAGTCAATACAAACCCGAAAAAGATGATGGACGCAAGATGGCCTTTGTGTTCAACGACTACCTCACATTGACCAAAAGATTGTATTGCAATGTCTCCAGCATCAGCAAGCAGGCTTCCATCGCTTCACTCTCCATGACTGGAGAAAACGCCAGAAAGTCGACGGAGTTCCTTAACAACCTCATGGACCAATATGTCAACCGTGGCTTGGAACGCAAAAACAAGGTTTCAGAGAACACCATCTTATTCATCGACGAACAACTGGAACAGACGGCTTCAGACCTTGGACGTGCCGAGATCGATCTGGAAAAGTTCCGCGCCTCGCACGACTTGACAAACATTGACGCCCAATCCTCTCAGGTCATTAACCAACTTCAGAAATTAGAGCAAGAACATGCCGAGTTGCTGGTGAACATGCAGTACTATAAACGTTTGCAATCCTACATGAAGGACAACATCGACAACCCCGACAATTTGGCCGCACCGTCAGCCATGGGCATTAACGACCCCTTGCTGAACAAACTGGTGCAGGATCTAGTCAACCTCAACCAGCAAAAGGCACTTCAACAGCTGACCGTGACCGACCAGCACCCTGTCATCCTGAAACTTGACGAACAGATTGTCACCACCAAGAAAACCATTCTTGAAAACATCAACAACTTGGTCTCAAACGCCCAGCTAAGCATCAACGACGTTCAAGCCCGTATCAGAAAAGTTGAGAATGAAGCACGCAACCTCCCGCAAAAGGAACGTTTGCTGGTGAATTATCAACGTCGTTTCACCCTGAGCCAGGAAACTTATAACTACCTGATGCAGCGTAGAGCCGAAGCCCAGATCATCAAAGCTTCAAACACCGCCGACAACGAAGTGATCGACTATGCCAGTGTGCAACGCGCTGTGAAAGTAGCCCCTAAGGTCATGATGATTTATCTGGTTGCACTGATCATCGGCCTTCTGATTCCTGCTTTGATCCTGTTCCTTATCAATTACTTCAACGATAAGATTCAAACACGAAATGACATTGAAAGAGCTACTAGCTTCCCAATTATCGGTCAGATTGGACAAATACACACCAAAGATCCTTGCGTTGTCATCACGAAGCCGAAATCACCTACTGCAGAGGCATTCCGTTCCATCCGAACGAACGTAGACTTTATCACCCAAGGCAAAGAGAGATGCTGCGTGCTCGTGACCGGTGACATGCAAAGTGTCGGTAAGACCTTTAACAGTATCAATATCGCTTCCATCTACGCCCTGTATGGCAAGAAGACTCTTCTGTTAGGTTTCGATATGCGTAAACCGAAACTCTTCCAGGAGTTCGGACTCTCGAATCACATAGGACTGAGTTCCTATCTGAGCAATCAGAGCACCTTGGATGAAGTGATACAGAGCACCGGCCGACTCAGCAACCTCGACATTATCACCTCAGGTCCTGTTCCGCCTAACCCCGCAGAACTTATCGCCTCCGAAAAATGTAATGAATTGTTCAGGGAGCTGAAAGAAAGATACGATTACATCATCATCGACACGCCGCCTTTGGGTCTGGTGACCGACGCCTTCCTGCTGATGAAGTACAGCGATGCCAACATCTATATCGTGCGTCAAGGCCATACCAATAAAAACGTCTTCGCTGGCATTATCAAAGACATCGAAGATCGCGGCCTGAAAGTCAACATCGTCATCAACGGCATCCGTCAACAAGGCGGTTACGGCTATGGCAAATACCGCTATGGTTACGGTGGCTACGGTTATGGCTATGGTTACGGATACGGTTACGGCTATGGCTATGGCTATGGTTATGGCTACGGCGCCAAAAACGGCCACGGTTACTATGGACAATCCGACTATTATGGCGACGATGAAAACGACGAAGACGATTCGAAGAAGAAAAAACATCACCGCCACCACAGCAGCAAAAAATAACGATGGCTGAGTCTGACAAATTGCCATGGTACGCCTTATACATCCATTCCAGAGCTGAAAAAAAGGTTTACACCAGGCTTCTGGCAATGGGTTATGAGGCGTACCTTCCACTTATCGCTCAGATGAAGAAATGGAGCGACCGGATGAAGAAAGTGGAAGAGCCTTTGTTCAAGTCGTATTTATTTGTCAGAGCAGATATCAAAAAGTACTTTGACATACTGGAGATCCCCGGCGTGGTTCGGTTCGTCACCTTTGAGAAGAAAGCCGTCGTCGTTCCCGAAAATCAGATCAACGCAATCAAGAAATACTGCAACGACTACACTGAAGATGAACATGAACCGCAAGAGGTTGAGCTTCACGAAGGCCAACTGGTAAGGATCGTCAGCGGACCCATGAGCGGATTGATTGGCCGACTGGCACCTATCGACAATAAAAAACGGTTGATCGTCTACATCGAATCCGTCGGGCATTATCTTCCCATCAACATCTCACGCACCAAGGTTGAACCCGTCTACGAAAAAACAGAATCATAAAAGAAAAAAAGAATATTGAAATGAACACAGAAAGGACATCATCAACAAAGCCGAAAGGATGGCTTTACGCTGTCATCGGGGCATTGGTACTCGTCATCGTCGGATTATCATGCTGGTTGATCTCAACAAAAGGCGACTATAACACCTTGAAAGAAGAGAAAGACCAACAAAAAGCCGAGTTCCAAGCCGAAGTCGACAGTTTGGTAAGGGTACACAACGAATTAAAGGCCAACTACGGCGAGCTCAGCAACCAGCTGGCCGAGAAAGACAGTGTCATCATGGCCAATGCAGAAGAAATCAAGCAATTGCTGGAAACACAGTGGGACTACAACCGCGTCAAACGCAGAGTGGCCGACCTCGAATCCGTCACACGACACTATATCCACCAACTGGATTCACTCTATACTGTGAACGAGCAGCTGGTTGCCGAAAACGAACGCATCCGCGAAGAAGTGCAGGAGGAACGCAAACAGAACCGTAACCTCCAGCGTCAAAAAGACGAACTTACCAGTAAAGTCAACCTCGCCGCTGTGCTCCGCATCTCTAACCTCAAAGCCGAAGCTGTGCGATTCAAGGGCGGAAGCCAGGAAACAGAGACCGACAAAGCCAGAAAAGCAGAACGTGTACGCGTGACGTTCACCGTTGCACAAAACGACATCGTCGATGCAGGAAGCAAGGTGTTCTACATCCGTATCGCCGATCCGAGTAAGAACATCATCTGCAAAGGCATGGGCGATGAGTACGCCTTCATGTACCAAGGTGAACTGCTGCAATACACTGAAAAGGTCCAGATCAGCTACGAGAACCGCGAAAAGAACGTCCGCGCCTACTACATCAAACCCGAAGACAGTGAGATGCAGCCAGGTTACTATTTCGTCGATATTTACGACAATAGCGGCAATCTGGTCGGACAAACCACCTTTAACCTGAGATAATCAGCGGAGGACTTCCCTCAAGATTTCATGCGACTGTAAGCCCTTTAACATCGGGGCATGCAGTCGCATGAATGTTAATATCCCGTCAAGCAAATGATTGCGCTGCACCCCCGTCATGGGAACTCCAGCCAACTCATCAATGCCTAGGTTCAGCATTCGCGACAAAAGGCCACTATTCTCTTCGTCAAGGTAGTTGGGATGCGCCGGGGGCTGCGACACAAACTGGCCCTCCTCCATATCAAAAAGGCTGTGCTCCCTATAGTTTGCCATAGGATAAAAGCCTAAAAAACGGCTTAATTCCAGAGTAAAAAACAAAGGAAAGTTCGCATAGCCAGTCTCCACCAGATCGAGCCACTCCACCGACTGATACACGAAACGATACAACGGTTCATTGCGTTCTTGCTGTGTGAGAGTGTGCGACAAGAGATCGGAAAGATAGATCAATATGGCACTTTTGTTCAGCGTGGTACCCAAAGACCGATAATTATAGAGCAGCTCTATGTCCTTAATGTATCCTATCCCACTTTTTAAAGATTTCTCGTTCGATATGAAGCACAAGAATGTCATCGGCTGGAAGAAAGCTGCCTTATGTTGCGACGCTTTACTCCTTACGCCTTTCACCATATAGGTTTGCAATCCTCTTTCAAGGGTGAATATCTTCACGATGAGGCTGGTATCGCCATAGCGAATGGATTGCAGAACGAAGCCTTGGGTCTTATCGTTCATCAGTTCATGATCAAGATTTTGGTGGCGTATCGCTCTGTTCCCTTGTAAGTGCTGACAAACACCAGATAGATACCTGGCTGGACTTTATGGCCATCAAGTGCAGTACAGTCCCATACCGCCTGTCCACCTTCAGCGACAAGTTCAGTGACAAAAGCTCCGTCCACGGTGGTAATACGCACCAACGCATCTTCCACCAAGCCTTTGATGCCCACATATCCGCTATAGCCCGGTCGCACAGGATTGGGATAGGCTACAACATCGGTGTTGGTAGTACCACCAGGTGTGGCAGAACCGCGGTAAGAGATCAAGCCGAGGTCTGTACCTAGAAACACCTCTCCATCGGTATTAATGGCCATGGAACTCACCGAATTGGAAGGCAGCGGGCTGTTGGAGGTGTTGAAATTGAGCAGCTCTGTTCTACAGTCGGGTGACATTTCGAAGACACCCGTCTCGAGGCCAAACCACTTATTGTTGTTGCCGTCAACGGCGATACTGAGCACACTGATTTCATTGAAAAGTGGATCGGCCTGTCCCGTCCCGTCATTGCGAGGCACCAACACAACATTGGCATCGTAATGGCTCTCGCTGAATATCTTTCTGGTATCGGCAAAGTAGCATGGGCCGCTGTCGGTTCCAAGCCAGACATATCCGCTACGGTCAACGGCAAAACAGTTCACATTCGACCCCGAGATACCACCTTGTCCGGCAACACAACGTAGCGCTTTCACCTGATCGTCGGAAATATCGTCCAACGTACCGTTTTCATTGAATACAATAACCTTGTCATCACTGCCAAGACGGCGGATGATCCATTTGTAGTCATTGTTGTCGATCATCAACACTGAAATATCGATGCCGTTGTTGACCCCGCCCAGGTTATAGGAACGCCATTGTCCGTTGCGGTCCATGACCGAGAGCAGGTTGTTGGCACCCGAGTTGGCTACCCAGAGGTTACCGTGGCTGTCGAACGCCAGGCCACTGACCATCACAAATTCGGGAGCCTGAATCCATGGCTCGAGCGAACTGTTGTCAGTACTATAACGGCCAACATATTCATCGTTTTTAAATTTCAGCAAACCATCGCCCCAAGTACCCACATACGTCACCGTGGTATCAAAGGGGTCGGTCGCCACGCATACAAAATCAGTGATGTTGGCATCATTCAAAGCAGCATCTGTTCTACGATTGATATTGTTCCACCATCTTCCATCGAAATGGCACACACCATCCCTGGCGTAGAGTTTCGACCAATTCGAGGCATGACCTCCTGTAGCCACCCAAACGTGCTGCCCAAAGGTGCTAAGCGCGAATACATTCTTACTATAAGGACCGTTGGGCTGAATCTCTTCCATATTCCAGCTGTCCTTGGCTGATATCAAACCCAAACGCTGGTCACCAATCCAAAACACCCCTTCGGAATCTATAAGAGCAGCATTCGGACGTAACGATTTCTCATTATTATAGATGTGTTCAACCTGTTGGAACGCCCCGTCGAAAACATCGACGTTACCATAGCATGACACAATCAGTTTGTCGCCAACAACACGGAGTTCCCTCTTATCGGTAGTATAAGTCTTGTTGAAATGACTCCACTGCTGTCCGTCGAACACATAAAGCGTATCACCATCATATTCTTCAGTGGTATAACTCACCAAAAGCTTTCCAGAAAAGACTTCCATCTCACTGTAACCAAGATGTGGATGCATCGGCGAGCTATCGAACGACCACGAGGAGAAATCAGCCAGCGCGCTGCTATTCTCGTCGGCATAATAAAGACCATCATCAGTAGAGGCATAGATACGCCCGTTGTAAAAGGCCACATCCGTGACGTTCACCGCATCACCGTTAATCCCTATATAATAGGTATCCTTCACCTCCTGCTTCTTAAGATCGAAAACCACTATACCAAAGCCGCATGCAAAATAGGCTTGTTCTTCCTTGAAGGTGATGTTGTTGATGGATTTATTACCAAGAATGGTTTTGTCCTTGATATCGCTCATGTTGACAACGTTACCTTGCCTGTCAATCAAATCGATGTTGGCATTGGAATAGGCAACCACCAAAAGGTCAAGTTTCTCGTTACGGCGAATCGTGGAGATCCCCATATCCGAGAGTGCATTGATTTTATTCAGAATATGGAGGTTATTATCCTCTTTGTCATAAGTAAAGAGCTCGTAATCGGTGGCTGCATAAACCTTGGAGCCAAGGATTTCCACACCGGTGACATTTTGGTAAGGCATATGGGTACGCCAGTTGCCGATGGACACGCCATCTTGGGCTAGACCACTGATTCCCAAAGTCATAACGAGCATTAACAGGAACGTTCTAAAGCGTTTCATAAGACGATTTCATTTTTGAGCGATAAAGATACGATGTTTTTTTAAACCCCGCTTGAATATCACAAGAAAAATCGTATTTTTGCCGTCCAAACAAGGCCCTATAGTTCAAGGGATAGAACGGAAGTTTCCTAAACTTTAAATCTAGGTTCGAGTCCTAGTGGGGCTACTTCAAGTCAAGCACGATCGGGCAATGGTCCGAGTGTTTCACATCAGGGAGAATGTCAACGGCGTTGATGTTCTCCTTTAAGTTTTCGGTAACCATATGATAATCAATGCGCCAGCCGAGGTTCTTTTGGCGAGCACCGGCACGGAAGCTCCACCAACTGTAGCGATTGGGCTCTTTCACCAGATGGCGGAAACTGTCGATGTAGCCATCACTGAGAAAATCAGTCATCCACTGGCGTTCCTCGGGCAGGAATCCCGATGATGTATCGTGTTTCCTCGGGTTGTTAATATCAATATCCTCATGGCAGATGTTGTAATCACCCGAGAGCACCAATTGCGGACGCTCCTTCCTGAGCTGATTCACATACTGGCGGAAGAAGTCGAGCCATACCATCTTAAAGGCCTGACGCTCATCACCCGTGGTTCCCGACGGATGATAGACGCTCACCACCGAAAGATTGCCGAAGTCGGCACGAAGGAAACGACCCTCACTGTCATAAAGGGGATTATCCATACCATAGACCACGTTGTCGGGCTGGATCTTGGTGATCAGCCCAACGCCACTATAGCCTTTTTTCTGTGCGGGGAACCAATAATGATGATAGCCCATCATCTCGAAGTCCATGACGGGAATTTGGTCAGGCGTAGCCTTGAGCTCTTGAAAGCAGAGCACATCGGGGTGGTATTCATTAATCCATTGCAGGAGGCCTTTGCCGATGGCAGAACGTATGCCGTTGACGTTGTAACTTACAATTTTCATGTTCCTATAATTAATGGTGCGAAGATAAAAAAAGATTTTTTATTTTAGCGGCTGAAAAAAACGAACCGTGGCAAAAAAGAGTTTCAGCGAGCGGATGGAACGCTTCACCGAGTGGCGGAAAGCGCACCTGACCAACCAGCAGTTCATGCTGTTGCTCAGTGTACCCACGGGATTTCTGGGAGGCTTGGCGGCCATCCTCATCAAAACATCAACCCACGGCATTCGTTCGCTGCTGCTGAGCATCAAGTTCGAACATTCCGACATCTTATACTTTATTTATCCCGCCATCGGTATCCTGCTCACCCTCTGTTTTTGCAAGTTCATCCTCCGCAAGGAAATCGGCCACGGTATCCCAGGCATTCTGTATGCCATCAAAAAGAAAAAAGGCGAGGTAAGCCAACACAGCATGTGGTCGACCATCGTCGCCAGTGCTTTGACAGTAGGTTTTGGCGGTTCGGTAGGATTGGAAGGCCCTTCTGTATCGACAGGTGCCTCCATCGGTGCTAACCTAGCTCGATGGCTGAAGCTCGAATACAAGCAGGTGGTGATGCTCATTGGGATGGGCGGTGCAGCCGCCTTGGCTTCGATCTTCCAAGCCCCTATGACCGGCATCTTTTTTGCCCTCGAGGTACTGATGATCGACCTTTCGTTAGGCTCGCTGATACCCATTATTTGCGCCTCTTTCACTGCTATTTTAACCTCCTATTTCTTTCTGGGGCAAGCGGTTGAATATACCGCTATCATCAACGAAGGTTTTATTCCAGCTAACGCCTTATATTACATTGGATTAGGTATTTTCGTTGGTTTTATCTCGGCATATTTCTTGAGGGTTACCTTCAGCATGGAAAAGCGGTTCAAAAGGATCGGTTCGCCTTGGACTCGTTTCCTAATTGGCGCCACGTTGCTTGGAATATTGATCTTTTTGTTTCCGGCATTATACGGTGAAGGCTACGATGCCATCAACTCCGCTCTGAAAGGCGACTACAGTTCCATCTACGGAAGTACACTTTTTGAGGGTCTGAAAGGTCACGACTGGTCCATCCTAGTGCTCTTGGCGGCCATTATCCTTCTGAAAGCCTTTGCCACCGCCTTGACCTTCGGTGCCGGAGGTGTCGGTGGCACCTTCGCTCCAGCGCTATTCATCGGAGCTTTTTCTGGGCTGCTGTTTGCCCTAACCGTGAATTATCTTGGCGGCGACCTGGATCCCGCTAAATTCGCTTTAGTAGGCATGAGCGGTTTGATCGCCGGCATGTTGCATGCCCCCTTGACGGGCATCTTCCTCATCGCCGAGATCACCGACGGATACAAACTCATCGTACCGCTGATGATCGTCTCCGCCCTTTCCTATTTCGTCAACAGGATCTTCTTCAAGCACTCGGTCTACACCAACGCTGTCGCCGAGCACGGCGTAGAAGTGACGCACAACAAGGACGTCAGCATCCTCACCATGATGACCATCAACGGTCTCATCGAGACCAACTTTAGCAAAGTCAAGAGAGGATCCACGCTGGGCGACTTAATCCCTATCATCTCCTCCTCACGGCGCAACATCTTCCCTGTGGTCGACAAAGACGGCACCTTCTGCGGCCATGTGCTGTTCGACGACATCCGCAGCGTGATGTTCGACCAGACCCTCTACGACCATCCCATTGAGGAATTCACCGTCATCCCAGAATATCTTATCCAACCTGAAGACCCCATGGAGACCATTGTCAAAAAGTTCCAGGTCTCAGGAAAATACAACATCCCCGTCATCGAAAACGGGAAATACCTCGGATACATTTCCAGAGCCAATGTGTTTTCAACGTACCGAAAGACTTTGAGTGATATTTCTGAAGATTAACACCATGAAAAGACTAAGCCTTATCCTATTTATAATATTGTTTGCCCTTCCCGTCTTCGCACAAGACCCACAACCCGAAGAGAAATGCTGGCTCCGAAGGATTTTCAGCTGGCCCACCACCGTCGTTCACGACACCATCTACATCTACGTTGACGAAGAAGATGATTATGACGATGATGAGGATATGGTAGAGAATGAAAGTAGCGGCAGCATCCCTATGCCCTTCGATACGCTGAATACCGTCGACAAATACCGGAAAGTCATCCTTTTCGACAACGGATCATGGCTGTATTTCGACATCCCCAAACCTGACCTCCCCGACTTCATCAGCAACGACCACTGGATGACCGACCAAGTTCACGCCTACTATGACGTCAACGTCAAAGACCTGCCAGAAGAGGTGGATTTGATACTTTGCGACTCAGTCCACGGCTGGCACATCCCAGGATTCGGGCGCATGGTTTCGACCTATAAACTGAGAAAAGGTCACAAACACCAAGGGGTGGACTTGGGAGTTCCTTTCGGCGAGCCTATCTACGCTGCCTTTGACGGCATTGTACGCGTCGCCTTACCCACCAAACTCACCGGAGGATATGGCAACGTGGTGGTGCTGCGACACGCCAACGGATTGGAGACTTATTACGGGCACATGAGCCAATATATCGTTGAGACTGACGATATTGTGAAAGCGGGAGATATCATCGGCTATTGCGGCTCCACTGGCCGTTCCACGGGACCGCACCTCCACTTCGAGACTCGTTACATGGGCCAATCATTCGATCCAGAACGTATCTTCGACTTCGAGAAAGGCGCACTGCGCGACACAACCTTCACCCTAAAGAAGCATTATTTCAGCATCTATTCACACGAAGGACAGAGCGACAAGGAGTCGGAAGTGGCCGCCACACAAGTTCCGCCGAAACACGTTACCTATACCGTGAAAAAAGGCGACACCCTAGGTGGAATCGCAAAAAAACATCACACCACCGTAAAAAAAATCTGTAAAGCCAACAATATCAGCGAGAAGAAGACCTTGAAAATCGGCCAAAAGCTCATTATTCCATAGCATTTCCAACATCATGAAAAAAGGTAAATTATTAGTTTTCTCAGCCCCGTCGGGCTCCGGAAAGACCACCTTGGTCAACCATCTTTTGAGCGAGATCCCCAACATCGCTTTCTCGGTTTCGGCCACTACCCGACAGCCGAGGGGCGCGGAACAGAACGGAGTGGAATATTACTTTATGAGCCTCGAAGAGTTCAAGCAACGTGTTGAAAACGATGAATTTCTGGAATGGCAGGAAGTGTATCCAGGCCGATGCTACGGCACCCTGAAAGCCGTGGTGGAGAAGATGCAGGAAGAAGGCAAGCACGTAGCCTTCGACGTGGATGTCGTTGGCGGCACCAACATCAAGAAATTCTACGGCGACGAGGCACTATCCGTGTTTATCCAAGCCCCGTCGATCGAGGTGTTACGCGAACGCTTGGTGGGTCGCCAAACCGACTCGATGGAAGAGATTGAGAAACGTCTATCCAAAGCCCAGTGGGAAATGGATTTCGCCCAAGGCAAGTTCGATGTCACCATCATTAATGACGACTTGGAGACCGCCAAGGCCGACATCCTTGAGGCCGTCACCAGCTTTATCGAAAAAGAGGAGCCATGCGAAGAATAGGTCTGTATTCCGGCTCGTTCAACCCCATCCATCACGGTCACGTGATGCTGGCCAACTATCTCGTAGAATTCTCCGACTTGGACGAACTTTGGTTTGTTGTCTCGCCCCAAAATCCCTTAAAGAAAAAAGCGGATTTAATGGATGACAACGACCGTCTGGAAATGGTGAAACTTGCCATTGGCGACGACCCACGAATGAAGGCCTCCGACATTGAATTCTCGATGCCACAGCCCTCCTACACCATTAATACATTGAGGGCCTTATCGGCAAAATATCCCGAGGATCAATTTGTGTTCATTTGCGGCATGGACAGCCTTCAGGGGCTTCCTCGATGGAAGGAATACCAAGCCATCCTTAACAATTACGAGCTGTTGGTTTTTCCTCGGAAAGGCTATGATGGAGACGAGTTGCTACATCATCCGCACGTGAAGGTTTTAGAGACCCCCGTGATCGAAGTGTCGTCGACATTCATCAGGAACTGCATGAAGGAAGGAAAAGACGTACGGCATTTCATGCCGGAGAAAGCCTATCGTTATTTGGTTGAAAACGAACTACTTCATCCGTAACAGTTTCGCCATTTTAAAACTGCAATCCAAAAAAATAATCGGCGCATAGCCATTGCGTTCGATTTGTCGTGAAGCTTCTTCCAGCAGATCGGCAATCTGTATCAAATTGGCTTTATTCACAAAAGGTGCAAATCCCGCATTAAACTTCTTCTCCTCTTCGGGAAGCATTACCAATTCCGCCAAGTTATTATTGAACAACAGGGCGTTGCGGACGATGTTTAAGCCGTATTCCAGCAACTGTTTCTGCCGCTCGCGACCGATGGATTTGATGTTGTTTGAAAAATCAATGAGTTCACTGATGGCCGCCTTGAAACAAAGGCGCATCCATTGCTGGAAGGTACGGAAGTAGTATTTCTGATCTTCGGCATCCTTCACATTTTGGCAGGCTTTGATCCAATTGCCTTCCGCCACAATAGCGGCATCGTTGGCTTCTTGTGGAGAGCAGTTTAAACGCTGTATTAAGGCTGTTTGCAAGTCGTTTTGTTCGATACGAGGAATCTTCACCAATGAGGCCCTCGAACGGATGGTTGCCAATAACCCTTCCTGATCTTCAGCAATTAAAATAAATAAGGTTTTCTCTGGCGGCTCCTCCAATAGCTTCAACAGCTTATTAGCGGTATCCACACGCATCTTCTCTGCCATCCAGATGATGGCGATTTTGTATTCGCCTTCGTAGGCCTTGAAGCTCAGTTTTCTCAACAAAGTAGCTGCATCACGAACAGAAATGTAACCTTGCTTGTTCTCCACCTCAAGGAATTCGTACCACGAAGAAGTGTCCACATAGCCTTCTTTCTGAATCACATAGTCACGCCATTCTGTCAAAAAAAGATCCGATTCCGGATTGCTCTTCACGCTTTTGTTAGTCGTGGTCGGCACCACAAAATGCAAGTCCGGATGAGTCAGCTTACTGATTTTCTGGCAAGAAGGACATACGCCGCAACTATCGATCGCTGTCCGATGCGGGCATAGGATATACTGTGCATAAGCTAATGCCAGTGGCAGTTTTCCATTGCCTTCCGGTCCCAGAAATAGCTGCGCATGCGGCACACGGTTCTCCTGCACGCTGAGAATCAGCTTCTGCTTGACCGCTTCTTGACCGATGATGTCTTTGAATTGCATGGCGGATTGTTTTGAAGAGCAAAGATACAATTTTTGGGGCATTAGTCTCAAAAAAGATTGCAGCTAAAAAGATTTGTTGTTAGTTTTGCACTAAAATATACGAAAATGAATGAATTAAAACGATTCGTTATTGCGTTTATGATGTTTCTTGTACTTACATCGTGCAAGAATATGGGAACTGAAAACAATCAAACAGAAAATGTATTATATCCCGTTTATAAATCGGAAAAATATCTTTCTACAATTCCTTGCCAACGCAATGAATGTAAATGGGGTTATATTGACAAAAACGGAAAAGTAGTTGTTGACTTTTTATATGACTATGCTGATTTCTTTTCAGAGGGTCTTGCTCGTGTTAGGGTGGGTGATTGGGAATCAGGTAAATGGGGATTTATAGATGCAACAGGTAAAGTGGTAATTGCTCCACAATTTGATGAAGTATTTAACTTTTCAGAGGGTCTCTCCTTAATACGAATAGGTGAAGGTGAAAATAAAAAACATGGTTTTATTAACAAAAAAGGAGAAATTGTAATAGAACCAAAATATTTTACTGCCAACTCTTTTTCTGAAGGATTGGCAAAAGTATTGATTGATCGTCAGAATAGTATTTTTGGCTTTATTGATTATGATGGTAATGTCGTAATGTCTCTAAATGTTTACGACGTACAAGATTTTTCAGAAGGGTTAGCAGCAGTTGCGTCCCATGAAATTCTTTGGGGATACATTGACCACAATGGAGATTTTGCCATCAAGCCTCAATTTCAATACGCATCAGATTTTTCCGAAGGATTGGCAGCAATCATTTGGGACGACAAAATAGGGTTTGTTGATAAAGCAGGGAATATGGTAATAGAGGTCGATAAATATAACCCCAGATACTCTAGTAATAAAGGTAAAGACGAATCCTTACTTCTATTTTCTCCTTCTTCTTGGGGATATCAAATTCACAATTACATGAATTTTATAAATGGTGTAGCTTGTATTCGACAACCGTATGACATATCTACTAAAGGATCTTTTACAAGATATATTGACAAAAATGGCAAACTTATCGGTACAGCATATTCAGATGGGAGGAATTTCTCTGAAGGATTAGCTGCTATAAAAGAAGGAATAGGCAACGATAAATATGGATATATAAACGAAAAAAGCAAACTCGTTATCAATTACCAATTTGATGATGCAGAAGACTTTCATGATGGTTTGGCTCGTGTTATAAAGAATGGTAAAATGGCCTATATTGACAAAACAGGTACTATTATTTGGAGAGAGCCTTAACCTTAGATTTTTCTAAAAGTCGCCAGTCGATATACGACTCACCGTCACGGGTTGGGCGCGTGGGCCACGGCCGACATGCGGAGCAGCGCCTGCCAAAAGGGCGGACTAAAAGCTTGAGCGTCAGGGAGCGGCGCGGAGCTTTAGCGGAGCGTTTGCCTTCGGGACGAAGGCACTCCGCGACCTGATCACTCAGGCTTTTAGGACGACCGTGCGGTGGGCCGATCATGTCGGCCTAGATCTTTTGGTTACTTTTCCATCAATGGGAAAAGTAACAAAGAAAAAATTCTTACCTTTGCACCCAAATTCAGCACATTATGCTTAGCGAACAGGAACAAATCAGACGTAATTCGTTGGCCGAACTCTATAAGCTCGGCATCAACCCGTATCCGCAGGCCGCGTTCCCCGTGAGCGTGTTCACCACGGACATCCTTGAACAATTTGACGACAACAACCCCGACCAGTTTCAGGAAGTTACCCTTGCGGGCCGCATCATGAGCCGCCGCATCATGGGCGCTGCCTCGTTCTGCGAGCTGCAGGACTCGAAAGGCCGCATCCAACTTTATGTGAAACGCGATGAGATCTGCCCGGGCGAGGACAAGACCTTATATAATACGGTGTTCAAACGCCTGTTGGACATCGGCGACTTCATCGGCGTGAAAGGCTTCGCTTTCCGCACGCAGATGGGCGAGATTTCGGTGCACGTCAAGGAACTGACGGTGCTGAGCAAGTCACTCAGGCCCCTGCCCATCGTGAAGGAAAAAGACGGTGTAAAGTACGATGAATTCAATGACCCAGAGTTGCGCTACCGTATGCGTTATGTCGACCTTGTGGTGAACGACCGCGTGAAGGACATCTTCATCACCCGCACACGCATCATCGATAGCATCCGCCGTTTCTTCAACGAGAGCGGCTATTTAGAGGTGGAGACCCCTGTGCTGCAGGCCATCCCCGGCGGTGCCACGGCGCGTCCCTTCATCACCCATCACAATGCCTTGGATATTCCCATGTACCTGCGTATCGCCGATGAACTCTACCTGAAGCGCCTGATTGTTGGTGGTTTTGAAGGTGTGTATGAGTTCTCGCGCAACTTCCGCAACGAGGGCATGGACCGCACCCACAACCCCGAGTTCACGGCAATGGAAATCTATGTGGCCTATAAGGATTACCTCTGGATGATGGACTTCACTGAGGCCATGATTGAACGCGCTGTCACGGAGGTGTTAGGCACTGATACCGTGAAAGTTGGCGACAACGAAATCTGCTTCAAGCGTCCCTTCAAGCGCATTACGATGATTGACTCCATCAAGGAGAAGACCGGCATCGACATCACGGGTATGGATGAAGCCCAGCTGCGCGACGTGTGCAAACAACTCGGCATCGAGGTGGACGACTCGATGGGCAAGGGCAAGCTGATCGATGAAATCTTCGGCGAGAAGTGCGAAGGCACCTACATCCAGCCGACCTTCATCACCGACTATCCCGTGGAGATGTCGCCGCTCTGCAAGCGTCACCGCAACAACCCCGAACTGACCGAGCGCTTCGAGCTGATGGTCAACGGCAAGGAACTGGCCAACGCCTACACCGAGCTGAACGACCCCATCGACCAGCGTGCACGCTTCGAGGAGCAGATGAAACTCAGCGAGCGCGGCGACGACGAGGCCATGTTCATCGACCAGGACTTCCTGCGCGCTTTGGAATATGGTATGCCTCCGACTTCCGGTATGGGCATCGGCATCGACCGTTTCGTGATGCTGCTCACGGGTCAGACCACGATCCAAGAGGTGCTGCTGTTCCCGATGATGCGTCCCGAGAAGGTGAAGAAAGTAGCCACTCCCGAGGATTTCATGGGCATCGGCGTTCCCGAGGTGTGGGCCAAGGTGCTATGCGCCAATGGTTTCACTAGCATTGAACAGCTGAAAAACGAAAAGCCCACTGCCTTACGCGAGAAGCTCAATGGTTTAAGGAAGAAAAACAAGATGGACGTGCCCGCTTTGCAACTTGAAGAGGTTGAGGCTTGGATCAACGGCTAAAGTTTAGCACAAATCCGCCACAGTCATCCCCACGGTCTGAATCAGGTCGTGGGGATTGATTTTAAATTGAAGTCCTCTAACTCCTGCGCTTACATAGATAAAATCAAAGAGTTCGCAGGTCTCATGGATGAAAGTCGGAAACGGCTTCTTCATGCCTATTGGTGAGCATCCGCCTCGAATATAACCAGTAAGAGGCAGTAATTCTTTCATAGGAATAAGGTCGCAACTCTTATTACCCGTAGCTTTGGCAGTTTTCTTTAGATCCACCTCTTCATTGCCCGGGATGACACAAACGAAATGCCCTATCTTATCCCCTTTCAACACCAAAGTCTTGAAGACTTGGTCGATATCTTCATTGAGTTGGTCTGCAATATGCTGGGCACCGAGGTCGTTCTCATCCACCTCGTAGGGGACCAGATCATAGGCAACCTTTTTCTGGTCGAGCAGCCGACAGGCGTTGGTCTTATTGATTTTTTCTTTTGCCATGGTTTACAGAATATTGCAAACCTGCTCTTTGATCTTTTCCAGCTCGTCTTTCATCATCACTACGATGCGCTGGATGTTGACTTCGTTGGCTTTGGAACCGAGGGTGTTGATTTCGCGGCCCATTTCCTGGCTGATGAACCCCAACTTCTTGCCTGCCTGATCCTCGTCACAACTCTCGTTGAAGTAGTTGCAGTGCTGGCGCAAACGCACTTTCTCTTCAGTGATGTCGAGCTTTTCGAGATAATAGATCAGCTCCGCCTCGAAGCGGTTTTCGTCGTATTGTCCCTCGGTAGTAAGTTCAGAGAGATTCTTGATCAACCGCTGTTTGATGGCGTCGTGACGGGCTTTCTCGAAAGGCTCCACTTGGTCGAGCAAGCCTACGATCAGTTCCACACGGTGAAGCAGGTCGCGCTTCAGGGTTTGGCCTTCCTGAATGCGAAAGCGATCAACTGTTTCAAGAACGGTATCGAGAGTCTCCGTGATTTTGGCCACAAACTCTTCATCGTATTTTTGTTCAGGGGTATTGAAGATCCCCGGCATCCTGAAAAGCAGCGAGGCCATATCGGTTGACGGAGCGATGCCTAGTTCCTCGGAAATGCCATTGATTTGACGGAGGTAGGAAGCCACAGCGTCGGCATCGATCTGGTTCATGGAGTCGGCAGAAGTATCGGCAATAGAAATCAGAACATCAATCTTACCACGCAATAGCTTGGCTCCTATGCGATTACGGAAATCAAGCTCCGCGAAACGAAGTTCATTGGGCAACTTCACAGCCAAGTCGAGTTGCTTGCTGTTGAGGGTTCTGATTTCAATGGTGATCTTTTTGTTGTTATAAAGGCTTTCGGCAATGCCATAGCCCGTCATGGAACGTATCATAATGAGGAAATTATTTCAGAAACACAAAAAAGACTGCCAGTACCAGACATGCGAATGCGGCCAAATGGTTCCAGTGTAGCGATTGGCCTTTAAAGACAAAAAGCGCAATAACGGTGAACACCGTCAACGAGACCACTTCTTGAATGACTTTCAATTGCATGAGGTTAAAAGGCCCGCCATGTTCAACAAACCCGATACGATTGGCGGGAACCATGACGCTATATTCAAAAAAAGCGACACCCCACGAGGCTAAAATAATAAGAATCAATGGCCAATCCGTAGTAATCTTCATTTCGTCCAACTTCAGATGGCCATACCAGGCAAAGGTCATAAAGACGTTGGAAACCACCAACATAATAACCGTCAGAAAACCTCTCATAGAAAACCTAATTAAAGCGGTGCAAAAATAGAAATTTTCTTGAAAGGCTCAAAATAATGTTCAGCTTCCCCAGTTGTCGCGGTCAAGGCTCCGATAGTTGATGGCTTCGGCAAGGTGCTCATATTGAATATCGGCAACACCTTCAAGGTCGGCAATGGTACGAGCCACTTTGAGAATACGGTCATAAGCGCGGGCCGATAGTCCCAAGCGACGCATGGCTTTATGGAGCGCTTCATTACTACGTGGATCGAGGCTACAGTATTGCTGTTGTAACTTCGTGGTCATCTGGGCATTACTATGGATTCCCGGATACGCCGCGTAACGCGCTTCTTGAATCTTCCGGGCTGCAACCACACGCTTTCGGATCTCAGCACTCGGCTCACCGCGACGCACATCCGACAAATCATTATAAGGAACCGGAAGAACCTCAACGTGGATGTCGATACGATCCATCAAAGGACCAGAGATTTTATTGAGATATTTTTGAACCTCACCTGGTTTGCAAACGCATTCACGATCAGGGTGGTTGTAATATCCACAGGGACAAGGATTCATAGCAGCTACCAGCATGAAGTTAGCCGGGTATCTTACCGAACTTCTCGCTCTGGAAATGGTAATCTCTCGGTCCTCCATCGGCTGACGCAAGATTTCCAGCGTGTGTCGTTGCATTTCAGGCACCTCGTCAAGAAAGAGCACCCCGTTGTTTGCCAAAGATATCTCGCCTGGCTGGGGAAAAGAGCCGCCCCCACAAAGTCCCGCATCAGAAATAGAATGGTGAGGGCTCCTAAAAGGACGTGTGGTCAGCAATGTCCTGTTACGTCCCATCAATCCAGCAACCGAATGAATCTTGGTCGTTTCCAACGCCTCGGCCAGCGTCATTGGCGGTAAGATACCTGGCAAACGTTTGGCCAACATCGTCTTCCCAGAACCGGGACTCCCAATGAGAAGCACATTGTGCGAGCCTGCGGCAGCAATCTCCAATGCTCGTTTGATGCTTTCCTGTCCCTTTACATCTTGAAAGTCATACAGGCATGCATCCTCTTCTGCTTGTGTTCCAAGCTCGACCCGTTCGGGATCAATGGATATCGTTCCATTTAAAAAACCGACAACCTGACTCAAGTCGCTAGCGCCAATCACCTCAAGACCCTCAACCACAGCAGCTTCCGGAGCGTTCTCTTTGGGGATGATGATCCCCTTGTAACCCTCCTCCTTGGCTTGGATTGCCATGGGCAACACCCCACGGATTGGATTCAAGACACCGTCAAGAGAGAGTTCACCCATGATAACATATTGATCAAGCATGGAAGCATCCACCTGCTCGGAGACTGCCATGATGCCAATCGCCAAAGGGAGATCATAAGCGGCGCCCTCTTTTCGGATATCAGCCGGGGCCATGTTTACAGTAATTCGCCGCTTGGGGAACTTATAACCCAAGTTCGAAAACGAGGCATTAATTCGTTGATAACTCTCCTTTACCGAACTATCAGGCAATCCGACAAGAAAAAACTGAATCCCTTTTTCTGAATTTACTTCTATGGTAACTATAATTGCGTTAATACCGATAATAGCACATCCAAATGTTTTTACTAACATAACTTATATAATTGAATTTGGCGACAAAGATATAATATTTATATATATGTTACTATATGATATATTAATATTTTTCAAAAAAATTGCCAAATCACGAAGAATGACTATCTTTGCAAAAAAAACATGGAAAAAGAACCCAACATCGAAAAAGTAGTTTTCCGTTTATTAAAAGAGAAGAAACTTACTTTTGCATCGGCGGAGAGCTGTACCGGCGGCAACATCGCACATCGCATCAC
This sequence comes from Bacteroidales bacterium, assembly GCA_017394865.1. Taxonomy (GTDB): domain Bacteria; phylum Bacteroidota; class Bacteroidia; order Bacteroidales; family F082; genus Limimorpha. Next base: position 112,325 of record JAFPWT010000009.1, read on the forward strand.
TCTTATCCCAGGCAGTTCTGAAGTTTTCAAGGGTGGAGCGGTCACCTATGCCACCCCAACCAAGACCAGAGTACTCGGAGTCGCAGCGGAATTGATAGAACAACACGGCGTGGTAAGCCGCGAAGTGGCGGAAGCCATGGCGCAAGGCACGCGACAATTGATGGAAGCCGATTTTGGCATTGCCACAACGGGGGTGGCGGGACCCACTGGCGGAACTGAACTGACACCCGTAGGCACCGTATGGATTGGCCTAGCCACGCCCTATGGCGTCAGCACCCACTGCTTCCATTTCGGAAAAGGCCGCCAAAGAGTCATCAGCCAAGCTACCAAAGAAGCCTACAAAATGCTCTTTAACGCACTCCAAACCCTTTGATCATTTCTTAGGTTTATATCGCGAATCCAAAAAGAGCCCCTGAAGATCATTCACCGCCATCAGCTCTTGCAGTGTCAGATCATGGGAGGAAATATAAGACCGCACAATCTGCAAGCCAATATATTCGCCTAAGCGAGATGGTGCGTCGTGACTGTATTCGTTGGTAAAAGGACCATCCGACAGGAAAACACGATACACCTCCAAATCAGCAGAATACAGACACTGGCTACCCACCATGTCAGCCCAAATATTTCCTTCGTTGACTTCAACCCATTCCATTTGAGCTGACGAATAGCCCAACAGCACTGAATCAGCTATCTCAGGGCACATCGCCTCAACAAAAAAATCCATGCGGCCAACCTCGACCATTTCCTCCAGCAAGTTGTTATGTTTGGCTCCTTTGTCAACGTAAGTCTCATACAGTAATAGTCCTAAATCCTTGGACAGGCTCTCTACCATAGTCCGACGGGAACGGTATTGCGGAATGCCCATACGTTCGTAAATCACATCATCATCAAGATACCAGTCGAGCGAAATCACCAGCGCATCACCCGAAAACAATACCGGAGGTATATCTGGATTAACGCCAGAGACGCAGGTATAGATGCGGCTTGGAAGAGGAATCTCGGAATAATAATAATGAAAATGGCGATAAACTCCTTCAACGACAACTTTCACCGCATCAAGATCAGGAAAAGCCTGTTTCACCTTTTGATACAATTCAACGCTAATGGGATCCACAGCGAAACTCTTCAAATAGCGAACGGCATCGGGATCATCCAGGTCGCCCTCAAGGAAAGGGCGGTATTGACTTTGGATGGATTTCAGCTCTTGTTGAAAGTTTGCTGTATCAAGGTGAAACAACACGTCCTCGTATCGGTCGTATGAAAGGCCTTGTATCGGCTCCGTGTCTACGATTAAACTCTCTTTGTATTCAGGAGTCTTCGACCCACAACTGGCAAAAAAAACGACAGCCAGCAAAACGGAAAAAAGTTTATTCCTCATTGTCTTCATAGGGTAGATGAATTCTCTTGCAAAAATAAATGATTTGTTTTTCTAAAAATGTGTATCTTTGCAATTTATTTCAAACACTGATTAATCTTACTCAATCAACTGATTATGAATCAAGCCATTCCCGCCTCCCAACTGGTATTAAACAACGAGGGGGCTGTTTATCACCTCGGTCTTCACCCTGAAGAGCTGGCCGACGATGTTATTTTGGTAGGTGATCCTGGACGAGTTGACAACATCGCCTATCTCTTTGATAAAATTGAAGTTAAGCGCCAAAACCGCGAGTTATGGAGCCGCACCGGTTACTATAACGGAAAAAGGATCACCGTATTGTCAACTGGCATGGGAACCGACAATCTTGATATTGTCATGAACGAGTTGGACGCCTTGGCCAACATCGATCTGAAAACCCGTGTGCCGAAAGAGCAACATCGCACTTTGAACCTAGTCCGTTTGGGAACTTCAGGCGCACTGCAGGCCGAAATTCCTGTAGAAGACAGTTACGTAGCCACCCGCTACGCCATTGGACTGGACGGATTGTTGTATTTCTACGAGAAAAACAAGGAAGTGAACGAGATTGCCATGCGTGATGCCTTCATCAAGCAGATGGATTACCCGAAAGATCTTCCGATGCCCTATGTGGTAGAGGGATCCCAGGAACTGTTCGACCGGTTGGGAAAAGGCTATTTCCAAGGCATAACAGCAACAGCACCAGGATTTTATGGCCCACAAGGCAGAACCTTGAGAATGCATTTGGCATATCCTGAGAACAACAGAAAGATTGAAGCATTCCAATACCAAGGCTGGAAGGTGTGCAACTTTGAGATGGAATCATCGGCTCTATATGGCTTGGGAAAGATGATGGGCCACCGTTGCATGACCATCTGCGCTGTGATCGCCAACCGTGTGAGCGAGAAGTTCTGCGTCGACTATCACCCCTACGTCAACAAGCTGATCAAGAACACTCTTGACCGTCTTTCCGACCGATAAAAGGAGATTGTTGATATCTTTTTCAATTTTTCTTCCTTTTTTTGAAAACATATAGATAAAAAACGTATTTTTGCAGCGGTTTTTAAAGACTACATAATTTATTTATTATTAATAATTAAAACACTAACACAATGAAAAAAGTATTCATTACTCTCTGCGTCATCGCAATGACAACCATGACAGCATTTGCCGCTGGCGGTGATGAAACAGGTCGTTACTGCGCACCACGCGCCACCCAGGGTTGGTTTATTGATCTGGCTGGCACCTACAGCATCTTTGCTTCAACAGGTTCCGCCTATCACTACATGAGCACCTATTACGGTGGTTTCAATGAGAACCATCCAAAACATTTGCTCGGCTTCTCTGGAAAGATCGGTAGAAGAGTCAGCCCCAGCTTCGCTGTGAGAGTCGGCTATGACCGTCACGCTGGATCCAACATGAACGGTGATAACTTCATGTTCAAGAGCCTGCATTTCGACGCCATGGAAAGCCCATTGGATTTCTTCTTCGGCTACAATCCCGACAGATTCTACACCATGTGGATTTACGGTGGTGTTGGCCTCCTCGCTTGGGATGAGACCACCGACGCACGTCCTTACAACTTTTTGATCCACTGGAATTCAGCTCTCGAACTTGGTGTTCACGGTGGTATCATGAACAACTTCAGACTCAGCGACGCTCTCGACCTCCACATCGACCTCACCGCTGTTGCTACCAGATGGAGCTTCGACACCCCAACAGCTTATGACACCTATTCACTTTGGCACAGAGCTCACTTCGACTTCTCAGGCATGGTTGGCCTGATGTGGTACATCGGTGGCCGTAGCCTCGACTATGTCCGCACCGACCTCGAAGCCGACTGCTCTGAACAAGAAGAAAGAATCGAGGAGTTGATCAGAACCATCAACGCTCTCAACGGCGAAGGCGAAGGTGGCGATGGCGTCATCGTTCTCCACAAGACCGACACGATCTATGAGACCATCACTGTCCAAGGCGAAGTGATCACCTATCCTTTCTCAATCTTCTTCAACAAGGGTTCCTATGAGTTGAGAGACGGCAGAGATCGCATCAACCTGGAGGAAATCGCCCAGGCCGCTATCGATCACGACCTGATGATCAACCTGAGAGGTACCTGCGATGCCGCCACTGCTTCAGCCGCATTCAACAAGACCTTGGCCGAGAACCGTTGCAACAAGGTTAAAGCTGAACTCGTGAAGATTGGCGTTCCCGCTGAGAACATCACCATCGAAGCCGTCGGCGGTGTCACCGAACTCAAACCGGCCGAGTATGACCGTCGTGTGATCGTCGAATTTTCCGAAAAAGAATAATTGAGATACATTTGAACCAAGACCTAACATTTTAAGATGAAAAGAATCGCATTAATTATATGCGTCGTGTTATGTGGAACGCTCGCCGGCTTCGCGCAGGTGGAGCGTTCCACTAATCCCGCTGACACCACCAGATACTTGATGTCGAAACTGAGCCAAAACTGGTTTGTATCTGCCTATGGAAGCGCAAACTGGTGGCAAGGATCGGACCGACTTCCTGCCGGAAACTTCACCACCTTGAACGGACCGTCGTTCGGAGGTGGAATAGCTGTCGGAAAATGGATTACCCATAAAACAGGCTTCCGTCTAGCATACGACATCAACCCTGGGAAAAGCTTTATCTACGGTGGACACGACAACCTGACCCATATCCATTTTATGTACGTAGATCGGGATGCCCCCATCAAAATCACTCAAAATGTTCTTCATGGCGACACACCGTCTATCGACACCCTTAGTTATTACGAAACTGCATTCATGTATCATGATGCACATTTCGACGTATTAATCAGACCAATAGATCTTATTAAAGGATACTATTTCGACAGATTCTATACGCCTGTCATCGTTGCAGGAATGGGGGCCGCTGTTGTTTCAGAACATCCTCTTGTCCTCCAGTCTATCCGCAAAAAGGAAGCTGTCAATTACGAGTTGTCTTATAATGTAGGCTTGATGAATATTTTCAGGCTCAATAACTATCTTGACCTCAATTTAGAATTCATGCTTCAAGGACAGCGATGGACCATTGACAGTTGGACCTACGAATTTAATGGGACAGTGGTAAATGGCGATGAAGTTGTCAGCATCCGTCCTAAAAAGGCAGACCACAACTACAGAGCCTCTCTTGGCTTAATTTGGTATCCCGGTGGTAAGATTTATGAGCTTCCTTATATGTACAAAGAGGTCATCAAGGAAACCGAGAGAATCATCGAGCACATCCACGACACCATTCCCTGCGAAGGAGTCAGCACCACCATCATCGGGACGGACACCATCTCCGAATTTATCAGTTACCCGCTGTCCATCTTCTTCCACTTAGACAAGTCTGAACTCATGTCAGGAAGAGACCGTGTTAACCTGCAGGAGATTGCCAATGTCGCCAAAGAAAAGAATTTGACAGTGCATCTGAGAGGTTCTTGCGACAGTGCTACAGCAACAGCAGAATATAACAAGGGCTTGGCCCAGCGACGCTGCAACACCATCATGAACATCCTGATGGAAATGGGTGTCCCAAGAGAACAGATCGAGCTTGAACCCGTTGGCGGTGTCAAAGAGTTGGATCCCACAAAGTATGACCGTCGTGTCTTGATTACCTTAGGAAAGAAAATCAATAAATAATCAAATCTAACATGAAAAAGTCTTTCTTACTTATCGCCATGCTGCTGATGTTCGGCGGCTCAATGATCGCCCAAGACCTTGATCTGGGTGTGAAAGTTGGCTATCAAACCCCACAACTTTCATATAAACAAGCTGATATCAAGTCAGGATTCCAAAACCACCTCACCTTTGGTCTCTTCGGCCGCATTGAATATGGTAAATTATACATCCAACCCGAAGTGATGTATTTCAAGACCCAAAACATCTTTGGCCTGGATATGGCAAACACCGGCGAAGGATGGATCCCCGAAGAAAGAGTGACCTTCACCCTGAACGAGGCCAACCTTCAGGTTCCGGTTTTGGTCGGCTATAAATTCCTCGATTTGGGTGTTGCCACCCTCCGTGCCCAAGTAGGCCCGACAGCCAACTTCACCCTGGCCAGCACCACACTGTTCGATAAGACTTTCACGATCACCAACAATGATGACCAAACTGTCACCCTTGACGAAAACGACGAAGTCTTCGATACCAAGAGTATCGCATGGGGTATGCAAGCCGGCATCGGCGCCGACATCCTCGGCAAGATCACCCTCGACATCAACTATAACTTCGGACTTAGCAAAGTGTTTGGCGCACTGAACAACACCAGCTGGAACCAGTATTTCGATTTCAGCAATGTTGACAACACCAAGCAGAGCCTGTTCATGGTGACTGTAGGTTACAAGTTCTTGTAAGAAGACAGAAGTCTGAAGACAGAAAAACAAAAGGTGGGAGAGCAATCTTCCACCTTTTTTCGTCTACTTAGAAAAACCCTCCCCGAAATAGAAGGAATGGAACCGTCGATGCCACGATGGGTCAGTGATTATTGGTAGTGTCTCCAGATCACTACGCAAAACCTTATGCGTGTTGAACAGCTGTGTGAAGAGCCAGTTGGTCAATGGACTGTTCATCACCTCCGTCAAGCGCTTGGCGCTTAACGGAAAGTCCTCGTCCAGCACCAACATATTGGCACTATTGAGGAAATATCGCTGCTGCGTGTCGCAATAAAACACCAAACTACTGGAGATGAAACGATACACCAACTTCACTGGAGCACAAAGCAATTCCATGGAAGCCATCTGCTGGTAACGCGGGAAGTCGTCGGGGTTGACGAAAAGCGAAGCAGCCGCCAAACGTCCCGGAAGAATATCTTTTCCACGATACACCGCCTTGAAGCCCTTCTTCTGCGAACGTTTGCACATGCCTGCGTTATTTCCCGTCACAATACCCAAACTCCAGGTTGCATGGCCTTTCAAAGTAAGATAAGGTTGTTTCAGCAATTCCTCCACCAGTGTCATCTCTTCCGGCTTAGTCCAATAATTGAAGTTATGCCGCGGCATCAACATGAAACTCTGTTGCGAACGAATATATTCAAGATGATCAAAGTAACAAACAACCGCATGGCTTCCGTCGCTTTTTGATTGCCTCAACACCAAAGAAACCGCCGAATACATATTTTTGAAAGGCTTGCCATAGTCCTTGATCTTCAAGATGGACTGCTGCAGCACTGCTTTTCGAGCGTTTTCAAAAACTGCAATTTTAAAAAATGAATCCGGCATCAGCATCCCCGTCATCCCCCCTGGCTTCAGCACCGAGAGGATAGCAAACAGAAACAACGAGCAAGTATCACTGCTGGAACCTGCATGATAGCGTTTGGCAAAATCGGCACGTTGAGCCTTGGAGAGCTTCTTCCCCCATGGCGGATTGGTGAATACCAAATCGAACTTGACCTTCAAGTCGGGACACGCCTGGAAGAAGTCAGCACAAACCACATGAGGCGCATCACAGCCCGTTAGCGCCTTGATGCGCCTGCGAGCGATAAGCACCGCGTTCGGGTCAGTATCGAATCCATATAGGTTTTGAGGGCTAATCCCCTTTTGCAGTGCCTTCAGCAAGAAGTTGCCGCTACCGCAGCAAGGGTCGAGGAAAATTGTATCGGCATTTGTTTCGACATCACACATCAAGTCCTCCACAATATTCATAGGGGTATAAAACACACCCTCCTTGTTCTTAAAGGATTCCGAGAGCATCGCCTCATAGCGATCGCCTAACGTATCGTCAAAAGGCTCGTCGTCGAGTGCCTTCAGGATTGTCTCATACACTTCGCCATTGTTATGGCCGTCCTTGAGCTGCTTGTTAGCACGGGCATGGAGTTTTTTCTTCCCTGCGCACTTTTTTTTGAATCGCACAAGGCTTTCATCGGTGACACAACGCGTCTCATCAAGTTCCAAAAGACCTTCTTTCACCCAATTGAGCACCGTGACAGGAGCCACATGAAACAGTTCCGCCACCTCGTTCATCGTTCGGTTCGAATGTTTTTCTTTTGCTTTCTTCATATAATCCGCAAAATTACATATCTTTGCGTAAAGAAAAACAAAATTCTATAAAAAAATTTCAACATGTTCGATAAAGACGTTTACAGTGGTCGCAGAACCACACTGAAAAGCAAGCTAAATCAAGGCATTGCATTCTTTCCGGCCAACAACGAGGCTCCGTTCAATTATCCTGACAATACGTATATTTACCGTCAGGACAGCAACTTCTCCTACTTTTTCGGGCTCAAGCACCCCGATTTGGTCGGTGTTATCGACTTTGAGACCGGTGAAGAGATTCTCTTTGGAGTGGAGGTCACCATCGATGATGTGATCTGGTGCGGCCCATTGCCTTCGTTGAAGGAACAGGGCGACCGTATTGGCATCACCGACTGCCGCGACTTCAACCAGTTCGGCGAGTACCTGCAGCAAGCCATTGCCAAAGGCCGCAAGATCCACATGCTTCCCACCTATCGCGCCGATACACAAATTCAGTGCGCCAACTGGCTGGGATGTGATATTAATAAGGTGAAGGACTACGTCAGCCTTGACCTCATCAAAGCCGTCATCGCCATGCGTGAGGTGAAGAGTGAGTTAGAGATTGCCGAGATGGAGCGTGCCGCCAACACCGCTTATTATATGCACACCACCGCCATGAAGATGTGTAAGCCCGGTATGATCGAACAGGAGATCGCAGGTGTGGTCGAAGGACTGTCGCTCTCTGGCGGAGGTCCCGTCTCCTTCCCCGTTATCCTCAGCGTCGATGGACAGACCCTGCACAACCACGGTCACCACAACGTACTCAAGGAAGGTCGCATGATGGTGTGCGATGCAGGTGCAGAGACCGAGAACTATTATGCCAGCGACTTCACCCGTACCACCCCCGTAGGCGGCAAGTTCAACCAACGCCAGCGCGAGATCTACGAGATTGTCTTAAAAGCCAACCAACGCGTGGCCGAGAACACCCGTCCCTACATCCCCTACATGACCATGCACACGCTGGCTTGCCGCACTTTGATTGAAGGCTTGAAGGATGTCGGCCTGATGAAAGGCAATGTCGACGAGGCCTTGATGAACGGCGCCCACTGGCTCTTCATGCCTCACGGACTGGGCCACATGCTCGGCATGGACGTGCACGACATGGAAGGCCTCGGCGAGACCTATGTGGGCTATGATGACATCACACCACGCTCCACCAAGTTGGGCTTCAGTGGTTTACGCTGCGGCAAGACTCTGAAACCAGGCTTTGTGGTCACCGATGAGCCAGGCATCTATTTCATCCCCACCCTCATCGACATGTGGAAGGCCGAAGGCAAGTTCAAAGAGTTCATCAACTACGAGAAACTGGAAACCTATAAGGACTTCGGAGGCATCCGCATTGAAGATGATCTGCTCATCACCGAAGATGGCTGCCGTATTCTGGGACGCCCGATTCCAAAGACCGTCGCCGAAGTCGAGGACATGTGCGCCCAAGGCCGCGAATGGATCAAAACACCGGGGCTGTACTAAAACTCTGTAACAAGCTTCACATTCACATAACGGGGGGTCAGGTAACTATTGATCCCCCATGAATTGTTATACACATCCTTCACCCATGTGTACGACACCGTGTTGGGAATGTCGAGCAGGTTGAACACCTCCACGCTCAAATACATATCCTTCACATAGTTCAGTGGGTTACCTTTACTAAAGCTACTGCCATCGCTGATGAGCTGTTTCACAAAGCCGATGTCAACACGGCGGTAAGGACGGTAGAACATGAACGGACGGTAATAATCCGACCCTGGATCGTTGACCGGCATACCCGTGCCGAAAGTCAAAGTCATGTTGACCCTCCAAGTGGTGGCGTTGGGAATGAAATCCTGGAAGAACAAGGAGAAGTTGATCAACCTGTTCGAGGGACGGTAATGCCAGCCAGCAGTGTCACCTTCGATGACCTCCCTGCTACGCATCAGCGAAAGACTTGCCCAACTGTCGATGCCCCTCACAAACTCGCCGTTGACCTTGAAATCAAGGCCAGTGGCATAACCATGGGCTTTCTGGTCAGCATAATAACGAATACGGACATTGTCGATATCGTAAGGGATGATGTTTTTCAACTCTTTGTAATAGGCCTCGGAGGTCAGGATGAACGGACGGCCCCAGGCGTGGAACTTGTAATCGCTGCCCAGAATCACCTGGTACGACCGTTGTGCTTCGGCATCTTTGTAAAGCGATCCGTCGCGGTTGCGGAGCTCACGGTAGAACGGGGTTTGGTTATACACGCCGCCTGACAAGCGGAATACCAAATCGCGACCCTCGAGAGATGGCTTGTAGGCGATACCGGCACGAGGACTGACATACACCTTATTATTATAACCCCAATAATTGGCACGAAGTCCGCCCGTCACCACCAATTCGCCTTTGTCTTTTATCGTAAAGGTCGAAGATTGTTGTAAAAATCCATCTATGTTATTAACACCCAAAGTGTTATGTGACCGATGGAACATATCCAAGGTGATCTCAGGCAGTGCCGAAGGCATATTCCCGATATCATCCATGGGATGCGGCAAGTTGTAACCTGACGAGTCCACCATATTCCATTCGTTGACCACGTCGTCGATATTCTGTCGTTGATAGCGAAGGCCCCATTTGTAGACGTTGTCGCCACTGACCTTGGTACCCTTGTGGTCGAAGTTATAGACCTGAGCATAAAACGAGTTTCGTGCGTGTTTCAGGTAGGCACCGGTACCCATATTGGCAATCACTTCACCTTGGTTTTCAGAGCCGAGGCTGGTCTCAACCTGGCCCAGCCAATACTCACCGAAGATATCATAGGTCTCCGTCTCGTAGGCGGAGTATGCCGAAGTAATAAATTTCAAGTTTAGATCTTTGTCAGGCTTGTATTCCAGGGTCATGGCGCCAAGACCTGTAGTGTAGTTGTCAAGTTCCTGTCCCTCGAAATACACATCAAGACGCAGCACGGCGTTGACCATACCCGTCTCAGCACTTGACGACTGGGGCACCAGATAATACTGGTTTTGAGAGTAATATCCTAGAAATGAAAGATCCCACTTATCGTTGAACTTGTAGTTGAACAAAGCCTGTACATCAGTAAAGTTGGGTCGATAGGAGCCTTTGGTCTCCATCATATTGAGGGCTAGAGACGTGTTTTTATATCGGGCACCCACAAGGTAGCTGAACTTCTCATGTCCAATCGTCCCCTCCACATGTGCCTCCGCACCGAGCAGGCTCAATGTCAGCGAACCAGCGGTCTCACGGGGCTTCTTGTAAGTGACGTCGAGCACCGATGACATCTTGTCGCCATATTCTGCGGCAAAGCCCCCGGCAGAGAATTCAATGTTATTTACCAGACGGGAGTTGACGAACGAGAGGCCTTCCTGTTGCCCAGAGCCGACCAAGAACGGACGATAGATCTCGATGCCATTGACGTAAATCAGATTTTCATCGAAATTGCCACCGCGGACAGTGTATTGGGAGCTGAGTTCATTGTTGGATATGACACCCGGAAGGGTCTTGATCAGGTTTTCGACGCCACCGCCCATGGTAGGGAGCAGTGTAGCCTGTTTGGCATCAAGGCGAGTTAGGCTGGAGGCTTCAAGGGCGCGGTCGCTGATCACCACGTCGGGCAAGTCGGTCATCGTCGATTTGAGGGTGACATCCAACTTCCGTTTCTCCCCTGCTTTAAGGCGCACTCTAACCTGTTTCGGCTCGTATCCGACATAAGAGAAGTTGACCACCAACGCCGTATCGGAGAGCACTTGCAATTCGTATGCGCCTCGCGAGTTGGTGGTCTGCCCCACCAACAGCTCAGTAACGATCACGTTAGCCCATTCAATGGGGCGGTTGTTCTCGTCGGTCACCTTACCATAGATCGTCGCTGTCGGCAAGGTCTGTGCCGATGCCGCAAGCGACAGAAACAGGAGGGCAATGAGCAGGGGTTTGAAGCGCATAATTGAATAACTCAAAATCCGGTCAAATATTATATCAAACAAAAAAAGCCGCCACGCAAGCGCGGCAGCTAATTTTATCAGTTTTGATTGAGGATTACCAACGGTTTAAGTTACCCTTTTCGGCAGCATCCATGATAGCGGCGTAAACGCCCTTCTTGTTGATGGTGCGCAAACCGGCGGCAGAAACCTTCAGAACCACCCACTCGTCCCATTCCGGAACGTAGAACTTCTTGATCTTCAGATTGGGCTCAAAGGTTCTCTTGGTTCTCTTGTTGGAGTGAGAAACATTGTTACCGGTGACGGTCTTCTTTCCTGTAATTTGACAAACTTTTGACATGACTTCTATTCCTTTATGATTACAATTGTCTCTTCAAAATGGACTGCAAAAGTACAACTTTTTTTTGAACCTGCAACAAAAACTTTAATTTTTCTGATCGAGGTGCACATCGACCTGTGGGAACGGGAAGTGCAGGCCCTCTTTCGGCAGGGTTTTGTAGATCTTTTCGTTCATACCGAAAAACACCGGCCAGTAATCTGCCGACTTCACCCAAACCCTCATTTTAAGATCAACGGAGCTGTTGTTCAGCTCAGCAATTTCTATAAATGGCTCTGGATCTGTCAGAATTCGGGAATCCTCCTTGCATAGGCGCAGAAGAACCGCTTTTGCAACATCGTAATCATCTCCGTAAGAAATAGATACCGTCCAATCGACACGTCGTGTCTCTTCTTTGGTGAAGATGGTCATGACACCTGTCGACAGGATGCCATTGGGAATATGGATGACTTTATTATCGGTAGTCAGAACGATCGTATTGAAAATCTGTATCTCTTTCACCACACCCTCTTGTCCTTGGGCGGCGATGAAGTCACCCACCTTGAAGGGCCTGAACAGCATGATGATCACCCCGCCGGCAAAGTTCTGCAAAGTGCCGCTCAACGCCATGCCGATGGCCAGTCCCGCCGAAGCAAGCAAGGCAACCAAAGACGAAGTATTAACACCTAAAATACTGATTATAAATATAATAAGTATAAAATTCAGGATAACAGAAAGCAGATTCGACAAGAATTTATGCAACGTGGGGTCGCCTTTCCGGCTCATGATGCCATTTGCCATCCAACGTTTTGCGATCTTGATCAGCCAACGTCCGATGATAAGAACAAGAAGCGCCACCAAAAGCTTGATTCCAAAAGGAATGAGGTATTGACGCACCAGTTGCGGCACCCACACGCTCACGGGAGTGTCACGCAACATCTGATAGGTGTCCGTGATGGCCTGGACGGTAGAGTCGTTTTGGATGGTTTCGCCCACCTGACCAGCAATACTGTCAATTACAGGAAGGCTATCATTTATAAGAGAGGTGTCGTTTTCGAGCATGGTTTCTTTCTTTGAAACTGCAAAATTACAACATTTTTATTACATTTGCGGCATGAAAACGACATTGAAAGACTATTTGAAAGATCCCAAAAACAGAAGTACCGTGGATGTGGGACTGTTCATCATCCTCATTCTCAGTTTTCACTTTCTGTATCTAGGATGGCAGGCTTTGGACTTCTGGCCCATCAAAGGCGCTATCGACAAGTTGAGTCTTTGGTCGGTGGAACTACTTTTCGGACAGAGTTGCTGGGTACTGGAACACATCTTCGGCATCGACATCACCACCGTCAGCGAAACGAGACGGATTCTCGCCTTAAGCAGGGATGGAAGCTTTGTTGGTGTCACCATAGCCCCATTGTGCGCCAGTTTGAAACAATGGCTGCACTGGCTGTTTTTAATGCTCATCTTCCCCGGACCGTGGAAGCATAAAGCATGGTATATCCCTGCCGGACTGGTCATCATCGAGTGGACCAATGTGGTGCGCATCTGTGGCATCCTGATGATGCAGATGCAGTGGCCTGGGCCAAAGACCTTCCACATCGCTCACGACTATATCTTCAAGGTATTCTTCTACCTCGTCATCTTCCTGATGTGGGTGCTTTGGGTGGAGAAATTCAAAAATAAGAAACAGAAAAAAGCAGAACAACATGAATAACGACATCATCTTTGTCCTTGACGCCGGCGGCACTGGATTCAAGTTCTCCGCGGTAAGCGATTATAAGGAAATCATTGAGCCCTTTACGATTCCATCGGCGGCACCGACCCTCGAGGAAGTGCTGCAAAAACTCATCGACGGTTTCCACGAGTGTGAGACACGTTGCGGCAGCAAGGCCAAGGCCATCAGCTTCTGCTTCCCCGGCCCTGCCGACTACCCTAACGGCATCATCGGCGACTTGCCCAATCTGCCTACTTTCCGCGGCGGCGTAGCCTTGAAACAGATGCTTGAAAACGAATTCCAAGTACCCGTGTTCATTAATAACGACGGCGACCTTTTCGTTTACGGCGAAGCCCTCGGAGGACTGCTCCCACAGGTGAACGCCATGCTGGAAAAACAAGGCAATCCGAAGCGCTATAAGAATCTGTTTGGTGTGACGCTCGGCACAGGTTTCGGCGGCGGCATTGTCATTGATAAAGTGTTGCTTAGCGGCGACAATAGCGCCGGCGGCGAGATCTGGTGCTCACGCAACTGCCTCTATCCCGATTGGTTTGCCGAGGAGAGCGTCAGCATCCGTGCCGTACGCCGCGTGTATGCCCGTGAGGCGGGTATCGAAATTGATGAGGCACCGCAGCCTTACGATATCTTCAAGATCGCCAAGGGCGAGCAGGAAGGCAACAAAGAAGCCGCTTTAAAGGCTTGGGGCGAACTCACCACCGTACTGGCCGATGTCATCAGCAACGGCTTGCGTTTCACCGACGGCTTGGTGGTCATCGGCGGCGGCCTGTCGGGTGCCTGGCCGGTGTTCATGCCCATGCTCATCAAGAAACTGAACGAGCCTTACAATATCAATGGCAACATCGTTCCTCGCATGGAGACCGAAGCCTATAATTTGGAAGACATCAACGACTGCCTCCGCTTCGCCGAGAAGAGCGGCAAGATGATCACCGTGCCTTTCAGCGACCAGCAGGTGTGGTACGATCCTACCAAACGCGTAGGCGTAGGCATCACCAAGCTCGGGACCTCATCGGCCGTCGCTATCGGCGCCTACGCCTACGCGATGAATCAACTGGGATGAGGGGTTATACCCTCTTGAAATGGATTTCAGCCTTAGCCCCTTCCGGCATCTGACCATCAAACTGCGGCTCCACGATCAACGTTGAGTTGGTCAGTTTCGTGATGGTCATCTCAAAGGTTTCTTCTGGCGTGATAATGGACAACTCATCATCATTAAGGGTATATCGCGCTGGGTCTTCTTCTGATCCACCATAAACATAACCGTCGTTCTTGAAATTAATAATGAGTTCCTGCTCATCAAATTCCATACCCATCATTACGGCAATGTCCGATGCCGTCAACTCCATACTCTCTCCTCCGTATGACACCATAGCCTTGTCAAATTTCCATTTCCCAAGAATGAGATCGGACTTACCTTTTGTGCAAGAAGTTGTAAGGGCAGTCATACTGACGACGAACATTACCATCGCCATAATTTTCATTGCTTTTTTCATATGATACTCCCTGATACGTGTCGGGCGCAACTGTTTTATACATAGTTAAACGACACAAAATTAACGCATTATTTTTGAAATTATTGAATGAGCAGCAAAAGATTTGCTATTTTTGCTTTAAATATCATCATCCTATGAAAAAAATCTATCTCTTTGTCCTTGTGGGCCTTATGTTCTGTGTGGCCTGTAACAAAAAAGAAACCGACCCTGAAGTCATCGCCATGCGCGGACTGGTCAACCGTGTGATTCCGGAGTTTTCCGATCAAATCAAACTGGAACGACTCAACGATACTATTGACCGTTATGAGTTCGAGACAAAAGGTGGCAAGCTCGTCATCCGTGGCAACAACGCCAACAGCATGGCTGTCGGTCTGAACCGCTACCTGAAGTATTATTGCCATGCTGAGTTCCCGTGGTTCAAGGAAGAGGCGTTGGAGATGCCCGCCGAGCTGCCAGCAGTGCCAGAGAAAGTCAGCGAGAAAGCCCGTGTACCAGAACGCTTTTTCTTGAACTACTGCACTTTCGGCTACACCATGCCTTGGTGGGACTGGGCGCAGTGGGAACATTTCATCGACTGGATGGCGATGAACGGCATCAACCTGCCGCTGGCCATTACAGGGCAGGAGTCCGTGTGGTATGAGGTATGGAGCGAGATGGGACTCACCGACGAGGAGATCCGCAGTTACTTCACCGGCCCCGCCCACCTGCCTTGGCACCGTATGCAGAACATCGACCGCTGGGGAGGCCCCCTGCCGATGTCGTGGCTCGAAAACCAGAAAGCCCTACAGCAAAAGATCGTCGCCCGTGAGCGCGAACTCAATATGAAACCCGTGCTGCCCGGCTTCGCTGGACACGTGCCACCCTGCATCACAAGAATTTACCCCGATGCACCATTGGCTTCATTAGGCGACTGGGCCGGTTTCGACAGTACTTGCTGGTGCAAGTTCCTCGACCCGCTGGATCCCTTATATACCGAAATCCAACAGAAATTCATCGCCAAGCAGACCGAGTTCTATGGCACCGACCACATCTACGGTATCGACATCTTCAACGAGCTCATCCCACCCAGCTGGGAGCCCGACTATCTCAGCCGTGTAAGCCGGCAAGTCTACGAGTCGTTGGAGTCCGCCGACCCCGACGCGCGTTGGCTTGAGATGGCATGGCTCTTCTGGAATGAACGCCAGTACTGGGAAGTCGATAATCGCATCGAGGCCTATATCACCTCCATGCCGAAAGACCGGCACATCATGCTCGACTACTACTGCGAGCGACAACCCGTGTGGGAACGCACCAAGAGCTATTACGGTGTACCCTACATCTGGTGCTACCTCGGCAACTTCGGTGGCAACTCCATGCTCGCCGGAAATCTCGACACCGTCAACGTCCGCATTGAAAGAGCGTTCGATAAAGGAGGGGACAACTTCGTAGGTATTGGATCAACCCTTGAAGGCTTCGACTGCAATCCCTTCATGTACGAATACGTGTTCGAGAAAGCCTGGGATAGTCCGCTGCCACAAGACGTGGATGCTTGGGTGAAATACCTCGCCGACCAACGTGGCGGGAAGGAAGACCCCAACATGCGCGAGGCTTGGAAACTGCTGGCCGACAGCGTGTACAATAAAGTTTCCTCCCCTGGCCAGACCGTGCGCATCAACCAACGACCCACCATGGGTGACATCAAAGAATATAAGCAATACTATATCGCTCCTGTATACAAATACAACAACCTCACCTTGTTGCAAGTGCTCGACGAGCTTTTAAAGGCTGATTGCAACACCCGCGCCCGCCATTTCGACGTGGTCAACATCACACGCCAGCTGCTGGGCAACTACTTCAGCGACCTCTATGCCGACTATGTGAAGGCCTATGCCAACAAAGACTACGACAAAGTGCATGAACTTGAAGCCGTGATGACCGCTATCCTCGACGACACCGACCAGATTCTGGCCACCGAGAGCGCCTTCCTGGTGGGTCGCTGGATCAAGGATGCCCGTGCCATCGGCATCACCGAGGACGACAAGGACTATTTCGAGAGCAACGCCCGCAACATCATCACTACTTGGGGTGAGGAGGATGCCTTGCTCAACGAATACGCCAGCCGTGCTTGGAACGGTCTCACCGCCACCTATTACGCCTATCGCTGGAAGGAATTCTTCAAAGATGTGGATGCCGCCATCGAAGCCGGCAAGCCCTTCGACGAGAAGGCCTACCACGAGCGCATCTGCAAATACGAGGGGCAGTGGTGGCGCGAACGTCTGGGACAGTTCAGCGCCGAGCCGCAAGGCGATGGCATCGCTTTAGCTAAAGAGATTGCAGAGAAGTATCGCCAGCAATTAAACGACCGATATCACCAAAAATAAAAGAAACTCACCACGCGACAGAAAAGCTCGCGATACCAGGGCTGACACAACTCCAAATCCACATCTTTGGTACGGCTACGGAACACATGGATGAGGTAGAAAAAATTGTGGGCCCGCCATTCTCTGACCATTGACTCCACATCGCGTTGGCAAACCGCCATATCCGAAGTCGTTTGGGCCTTCACCGCCTGTAGATATCGTCGCATATCCTCTTTGCTCTTAACTGAAAAAGAGTCAAGGATATGCGTGTTCGTGGTGGATATTATAGCATTGGCAACATCAATCATTCGGCAGGACGAAACACTTTTCTTTGCGTAAGCATCAACACGAAGGCCAGCGCCGCACCTAGGACATCGGAGATCGTCAGCGAAGCCCACACACCTGTCAGTCCATCTCCGGTGATGCCCAACAATTGTTTGATAAATGTCATGATCGACGTTACAAACATCCCAAAGGAATCTGAAATCCCCGATATCATCCAATAGGCGAAAATACCATCCAAGCCCAGACGCTCAAAAACCGGCGGCACAATGTAAATCATCGGGGCAAGGAACAGCACCTGACGCGAAAGGCTGGTCACAATGGCTATCCACGGCTTGTCAATCGACTGGAAGAAGTTGGAGTTGGTGATGGTGAAGCCCACCAAGGCAAACATCACCAACATGAAACGCATGCCAGGCACTGCAATGTCGATGAGCTCTTGTTCTCTAGTGAAGGCACGTAGCAATATCTGAGGTATAGTCAAGGCCAATATTGCACTTACCATGCCAATCGTCACGTTCACCTTCATCGTCAAGGTGTAAACCGCCTTCAAGCGCAGCGGATGGCCGGCACCGTAATTATAGCCCGCAATCGGCTGCATGCCCTGACACACACCGAGGATAAGCATCACTGCCAAACTGCCGAAGGTGTTGATGATACCATAAGCGCCCACCGCCAAGTCGCCACCGTAGTGGATAAGCTGACGGTTAAGCAAGGCAACAACGCCCGAGGCCGCCACGTTCATCAGGAAAGGACTCATGCCGATAAGCAAGATATTACGGAAGATATAGCCCTTGGGGCGCCAAGCATGACGACGGAAACGGATGAACGACTTTGGCTGGATGAAATGCAACACAGCCGCCACGCCCGAAGCTGCCATCGAGATGGTTGTGGCCCATGCGGCACCCGCAATGCCCCAGTCCAGGCCATAGATAAACAAGGCATCCAAGCCGATGTTCAAAACGGCACCACCCACCATGATCCACATGGATTTCTGAGGATAGCCACTAGCACGGATCAAACCCGTGAGGTTGAACGTCAACGTGGTAAAAAACATACCTGGAAGCACAATGTCCATATATTCTCGGGCATAGCCGATGGTTTCCTCCGAAGCTCCGAACGCTGTAAGGATTCGGTCCATAAAGACATAGCCGCCAGTGACAAATAGGATTCCGAAAAAGAAAGTTAGCAGCAGGCTGTTGCCCAGGATCTTCTCCGCCCAGTTCACATCCTTCTTGCCTAACACGATCGACATGCGCGCCGAAGAGCCCACCCCCACCAGCGAACCGAAAGCATGGACAATGTTCATGATCGGCATGGTGATGGCCAATCCTGAAATGGCCAAAGCACCCACACACTGGCCCAAGAACACGCGGTCGCAAATATTGTACACCGATGCGATGATCTGGCTTACAATCGAAGGCAAGGCATAAGCCCACAAAAGCTTACGTATATCTTTGGTTTCCAGTTCTTTAGTCCTATCCAACTGTTCCATTTTCCGCATCCAAAATTTTAGCGGCAAAATTAGCGTTTTTTTTCTATTTTTGCAGTCCAATTTCATTCTCGAAATCATGAAAAACAAAATATTGGTATCATTCCTTCTTATGATGCTATCCGGCCTAGGGGTTTACGGCCATTCGACCAGCGACGCCGACTCGCTCAAGATGCCGGAAAAGATTCTGAATCTGCCTTCTGAAATCATTAATGAAGGCGACCGCGCAGGCGATTGGGGACTTCCCACCTTAATAGCTTTGCGTTACGGCTTGACCGTGGATGAAACCGTCGACGAACGGCTCGACGGAACCTTCTCCAGACAGGCAGCCATGAAATATCTCACCGATCTCTATGCGGAATTCGGCGATTGGGACCTAGTATATTATGCCTACCTCTACAGTCCCACCTACGTCAGGAACCTGCAACTGCGCAATTTGAGCATCCCGCAGCCCAAACCTGAGGTCAAGCGGCCGGCGAAGGCCAAGATCCCGGACAAGACCAAGACAACGGACAATTCCAAAAACGACAACAAATCCAAGGCTGGTAATAAGTCCAAAACCGTCACCTACACCGTCAAGTCAGGCGACACGCTGAGCAAGATCGCCAAGCAATACCACGTCTCGGTCTCCGATCTCAAAAAATGGAACAACCTGAAAAGCGATCGCATCAACATTAATCAAAAACTCAAAATTCACCAATGAAAGCCTCTCACACCTTGATTTTCATACTGTCCGTTTTCGCAATACTTGGCATCGGATGGTTTCTCTTTCCCGCTGAGGGCGTTGCTTTGGGTGATATGAATATCCGTTTCCCCTCATACGCCGAAGCCAAGATTGGACCAGAAAAGACCATCGATGTGGATTCTGTCCGCGAAAACGTCAACAAAAGCTTCGAGATGCGCGTCTCGGGAACTCTTCTCGATAGTTTGGAGTTTTACCGTGACTACCTCACCATCAACCCCAACCGCATCCACCTGCCCAACAACGACTATACTTATTTCGATAGCCTGTTTTATCTGATGGAGAACGCCCAGAAGGACAAGAAAGTCTACCGTGTGATGCACTATGGTGACTCGCAGATCGAGATGGACCGCATCAGTTCGGTGCTGCGCCAGCGTCTTCAGGAGGTGTTCGGCGGCTCAGGTCCCGGCATGATCTCCGCTGTCAAAAGGCTCTCCTCCATCTCCGTCACCCAAGGCTATTCAGGCAACCTCATCCGTTATGCGTTGGTGGGTGATTCCACCTCGCGAAAAGCCTCGCATAACCGCTACGGCATCATGACACAGTTCTGCCAGACCTCAGGTACAACGTCGGTCAACTTCGGTGCAACCAAGAATTCCCAAGCCTACGACAAGGCCCGAGAAATCTCCCGCGTCTCCGTCCTGCTCGGCAACAACAGCGAGGGCTTCAAAGCCACGCTGAAAGCCGACGGAAAGCAAGAGGAGACCAAGGTTTGTGCCGCCAAGTCGGGAGCCACCTTTATCTCCTGGGAGCTTCCCAATAACATCGGAAAAGGCACCATCACCTTCCAAGGCAGTGCCGAGATCTATGGCATCATGCTCGACGGTGGCTATGGCGTAACCGTTGACAACGATGCGCTTCGCGGCTGTTCCGGCACCATCTTCACCCGGATCAACAAACCTTTGATGAAAGAGTCGATCGAACTCACCGACACCCGTTTGATCATCCTACAGTTCGGCGGCAACCGCACCCCCATCATCCACAATAGCAACCAGATCAGTAGCTACATGAGCGAGCTCGACCGGCAGGTCAAATACTTCCAAGAAGTGGCACCGCAAGCCACCATTCTGTTCATCGGTCCCGCCGATATGGGAAAGAGCTACAACGGCAAAATGGGATCCTACAAATGCATGAACGAACTCAACGATTCCATCAAAGGCATGGCACTGAGAAACAATGTAGCCTACTGGGACATGTTCCATGTGATGGGTGGCGAAGGCTCCATGGCGCAATATGTCAAGCACAAACCACCCTTGGGCAGCCCCGACCATATCCACTTCACCTTCCTCGGCGCCCAAGAAATGGGTGAGAACCTGTCCAAGTCGCTCATCATCTACCACGACTTCTACGAGATGCGCAAGCGGATCGCCGACGACGACAAGGTCAAAGAATTCATGAGCAAAGACCGCGAACAGATTGAAAAAGAAAAAGAGGCCCGCAAAAACGAGTTTAAACCCACCAAATTCTATTACGAATGAAACGACTTACCATCCTCCTATCCTTGATGGTTCTATGCACAACCGTCGGTATAGCACAAGGCCCCACGTTCATCGAGACACCCGACTATAGCTTCACCCACTTCGACCGCAACCATCTCATCTACCCCGGCGACAGTGTGGCCATGGAGCATTTTTTCAACAAGCTCGACACCCTGTTCTTCACTGGAAAGGGTCATGTCAACATCATGCACATCGGCGGCTCACACGTGCAAGCCGGCACCTTCTCGCAGCAGATGCGCGATAACCTGCTCAACCTCTTCCCCGGCATCACCGCAGGCCGCGGAATGGTGTTTCCCTATATGAACACCAATACTCCGGCAAGCTACTGTATCAGCTACACTGGCGAATGGGAGTATTTCCGCAACGCCCTTCCTTTTGAAACCCGCATGGGCCTCGCCGGCGCCTCTACCACCACCTCCGACACCGCTGCCAGCTTTAGCATCGTCACCCGAGAGAAAAATCCTCGCGATATCACCCCTGTGTTCGACTTCAACTTAGTGAAAGTGCTCGGCTACGGCAGCCTCACCCCTGTGGTGCACTTTGACAAGGAGATCATCAACGGCACCTATAGCGAAGAAGAAGGCGCCTATACCTTCATCCTCCCCGGCTATACCGATTCGCTGTATGTCGACTTCGACCACAAGCCCGGCACCTTCACTGTCACTGGCGTCTATCTCGACAACGGTATGCCCGGCATCACCTACCACGGCATCGGCATCAACGGCGCCAGGGTCGACTCCTACCTCAAGTGCAAAGACCTGAAACGCGACCTCAAACTGGTGAATCCCGACCTTGTCATCTTCGGCATTGGCATCAACGACGCCGCCGCCGAAAGCTTCACCAAAGAGCGTTTCGCCAGAGATTATGACATGCTCATCGACATCATCCTTGACGTCAACCCCGACTGCGCGCTGCTCTTCGTGACCAACAACGACAGCTACAAAAAAATCGGCAAAAAGAAAAAAGCAAAATACGAAGTCAACCCCAACGGCGAGCTGGCCGAACAAGCCTTCATGGAATTGGGACGGAAATACAACGGCGCCGTGTGGGACTTCTTTGACATCATGGGGGGATTGACATCGATGCAGAACTGGCAAGACGAGGGCATCGCCCAACCCGACAAAGTGCATTTCACCTCCTCCGGCTATATGCTGATCGGCGATCTGCTCTTTAATGCCCTTATGGAAAAATACACAGAACACTTAAAGCGCAACAGCAAATGATGAGCTTTTTCGATATCGCGCTCGACTTCTTCCAAAAAATGTTCTCGTTCGACAAGGAAAATCCCTTGCTGTTCACCCAGTTCTATTTCTGGGCTTTTTTTGCCATTGTGTTCGCCGTGTTTAGTCTGATCAAGAACAAATGCCTTTTAAGAAATGCCTTCCTGTTCTTCGTCAGCCTCTTCTTCTATTACAAGACCAGCGGTCTCTTCACACTGATTCTGATCTTCATCACCATTTATAACTTCTTCGGAGCCAAATGGTTGAACACCAGGAAGAAAGATCTCAGTCGCAACATTGTGTTGGCCGTCAGCGTCATCATCAACCTGTCCATCCTGTTTTATTTCAAATACGCCTATTTCATCACCGATGTGGTCAACAACCTGTTCGGGAGCGAATTCAGGGTTTTCGATGTATTCTCGTGGATGGGCAACCAGATGACAGGTGACAACCGCTTCAACGTCGATGCCATCCTGCTTCCAGTGGGCATTTCGTTCTATACCTTCCAAGCCATCAGCTACATCATGGATGTGTACCGCAAGCGCATTGAGCCAGTAAGGAACATCTTCGATTTCGGCTTCTATGTGAGCTTCTTCCCACAATTGGTGGCTGGCCCTATCGTACGTGCCAACGAATTCATTCCACAGCTTCACAAGAAATACTTCCTAGGCAGAAAGCAATTCGGCATCGCCGTGTTCTGGATCATGAACGGCTTGGTGAAGAAGATCGTGTTAAGCGACTACATCGCCGTGAATTTCATCGACCGTGTGTTTGAAAATCCCCTGCTCTACTCGGGTTTTGAGAACCTCAGCGCTTTGTTCGGTTATTCGCTGCAGGTCTACGCCGACTTCTCGGGTTACACCGATATCGCCATCGGCGTGGCCATGCTGATGGGCTTCTATCTACCCAAGAACTTCAACTCGCCTTACAAAGCCAAGCACCCTGGTGAGTTCTGGAAACGCTGGCATATGTCGCTCTCCCGTTGGTTGCAAGACTATCTCTACATCCCCCTAGGCGGCAACCGAAACGCCACCTTCGGAAGTTTCTGTATCATCATCATGATCGCCGCCATCGCGGTGTTCTTGAGCGGCAGCTGGTGGGTCGGACTTGGGGTGTTGGTACTGGCTGTCATCATCGCCTTGGTTGCCATCTTCAAACCTGAGAAACGGAAGAAGATCACCACCAACATCAACTCGATGGACACCATGCTGCTAGGAGGTCTGTGGCACGGCGCCTCGTGGAACTTCATGATCTGGGGTGGCTTGAACGGCATCGGCATGATCTTCTACAAGTTCTGGAAAGACTGGAGCAACACCACGCGCACGCTGTTCATCCTCGGCGTGACCATCGCCTTGAAACTGCTGAGCGTTTATGTGCCCCATCCAGTGTTCAACATGTTCTTCGTATGGTGTTTCATCATCTTGATCGGAAACGTCATAAGGCTTGCTTATACACTAATTTTCAAGAAGAAAGCCACAACCAACGCTTTCCAATGGCTGGCTGATGCCTGGGCTATTTTCCAGACCTTCACTTTCATTACATTCACCCGTTTGTTCTTCCGCAGCGGCTCCAACCTCGACCCTGCTGAAGCCAACGAAACTGCTTGGAACACCGCTCAAAACATGGTCAACCAAATAGGCAGTCACTGGGATCTCAACAAGATTCCCGAGATGGTCCATCAATATCGTAATGTGTTCATTATGATTATTATAGGAATGATCATCCACTGGCTTCCTGAGAACTTCAAACGCCGTTACCGCATATGGTTCGCCAGCATGCCTTTGCCTTTGATGGTAGTGGCTTGCTGCCTGATCGTCTTTGTGGTTTATCAGTTCATCACCGCCGACTTGCAAACGTTTATCTACTTCCAGTTCTAATCAGTCGATGACCAACTGTTCCCAACGAATTTTGGGGACAAACTGAACGCCCTTTTGATCACGATAATAAGCCAGTTTCTCACCTTCGCCAACAGGCTGAAGCTTGATTTTCTCGTTACCTTTGCCAATGGCGAGGATGAGCAGCGGCTCGAAAGGAAGATTGAACGCCTCGGTAATCTTAGATTTGTTAAAGGCACCTATCATGATGCCATTGAGACCCATCTCGGTGGCTTTCAGCAACATACTTTGAGCCGCGATGCCAAGGTCGATGTCAACAAATTTATTCTCGGGGATGATCGAGCAGATAATGATAAAGGCGTTAGGTTCTGTACCCTCAAAAGGCAGATGAAGCTCTGGCAGCAGGCCGCCCAGCTTCATATTCTGAACGATAACATCCGCTCCAGTCTCTTGGGTAACCAGCTTAAAGCGCAACACTTGTTGGTTTTTTGCTGAGGCAATTTTGGTATTTACCGCCACGATGCGTTCCAACATTTCGCGTTTTACCATGAAGTCTTTTTTATAGCCTCGATAGCTGCGGTTTTTCTCCATCAAAGACTCCAATGCTATATGCTTTACAACAGTCTTTTTGGCACCTTTACCAAAGACTTCCTCATAACGTTTTTCAAGATATCCGTCGGCCATAAGTAAGATTATTTTTGGCAAAGATACTGCTTTTTCATTACATTTGCATCCATGAAAAAACTGCTATTCTTGGTTGGACTTTTCCTGCTCTGTCAGTGTACTTCCCAAAACGGCACATTGACCACAGAACAACTCTACGAAGGTTTTCAGCAGCCGTCTTCGGAGTACCGCCCCTTTGTGCGCTGGTGGTGGAATGGCGACAAGGTGGAAGCCGACGAGCTAGTGCGTGAACTTCATCTGTTAAAAGAAGCCGGCATCGGCGGCGTGGAGATCAACCCCATCGCCTTTCCCACGTATTGTGACAGTATCGGGAAGCCCTCATTGCAATGGCTCAGTCCCGAATGGATTGACCTGCTCAAGGTTTGTTTCGACGAGGCTGATTCGTTGGACATGACCTGTGATTTGCTTGTAGGATCAGGATGGCCTTTCGGCGCCGAATTTCTCGCCGAGGACGAGTGGGCACAGATTGTGGTCAACTATGCGGAATCCGTGACGGGACCCACTACTTTGACCATTAATCGTGACACCCTCTGTGCTCATGCCATGCCCAAGGTAAGTTCACCCTATAAAGGCAACACCAAGGAGCTGATGCTGTTGCGTCTTTATCCCAACCCTGCCTCAAGCGTAGATGATGGCATCGACGTCTGGCAAGCCGATAGTATCATCACCATTAATGTTCCTGAAGGCGAAAACACACTGGCTGCTTTGGTGAAGATTAATGGATTTCTTGAAGTCATCAATGGCGCCCCAGGAGCAGCAGGTCCTGTGCTCGACCACTTCAATACTGAGGCCATCAATCGGTACTTGTATAACATGTCCGACAAGATTGAAGGGCAAATTGGTCCGCTGAAAGGACGCATCCGCGCTTTGTTCACCGACAGCATGGAATTGGAAGGGGCCAACTGGACCTCCGACATGGCCGAAGCTTTTCAGCAACGTTATGGTTACGACATCACTGAATACCTGCCATTTATCCTGTTCAAGATCGGTTCCATGGGCAGTGCACTCAACTACAACCCCGTAGTTCCTGTAACTGAGGAGTTCCAGAAAGAGGTGCAGCGGGCGCGGTACGATTTCGAAGACTTCAAGGCCCAGTTGATGCAAGAACGGTTCACTTCAACGTATCTGGACTGGTGTCATGCCTTGGGCGTGAAAGCCCGGGCGCAGGCTTATGGTCGGGGCTTCTATCCCTTGGAGAACGCCATGGGCTACGATATCCCCGAAGGTGAATCTTGGACCACCAACTGGTTGAAGCACAAGCCAGGCGAAGAGCTATCGGAAAAAGATTACCGCCGGGGGCGTGCCTATACCATGGTCAACAAATTTGTATCCTCTGCAGCCCATCTCGCCGGCAACCGCACGGTGAGCTGCGAAGAGATGACCAACACCTACACCGTGTTCAACATGACCTTGGAGCAGCTGAAGATTGGCGGCGACCAAAGTGCCATCTCCGGTGTGACCCACAGCGTTTACCACGGCTTCAACTATTCGCCCAACCTCGAAGTGGACTTCCCTGGATGGGTCCGCTATGGTGCCTATTACAGCGAGAACAACCCCTGGTGGCCATACTTCAAATACTATAACGACTACAAGGCCCGTCTCTCCTACGCCTTGCAGCATGGCACCTATTATGCCGACATCGCCATTCTTAATCCCGAAAATGACATGTGGAGTACCATCGGGATGCAGAACGAGCCCTTCCCCAACACTACCCGAGCCCCTTACAAGACGATGATTTGGGAAGCCATCGACAAATGTGGTGGTGGGGTGGATTATGTGAGTGAGAACATCATTAATGCAGGCGAGATGAAGCAGGGCGAATTTCGTTTCGGAGACCGTCGCTACAACACATTAATGTTGATCGATGTGGAAAGTCTTCATCCCGAGACCGCCAAACAACTACTGCGTTTCGTTCAAACTGGTGGCAAGCTGCTCTGCATCGACACGATTCCTTACCAATCATTGGGTTTAAGTGGCAACATCGCGGCCAAAGACTCTATCGTTCAAAGCTGTTTCAAGCAAATCCAAGCTTTCGATGATCGTCTCATCTTTGTGGAGCCACCTCAAGAAGGCTTCATCCCATGGTACGACAGCCTGATGCATGTTTATAACCTACCTCATTACCTCGACATCGAGAGTCCCGCCCCCTTTGTGATGCAGAACCGCTACACCACCGACGACGGCAGCGAGATGCTCTTCTTGGTGAATAGCCACCGTTATCAGTCGCATCAGACCAAAATCACCTTCCACCGTGAAATGACCCACAAGAAATATCCTTGGATTTGGAATCTTCACACTGGCGAACGGTATCCCTTGTTTTTGAACGAAAATGACAGTTTTAATTTTGATTTGGGTCCAGCAGAGTCGATGCTGATTGTTTTTGAGCGAAGCAAGCCTTGGGGTGTGCGAGGTGCCCCAACGGCACTACGCGATTCCCTTCGGTCCGTCGCGAAGGCGCCTTTTGGGGCACTTCGCACACCAATGGGTTCCCGTGATGGAGTTGATATCTCAACCGACTGGGATGTAGAATTCATCCACGCCCGCTTGGACACCGTTGTTCAGACCCATTTCGACACATTGTTCGACCTGAAAGACCATCCTGAAACCCAGCATTTCGCGGGGACCATCATTTATCGGAAAACTATCCACCCTGGTAGAGACGCGGCGCGCCACGTCTCTACAGGTGAAACCGTTTTGGATTTAGGATTGGTAGAAGGTGTCAGTGAGGTCTTCGTCAACGGCCAATCCGCTGGAGTGAAATACTATGGCCGTCGCATTTACAACATCGGCGATTTGCTCCACAAGGGAGACAATAACCTTGAAATCCGCGTCACCACCACTTTAGGCAATTATTTGAAAACCTTCACCAAAGAAGATAATCCCACCATGTGGATCTATGTGAACCATCCGAAACGCGATCAACCCCTACAACCGATGGGGATGATCGGTCCGGTTATCATCCGCTAAAGTGGATGATAGCTCTGTAGAAAACCATCACAATAAAAAAGTCCTGATGCGCTAAACGTGTGCCGAAGGCACACTATTTTATTAACCCCACACAAGCGAAGCGTAGTGTGGGGCGAAAGCCATCCGCTTGTCTATGGCGTGTCGGAGACACGCTACATCACCAAAATAACTGTTGTAGCGTGCTTTCAGCACGCATTTGTTCTTTGAGTATTCATAGAACCCCACACTGCAGTGTGGGGTTACTAAAGTAACGTGCCTTTGGCACGTTTTCAGAATATTCGGTTTTTAACGCATCGGCACTAATAATATACAATAAAAGAAAATGCCCTTTACTACAAAACTAGCATCCTTCGGATGCTTATGTAATCGCTATTCAATATACACGGATTCCACTATAATACTCCAACCTTTCGGGGTCTTTTTTACCCTGTATGTACAACCAGAAGAGCTGTGATCTATATCAACGATATAGCTACCATCTTCTTGCTTTTCGAATGATGAAACCCGTAGTTTTTCAAGATCTCCTGGATTATAGGACTTGGGGTCTCCGAATTCCTCAGCGGTCAAAAAGATGACCCTTCGAGTTTTTGGTTGGATGCTCCTAATATTTGGATCATCCGTCACAATCATAACCGTTTTCGTTGTGTCAGTACAATAATATGTTTCCGAAAACTCCTCAGAAATCACAAGAGGATTCTCTTCATCATAAAAAGGAAGTGCTATATCTTCATTAAGAAGGACTTCATAAACGATGGTTTTGTCGGTTCTTGGCACGTTGCATCTTGGATTCAAATCCAAATTGTCCGGAATACCATCGTTATCCGTGTCAGCATTAAAAGGATTGGTCCTTAACCTCGCTTCTTCAATATCGGTCAATCCATCACCATCCGAATCTTTCCGTAATGTTTCAAGGTCAAAAGTGATCAGCAAACCATCTTTTACAACTTGAGGGATCGACATCGGCCAATGCGTATTGCCCTTCCCGCTCCTCAAACATGCCTCTATCTGAACATTACCTTCGGCATCAATCAATGGGTATTTTGAATACCATTTGACAAACAAAGGAGCATCCTGTGTAAGTCCAGTATAATAATGATCCCAAGTGCTTCCATTGTTCGAGGAATAGGCGACAAAAATACCAATATTGAAAATGTTATTGTATCGTTTATCCTTATAAACAATGACTTCGATGGAATCTCTTTTTTCTTGTTTTATGATCAAACACCTGTCAACACCACCAATCCGTTCTATTTTTATTTCTTGTGGGTCATCCCATGATATAAACGTAATAATTGAATCTTGATAAGGAGTTAAATAACGAGAATCGTCATAAGGTGAGTAGTCGGCAACTTCCCTGTATTGAAAACCGCCGATTTGTTGAACGGTCGCTTTTTTTTGAGTCAAGCAACCCGTCAACGAAATGGTCATCAGAAAGATTATCCAAAGTTTTTTCATCGTATTATTACGTTTTTGCAAAGATACATACATTTTGCTATCTTTGCAAAAAATGACCTTATGAAAAAAACCATCCTCCTCTCATTATTGATGTTATCGTTAACGGCATTGCGTGCCCAAGAGGCAAAGCCCATCTATAATGCTTCGAAATTCGGCATCCGTAGCGATGGGGTGACCATGAACACCCGAAGCATCCAGTTTGCCATCGACTGGATATCTGAACAAGGCGGCGGTACGCTACGGTTCTGGGTGGGTCGTTACCTTACGGGGAGCATCCACATGAAATCGAACGTCACCATCGAGCTGATGGAAGGCGCCGTGCTGGTAGGCAGCACCAACCCCTTGGATTACGACCGACTCGTGGCCACTAACGACCATGCCCTCATCCTAGCCGAAGGGGTCGAGAACATCAAGCTACTCGGCATCTATAACAGCGGCGGCTGCATCGAGGGACAGGGGCGCGAACTGGGCAACAACTGCACCGACTTGGTACACAAAGGACTGATGAAGGACAAACTCAACAACGACCGAGTGGGCGAAGGGTTCCGCCCAAGGCTCCTGCTCTTCAGGGAATGCAAAAACGTTGAGGTCGACAACGTCACCTTCCGCGACGCCGCTAACTGGGTGTGTATGTACGACCAGTGCGAGAACGTGAAGGTGAACAACGTGAGAGTACAAAGCACCGCTTTCTGGAACAATGACGGCATCGACATCGTGGACTGCGACGGCTTCCTGCTTACCAATAGCTACATCAACGCCAGCGACGATGCCATTTGCCTGAAGTCACACAGCGCCAAGAAGCTGTGTCAAAACGTGGAAGTTCGCAACTGCACGGCCAGAAGCTCAGCCAGCGGCATTAAGTTCGGCACCATGGGCGCAGGGGGATTCAAGAACGTGAAGATCATCAACAACGTGGTTTACGACACCTACCGCAGCGCCATCACCATCCAGAGCGTGGACGGCGGTATCTGCGAGAACATCCTGGTGGACTCGCTCCACGCCACCAACGTGGGCAACGCCATTTATTTGAACATCGGCGCCCGTCGCGACAAGCAGAGTTTCATGGACGGTATCACCATCCGCAACCTCTATGCCGAGGTGGCCGCCACCAAGCCCGATGCCGGCTACGAATATGAAGGTCCGGTGGAGGATTTGCCCCGCAACATCTCGCCCTGCGGCATCATCGGCTTGAAAGACAGCAAAATCAAGAATGTCACTCTAGAGAATATCGAGATCGTCTTCCCCGGCGGCGGCGATCCGCATTACGCCCATGTGGGTCTCGACGAGTTGGACAAAGTACCCGAGATGCCCAAAGCCTATCCCGAGTTCTCGCAACATATGGAGTTGCCCGCCTGGGGTTTCTTCATCCGCCATGTTGACGGACTCACCATGCGTAACATCAAGCTGACGGCACTGAAAAAAGACTACCGCACCGCCATCGTAATGGACGATGTCAAAAAACACAACATCAATGAAATCATCGTTGATGAACCCAATAGTGAAGGAAAGAAAACCATCTTTGAACGAAAATAAACCTTATGGTTTGGGCGTATAACCCATCTCTTGATCCAGTTTCGGAATGGCCATCTCCAGATATTCGCGCATGAGGTTCAGTTCCTCCTCATAGGTGCTGGCATCGTAATATCCGATTCCATCAATCGGCCACTTCTCAAAATTACGGGCAACTTCCGAATTGATGATCTGGTCGTTCTCCTCGATCATTTGCTCAACATGCGCTTTGCTGAACAAGCCGCGATCTCGTAATTCCTGATAGCGTTGCTTCAAACGCGCGTTGTAATCGAGATAAGGATTGTTTTGTAACCTATTGACTAACAAGCATCTATCAAAGTCATAAAGGCTATTGAGCATTTTCAGTTCACCCTCGCCATCACGTCCAAAGGCATCGTCGTAATCCCAGATGGCGATACGGAACGGCGTGTTACTATCACGTTTGTAAAGGTAAAAGTTCTTCATCACGCCATCGCCGTTATTGACGAACATGATCAGCAACTGCCAGTCAATCACGTTTTCGATGTCAAACATATTGCCAATCTCGCTAGCGAAAACGCTATCGTCGGCGTGAATCATGAACTGCATGACCGATTCAAGGTAGCCGTTGCGATCCTCATCCTCAATATCGGGAAAGTTTTGCTGAAAATAGTTATCAGGTTCCTGAGGTTGGATTCTGTTTTCTCCGTAAAAGACAGGTGGGTCTTTATAGATCACCGCTAGACTGTCTTTTTTATTCAAGCCAAGTGATCCAGCGTTGAGCTTCTGCATCAGCACAAAAAGTCCATAATACTTGCCTGTCCTGGTGACGTTGACATAGGCGCATTGCGAGGCAAGGTTCTTTTCGGGGTTCATCTCCCTGAAAAGGTCGAAACACAACTTGTGGTGCATCATGGATTTGTCGATATAATTGGCGTTTAGAATCCATGCGCGTTGTTCGGGGAGTCCCGCTAGCGATCGATGATGTTCGAGTTTAACGGTATAGGAATGCTTTGGAAATCCGCTGGAATAGCCGCCACGGCATTTGATTTTTCCTTCATCGGTCCACTGAAGGTCTCCTTCAGTATAGGTAACTGTGCAAGGAATTTTTTTGTAATAGGGGATCTCTATAACATCAATGTCAATGGTCGGGAGCGGCTTGGACTCCGGTTGATGGCAGGATGTCAATAGCATCATCCCCAGGACAACCAATATAAAAGGAAAGAGACAAGGTTTTTTCATATGGCACGATAATAGAACGACCGGCTCAGCCGCGAGTTAATGGGGAAGCTGTCGAAGTCGCCTTGGTGGAGGTCGCAATCGAAAAAGGTGTCGATCTGCGAAATATACAGATGGTCGTAACGGACGTTGCAGCGCTGTTGGGCGTCCATCATGAAGCCAATGATTTCGTTCACCTCATCGGCCACCAAGTCGTATTTGGTGAAGACATAGAGGCCAAACTCCTTATATTCACCGTAAAAACCGTTGTTCACCTTCCAGAGTTTACTCTCGAGGATGCGTTTCATGGGCAGGGCGAGTGCCCAATAGTTATATTCGTTGGAGCCCACGGAGTAATTCATATCCAGACCATAAGAGTAGCCACTTTCCTGGATCTTCAGCAGGTCCTCGTTCACCTCTTTCACTGGCCGACCCGCCATCTCGTTGATCAACGAATTGGCTACGTTTTTGTCCTCCGTGATGGCTCTGGTCACCTCTATGCCGATACCCTGTTCCACATCTTGAAGGTCCGGCCTGTCGGCGTTCACCAGATGGGAATAACGTTCGCCCAGCAAGGCCTCCAGCGAGTACTTCGCGTAGCGTTCAAAAAAGCAGGTATCGTATTTCGGAGTCATCGATGCTGAATGATTTGAAGGAGCAAAGATAAGATTTTTTATCTTTGCAACATCATGAAACGCATTGCTTTCCTTTTTATCCTTTTCGGCCTTGTCTCGTGTGGCAGAATCGAGATTAGCATCGTCAACCCCAATGTAGAACAACAGTTCCACCAACAGGCCTTGGCTACGGCGGAGCCCCGTTTTAGTTGGAACTATGAGACTTCTGCGAGCAACGTGGTCCAGACGAGCTATCGCATCATCGTGGCTTCCTCCTTGGAGAATGCCCAAAAGGGCATCGGCGACCTATGGGATTCCAAAGAGAAGTGTTCCAGCCAGATGCTATACATTCCTTATGAAGGGAAAGCTTTGAAAAGTCGAGACCAAGCTTATTGGAAGGTGTTTACGACGGTGACTTCGAGCGGAGGTCATAAAACAAAGGTGGAGAGCGATATTCAGTCGTTTGAAATCAGCCTGTTGAACCAGGAAGATTGGCAAGCCAAATGGATTGGGCATGAATTTGAAGATGATGTTCTCACAGGTCACACTCGGGTGGCGGCAAGATATCTTCGAAAAAAATTCAAGCTCGGCAGTGAAGTGCACCAGGCCAGGCTTTACGTTAGCGGCATGGGGCAATACACTGCTTTCCTAAACGGTGAAGAAGTCGCTCCCGATGAATTGTTGAAGCCCACACTCTCATGGTTCCCGAAACGGGTATATTTCAACACTTACGATGTTACGGAAATACTCAACGAGGGGGATAATGCTGTCGGTGTGATCCTCGAAGGCGGCCGCTACACGGCCATCCGCAACACTCCCAGCCCCAACGGCTGGGACGGTCCCGAACATGTGCCAAATTTCGGCACACCTCGAATGATCCTTCAGTTGGAAATCATCTATAATGATGGCCAAAAGGAGATGATCACCAGTGATGAAACTTGGAAGATCACCAACCGAGGCCCTATCCGTACCGCCAACGAATACGACGGGGAGACCTACGACGAGAATTTTGAACTCGGCGAATGGACTTCAGCCGGTTACGATGATGCCGCATGGCTTCAAGCCGAAGTAGTTAACGCTCCTGAAGGGGTATTGTCTGCTCAACCCAACCCGAACATCACGCTAATGGAGAAGATGAAACCTGTCAGCCTATTCCAGAAAAGTGACAACTGGTATTTGGATATGGGGCAGAACATGGTCGGATTCCTTGAAATAACAGCACATAACCAACAACCCGGTGACACAATTACCTTGCGTTTCGCTGAATTGCTTACCCCTGACAGCCTGCTTTATACGGCCAATTTACGGGGCGCTGAGGCCACAGACCGGTACGTCATTGCGAGGCCTTTGGCCGAAGCAATCCAACCTGACTCGAATCCGGTCAAGTTGGATTGCTTCGCTATCGCTCGCAATGACGGTTATCACCCAACGTTCGTTTATCACGGCTTCCGTTACGTAGAAATCTCGGGCCTCCGTGAGAAACCCTCGCTGGACGACTTCGAAGGCTGGGTGATCTACGACAAGATGCCCACCATCGGCTCATTTGAATGCTCTAACGAGGTCATCAACGCCGTGTACCGCAACGCCTATTGGGGCATTCGCGGCAACTACCGAAGCATGCCCACCGACTGCCCCCAGCGCGACGAGCGAATGGGGTGGACTGGCGACCGCACCACAGGCAACTACGGCGAGTCGTACATCTTCAACAACCACCAGCTCTATGCCAAGTGGCTCACCGATGCCGATGACAGCCAATGGGACAACGGCTCCTTGCCCAACGTGATCCCTCCCTACTGGCGCGGCTATACCGACAACCTCACCTGGCCCGGCGCGGTGGTTACCGCCACTGACATGGTCTATACCCGCTTTGGCGACGATAGGCCCATCCGCCAACATTACGATGCCTGGAAACGCTGGCTGGTCCACATGAAAACACAACACATGAAAGAAGATGGCATCATTCACCGCGACACCTACGGCGACTGGTGTATGCCGCCCGAGAGCCTCGAACTCATCCACTCCAACGACCCCAAGCGCATCACCGACAGCCCCCTGCTCTCCACGCCCTTCTACTGCTACCTCTGCAGCAAGATGGCCAAATACGCTGAAGTAATGGAGCGTCCCGATGACATCCAATACTTCAACGAGGAGATCGCCAACGCCACCGTTGCCTTCAACCAAAAATATTTTAACTACACCAACTGCTATTACGGCAACAACACCGTCACCGCCAACATCTTGCCGCTGTGGTTCGGAATGGCGCCCAAAGATCTCGAGCAGCAGGTCTTCAACAACATCGTCGACAAGACCGAGAATGAATGCGGTGGCCATGTCAGTACCGGCGTAGTCGGCATCCAGCAATTGATGCGCACCCTCACCGAATTCGGTCGAGGTGACCTTGCCTTGAGGATTGCCTCCAACGACACCTATCCCAGTTGGGGTTATATGGTCCGCAACGGCGCCACCACCATCTGGGAACTGTGGAACGGCAATACCGCCGACCCCTCCATGAACAGCGGCAACCATGTGATGCTCCTCGGCGACCTCATCCTATGGGAATACGAATACCTCGGCGGCATCCGGGCTTTGGGGCCTGGCTATGGCAAAATTCAACTCAAACCTTATCCCATCGAAGGTTTAGATTTTGTCAACTGCTCCTACAATTCCGTTTCAGGCCATATCGAAAGTAACTGGAAACGCAACAAAGATCATTTCGAGTGGGACATCGTAATTCCTGCCAACACCACTGCTGAAGTCTGGTTGCCTACGGCCAACGGCTACGAAAAAAAGACTTATGGAAGTGGCAAGTATCATCTCACTTCGAAATTGTAACTTTTTTTCAAAACCATGTTTTGGAATGGTTTTTGATTCCTTTGATCGCCACAAATAAAAAGTTAGAAAAATGAAAGCACTTCGTATGATGTTTCTGGCTCTGGCCATCATGATGGCTTCGGCCGTAAGCGCCCAGACCGTATACAACAGCAGCGGTTCAAGCTGCGGAAAGATTGAGAGCAATGGCACCATCCGCAACTCTAGCGGATCCAGCGTCGGACGGTTCGACAGCGACGGCACCATTCGTAATAGTTCTGGCTCCAGCATCGGCAAAATCGACCGTGACGGCACCATCCGCAACAGTTCTGGATCCAGTATCGGGAAGGTCGAAAGCGATGGCACCGTCCGCAATAGCTCCGGCTCCAGCATCGGCAAGGTCGAAAGCGACGGCACCGTCCGCAACAGCTCCGGCTCCAGCATCGGGAAAGCTGCAGGCATCCCCCGCGAATGGGTAGCCGCGTATTTCTTCTTCTTCCCATTTTATTGACCTCACCCCCGACCCCTCTCCTGGAGAGGGAAGACATCGGCACCGATAACTTTTTTTATACCAACCCCGCAGGAGTTTTTCTTGCGGGGTCCTTTTTTTTGTAAAAAATGCTTTTTTGTTGTTTTTGTAAAAAAAATATGTATTTTTGCAAAAAATATGAATTTTCATACAAAAACACATAAATCATGTTAGAAGAACAAGGCAAATACATTTTCGGGGTCGTCAAAGTAGGCGACCGCGGACAGATTGTGATCCCCAAGGATGCGCGTGACCTCTACGACATCAAAGCAGGCGACAGCTTGTTAGTACTCGGCGACAAGAAAGGCATGGCCATCTTGAAAACCGAGATTTTTCAGGACAAAATCAACGAAGTTTTAGGGGAGAATTAACGATGGAACGCAAACATTTTCTAGACAACATCCGTTGGGTGACGGTATTGTTGGTGCTTTTTTATCACGTCATTTATTTTTACAACGCCAAGGGCGTGCCAGCTGGGGTTGGTGGGTTTTATGAAACGCAACCTTGGGATGCTGTCATGTCGGTGCTTTATCCTTGGTTCATGATGCTGCTGTTTGTGGTGGCTGGTATCAGTGCCCGGTATGCATTAAACAGCCTTTCACACAAGGAATTCATCAAAACTCGCACTCGTAAGTTGTTGGTTCCTGCCACAATTGGCCTGTTTGTTTTTCAGTGGATGACAGGCTATTTCAACACGCATGTGTCGGGAGTTGATCCCATGGCGGGCATGCCGATCTTTATCAAGTATTTCTATTGGGCTTTAACCGGTATCGGTCCTCTGTGGTTCATTCAAAACCTATGGCTGTTTTCGCTGTTACTGGTCCTGTTTCGGGTCATTGGAAAAGACAAGTTGTACAACGCCTTGGCTCGATTATTCCAAAAAGGTTCCTGGTGGCCGGTTATCTTAATTATAGTGCTTGGATTTCCTGTTCTTTGGGCTGGTGCCCAGTGTTCCATTGATTTGCCCGAGATCACCGAAGGCATGGATCCGAAAAAAATAATCGCTATTGTTGCGGGTAACATATGGAACATTCATCGTCCTTTTGCCTATTTCGTGCCTTTCCTGATGGGGTACTTCATCTTCTCTCACGATTCCATCCAAGAAAAGTTGGCTCGTCTCAGCATCCCTCTTTTGATTGTGGCTTTGGCTCTAGGCACCTACAACACCATTGTCATGTATGGCCAAAACGATATCGCTCCCAACGTGCTACGGGGCTGGCGTTGCAACCTCTATGCTTGGTTTGCCATCCTTGCCATGTTAAGCTGCTTTAAAGCTTGGTTCAACAAGACCAATCGCTTTGCTACTTATATGACCAAATCAAGTTTTGGAATTTATGTGGTTCATTACCTAGTGATTGTCTCGTTTGGCTATATGATGAAGTTCCACACCTCGCTGGAGCCATGGATGATGTATGTCATCCTTTTCTTCGCCGTGATGCTGCTCTCGCCGGCGATCTACGAAATCATTCGGAGAATTCCATTTATCAGATGGTGCGTGCTGGGAATAAAAAAGCGTAAATCATGACTTGCAAACTTTATAACGAAATCCTTGCCCATCAAGACCCTTCCCAGGTTGAAGGCCTGTCGCACTTTTTTAAGACTGGGAAGGGCCAGTACGGCGAGGGCGACCGGTTCCTGGGCATCAAAGTGCCAGTGACCCGCGAAGTGGTGAAACAATGTTGGACCGAAACCTCTTTTGACGACCTGGAAGTATGTATTGCTTCCGAATTCCACGAAATGCGCTTGGCCGCCCTGCTGACACTGGTCCAGATCTTCAAACATGCCAAGAAGGACCCAACCTTGCAACATCGATGCATCGGATTTTATTTGGATCATACCGAATTCATCAATAACTGGGACTTGGTGGACCTCTCCTGTTACGAGTTGCTTGGCACATGGCTTTTGGACAAGGACCGCCAACTTCTTTATGATTTGGCCCGCGACAGCAAGACCATCTGGGAGCAGCGCATCGGGATGGTGAGCACGATGCAATTCATCCGACACGACCAGTTGGATGACACATATGCCATTGCAGATATCTTTTTAGCCAAGCCAAAGCCCTTGCACGACCTACTGCAAAAAGCCGTGGGATGGCTGCTCCGCGAAGCCGGCAAACGTGATGAGCAACGCCTGAAGGATTGGCTTACAACACGTTATCAAATGATGCCCCGAACGATGTTACGCTATGCCATCGAAAAGTTTTCTGAAGAAGAACGGGAAGGTTTTTTAAAATCTGGAACGGTTTAGTACCTTCTTAGCAACGCTTCCCAAAACAATCATAATCGGATAAATCTCAAGACGTCCGAGCAGCATCAGTGCAATACTGAAGAGTTTTAGGAAATCCGACAAACCAGCATAGTTTCCCATCGATCCAACGACGCCGAAACCCGGTCCCACATTACCCATACAGGCGATGGAGGCCGACAAACCGGTCAGAAAATCCATACCACTCGCTACATAAACCGCCATACCGACACTTACTATTAATATATACAGCATGATGAAGGAAATCACCGACGAGACTTCCTCTTCCGTCTTACTGCCGCCATCCAGCCTCACATAGCCATACTTATTGGGGTCGATCAGCGACTTGAACATCTCGGAAGTCCCCCGCAAAGCCACCCATACACGATCAATCTTGATACCACCAGAGGTCGAACCCGAACACCCACAAATCAATGAGCCGATGATAAGAATCGCTTTGCAGAAAGAAGGCCACAGATTGGTGTCGGTGGTGGCAAAACCCGTGGTCGTAGTGATGGAACACATCTGAAACGATGCCACCCTGAAAGCCTCCCAAACAGAGTGATAGGTTTTGGACAGCAAAAGATCAACCGTCAGGCATAATATTCCCAACAGGACAGAGCCGAGAAACACCTTCACAATCCTCGTGTTGAAAAGATTCTTGCGATTGCTCCCGCTGGGCCAGAAAGTCGAGAAAATCAAACTGAAATTGATGCCTGCCAAAAGCATGGAGACACAGAGAATGGCTTCAATGGCTGGGCTGTCGAATGCAGCGACGCTGATATTTTTCGTGCTGAATCCACAGGTGCTACATGCCGACATGGCATGGGTAATCGCGTCAAACCAGGTCATGCCTGCCAAATGCAATCCGTAAGTCGAAGCAAGGGTCAAGCCTACATAGACCGTCAAAATGCGATAGATGAACTGTCTACGGCGGCCACGATAGTATTCCTTGGCAATGGAAGAGAGTTCCAGTCCGGCCAATTGGGAATGTCGGTCGTTGCGTGTGGAAATCAAGATGGAAACCAATGACACCACTCCGATACCGCCTATCCAAGCCGTGGCAATCCGCCAAAACAGCAAGCCTTTGGGAACTGCCTCAATGTCATTCAAAATCGACGCGCCCGTAGTAGTGAATCCTGATACGCTTTCGAACAAAGCGTTGACGAAAGTGAACTCATGGCCATACAACACAAATGGCAGGGCGCCAAACAAACAGGCAGCCACCCAACAGCCCGTGACAATGAAAAAACCAGTCTTAAGGTCGATATTTTGTCTAGCTTTGGTTGACAAAACGCTCCCCAAACCAGCCGCCAAAGTAATCCCTGAAGAAATCAGCAAGGCAACGAGACTACCATCAAGATGGTCGAGATAGGCAATCAACGCTGCAAACAGCATGAGCACAAAGAGACCCAGCAGGGTAAAACCTATGAATCGTACGGTACTCTTAAAAATGCTCATGCCTGTTTTTCTTATTAGAGCAGCAAAAATATTTTCCGATTTTTTATTGGTCAATACAATATTATTTATCTTTGTATTGATAAATATCAATAAAGATGACGCTACAACAGTTGGAATACATCGTGGCAGTGGACGAATACCGCTATTTTGTAAAGGCGGCCGAAGCCTGTGGTGTGACCCAATCGACCTTAAGCTTGATGATCAAGAAATTGGAGGACGAGTTGGACATCAATATTTTCAGGCGCGACACCCATCCCGTGGAGGTGACCGAGACAGGACAGAAAGTCATCGAGGAGGCCAAGTTGGTGCTCTACCACTCCAAACAGTTGGCGGAGTTGACCCAGTCGGAGAAGTCACTCGCTTCGGGACCCTTGAAAGTAGGCATGATCTCCACCGTAGCCCCTGTATTGATGCCCAAGACTTTCACCTATGTCAACACTTTCCATCCCGACATCAAGCTCCAGGCACAGGAGATGCGTTCG
Source organism: Bacteroidales bacterium (assembly GCA_017394865.1). Taxonomy (GTDB): domain Bacteria; phylum Bacteroidota; class Bacteroidia; order Bacteroidales; family F082; genus Limimorpha. The sequence continues at coordinate 152,548 of JAFPWT010000009.1, forward strand.
GCCACCATCATCGACCGTCTGAAGAAGGCCGAGATCGACATGGGTATTTTGACCGCTCCTGTTGACGACAAAGAAATTCTCGAATTACCGCTTTATCACGAGCGATTCTTCGCTTACATCGCCAACGACGACATCCTTGCTCAGCATGAAGCCATCGAACGCAGCCATCTGGTGGACTATCCCTTATGGGTGATGAAAGACGGCATTCGCCTGTTTGAGAAAAACGACCTGTCGCAGAAATACCGGGACACCTACGAAGAGATGTACGAAGGCGGACGTGTAGGCATTTTGATTCAGATTGCCAATGAAAACGGAGGCATCACCATACTCCCCGAGACCCACATCGGCCTGCTGGACAACACGGCCAAACAACGTTTACGCCCCATCACTGGGCAAGCCATCTCCCGCGTGATCTGTCTCGCCATGCGAAAGGACTACATCCACGAAAAGATGATGAACATCGTGGTCAAAGCCGTGAAGTCGTGCATATCACCTGAACTATACGAACCATCCATCAAAGGAGAATACCTCAAACTATGAATTATACCATCCGTCATTCCAAAAAGGAAGATCTTCCCGGCATCCTCCGGCTCCGCGACCAAGCTCGTGAGATCATGCGCAGCTACGGCAATGTGAATCAATGGCCCGAGGGCTACCCCTTGCAGGAAAAATTCGAGAACGACATTGAACAGGGCTGCAGCTATGTGATGATAGACAACACCGGACTGATCGTTGGCACCTTTGCATTTATCCCTGGTCCCGATATTACTTATAAAGTGATTTATGATGGTCAATGGCTCAACGACGAACCTTATTATGTGATTCATCGTATTGCCAGCACACCTGACTCGCATGGCATTTTGGACGCTTTATTAGACTATTGCGAAGCCATCGCCAAAAATATCCGCATTGACACCCACGAGGATAATATCATTATGCGAAAAGGCTTGGAAAAACGAGGATATCAGTACTGCGGCATCATTCATCTTTTGAATGGCGATGAGCGGTTGGCATTTCAAAAAAAACTTTAACTTTGCCATACTAAAAGTTGCGCCCGACACGGAGCAGGGTAATCACCATGAAAAAACACCTATTGACCGCCATTGCCGTTCTTTGTTTGTTGACAACGGTAAAAGCACAGAACTTTATTAACGATTTTACCGGTATGTATATCGGATCGATACCCGGAGTATTCACAACAAACGGTCATCCTTATCTTGTGGCTGTGGCTGATGTAGGACAATTAAGTGTTCTTGATGGTAATTTGAATTTGATAGCCAATGTTACCAATGATACTTATATTTTTGATGCCTATTATATGGATGCTGACGCGTCAGCTATTGCGGTCTCCTACTTTCACAACACCTTGGACCATGACCTACTATTGACTCAAAACCTTTATAATTCTGACGATGAGTTTGAGTTTCTCGAAGCCCAATGGATCTCAGTTTCAGAGTATTCAAGTTATATCAACGGTATCAGCATCAAATCATCCAATGGGGCAACACTCCAGACTATTTATTCGGACGAGGGTTGGCATTTCGACAATTCCCGTGGCGCTTTCGTTCTGAAAATTGACAACAATTTCTATTTGGTATTAAGGGAAGAACAAGCAGGTGAAGAAAACACAAAACATGTCTTCTACCTTATTAAACAAAACCAAGGCCTCACTCAAGTTGATGTTGATCTTCCCCTGTCGGTATTTCCTACTACTCCCAATCGCAATCAGCAAATCACCGTTGAATTGGGAGAAGGTAACAACGCCACTGAGATTACGATAGTAAACAGTCTGGGACAGGTAGTAAAACGTGTGCCTATTGAAGAAGGTCAACGTACCATTAGCATTCCTGCCCGCGAACTAGGCTGTGGCCTCAACGTGGTCAACGCCCATGGTAGTCAAGGACAAGGTAGCTGCAAGATCATTGTAAGGTAACAAGCATGGCCAATCTGCACATCACCTTTATTCAGGCTGACCTCTTATGGGAAGACCCTGAGAAAAACAGGGAGCGTTTTAACCAGCTGATGGCCAAAGTGCCCTCGAACACTGATCTGGTGTTGCTTCCCGAGACCTTCAATACTGGGTTTCCTGTGGATCCTGTGAAGTTTGCCGAAACACCTGATGGTACCACCATGAATTGGTTGAAGGGAAAAGCTCAGGCGCTTCATGCTGTGATTTGTGGAACCCTGCTTTTGAATGTTGATGGCCATTATCATAACAGTTTGGTTTGGATGCGTCCCGATGGCAGTTATGAGTTATATCACAAACGGCATACTTTTACCATTGGCGGTGAAAAGGAGCCTATCGAACGCGGTGAAGAGCCTCTGATTGTGGAGCTGAAAGGATGGAAGATCAAGCCTATGGTCTGTTATGACATCCGCTTCCCTATGTGGGCAAGGAACCACTATCACGAAGGCGTGTTTGATTATGATTTGGGCATTTATCTGGCTAACTTCCCTTCATCAAGGATCTTCGTTTGGGACACCTTATTAATGGCGCGCGCCATAGAGAACCAAGCCTACTTCATCGGGGTGAACCGCATTGGTGTTGATCCGGAAGGTGTTCATTACAGCGGCGATTCACAAATCATTAACCCCAAAGGCGAAGTCATCTGCATGACAAGGTCCGATGTGGAGGCCGTGGTGCCTTTTACCTTGGATTTCGAAAGATTACAAAACTTCCGTGAAAAATTCCCTGTCGGAAAAGATTGGGATTCCTTCCGTCTTCTGTCTTCTGACTTCTAAATTCTTCCCTTATGATTTCTGTTTTCTCCGACGAATATTACATGAAACAGGCCTACCAAGAAGCCCAAAAGGCTCTGGAAGCCGAAGAAATTCCCATCGGGGCCGTGGTGGTCTGCAACGACAAGATCATCGCTCGCAGCCACAATCAGACCGAGATGCTCAACGACGTGACGGCCCATGCCGAGATGCTCGCCATCACAGCAGCCGCCAACGCCCTCGGGGCAAAATACCTCGACGAATGCACCCTCTACGTCACCCTGGAGCCCTGTCCCATGTGCGCCGGCGCCCTCGCCCACAGCCACATCGGCAAGGTGGTCTATGCCGCCGATGATCCCAAGAACGGGTTTTCAAAATATGGCAACATGCTGCACCCAAAAACCAAACTCGTCAAAGGGGTGATGAAGGAGGAATGCCTTGCTTTGTTGACGGATTTTTTTAAGAAAAAGAGATAATTTTATATTAATAGGTAGTATATAGTTTTTTTCATATATTTGCCACCTAAAACAAGAAGGCATGGCAAAGAAGATAGTTACTGCAGAAGAAAAGCCCAAAAAACCGATTAAGGAAACCAAACTTGAAGTCGCAAATTGCGACTTCAAGACCATTGACAACATTAGTATTGAATCTTTAATTCGTGTTATAAGAGGTCAGCAAGTAATGCTTGATTCTGACTTGGCAATGTTGTATGGGGTTGAGACAAAGAGACTTAACCAAGCCGTAAAGCGTAATATCAATCGTTTTCCAGAGGATTTCATGTTTCAACTAACTCAGGATGAAGCAATTCGTTTAAGGTCACAAATTGTGACCTTAAACAAGGAGGAACTGGCTTTAAGGTCGCAAATTGCGACCTTAAAGAATGGTCGTGGACAACATAAAAAGTATTTACCCTATGCCTTCACTCGTAATGGTGTTGCAATGCTCAGCAGCGTGTTAAAATCCGAAATCGCTGTCGGTGTCAACATCCGTATCATGAGGGCTTTCACGATGATACCACAGCTCGTCAATCACAACACTCAGATCATACAGCGGATCTTCAACATTGAGCAACATCAACAAGAAACCGACAAAACCATCAAAGTGATTCTTGATAAAATCGAGGATATTTCTCCCAAACCGCTCCCTGAGCAGATCTTCCCAACTGGCTGTGTCTGGGACGCATGGGCTTTCATCTCCGACCTCGTTCGGAACGCCAAACAAAGAATCATTTTGATTGACAACTTTGTTGATGACCGAGTGCTCTCGATGTTCACCAAACGAGCCAATGGCGTTTCAGCCACTATCCATACACGCTATAACGAGCAGTTTCTCACCGACCTGAAGAAACACAACACCCAATACCCCGAAATCGAATTCATTCAACTTCCACACCGGAACCATGACCGGTTTTTGATCATAGACGACAAGGTATATTTTATAGGTGCCAGTTTGAAGGACATCGGCACAGGATTGTGCGCCGTCGCCGAGATGGAGATTGAACCGGAGACCGTTCTGGGATTACTGAAATAACGATGTGAGCAGCACTATTACTGACAAAATGTCAGCACAAGTCCCCCGTTACCCCTTTGGCATAATGATTGACTAAAGGAGCGCGTCGCCGTGTGAAAGCGGCGGCACTCAAAACGAAAAAAATAGTCAATAATTAAAAATAGGAGAAACAAATTATGTCAAAGATCATTGGTATCGATTTAGGAACCACCAACTCATGCGTTTCCGTAATGGAAGGCAATGAGCCGGTCGTCATCGCCAACAGCGAAGGCCACCGCACCACCCCGTCCGTCGTCGCTTTCACCGACAACGGCGAGCGTAAGGTCGGCGAACCTGCAAAACGTCAGGCCATCACCAACCCCCAACGTACCGTCTATTCCATCAAGCGTTTCATGGGCGAGACCTACGACAAGGTCCAAGCCGAGATGAAGCGTGTGCCTTATAAAGTCGTCCAGGGCCCCAACAACACCCCGCGTATCGACATCGACGGCAAGACCTACACCCCGCAGGAAATCTCTGCCATGGTGCTTCAGAAGATGAAGAAAACCGCTGAGGATTACCTCGGTCAGACCGTCACCGAAGCCGTCATCACCGTGCCAGCTTACTTCAGCGACTCACAACGTCAGGCCACCAAGGAAGCTGGCGAAATCGCCGGTCTGAAAGTGCGCCGTATCGTCAACGAGCCTACTGCTGCTGCTTTGGCTTACGGTCTGGATAAGAAGAAGAGCGATGCCAAAGTGGCCGTTTATGACCTCGGCGGCGGCACCTTCGATATCTCCATCTTGGAACTCGGCGACGGCGTGTTCGAGGTGAAGTCCACCAACGGCAACACCCACCTCGGCGGCGACGACTTCGACGAAGTCATCATCAACTGGCTGGCCGAGGAGTTCATGAAGGACAACAGCGGCATCGACCTCCGTAAGGACCCGATGGCCCTGCAACGTCTGAAGGAAGCTGCCGAGAAGGCCAAGATCGAGTTGAGCTCCAGCAGCGAGACCGAGATCAACCTGCCTTACATCATGCCTGTCAACGGCATCCCGCAGCACCTGGTCCGCACCTTGAGCCGCGCCAAGTTCGAACAGCTGGCTGACCATCTGATCCACGCCACCATCGAGCCCTGCCGTAAGGCTTTGCAAGACGCAGGCATGACTGTCAACGACATCGACGAGGTCATCCTCGTAGGCGGCTCCACCCGTATCCCCGCTATCCAGAACATCGTGCGCGACTTCTTCAAGAAAGAACCTTCGAAGGGCGTCAACCCCGACGAGGTGGTCGCCATCGGCGCCTCCATCCAGGGCGGCGTTTTGACCGGCGAAGTGAAGGACGTGCTGCTGCTTGACGTGACGCCTCTGTCACTGGGTATCGAGACCCTCGGCGGCGTGATGACCAAGCTCATCGAGAGCAACACCACCATCCCGACCAAGAAGTCGGAGGTGTTCTCCACCGCTGTCGACAACCAGCCTTCCGTGGAGATCCACGTGCTTCAAGGCGAGCGTCCCATGGCCAACCAGAACAAGACCATCGGCCGTTTCATCCTCGACAGCATCCCGCCAGCGCCACGTGGCATCCCGCAAATCGAAGTCACCTTCGACATCGACTCCAACGGCATCTTGAACGTGAGCGCCAAGGACAAGGCCACGGGCAAGACCCAGAGCATCCGTATCGAGGCTTCATCAGGTCTGACCGACGCTGAGATCGAGCGCATGAAGAACGAAGCTGCAGCCAACGCTGAAGCCGATAAGAAGGAACGTGAACGTATCGACAAGCTGAACCAAGCCGACAGCATCATCTTCCAGACCGAGAAGCAGCTGAAGGAATACGGCGACAAGCTCCCGGCCGACAAAAAGTCAGAGATCGAAGGCGCCCTCGCCAAGTTGAAGACTGCTCACGAGGCCAAGGACATCGCCGGCATCGACACCGCCATGAACGAGATGAACGCCATCTGGCAGAAAGCTTCTGAGGAGATGTACCGCAACGCCGGTGGCGCCCAAGGTGGCCCTCAAGGCGGCTTTGACCCGAACAACATGGGCGGCGGCTTCCAAGGCGGCAACAACGGCCAGAACAATGGTAACAACGGCGGTAACGATGACAATGTTACTGATGCTGACTTTGAGGAGGTCAAATAAGAGCCTCTGAAACCCACTAACAAAACGGATGCTGATATAGAAATCGGCATCCGTTTTTCTTTTATTGAAGGTTAGCGTAACTTGTTGAAAATCATATAAAATCGTGGCACATAGGACAAACGCGTGCTGCGCTTTTTTATTTTTTGTCGGAATGGAGTCGGCAGAAGCGGAGGGCGATTTCTTGTACCAAATTTGTCATTTATTATTAAATGTAAACGTGACACACATATGTACCACTTGAATTCTTTTTAATGAAATGTTGTAAATTCGGATAAAAAATGCTGTATTTTTGTCCATTAATAACAAAACTGGGATTTTGTAATATGAACATTACATCTAACCTTAAATCTGAATACTGGTATCATGTATCTGATCAGAAAGAAATACCTATCTTTGGTACGGTTAAAAGGAACGTAGATATTGAACTTTTAAAAGAAATTGTTGATGGTTTCCCAAATAATGAATCAAACAGGGAGTATATTAGTGATGTAATTAAAAGAAAACCAGATTCTATTGATCTGCTTCGCCAATTTGTTGGGGTCACAGATAAAAGAATGTATTTGGAATTGAGTTATATTTTTGCTAAAAAGAAAAAACCCAATCATCCCGATACTAGTGTACTTGGATATTCCATTTATGAGCTAAAGAAACATTCAATGCTCTTCTTTAAAAACCTCATGCGACAAACTGGGGAGATAAAGAATGTGGCATCAGGTATAATTACTGATTATTTGATTTCCAAGGGATTGTTCGCCATTTTAAACGCACTTAAATCATTAGAATTTGAACAGCTACCCGCTTTTGTGGACGCACTTATAACCACCAAAGAAGTTCAACAAGCAGAAACAAAAAGAAGAGGACATGGGGGCAGAACAACAATTTGCAATTTTATTGAATGAATTGGGAGTTAGTTTTCTTCCTGTAGGAAAACACATTAATCCCATGAGTGCAGATGACCCTAATGTTGATAAACAAACATTTGTTTTATCACAAAGGGATGAAAAAAAGACATGGAGCTTTGATGTTATAATAAAAAACAACGAAGGAAAACTTGTAGTCTTTACTCAAGGATTAATTCACACATCAGATCCCGGTCAATATGGAGTTAACAAAAGCGGAGAAACGATATTAGTGCGTCAAAGCTTAAATAACTACAACGCTTCTAATAATAGTCATTGTGAATTGTGGGGGTTGGTTGATGGTGTGGGATTTGTGGAAAACCCCGATAATACCATTTTCAAAATGCTTCCCGCTTTTGATAACTTTGTTCAGTTAAAAAGTCTCTATAAGGCTGCTTTGAGATTGCACAAACTCGGCATAGTACAAGTAAAGGCAATACGTTTTGACCCAGCTTTTTACACACAAGATGATGCGATGGAAATGTTCAATAAATACGGCAGCCATGATATTGTTGTCTTATCAAGTGATGAAGAACCTGATATGAAAAAAATCCACGCTGGGAAAGCGTGGATTTATGTATAATAATCAGCTTTGTAATTATATTCCCAGTAATTGTTTTACTAATATATCAATTTTAGAAATATAATAAGATTTTCTGTCTATTTCTTTATGACCACGAAAACACATTTCAGAAATATCACAATGAATGGGATTGGTTTTTTCAAAAACCGGTATGTTGAGTTTGTTGATGATGCTAGGCGTTATTTGTGTACCTACCATAAAACTTTCAATGGTTTCTCGGTACAACGTGGAACTTATTAAACCACACACGTAATATGCCTCTCTTTGGTCATTCAACCCAATAGATATTATCTTTTCATTGCATATTATATTCTTGTTTCCCAAAACAATATCATTTGCATACTCAACGACTGCCGGGGTGAAAGATTTGGAAATATATCTCCAACAAACTTTGAATGGAGCAAACGAATAATCTCCTATACGCTGTAATGTATAGTAGTATTTTTTGTGTATTTCTTCATCAAAACTAGTAAACCCCCTTCTTTCCTCCAATTCTTTTTTAAAATCATTGAAATATGCTTCTGATTTTGGTAACAAATGGAGTTCATTTTTAGAAATAGGGCACATTTTGGTGTTTGAATTATGCGGACAAATAATATACTTTGAATATGAGTATCCCCAAAACTCTAGCTCGTTACCAGTTAAGAAAGGATAGACTAGGTCTTTTTCAATTTCCTTTGTTATAACTTTTACTTTGTTCTTTGCCCTTGAAACATTATTTTGAACTGTAACAGTGTGCTCTGTAGAAGAAAGAATGTTTAACCAAAATATACCATTTGCACCACCTGTAAAAGTGCCCGTTCTAGCCTTATATTGATTATTTCCCAATATGACATCGGATTGTGATAATTTGGTTTCAGATTCGGTAATCCATCCTGAATTAAGAACATTTTTTTCAGACGGTCTCGCTTTAAGAAGAGTTAGTTCAAAACAATCATTGACCGATATTTGTTTTTCTAATAATTGTTTTTTGGTATGCCACATATAATAATCAACAGGATAATTTGTGTATTGTCCTTTTATTGCATAAAATAAAGCAGTCCTAGTTACGGCACCCTTGAATGGATTAATGGACGAAAGGTCATCAACACGAAAAACTTCGATAGGACATTTCGAGGGCTTTATGACAAACTTTCTAAATCCTTCTCCTTGCATAATAGATTTGAAGAGGGTTTCTTTAAGAAGAAAGGCTATTCCCCCTCCAATTTTTAAATATTTATCGATGGCGATATATGTAAATAACACAGAGATATCCTCTTTTATGAAATTTGAATTTAGACCTTTTTTCTCAAATAATCCATAATACTGCCATAAAAAAGAATATTTTTGTTTATAGACTTCTGGGAGGTATTCCCAATTAACCCAAGGGGGGTTCCCGACGATATAATCGTACTGAATAGAAGGAACAGTGTCGTATCGACTATTATTAACCGAAATGTATTCTGGTATAGGCTTGCCTCCGTGGATAATGTCAGAATAATAAATGGGGATCGTAACAGGAGCACTTTGTTTTACGTCAAATCGTTTAATATATAAGAGAAGATAGTTTGTTTTTGCTGCCAACACTGTTAATGGATTAATGTCAATTCCAAAAACAGAATTGAAAATTTTACCACTTGATAGAGTATCAAACTTATTTATTAATGCAACTAGAAAAACCCCTGAACCGCAGGTTGGATCTATATAGGTCTTATGACACGCATCTGGGTCGTCCTTAGTGAGAGTGTCAATTGCCTGGTCTGCCAACCAGTATGGAGTGTAAAACTCACCTAAACCATGCCTGACTTCTTTGGGAAAGACACTTTCAAAAATACCACTAATGAAATTATCTCCTTTGCTATCAGCAATCGATCTGATCTCTTTATCAATAGTGATAAAATAACTATCGATACCTGGTATCTTTAAGAACCAATTATAGTATGCAGGGCAAGTATAATTGGTTACACCATTATTCTCAAAAAAAGAATCATTAAAACAATCTATTGACAACATATCTCTGCCACAGAATGCTTGAGCAGCCAACACCCTTAACACTAAAGCATAATATGTTTCCAAACAAAACAGTAGTTTAAAGAACTCATCGAAATTTGAGATTTTTAGTTTATAAAAAGAAGAGAGCTTGCTGATGTCAACTTTTCTTTGGCTATTAAGGTTTCCATGAATGTCAATAAATATTTTTTTCCAGTTATCGTATGTGTCTAAAAACTCTTTAGAGGATGCTTTGTTGAATAATAACTGAACACAGCTTAAATATTGCTCTTTTTTTATCCAATCCCATAACCCATTGCCCTTCTGAGAGCGAATTACTTTATTATTTGGTGAATTATATTTGTCTATCATCTTTGTCTAGTTTTACGAAGATTTGTTTTTATTGGTACAAAGATACAAATTAAAAGAATAGGTAAATATAAATAAAGACGGGAAACAATCTATTAAAACAGAGAGTAAAAATAGAGAAATAATCCCACTCTCATAATAAATTTAGCATTCTGATTGGAGCCTTTCATTCTACAAGGTGACACATTTAACGCCTTTCCCTAAACCTCCTTTCCAACTCCCTCATACTGTCAATCAGTTCTGCAAACGTCGGCTTCTCTCCGTAAATCATTGAATCGCACATATATTGGTAATCCTTCCGCCAATCGTCGATGTGTCTTTCCGGCGGAACCAGGCAAATGCGATTGCGAATGTCACCCGAATAATCCACTCCAAGGATGGAGGTAAACCTCTCCCTGTGATGACGGATATGCTCCCAAAGCGCATCGTCACGCACAGCGGCAACCGCAAAATCTCGGTCCATCATCCTATTAAGGTCGTAGAGGTGCCTCGACCTACGATTGGCCGGAAGCCTGTCATGCTCAACCGAAAAAAGCTCGTGTAGCAGAAAAGCTTTCTCCAGGAAGGTCTTCTGTGGAGCAGCGGTAGTAACCTTGGTTTGAACCACATCCGTATTGATCAGAGGAAGTGCGTTTTCAATGATCGAACTCACTTTTAGTTCCACGCTTGGCTCCATGAGCGATCTCGCCCCCACTTCCAACACAATCATGGGCTTGATGTAGTCGAGAAACGTGGGCAATACCGACTGGTATTGTACGTAAATATGTCGTGGTTCGGGATAGGTATTGTCACCTTCGCCGTCAGGTTCCACCGTGATAGTCAGCTGATCCTTCAAACCATAACGTTCTATTTGACTGGTAATAACACCGGCCAGAGCTTCCCTTACAAATAGTGACGACGATTTGCGCAGCTTCTTTAGTTGCTTCTTGGTCGGTTCGTCATTCAATCCGAAATACTCATAGTTCACCGTCAAGTCGATGTCTTCCGAAAAACGCTCTATCAAATTGCCGTTCTTGCTCAGCGAAGTACCCCCTTTAAAGATGATGTGCTCGCCCAGCTCCGAATCGAATATCAGTTGTAGCATCACCGTTACCCAGTAATCCTTTTCGACTGCCTGCTCTGGCAAGCCCATCACGTTCTTGCATTGTATCAGTACAGCTTGTTTCTGTACGTCATTGAGTTGTATGTAGTTGTTCATAGAAAATATTTATTAAGTTCCTAATCCAAAGCGGCATCAGTTTCATATCGTGTGTCGAAAACGGTTCTGGGTGTTGTCCCAGCACCTTCTTCAGTTGATCCTTATGTTCATCAGTCACATACTTTTCACCTATGTCCCTCAAAGCTGTGGTAATGAGCATGGCCAGCTTATCATAGAACGCCAGCTTCTTTGGCGACACATGACGGAACAGGATACCCCGTCCATTCTTGATATTCACCTTACGGTTGCTGCCGTCGGTCAAATACACCACATTCATCGGTACTTGAGTTGACAAGCCCAATATATTTTGCGCTAGCGCACCCGCGGGGAATATCCTCACCTTGTCACGCCTGGCAATGGCCTGTGCAATGTCCTCGTACGAAGGATATAACATTCCCAATCCCAACTCCTTGTCGACGTGAGGGTAGCAGTAGATGCCGTGACATACGTGCAACAACACCCCCCCCCTCGCCATGCGGCTCAATGCCTTCTGCACAGCATCAGGGTCTCCATAATGGGCATATTCTTCCGTAGAAAACACAGAACCCCTGCCGCGTTTTTTAATCGATTTAAGTATCTTATCATCAATTGAATACATCATAATTTTCGTTATATTTTGTCGGTTTTATATCAAATAATTCCGACAGCAAAAGTACGCAAATTTTATTATTTTGCAAAACTTTTTCATCCTTTAGTATCCCACCCCAAAAAAATGTTTCATTTTTCCCCAAACTTTTTTTTTGCATACGCAAAATGACTGCGTAGCACCATTAGATGCTGGTTAAGTTCTTCAAGCGAATGAAATATTTGCATTCGTTCCAACCGCTTTTATTTCGTACCTTTGCCGCCAATTGATACGAATCAAAACATTTTAAAAATGAAAAAAGTTCCTTTACTGATTTTCGCATTGCTCATGTTGGGCATGAGTGCCTTTGCGCAAAAATCGCTCAACCTTTTCGTGAGCGCTGGCATTGGCACCCTCGACAATTACGACCTCGGCACTGCGCCCTACCACAACAACGGAAGCACCAAAGTTCGCAACTGGGGTTTCAACTACCTTTGGGACCAACATCAAATCCAAATAGACGGCAAATATCTAAAAAGCACACTGAACACCCTTGAAGGGACTGACGCGGCTGTCGATTTCAACGTCGAATACCTTTATCGCTGCATCAACTCGGAGGACAACCGTTTCCGTTTCCACACCGGTGCAGCACTGAAGGGTTACGGCGAAATGAAAACCATACCCTCTTTGCAAAATGCAGCTGTCTGCATTTCCGTTTTTGGCGATCTCCGTTCGGTAAACCTGGTGGAATACGACTTCGCCCTCAGCAAGGATAAGACACATTACCGGATGACCGCTTACGGCAAGCTAGATCTTCCCCTTATCGGCTTGGCCAATCGCCCCGGATACTCCTACGTGTATGACGCACAAGGCTTAGGCCTTCTTGAAAGCATCTTCGGAGGCCACCAAACCTTTGCCAAGTTCTTCCCGGGGTGCAGCACCGACTTTGGCTTGTGGCTCAACATGAAAAACAAAAACCGCATCGGCCTCAGCTACCGCTGGGATTACATCAGCACGGGTAAAAAGGATATCTGGCGTTACGACAATGCCTACCATACCCTTAACCTCTCCTTTGTGTTTAACCTTAAATGAATTCAGCCATGAAAAATATCCGCACCCTGATACTCTGTCTTTTTGCCATCGGCCTTGCTTCTTGCCAACACGCATTCAGTCCTTCCGACGAACCGGACAACCCCATCAACGTGTTCGACTACCTTTGGAACAAATTGGACCAACAATACGCCTTCTTTGACGTGAAAAACGTGGACTGGGACGCAGTATACGAAAAATATCGCCCCATGGTGTATGACGAAATGAGCGACGATAGTCTTTTCGCCGTTTGCGCCGCCATGCTGAACACTTTGCAGGACGGCCACACCAATTTGACATCCCCTTTCAACGTCTCGGCCCCCGACTCGTTGAGCTATATGATGTACACCCAAAGCCAATTCAACAAGGAACTGGTTCTAAACAACTATCTGACATTTAACTATCAGACCACTGGTGCTTTCGCCCACAACGCCATCCGCAATGGTGAAGTGGCCTACATCCGCTACAGTTCCTTCTCCAACGACATCTCGAACGAAGACATGCTTTACCTCGCCAATCATTACAAGGACTGCAAAGGCTTGATTTTTGACTTGCGCGGAAACGGTGGCGGCACCGACACCAATATTGAGCAGCTGCTCAGCATCTTCGACAACCACGGACAAGTGATTATGATGAACCAGATGAAAGCCGGTCCAGGACACAACGATTTCACAGAGCCTCGCCCTGTCCACGCCCCCGACTCCAGCCTGTTAGGTGAGCATTACTACACCAAGCCTGTGGCAGTCCTGATCGACCGCGGCTCGTTCAGCTCGACTTCATTCTGCGCCGTCTGCACCATGGCCTATGACAACATCAAACTCTTCGGCGACTATACCGGAGGCGGCATGGGCATGCCCAACGGCGGCGCCCTACCCAACGGCTGGACCTATCGCTTCAGCATCTCACGTGGCCTCACCGCTGACGGACAACATCCTGAATACGAGAACGGCGTCCCACCCGATGTGCACGTACTCCTCGACCCCGCCCTGACCGCCCAAGGCATCGACAACATCATCGAGACGGCCGCTGACTGGATATCTAATCAATAAGGATTTGAAATGAAAAAGCCACTCCTCACATTGATATTGTTTTTCTGCTGCATCACCGGATTCGCCCAAGAGCCGATTGAAGTGATGGTGCTGATGAAAGACCAATACAACCGTACTGAGTTGCACCGAAAAGCCGAGTTTATCCCTACAAGGGCCGAACGACGTGACTTCGTGGTCAAAGAACTTCAAACCTTCACCAAGGCTTCGCAATACGACCTCATGCTCACACTCAACGCGCTGGAACAGCAAGGCTTGGTTTCGTCCATACACAGCCTGTGGTCGGCCAACGCACTCTACTTCACCACCACAGAAGATATTATGCAGGCTTTGGCAGAACGCCCTGATATCGCGAGCATCACACCCGTTAAACAATACCCATGTATTATTCCTGAGTCAACTACGAGGCTTGATTATCAGGTGTTATATGATTATATCGCGCCGAATATCCGACAGGTGAATGCCGATCAGGTATGGGAACAAGGCTACCGAGGTCAAGGCGTGGTGGTTGCCGTAATTGACACGGGCGTTAATTATCGCCATGCCGATATTGCCGACCATCTCTGGGATGGGGGCGAGGAATTCCCACATCACGGTTTCGATGTCTTTAACCTAGACGACGACCCCATGGACGACAACGGTCATGGTACACATTGTGCCGGCACTGTGTGTGGTGACGGTACGGCATGGATGGCAACGGGTGTAGCTCCCGAAGCCACTTTGATGTGCATCAAGAGTGCTGGCGAAGAAGGGAACTCAGGAGCCGCTTATATCGTCAAAGGTATGGAATGGGCTGTGGAACACGGCAGTGACCTCATCAGTTTGTCACTGGGTGTAGCCAAGGCAGAAGTGGCCGACAAAGAACTCTTGCGTCTTGCCTGTAATGCCTTGTTGGATGTAGGTATCGTTGTCATCGCTGCCGCCGGCAATGAAGGCAGTGAAACCATGCAGAATATTTGCCCCATTCCAAATAACGTGCGAGTCCCTGGTGCTTGTCCTCCACCTTATCTCGACCCAGACCAAATGGAGAATCCTGGCGGATTATCGTGCGTGATATGTGTTGGTGCTGTAGACGAAAATGACACAACGGCTAATTTTACCTCACGTGGTCCCGTCACCTGGCAGCACACCGAGTTTGGCGACTATGCTTATAAACCCGGTATTGGCCTCATCCGTCCTGACGTGTGCGCCCCCAGCATGATGATTTGGTCGTTGGACTACGAAAACCTTTACGACTACGATTATATGAGTGGCACCTCGCAGGCAACCCCTTGTGTGGCAGGCATCGTCGCCCTCATGCTTAACAAGAACCCCGAACTAACTCCCGCACAAATCTGTCAAATCCTCGAAGAAACCTCGGTGAGATTGACCCCAACCAAGAGCAACCTCACGGGTGTTGGACGTGTGGATGCGCTGGCCGCCGTAAACGCAGTGACCGAATGGGATGCCGTAGATGAATCCATCGACATCAACCAAGACGCCTTCGACACAGCCACGCAAAGGGTCTACGACCTTACTGGGCGTCTTGTGAACACCAACTACCTAGCACCTGGCATCTATATAATCCAAGACCTCAAAGGTGACAAGGCGAAAACAAAGAAAATCGTTATCCGTTAACGACGGTCGCGACCCAGCAAGGAACCAATCCAGTGTCGGTTGAGCCTCGAAATATTCTGTCGCTTGATTAACTTGGGGCATTCGGCCTCACAGGCATAGGTATTGGTACAACTGCCAAAACCCAACTCATCCATCTTGGCCACCATCTTCTTCACACGGTCGGCAGCTTCGACTTTACCCTGCGGCAACAGAGCCAAATGACTGACCTTAGCGCCCACAAACAACATGGCGCTGGCGTTCTTACAAGCGGCCACGCAAGCACCACAGCCGATGCATGAAGCAGCATCCATGGCCATATCGGCCTTGTGTTTCGGAACCAGGATGGTATTGGCATCAGGCACACCGCCCGTGGTCGTGCTGATGTAGCCTCCCGCCTGGATGATCTTATCGAAAGCAGAACGATCCACCACCAAGTCGCGAATCACAGGAAAGGCTTTGGCCCGCCAAGGCTCAATCCAGATATCATCGCCGTCCTTGAATTTGCGCATGTGGAGTTGACAGGTAGTGATGCCGTCGTCGTTGCCGTGCGGGCGACCGTTGATGTACAAGCCGCACATGCCACAGATGCCTTCACGACAATCGTTATCAAAACATACAGGATGTGCAATGCGGTCATTGATGAGCCGCTCGTTGAGGATGTCGAGCATCTCCAAGAAGGAGCAGTCCGCACTGATGTTATCGAGATCATATTTCTCGAAATGTCCCTTGGCACGGGCATTTTCCTGTCTCCAAATATGTAATGTGAATCTCATGACTTACTTGTAATTACGGTTTGCTATCTGGATGTATTCGTAATTGAGCGGCTCCCTCTCCATGGTCTCGGGTTGACCGTGACCCTGGTATTCCCAGGCGGCCACATACATGAAATGCTCATCGTCACGAAGCGTCTCACCGTCTTCGGTCTGATGCTCGGTGCGGAAGTGTCCGCCGCAGGATTCCTCTCGATGCAGGGCATCAGCGATGACCAGTTGGGCCAGTTCGAAATAGTCTTCCAGACGGCAGGCTTTCTCCAGTTCGGGATTAAATTCGTTGGCGGTGCCGGGGATGAAGACCGACTTCCAGAACTCTTCCTCCAATTCGGAGACCAGTTGTTTGGCTTTCGTGAGGCTCTCGGTGTTGCGGGCCATGCCGCAATATTCCCACATGATTTTACCAAGGGCTTTATGGAAATGATCAACTGAGTGGGAAGTTGATTGCCCACTAATCCGCAATAAACGCTCAAGGCGTTTTTTGACATTGTTTTCCGCTTCATCAAACTCGGGTGATGTCGCGGAAATCTTGCCCACATAAATCTGGTCGGCGAGATAGTTCTGCAGCGTGTAGGGCAACACAAAATAACCATCGGCCAGTCCCTGCATCAGAGCAGAGGCTCCGAGGCGGTTGGCACCATGGTCGCTGAAGTTGGCTTCGCCGGCGGCAAACAAACCGGGAATGGTGGTCTGTAATTCGTAATCCACCCAAAGCCCACCCATGGTGTAATGGATGGCGGGATAGATCATCATCGGGGTCTCGTAAGGGTTCTCGTCCGTGATCTTCTGATACATCTGGAAAAGGTTGCCGTATTTCTGCTCGACGGCCTCTTTGCCCAAACGTTGGATGACATCGGCAAAGTCGAGGTAGACGGCATAGCCAGTACCCACACCATAGCCTGCATCGCAGCGTTCCTTGGCGGCACGCGAAGCTACGTCACGAGGCACGAGGTTGCCGAAAGCAGGATAGCGACGCTCCAAATAGTAATCACGATCCTCTTCTGGGATATCCGTGGCTTTCAACTTACCCGCACGGATGGCTTCGGCGTCTTCTTTCTTCTTGGGCACCCAGATACGTCCGTCGTTACGGAGGCTCTCGCTCATCAGCGTAAGCTTGCTCTGGTAATCACCATGGACAGGGATGCAAGTCGGGTGGATCTGCACATAGCAGGGGTTGGCGAAAGCGGCACCTTTGCGGTGACATACCCAGGCCGCGCTGCCGTTGCTATTCATGGCGTTGGTGGAGAGGTAATAGAGGTTGCCGTAGCCGCCTGTGGCGAGAACCACAGCATGAGCCGCATAGCGTTCCAAGTCGCCGGTGACCAAATTCCTTACGATAATGCCTCGGGCGCGTCCGTCCACCACGACAAGATCCATCATCTCTCGACGGGTGTAGAGCTTCACCGTGCCACGGGCTATTTCACGACTCAAAGCACCGTAGGCACCTAACAGCAGCTGCTGCCCTGTCTGGCCTTTGGCGTAGAAGGTACGGCTGACTTGTGCACCACCGAAGGAACGGTTCTCAAGCAATCCGCCGTAATCGCGTGCAAAAGGCACGCCCTGGGCCACACATTGGTCGATGATGGCACCGCTGACCTCAGCCAAACGGTACACATTGGCCTCGCGGGCACGATAGTCCCCACCCTTGACGGTGTCGCGGAAAAGACGTTCCACGCTGTCACCGTCGTTTTGGTAGTTCTTGGCCGCATTGATACCGCCTTGAGCTGCGATGCTGTGGGCACGTCGAGGTGAGTCCTGAATGCAGAAGATCTCAACATTAAAGCCCATGGCACCCAACGAAGCGGCTGCCGAGGCTCCAGCCAGACCTGTGCCGACCACGATGATATCGAGCTTGCGCTTGTTGGCGGGATTCACCAGCTTCTGCGAGGCCTTATAATTGGTCCATTTTTCAGCCAATGGACCTTGAGGTATTTTTGCGTCTAATCTCATAATCCAAAATAAATGCCGACAACAACTGCAGTAAACATCAAACAGACCACCGTGGCAAAGATGACACCAGTGATCTCAATTGCTTTGCCATATTTGTAATTGTAAAGACCAAAGGTCTGGAAGATGGCTGCAAAACCATGACGCATGTGGAACCAAACTACCACAAAAAAGATCAAATAGGAGATCGCAATGTGCGGGATTTGGAATTTTTCATGGGCTTGCTCATAAAAGTTGAGGTTACCATCCACCCAGCCCAACTTTACAAAATAGAAATCCATAAAATGGGCGATGAGACCAGCCAGCAGCAAAATGCCTGTCCAAACCTGCAATTTGGAGCCTGTATGCGTCTTGGAACGCTGGGGTTTATGATAGCCTTTCGGGCGTGCCATTTTGTTGGTGATGGCCAGCCAAATGGTCAGAACGATGTGTAACAGCAAGGCGCCAAATAAAATGATTTCAAAGGCTTTAATGACATAATTGGTACCCATGAAATCACAGAAAGCATTGTACCACGCGCCGCCATCGTGACGTAGGATGCACAAGTTGGCACAGGCATGGAACAAAAGGAAGATGCTCAAAAAGGCGCCCAACAACGCCACGAGGATCTTCTTGGAAATAGAGTGGATCTTAGGGAGGTTCATACCCTTCTTTTTTTTCGCAAAAATAGGAAAAAACTATAACTTTGCTGCCAAATTCCAAGTCCTATGAAAAAATACATGATCCTCTTCCTTCTCGCAGCAATCCTTATGGGATGCGAAGAAGCTTCTCAAGAGAAGACCACTGAGAAAAAAGACGCTGTAGAAAACGTCAAACAGCAAGCCACAACGAATGGAAACTTGCCCGTATACGTCCTTTCCGATGAATTTGGCGAAAAGTTCCTTCTGATGGCTAATTTTGGTGATGAAACAACGCCCACAACGCCCGACAGTCTAAGCAATTACAAGTACATCCTCTACAACGGCATTTATCATCCCGTCACCTTCAAAGGCTTCCAGCTGGAGAACAGGGAAAACAACACCAGCCGCGAAACCTTCCAAAACTTCGACAACCTCTCGGGATGGCTTTACATGATGCAAAGCGGCAAACTGATTGAGACGCCCAGCGATGATCTTGACGCCATCTGGGACGCTCCTCTACTGGTGGATGAAACCTTTAAAGCCGAAAATACCATTTACACCCTCAGCAACTTCAAAGACGGACGCTTGGTTCACAGCAACTTGTCAGAACCCCTGAAAGCCGCCTTCGAAAAGAAGTATGACCGACAGATCCTTTCCTGCTGGTGCAACGCCGTTTTCGGCGAAAACAATGAATATCAATTTGTTAACATCCAGTTTAAAAACAAAGGAAACGAGGCACTTGGCGTTTCGGCCTTAGTGAAAAACGAGGAAATCATCGCCGTCATCGAGGCTCCTGCTGAATGGAACGAAGAATCGGTGTGGCGTGTGGATGATGGCGGCGATTTCGCTGGCCTTAGCATCGATTTCGTCACCTCCAAAAACGGAGTGATGACTATCTACACCGCTAACGGCGGCGCAGAAGGAACGAATTATCAAAGCTACGTGCTAGAAGGCAACCAGTTCCACGAGGGCCCCATCGCAGGAGAGTTCTATCAGGCTCCGTGCTAATTATTTCGGTTCAACATGCACCGCCACATGGGTCTCCTGGCCATAGTGTTGGCGAAGCAATTCTTCAACTTCCGAAGCCTTATCGTGTGCTTCTTTTAGCGAGAGGTCGCCATCCATCAGGATGTGCAACTCGATGGCGTAATGATTGCCAATACGCCGGGTGCGCAGATCGTGCGGTTCAGTGACACCTGGGACGCTTGACGCTAGTTGTAGTATTTCCTCCTCTACTTGATCGGGCAGCGACTGCTCCATGAGGTCGCCAATGCCGTTTTTGAGCAGATCGAAGGCCACCTTCACGATGAAGGCGCCAACCACCACTGAGGCGACAGGGTCAAGGATGGTCCAACGATCGCCAAAGAAGATGGCGCCACCGATACCCACCGCAGTGCCAATAGACGAAAGCGCATCGCTACGATGGTGCCAGGCGTTGGCTTCCACTGCCTTAGAGTTCAACTTCTTTGCCTTAACGATGGAATACCAGTAGACCGCCTCTTTCAGCACGATCGATACGATGGCGGCCCAGAAAGCCAGTATCCCAGGAGCAGCCAGCTCCTCGCCATTGGCCCATGCGGCAATCTTGATGGCACCCTTTACGATGATACTGACGCCCACCGCCATCAAGGCGATGCCGATAAGGGTCAGCGCCAGGGTCTCGTATTTCCCATGACCGTAGTCGTGCGATTTGTCCTGAGGCTTGTTGCTGATCTTCACAAACACCAGCACGATGATGTCGGTCACGAAGTCCGAAAGCGAATGCAAGGCGTCGGCGATCATCGCAGAGCTATGACCCACGATGCCCGCCACGAACTTGAACGCCAGGAGGATCACGTTGACCACGCTCCCCACCAGAGTAACCTTATAGATTTCCTTCTCCCGGGTCATTTCATTATAGCATTATCCCTTCGGGACAGCCAGTTTACACCAGGTCACATCAGGGGCAACGGGTTCGCCGAACGATTTGACGATGGCATCGCCCTCGTCGTTGGTGATTGCCTCGCCATCTTTCGAATACTCATCATCCACACCGTCTGTCGAGAAATTATAGGTTTGCATGTTGTATAAATGGTATTCTGGCGCACTGTTCTTGAGTATGGCGTATTGTGTATAATAGCATCCCGTTCCGCAACCGCCGGCATCGCCCACAACGCCTTTATAGAAGAACAAGCTCCGCTTGAAGTCTTGGCCTGCAAGAAGTTTCACTTGGCCTTCCACCACCGAAAGCACCGCCTGGTACTCTTCGTTGTCGGTGCTCAGCCAGATCTCAGGCTCGCCATCCTCATCGATGTCGATCAAGGCATATTTGCTGAAGTCATCCATTTCGTAGGTCATGTATGACTCGTCGAACTCGTCCATGATCTCGTACATCCCTTCGAAAACAACCTCGGGGTCGGAAAAGCGCATACCGTCCCACTCATAAAAATGTCTCAGCGGCCACCACCAATTCCAGAAATATTCATTCACCTCGAAGAGTTCGCCGTACTGCGGAAGATCGTATCTTACTGCCACATTACTATGCGATGGCGTGAAGAGGTTGTCGAAACTCGGATCTGGCACTAATGTTTTTTGGGCCGGGTCGTAATCATAAAATGCCACGAAAGACTTCACGTTGGAAGAAAATTGGTCGAACGCGATAGCAAATAGTTGATGGCCGTTTGAGCGTTGCCAGACCTTGGCTTGCATGCCTTCCGCGTCAGGATCGTTGCTACCCTCGGCAAACATCATATAGGCATTGTCAGCGTCATGAACTGACAGGTAATGCAGTTCATTCTCTGGGAGTTTAAGATCTTCGAACAGTAGCCCGACGGAATTCGTCGGCCACTGCTTTTGGAAAGCCTGCACCATCCCCATTACGTCAGCGCTCTTCACACCTTTGATGGTGGTTGTTTTCCATTGTTCATTCACTTGGTCGATCGTCATGATCGGCTTTTCTGCTTCTTGGCATGCGACCATCAGAAGACACAGCAGGCCGCAAAATAAAACTGTTTTTTTCATGATTATCTTGTCTTTAAAATTTTATTCACATTCCCCTGCCCTGACTTGAGCAGATACATCCCTTCAGGGAGAGTCTCGAGATCGATATCATTAACTCCTTGTTTCAGCTGGAACTCGGCCACAACACGGCCTTGGAGATCCATCACTTTGACAAAAGTAGCTTCGCTGGCTTCAATCTTCAGGAGGCCTGAGGTAGGGTTGGGATAGACTTTTAAACGGTTGGCTTCGGGGACATTGTCAACTGCCGTAATGGTGCCGTTCCCCCTGAAAAACTTCACGATTTCGGTGAAATAACCGATGTCGTATTGGTCATCGCTGTGGTACCAAGTGTGGGTGCCGCCGATCACCTTGATATGTTGCAGCTCGGTGTCGCAGTCATAGGTATAGCATACAAAACGCAGCCCATCGTTCTGCAGATTAGGCAGTGTGTCGATCTGAGGATCGTCTGTACAGCCATTGGCATTTTTCCAATATTTGATGATGTTGTCCACACTCAGTCCCAGCTGATAGCCGAAATATTGCGACCCGCCATCGTAGCCCACCACGGGGTCGGCGGTACCGTGGATGTGAAGCATCCTCACGGGAGCTACTGCCGTATGGTTAGCCATGGGAGAAGTGATGAGTCCACTCACCGGAGCGCAGGCTGTGATGCGGTCGCCATGCTCGATGGCCATGCGGTGCGTCATGAAACCGCCCATGGAGAAGCCCGTGAAAAAGACGCTATCCAGATTCAGTTGATATGGCTCAACCAGCGAGTCGAGCAACGCCATCAGGAAACCCGAGTCGTTGGTGGTGCTGGCGGTGAGGCCGGCGTTCCACATGGTGCCGTAGCCTTCGTTCAGCGCTTGGGGCACCACGATAGCCCACCCCAGCTGGTCAGCGATCTGCTGGAAGTGGAACTCGTTATCGAGACGAGTGATGTTGTCGCCCAGCCCATGCAGGAAGTACAGCACAGGGAGGCTTCCATCACTTTGCGCTGGTGTGCGCACGAGGTATTCGCGTTGGACATCCTGCCATTCGAAGTTTTGTATCTGGGCAAAGGAACTGCTGCTTGAGAGCAACATGACAAACAGGAATGCGATTCCGATAAAGCGGCGTGTTTTCATTGGATTAATTTTTAGCAAAAGTAAAAAAATTACCGTTCCCTACGGTCGATAACTTCTTTAAGGAGGTAACGGTCGCCTGTGGATTTGTGGATGGCGTCGATGAATTGCTGGTCGTAGCCCGGTGTGTCGTGACCCCAGCGGGTGAAATTTCCGTTTTCGTCCACCCGACGGACGATCTGGTCGTTGTAGCGAACGATGAGGAACCTCGCCAGTTGATCCCAGCGTTGCATCATCTTTTCAGCGTATTCAATGCTCTTACGATTGAGGAAACTCTGTCTATCGGCAGGCGTCATCTCTTTAATAGCTGCCAAAACATTGTCTTGATCGGCAAAATAATAATCTTCCAACTCCTTCTGGGCCTCGCGGAGGTCGCCGATCATCATCGAGTAACGGGGATAGACCATGTTGGCTACCCAGTTGTTCATCCAGAAGGCCGACTTGTCGCTGAACTCAGCGCGGGGATTGTTTTCGGGACGGAAGCAGTCCGGCACCTGGGTGATGCAGCAATAGAGCGGCACATATGCCACCATGTTGGCATCATCGCAGTTGAACCAAGTGACGCCACCCACATCATTAGGCAGCCACGAGCGCATCTGGCAAGTCATGGTGAAACCCGACTGCTGGCAGGCGATGGGACGCTCGCGGAAATAAGCCAGGCTGTCGCTGTCCTTGAAATGCATCGGCAGCGGACGGATGGGCATGCCCCAAGGACCAGCGGTCATGTCGGAGGTCATGTCCAAAGGCGTTCCCTCGAAATGGTCGCGCATATCCTGCTGGAGGTCACGCATTGAGAGGGGTTTGTCGGGCTTGATCCACAATGGGAGATGGTCGCAAACATCAAAGTCGCCATTGATGTAAGGCAGGTATTTATCCATCTCTTCGTGGCTGTAGTGATGGCGGAAGAAACTCCACACGCGGGCATCGGCGTAACGGACGTTCTCGAAGTCGATGGGGCAATAGGCATCGCGGAACGAGAAGTCCGCATCCTTGCCAGTGAAAAAGCCCTTCTCACGGGCAAACGAAACCACATCGTAAGCGTATACACAGTCTATCTCAGGCTTGAAGATTTTTTTGAGATTCTTACTGCTGATACTTGTTTTTCCAAAAGGTATTTGTCTGATTCTGCTCAGGTTGGCGTGAGCACAGATGCAGTCATCGGGGATGCGCAAAGCCACCCAAACGGCACCTTTTTTCCCTGGCCCTTTACCGATGATCTCCATGATCCAAGCCTCGTTGGGGTCACAGATGGTAAGGGTCTCGCCACTGCTATTGTAGCCGTATTCTTCCACTAGCTCCACCATGCATTTGATGGCTTCACGGGCGGTCGACGACCGTTGCAAAGCCAAACGCATCAGGCTGAAATAATCCAACAAGCCGTCGCGGTTCACCAGCTCCAAACGCCCGTCGAAAGTAGTCTCCACAATGGTCACCTGCTTCTCATTCATCAGGCCCACCACGTTATAGGTGTATTCCACTTGTTTCACAAATTGTCCCTCATGGGGCGGACCCCAGCCATGGATGGCAATCAGCTCGCCTGGCTCATGTCGTCCGGCAGGAATGTACGACAGCGACCCGGAGAATCCAAATCCGTCGCAGTTATAGGTACACATCACGCTACCGTCAGCGGACGCTTTTTTTCCAACGATCAAGTTGGTGCAGGCCAATGCGGATTCCCAACCCAACATCGCCACTAAAATGGTGATTAATAGTTTTTTCATAATGAGTCAATTTATCAATATGAGACGTCACCCCTTAAACCGTATCGAAACCTCTGAAAGGATATCGTGTTTCTTGTAGTTTTCGGAAGGGACACGACTGCGGTATTCATATGTAAACGAGAGGTCGAGGAAGACTTTTCGGGTGATTTGAGTTTGTAATTTGGTCTGACTATTAATGATATAGTCATCAAAGTCGAGCACCGAGGGCTGATAGAAAGTGCAGTTGTACAAAGTAAGGTTCTCAGTAAGCCTTTGCGTGAATTTGGGCCGAATCGAAATACGGTAATTGTTGTTCAAAAGGTGGGTCTCGTCGGTGAAGTCGGTCCAATCGTAAACAAAAGCCACGCTTATGGAGTAATCGTAAATTGTTGGTTTTACAAACAGTTTGAACTTCATTCCCAAAAGGCCACTCATCTTGAGATCGTAACCTTTGTATTTGTTAGTGAGTTGCTCGAAAGCCAAAAAAGGCGAGAATGTACTCCATTGGTACAAATCCAACTTCACACCACTGTTGATCTCGAAGTTTGTTTCTTCCCAATGCTGTCCTGTCTTGCTGATAAGCGAACTGTAAAGCAACCTGTAGTGGAAATCGAAGGCGATCAAGCTGTCGTTACGGGTCAAAGAACCGTCGTTGCTGAGGTTACAATTGTTGACATTACCTGTGTTCAATGAAGCGCCCAGACCGAGATCATAGTTCCATTTGTTTTGCGAAAACAACGCTATAGAACTGAAAATCAATACTATAGATAAGATTATCCGATGTTTGTCCATTTCTTGAAAATTAAGAATGCAAAAATAACAATTAAAATGTTTATTTTTGCCATATGAAAAAAAGCGAAAGCAAATCATCACAGAAAAGAGAATCCACGCAACTATGAAGAAGATAATGATTATCGACGGGAGTCCGCGTAAGAACATGAACACTGCCGCTATGGTCGCGGCTTTCGTCGAAGGCGTGCGCGAAGGCGGCGGAGAAGCCAAAGTGGTACGTCTCTACGACCTCGACTATAAAGGCTGCCGTTCCTGCATGGCCTGCCAGCTGAAAGGCCCACGTGCCAACAGTTGCCGCTTCCCTGACGGACTGACGGAGACCTTGAAAGAGTGTACCGAAGCCGATGGCCTCGTGATAGCGTCCCCCATCTATTACGGCGAAGTTACCGCTATGACTCGCGCTTTCTGGGAGCGACTCACCTACCCGTGGCTCAACTACTCGACAGCCATCTTCAAAGCCCCGATGTCCATACCCGTCACCTTCATCTACACCATGAACGGCATGCCCTCAAACGGCGAAAAGGTACGTCGGAGCAGCATGCGCAGCGTTGAGACGATGACCAGCGTAGCCCTCGGCCATAAGGTGGAGGTGCTAATGGCCAACAACACCACCCAGGTGAACGACTACAGCCGCTACGAATTTCCTGAAAGCATCATCGAATCCAAAAAACAATGGCGCGACGCCCATTGGGAAGAAGACCTCGCCAAAGCCCGCGAAGCCGGCAAACAGATGGTGACAGTGGGTCAATGAAACACAAATAATCATGAAAAAAATCGTTCTTTTCATCGCCTTCCTCTGCCTTGGCACAATCGCCTTTGCGCAGAGCAACGTGTATTTCACCAGCGAAATCACCCCGGAATCGCTTGTTCAAGTTTTTGAAGCGTTGGGAGTGACCCCAAGCGGCAGTGTGGCGCTGAAAATCTCCACGGGCGAGTCAGCACAAAGCAACTACCTTCATCCCGAGTTCATCAAAGATCTAGTAGATGCCACCGGCGCCAACATCGTGGAATGCAACACAGCCTACGGAGGCATCCGCGACAACACCGAATCACACCTCCAAGTCATCGCCGAACGAGGCTTCACTGAGATCGCCAAGGTCGATATCATGGACGCCGACGGCGACCTCGTCATCCCTGTCAGCGACACCACCTGGATCAAATACGACATCGTCGGATCACATCTGGCCAGCTACGACTTCATGATCAACCTGGCACACTTCAAAGGCCATGCCCGTGGTGGCTACGGAGGCGTGTTGAAGAATCAGAGCATCGGCGTGGCGTCGAGACACGGGAAATGTTACATCCATACCGCTGGAGAGAGCACCACCAACATCTACGGCAGCAACAGCCAAGATTCATTCCTCGAATCGATGGCGGCAGCGGCGCAGGCCGTCCACAACTATTTCAAACAGGATGGCAAGGACATCGTCTACATCAACGTAATGAACAACCTTTCCGTGGATTGCGACTGCAACGACCACCCGGCCAAGCCCGAGATGAACGACGTGGGCATCCTCGCCTCCACCGACCCCGTGGCACTCGACAAGGCCTGCCTCGACCTGATCTTCAACTACAACTCGACCCAAGGCGACGATGCACAGCCGCTCATCGACCGCATCAACGAGATGCACGGGACGCATACCGTGGAATACGCCGAAGAGATTGGCTTGGGATCACAAGAGTATAATCTCATCGACATCACCACCACCAGCATTCAGGAGATCGACCAGGAGCATCCCAACCCCGACTGCCTGCGATACAACGTCTTTTCCATCGACGGAAGGAAAGTGCTGACCAACGCCAAGAGCCTTGAGTCGCTGCCAGCGGGCATCTATATCATCAACGGTAAGAAACAGGTTATCACAAGATGAAACAATATAAAACCATCTTGATCACAGGGGCCAGCAGCGGTATCGGCTATGACGCCGCCCAGACCTTGGCACGACAGGGACACCGCGTATATGCCGCCGCCCGCAGGGTGGAGCTGATGGAGCCTCTGAAAGACTTCGGCGTGCATGTGCTTCAACTGGATGTGACCGATGAGACTTCGATGAATCGATGCGTTGAAGCTGTGATTCAAGCCGAGGGCAAGATTGATGTCTTGATCAACAACGCGGGCTACGGCTTTTTCGGTGCCATCGAAAATGTGCCAATGGAAGAAGCTCGCCGACAGCTGGAAGTGAACGTGTTCGGACTGGCTCGACTGACCCAGCTAGTGCTACCCCAGATGCGCAAGCAAGGTAGCGGCCGCATCATCAACACCTCGTCGATCGCAGGCAAAATGGTGATCTATATGGGCGGCTGGTACAATGTGACGAAATACGCAGTGGAGGCCTTCAGCGACGCGCTTCGCATGGAGGTGAAGCCCTTCGGCATCGACGTGGTGATGATCGAACCCGGGGCCATCAAGACCAACTGGGGACACATCGCAGCACAACACCTTAGGGAATCGTCGGCGGACACTGCCTACGAAGAGACCGGTACGCGTTTTGCCGACAGCATGGATTGGTTCTATGCAACCAACTTGCTTTCCAAGCCTTCGGTCATCACCAAGGCCATCAGCCGCGCCGTCAACAGCCGCCGCCCGAAGGCACGCTACTGCCGAGGACGTTTCTCCATCACCGGCCGACTCTTTCACGCCATCATCCCCACACGATGGTGGGATGCCATCATGCGCAAGATGGGCCGGGCAAAGATAGCATGACTCAAAGCGATCGTAACGAGATGGCAAAACCACCACAAGGGGCCATGCGCAGCTTTAGCGTTGATTTTGAAGTAACGGTTTTCTTTGTTATGGTGTAGGCCTTTGGATTGTATTTATCCCCAGGAAGGCCATTGGCATCTTCAGCATCAGCATAGATGATGGCCTCATATTTCACACCAGGTTTCAGGAAATTCAATTTCACCTTGAACTCACGGGCATTCTCATCAGTGATACCGCCCACATACCACACATCGTGCGGCTGGTCGGAACCACCGTAAACAAATTGGGTCACACTATTGACGACACCTTTTTTGCCGTCAGGCAACTGGGCGAGACCCTCTGCGGCTTTGTTCAGAGTCGAAATCTTCGGATGACGGGCGGTGACGATATAGTCGCCAGGCTCGGCGGCAATATAGATGCTGGTATCCCAGTCGACGGCCACATCCTTGATGAACTGGAAGGCATCCATGTGAGGCTCATAATGTTCAGGGAAGTCGGCGGCCATCTGCAGCGGCGAATAGAAGGTCACATATAGACCCAGTTGGTTGCAGATGGTAGTCTTCATTTTCTGACCCCAGGGCACAATCTTCCCCATGTCGGTCTCGAAGATGCCGGGCGTGTAGTCCATTGGGCCGCCCTGCAGGCGCGTGAATGGCAAAATGGTGGTATGTCCAGGATTGATGCGCTCGCGGAACTCAGTGCCCATGGCGCTCTCGTTGCCAATCATATTGGGCCAGGTGCGGCAGAGACCCGTCGGCCTTACCGCCTCGTGTGAGTTCACCATGATATGGTGCTTGGCAGCCTCCACAATGGCATAGTGATAGTGGTTGTTGATAGGCTGGCTGTAGTGTCCTTCGCCATAGGGGATGATGGTGCCCACATAGCCTCCCTTCACGGCATCATAGCCGTATTGGTTCATTAGGGTGTAGGCCTTCTCCATCCATCGCTCGTAATTGAGGGTGGAAGCAGAACTCTCATGGTGCATGATGAGGCGGATGCCCTTCTCGTGGGCGTATTTGTTGAGCGCAGGCAAGTCGAAGTCAGGATAAGGCGTGATGAAGTCGAACACGAAGTCCTTTTGCTTGGCATACCAGTCCTCCCAGCCGATGTTCCAACCTTCAATAAGCAATGCGTCGAAGCCATTAGCGGCAGCGAAATCGATGTAGCGACGCACGTTGGCGTTGTTGGCACCGTGATTGCTGTTGGGCGTGGCATGTTCATAATCGGTCTCGCCTAGCTTCACCGAGGGGAAGTCGTTGGTGTAAGACCAAGAGCTCTTGCCTGAGATCATCTCCCACCACACGCCCATGTACTTCACAGGGTGAATCCAGCTTACGTCCTCTAAGACACAAGGATCATTGAGGTTGAGGATGAGACGCGAGGCCAACACATCGGTGGCTTTTTCACAGACCATAACGGTGCGCCAAGGCGTATGGCATGGGGTCTGGAGACGGCCTTTGTAGCCCGTGGCGTCAGGCGAGAGAAAGGCACGGAAAACCATGTTTTTATCATCGAGATCAAGATGCATGGTCGGATAGTCGAGCGTGGCAGCCTCGTGGATATTGAGATAGAGACCATCGTCGGTCTTCATCTGCAAGGCAGTCTGCACGCCTGTTGGGGAGAAACCCGTCCACGGCCAACCACCGTCTTTGTGACTCGCCTCCCACAGGTCGCGGATCTCCGACAACCGCGACTCGGTGTAATTGAACTCCTGCGTATCCAAGTCACCTGGAATCCACCATGCGGTGTGGTCACCAGTCATCGCAAACTCGGTCAACTCCTCCTTGATCCAAAAATACGCCAAGGCGTTTTCCATCGGGAACTCATAGCGGAAGCCCAAGCCATCGTCATATAGCCTGAAGCGTATTTGCATCACAGTGGCCTTTTTCTCGGTGGAATGATCCATGCTCTCCACGCTGCCGATGGGTTGCTCCAGCGTCACCAGCAACTCGTTGTAATGATTACGGATATGGGCTTCCTCGCCCCATACGGGTTCCCACACTTCATCAAAAGAGTCAAATACAACTTTTTTCAGCTTGAAAGCATGGGCCAGGTCATCGCGCCATTCGAGGGTAAAGCCCATTTTGGAGGGTAGCACGATAGGTTTCTCCACCCGCCCCAACCGGTCTAAGGCATAATAAGGCACGCCGTCTTTGACATCAAACTTTAGTTCCAGTTTCCCATTGGGGCTTTGGAGTTTCACAGGTTCGGCAGCCGCTGTCATTGCCATGCAGCATACCGCAAGAAAAAAGAGGATTCGTTTTATCATAACGCAAGTATTTATTGTATTCTATAATTCAAGTTTTTTTGCTTCCAAAATAGCACTTCACGGGAGCAGATGATCTCTTGGAACCGTTCGAAATCGGTTTTAAAATCAGCTTCGGTAGACCAATTGGGATAGGCATTCCAAGCGCGTTCAGCCACGCCGAGTGCCTTGGGGAGCATCTGGTAAGTGGCATCGTCGAAATTACGAAGCTGCGACGACCACAGTTGTGCCTGCACTCCGATAACATTGCCCTTATAGTTTTTAGGTTGAAGGGCGAAGGTCTTTTGCTCGTCGACATATCCTGCCCACGAAAGACCAATTTCGTCAGGTGAGTCGTTATAGGCCAAGTCGAGATAGGTGTATGCAGCGGGTGAAAGCACTACGGGGAAACCCTCGATGCCATCCGTGTTCCACACGTTGACGAAATATAGTGAGCGTTTGAGCCGAGCCTCTGTTTCAGGTTCCAAGCCCTTAGCGATATCTTCCCATCCAGCGAGCTTGATGTCTCGTGCTTCGGCCAGATCGATCATCCCATTAATGAACATCTCTTTCATTTCATGCCGGTCGTGACCCGACCACGCCCCTTCTGGCACTTCGTCGCCACCGATATGGATGGCTTTTAAAGGCACACCAGCCTCACGGTGCAAGCGGATGATTTCGTCGAAGACCACGCCGTAAAACTTGTAAACACTGGGCAAATCGACGCTCAGCACATTGTCGGTGAAGTCCTGTGCCGACCAATAATGTGAGGTGTCGGCAGGGTCTTGCAATCGGTAGCTATTGTCGCCCGTGCGCCGTTCGTAGGCTTGCATCGCCTTGATGGAAGCCCGTGAATGGCCAGGGGTGTCGAACTCGGGAATCACCACGATGCGACGTTCC
Source organism: Bacteroidales bacterium (assembly GCA_017394865.1). Taxonomy (GTDB): domain Bacteria; phylum Bacteroidota; class Bacteroidia; order Bacteroidales; family F082; genus Limimorpha. Next base: position 183,995 of record JAFPWT010000009.1, read on the forward strand.
CAAGCATAACGAAGAATCCGCTGGTATTCCTCGGTTGTATAGTACGTCACATTGCCAATCTTACCGTTGACGGTAGGCTTCAAAGCCATGGTTTCCTTCAAGTCCCAGTCGGGGAGGGCATGATGCGCCCCATATTCAGTGAGTTCTGGTAAGTCTTTGATTTCCAGGCACCACGACTCGTCATCGGCCAAATGGAAATGCAGTGTGTTGAGTTTCCAAGAAGCCATCAGGTCGATGATTTGAAGCACTTCGTCGACCGAGCGGAAGTCCCGAACCACGTCGAGCATGAAACCACGATAAGGAAAGTCGGGCCAATCCTCGATGGTCATAGGCTGCAGGGGACGCGGTATCTTGTCAAGAGTGACTTGGGCATAGAAAGCTCCCTCCTCATCGTCCGATTCCACCGCCGGGGTCCCGTCATGATCAATCGTAATACGGTACCAACCAGCAGGATGTTCCCTTGTTTCTTCCATCGGAGCGGCAGCACTTTTGACACGAGGGATAATGTCGCTGAATTGTACCTCGTGTTGACTGGCAAGGCTCTTCTCACATGCCTTTTCCGAAAGTTGTTCCAAAAAATGATACGTCACCTCCATCGGGGTATCGGGCTTCCCCTTTTGCTGAAGGACAAACCCCTCGGGAGCCCAGGAATGACGCGGCAGCGGACGTCCGAAATATTTCAAGGTGACAGTGCCGGCAGAGGGAATGTCGATATACCACGAAGTGCCCTGGTAATGATGCATCTCGGGGCCTTCCACCATGGTCTTGCCATCGTAAAGTTCTTGAAACCACACCCTCGAGCCTTCGGTCATATGATGAAGCACCAGAGTGTGCATGGCCCGACCGTCGTCTTGTTTGGCACCTTCAGTCCATTCCGCCGTCGGCACCCGTTGACAGGCCGCCGCAAGCAAGAATACAAACAGAAACAGGTGCTTTTTCATAGGTCATCCACCAAAATCGTCATACATGATATTTTCGGGGGCCACGCCCAGGTTGTCGAGCATCTTCACTACTGCGGCGCTCATCGGACCGGGGCCGCACATGTAGTATTCGATATCTTCAGGGGCTTTGTGGTCTTTGAGGTAGGTGTCGTACATCACCTGATGCACAAAACCTGCGGTGTAAGGCACGCCTGCGGCATCGGCAGCAGGGTCGGGACGATCTAAAGCCAGATGGAAATGGAAGTTCGGGAAGTCCTTCTCCAGTTGACGGAAATCATCGAGATAGAAGACCTCGTTCAAAGCTCGGGCGCCATAGAAGAAATGCATTTCGCGGTCTGTGGTATGTAAGGTCCGCGTCATATGCATAATCTGTGCTCTAAGCGGCGCCATTCCGGCTCCTCCGCCAACCCAAATCATTTCTGCCTTACTATCTTCTTTCACATGGAATTCGCCATAAGGACCAGATATATAAACTTTGTCGCCAGGTTTTAACGAGAAGATATAGGACGAGGCAATACCTGGATTGACATTCATAAACCCTGAACGGTCAGGCTTAAAGGGAGGAGTCGCAATTCTCACCGTCAGCATAAAGACATTCCCTTCGGCGGGATAGTTGGCCATGGAATAAGCACGCACCGTCGGCTCGGTGTTGACGCAACGCAGGTCAAACATCTTATACTTCTCCCATGAGGGTAGATATTCAGCACCAATGAGTTCCTTGTCGAAATCAGAGTATTTAATATTGAACTTCGGAATTCGGATTTGGGCATAGGAGCCAGGGATGAAGTCCATGTGTTCGCCAGCTGGCAGCTGTACCTTGAACTCCTTGATAAAAGTGGCCACATTGCGGTTGCTGACCACCGTGCATTCGTATTCCTTCACGTTCAGAATCGACTGCGGCACCACGATTTTCAGATTTTCCTTCACTTTTACCTGACAGCCCAGACGCCAATGGTCTTGAATTTGCTTTCGGGTGAAAAAGCCCACTTCAGTAGGCAGGATGGTGCCGCCGCCTTCCACCACACGACATTTGCACTGGCCACACGAGCCTTTGCCTCCGCAGGCAGAAGGCAGGTACACTTTCTGCTCTGCCAGCGTGGCAATCAGCGTGTTGCCCGTCGGGACGGTCAGCACCTTGTCGTCGTTGATGGTGATCTTCACCTCGCCCTTGGGCATCAGCTTGTTGCGCACCAAGAGCAGCAGGGCAACAAGCAAGAGCGTGATGCCAAGGAAAACGGCGATGCTTAATATGATGGTTGAGGTGAGGCTCATCAGTATTTATTCTATCCCGTAAAACTTAAAGAGGGCTTCAACTTCTTTCTCATCTTTCATATACTGCAAAAGATAATTCCTATAATCAATATCGTGTTTCTTACAGGAATTTACAAAGTCTTTAGCAATTTCTCTAACATGTTGCACTTCTGAATCCAAAGCTGAACTTGGGTCTTTTTTATAAATCATATAGTAATTTGCCAATTCTTCCAACCCCATTTTATCAGCTTTTATAGCGTCCTCCTTTGCTTTTTGTGCGTCCTCCTTTGCTTTTTGTGCGTCCTCCTTTGCTTTCTGTGCGTCCTCCTTTGCTTTCTGTGCGTCCTCCTTTGCTTTTTGTGCGTCCTCCTTTGCTTTCTGTGCGTCCTCCTTTGCTTTCTGTGCGTCCTCCTTTGCTTTCTGTTGCTCCCTCTCTAAAACTTCTTTAAGATTCTCTTTATATTCTTTCTCGCAACTTAATATGAAATCAAATGCGGTTTCATATTCCTCAAGTCTTTTCTCATCGCCATCATTGCCGTCGTATAGCTCACTGTTGGAAAGCACCGCGTATATCCGATCCCAAATGAACAAATACTGGTTGCTTTTTGAAATCCCTTGATCGGTAGCCATTTGTTTAATGATAAAACTCTCCGTGAAATTTGCAGCAACATCAAGGTTCAAAGTAGCACTGCTTGAAATAAAGCCCCTAAGTTTATTGGAATAGGAAGCCGGAATATCCAACGAGAACCGTTGGTTCATCTTGTCCAAAAGATTGGTGCTGTTTTGGCCTAAAGCGTTGTTGGGCATAACCACTCCTGACAGCAGAATAAAAAACAGGGCGAAGTAATAAATGGTTTTTCTATTCATGGTTTACCGTTTTTGTAATTCTTGTTTTATTCTTATAGTTTTATTCCCATAAACGCCATAAAAGCAATACCCATCAAACCAGTGATAATAAACGAGATACCCACGCCTTCAAGGGCTTTGGGGATCTTGGAGTAGCGTAGTTTCTCGCGGATGGCAGCAATGGCCACAATGGCCAACAGCCAACCGATGCCCGAGCCGAGACCAAACACGGCGGCCTCGCCCACGTTGCTGAAGTTGCGCTCCTGCATGAAAAGGGAGCAGCCCAAGATGGCGCAGTTCACCGCAATTAAAGGGAGGAAGATACCCAAAGCGGAATGCAACGACGGGGTGAAAGTCTCTATGATCATCTCCAAAATCTGCACGATGGCCGCGATGATGGCGATGAAGAGGATATACGTCAGGAAACTTAGATCGACAGTAGCGAACCTCGGACTGATCCAAGCCAAAGCGCCTGACGAAAGCAAATATTTGTTGATCAGATAATTGACAGGGACAGTAACGACTAACACAAACGTTACCGCCAAGCCCAATCCCGCACTGGTCTTCACCGTCTTCGACACCGCCAAATAGGAACACATGCCCAAAAAATAGGCGAAGATCATGTTGTCCACAAAGACCGATTTCAAAAACAGGTTAAAGATGCTCATTTCGATTCGGTTTTGCTGTTGTTAATCCACATGACGATTCCGATGACAATCAACGCCATCGGCGGAAGAATCATCAAGCCATTATTTTGATAGCCCGCTTCGTACCACGATTGCGGGATGATTTGATAACCCAACAAGGTGCCGGAGCCAAGTAATTCTCGGAAGAAAGCTACGATAATAAGTATCAAGCTGTATCCCAAGCCGTTGCCCAAGCCATCGAGGAAGGACTCACCGGGACCGTGCGACAGAGCAAAAGCCTCCAAGCGACCCATGATAATACAGTTAGTGATGATCAAGCCAACATACACCGAGAGTTGCTTGCTGACATCGTAGGCGAAAGCCTTCAAGAACTGGTCGACAAGGATCACCAAAGTGGAGACCACCAACAACTGAACGATGATGCGGATGCGATTGGGAATGCCTTTGCGAAGCAATGAGATGATAAAGTTGGACAATGCCGTCACCACCGTCACCGAGACCCCCATCACCAAGGCAGGCTTCAACTTGGCGGTCACCGCCAGACAAGAGCAGATGCCCAACACCAACACCGTGACGGGATTGGTCTTTCGCAAGGGTTCTATGAGGAGTTTCTTTACGTTCATTGCTTTACAAAATAAGGCTGATATTGTTGTATCGTCTTGTCAATCATTTCTTTAACACCAGTCGATGTCTTGGTGGCGCCGCTGATGGCATCGAAATCGACAGGCTTTGTTTTACCGTCTTCCAAAATCTGTTTTCCCGCAAACTGGCTCTGGAACTTCTCCGTGGTGATCTCACCACCCAAGCCTGGGGTCTCCGACTTGTGATCGAACTTAACGCCAAGCACCGTCTTACCATCAGGAGCAATGGCAAGATATCCCCAGATGGGTCCCCAAAGTCCATTGCCCTGCATGGGAAGAACCGTCACCGTGTCGTTGACAAGATATACAGGCAACTCTCCATCGACATAGGTAATCTTGCCTTCATCAGTAGCACCTGCCGCCGAGAGGATCATCATGCGTTTCTCATTCTCTTTGTTGCGCTGCTGATAAGGCTGTAGCCACAATGCCGTCACCGTCAACAACACCGCCACTACGACCACCAAGACGGTGGCGTAAAGAAAGATGTATCCGTTGCTATTAATGTCTCTCTTCATCGAGCGGTGACTTTAGATTTTATTAATGCGCGTTTTTGACGACGTTTGATATTTCGGGCAACGACACAGTGGTCGATGAGCGGAGCAAAGCAGTTCATTAGCAGGATACTGAGCATCATGCCTTCCGGGTAGGCGGGATTAAGCACGCGAAGCATCACGGCAAAAGCACCGATCAAAAAGCCATAGATCCACTTGCCGATGTTGGTCTGCGCCGCAGTGACAGGATCAGTGGCCATGAAAACCGCTCCAAACATGAAACCGCCCATCAAATAATGGTAATAGAACGGCAGCTGCATGTATGTGTTGGCGCCGATGGTATTAAACAACAGTCCCATCAGGCCGCCACCGAGGATAACGGAGAGCATGATGCGCCAGCTGGCGATGCCGGTGACCAACAAGATAATGGCACCCAACAAAATGGCGATAACCGAGGTCTCACAAGTGGAACCGGGAATCGTTCCTATCAACATATCCAAAACGGAAGCTGAAGGCTGCATCCCAGCGGCCAGTTCCGCCAAAGGCGTGGCGCCAGCGATGGCATCTGTTCCCCAGAGGTCAGCGGCAATCCAAACATTATCACCCGACATCCTAGTGGGGTAACTGAAGAAGAGAAAAGCGCGCGCCACCAAGGCGGGATTGAGGAAATTCATCCCCGTGCCGCCGAAGACCTCCTTGCCAATGATGACAGCAAAAGCTGTGGCAAGAGCCAACTGCCATAACGGCGTGGTGACAGGCATGATCATCGGGATGAGGAAACCCGTGACCAAGAAGCCCTCGTTCACCTGATGATGCCGGATCTGAGCAAAGGTAAATTCAATGCCCAACCCAACAATATAGCTAACTGCCAACATGGGCAGCATCCGTAGGAATCCGAACCAAAAGCAGGTGAAAGGTGATGGGTTAGAGGTTAGAGGTTCTGGCGTAGCAAGGTAATGCTGGTAGCCAATGTTCCACATGCCAAAAATCATGGCGGGCATCAAGGCGATGACCACCGTGATCATAGCACGTTTCAAGTCGACGGCATCACGCACATGGCTACCCCTCGAAGTTACCCTATTCGGAGTAAAAGCAAAGGTATGGAAAGCCTCGTAGGTACTACCTAACCACGACCATCTGCCCTTCGGCTGATGTTTTTCAAACCAACTCGCCAACCATTTAAGTTTTCCATTCATCCCTGCCCCTCCTTTCTCAATGTCTCCAACGCCGTTCTGACGATGTCTTGGATGTTGGTTTTTGAAGTATCGATAAACTCACATAGTGCGAAATCCTCAGGCTCCACCTCATAGATGCCAAGGTTTTCCATCAACTCGATGTCGCCCACAATGCAAGCTTTGATGAGTTGAGTGGGATAGATATCGAAAGGAAACACCCTTTCGAAGTTGCCCGTGAATACAAAGGGGCGCTCATCGCCATGGGTGTTGGTATCAAATTTCCAAAAACTGGAGAATCGGGGCGTTTGAATGCCAAATGGCTTAAAGGTGCTCTTCGGAAGGAACCCGCTAAGGAAAGTCCTCGAGAAACTATATTTCTTAAATCCTGGCATCAGCCAACCCATGAAGTCGTAGTAATCGCCTTCGGGAAGGATGCTCACCAGGTCGTCGTAAGCCCCCAAGAACCCATCGGCGGCAATCTGCATACCACAAAGAATGTCGCCTGAGATGACTCTATTTTGTTTAGCAGCATCGTTGGTTTCCACCTCGGGATAATCAGCGTTAAGCAATTGTGCACCAGTGATGGACTTTAAACAAGCGCCCGGCCTTACCCGATAATAATGCGGGTTTTTGATCTTCGGTCCCGCCACTGCGATGATCTTTTCAGGATGATAAACACCTGTGCTCGCCAACGCTCCCAACATCGCCACATCTTGAACACCCATTGTCCAAACAACGTCGCCTTTATTAATCGGATCAATACGGGCGATTTGGGTTCCCACGTTTCCTGCTGGATGTGGACCGCTTACGAAATGAGTGAAGAGTGAAGAGTTAAAAGTTAAAAATTGCGTCGCGAGTTTTTGATTGGGCTTGAAACAAATATGCACTTTGCCAGCAGTCAGTTTTGTCAACGCTTCCAAGCCTTTTTTCAAGAACTCCTCCTTGCCCTGCATCACGAAATCGTAATCCGGAGCCAAGGGGGCGCTGCTAAAACCACTGATAAATATGGCTTTAGGCTTGTCATCGGGATTCGCCACTGTGCCAAACGGACGCTGACGCAATTGTGTCCAAAGACCACATTGCAACATGACTTGCTTCAGTTCTTCAGCGGTTTTCGGAATCTCAAAAACCTTCGGCTTGGACTCGCCATCCGATTCCACCACCACTTCCAACAACTTCCTTTTCTCTCCACGGACGATGGCTTTCACCTTTCCGCTTACCGGCGATGTGAAGCGGATGCGCTCGTCGTTTTTATCACAAAACAAGGCATCACCGACGTTGACGGCATCACCTTCTTCAACCATCATCCGCGGTGTAAGACCTACAAAATCAATAGGTTTTACTGCATAAGTGCTGATATTCCGTGCGTCGGTGAGGCGTTTCTCAGCCGCCCCACTGATAGGAATATCCAAGCCCTTCCGTATGATGATGGTATCTGCCATAATTCGGAAGCAAAGATATAAAATAGTTGTTTATCAAGCGAAAACTATTCTTACACTGCCAACAATACCAGCAACTGCGCGGTAAAAATACGCAGGAACATTGTCAACGGATAAACTGTGGCGTAACCCATGTTAGGAAGTTTGCAGCCTTCTGGAGCCACCGTGTTGGCAAAAGCCAAAGTCGGGGGATCAGTGTGGGAGCCACCAATGAAGCCCATTAAAGTGTAGTAGTTCATCTTCAAGACCAAACGTCCGAAAAGGGTGATCAAAATGGGCGGCACCATGGTGATGATGACCCCGTAAACGACCCACATGTAGTGTTCCTGCACAGTCTTCACAAACGCTTCTCCAGCGCCCAACCCCACACAAGCCAAGAACAGCGCAATGCCCACCTCGCGGAGCATCCACACACCGTGGCTATCCGTATATTCCGTGGTAAACCAGCCTCGCTTCACGCCCAGCCAGCCGCCGATGATGGCCACCACAAGCGGTCCTCCAGCCAATCCAAGTTTAATGGGGGCTTTCATCCCCACGGGAATCGGGATGGAACCGATGATAACACCCAACGCGATGATGACAAAAATAGGAATGAGGTTCACCTTATGGCGCTGCGAGACAGGTGTAGCTTGTTTTTCGGGTCCCGATTCGAGTGTTGTTTCAATGGAAGGCTCTTTTTTCAGATCAATACGGCAGAAAGCTTTCAACAGAAGGCAGCTCACGATCATGCCCACTACGGCCAAAGGATAGGTCACGGCATAACCCGCCGCCAACTGCTTAGAAGCCTCATCACCAAGCAAGTCAGTAGCAGTTTGCTGCGCCGCCGAAAGCCCCGGCGTGTTGGTGATAGCCCCCGTGTACACCCCAGCCATATCGGCAAGGTCCTGGTCGGCGACCTTGGCGATGACCACCGTGATCACCACACCCAAAGCGACGTTCACTAACGCCATCAGGTTTAAGGCCAAACCGCCTTTTTTAAAGGATCGAAAGAAGCCTGGTCCCACCTGCAAGCCCACAGCCACCACAAAGAGGATCAGTCCAAATTCCTTCACCACATGCAACATATCCTCATTAAGACTGACGCCACAGGCGCTAAGGGCAATACCCACAAAGAGCACCCAAGTAATACCTAACGAAATCTTGGCAATCTTGATCTTACCTAACAGCAATCCCACAAAAATAGAGATGGCTAAATATAAAATAGTAGACCCCACGCCTGGGCCGGTGAAAAGATCCTGCATGACACAAACCTTTTAAATCGACGGCAAAGATAGTAAAAACCATCTATTAAAGAGCATTAGGAAGCCGATAAGAAGTGTGTTCCTCCATAGCCTTAAGGAGATCCTTGAACTCCTCGGGAATCATGCTCCAAATCCTTAAAGCGATGTCATCGGGGATGTTCTTGTAGAAAGCCTCTGCGATGCCTCCTGTGATGCACGCCAGCGTGTCGCTGTCGCCACCTAAGGAGACCGCCAAACGGATCGCCGACTCGAAGTCGGTACTATCAAAGAAAGCCACCATGGCTTCAGGCACCGTACCCTGACAAGATGAATCCCAATCATAAACGGCACGGATCTCATCACAATTTCGATTGAGATTATATCCATATCTTACTGAGATATAATCCCTTATCTCTTCCTTACTCTTGCCGTTACGGGCCATGAAGATGGCTGCTGCTGTCGACTGTGCGCCCTTGACACCTTCGGGATGGCTATGCGTGATGGCCGCTGAGAGGCCAGCCACACGTTCGGTCTCTTCCAATGTGTCAAACATCCAGCCATTGGCACTACAGCGCATGGCGGCACCATTGCCAAACGAGTAATAAGGCTGACGTACTCCACCTTCAAAACACTCAGGGCAAAACAGCCAGCGATAAAAACCGGAACCATAACCGCCCATGGGACAAGGATATCGTTCCGCAAAAGCAAGGAACGTTTCCTCCAGCTTTTCCATGGTGTGCTGGCTGTCGTTCAACAGCCAGCTCGCCACAGCCATCGTCATGATGGAATCGTCCGTGTAATCGCTCTCTTTCGAGAACAACGGAAAATCAATCATCTTTATATTGTTGAATTCGTATACCGAACCTACGGTATCGCCTATGATTGCGCCTAACATATGAGTGAGAAATTAAATAATTTCTTTCCAGAAGTCTTCCGGAAGATGGATATTCTCCACATCGACAGCATTGGCAAACAACGGGGCGATATCAGCAGGCTTGAAGCCGGCAATGCCACAGCCGATGCGGGTAACAAGGAATGTCAACTCGGGATGCTGCTGTGCAAACTTGATGAACTCATCCACGTAAGGCCGAATCGTGTTCGGACCACCCTGCATAGTGGGGATGGCGTAACTATGACCTTGCAGGCCGATCCCCTGCCCCATGATGGCACCAAAACGCTCAACGGCAATCCTGGCAGCGCCGCCACCATGCATACCCTGCAGATTACTCCCAAAGACAAAGATCTCGTTCTTACCAAGATTCATGATACGATCGGGCGTGAAGCGATGGCGGAACTCTCTGATATCACGGTAGTTGCGATTCTCACGGTTAGCTTGCGAACGATAGGCTTTGCGTTCATCCGATGACATCGATTCGGTGAAAAAACAAGTAGAGGCCATACGAGAGAACATCCGCATCTTCGACTTTCGTTCTGTCGACCAAGCCTCACTCATGCCGACTTCGTCGTCGCGGAACTCCATGTGGTTGTCGATGGAAAGCGAGGCAGAGGTAGCTTCCACGTTCTGGTTGGTGCCAATATAGGCGAAGTTCCAGCCTTCCTCCTCTTTCATGCGCTCCACCAATGCCTTAATCGCCGCACCGTTATACTCTCTTGAAGCATTCTCAAGACCATCGGTAATGACGGTGACCACAGCAGTGGCGTCTTCCTTGTCCTTGATGTCCCTGAACAAGCCGTTGATGGAGATGCCCATGGCATCATACAAAGGCGTGCAGCAGCAAGGTCGATAATCCTGCGAAGTCAACTCCTTCACTTCGTTGACAGGCACTTTATCGTAGACAAGACGTTTTTCGCAGTTGCAGAAGATCATCAAAGAAACGAAGTGCTCTTGGGTGTCCTTGAAACGTTCCTGAGCCGCACGGATGCCTCCGACGGTCTCATTAAAGCCAGAAATGGCAGCTTTGGCGATGCTGCTCATCGATCCGCTCTTGTCGAGGATGATGAGATTGTAAATTTGTGTTTTCATAATTTTTACATGTTTTTTAATTAAAACTCTAATCTAAAATTCTTGTCTTCTTTGAATTGGTTATACCGTTCCTTATTAAAGGAAAACTTGGTGCCTTTGCGACGAACCTGTTTGGCTTCCTCTTTTTGAAGGCCACCAAACAGCGCGTCGATGCTCATGGACCGCATCTCACGATGCGCACCAAAGAACGCCGGCTCGTCATCAACATAATCGTCCACCTCTTCCAAAATACCCGTCTGAAGCATCTTTTTATAGAAGTTGCGACGGTCGAAGTGCACACCGAGGATCGATTCGTAGAGACGTTGCAACTCGGGCATGGTGAAATGTTCATCGAGGAGGTCGAAACCGATGGGCTCGAAGTGGATGTCCTTCTTCAGTTGTTCAGTGGCTTTACGCAAGATGTAATCGTGGTCGAAAGCCAGCGGCGGAACCTCATCAAGAGGGAACCACTGAGCTTTGGCAGCATCATCGCCACCTTTCACATTCGACTTCCGTGCCAAAGCATAGAAAGCGATGGTGATCACCCGCTCACGAGGATCACGGTTTACAGCGGTAAAAGTCCCGAACTGCTTCAAGTACTTCAATTCCAGACCTGTCTCTTCACTCAACTCACGCATGGCACCTTGCTCAGCACTCTCGTCAATATTCATGAAGCCACCAGGGAAAGCCCAGCAACCCTTATAAGGCTCGCCCCCACGCTCAATGAGCAGGATGTTGAGACTATGTCCATCGAAACCAAACACCACACAGTCGGTCGTCACCGCCGGGTGGGGATACTTGTAACAATACATCTGTTTGTCCATAATTGTGTAAATTTGACGCAAAATTACAACAATTTTTTTAACCCGCAAGGGTTTTTGTGTGTTTTTTACACCAAACCGGATGTTTTGGCAAAGCGAGGAAGACCACGATCTATCCTTTGACGATGTTTCTAAGGATATTTACCGCACAGTTGTTAGTACTACTGGCCGTGTAATACAGAAACCTTTGCCATTAAAAACTTTCGCCAGGTAGACGCCTTGTGGGAGTCCGCTGAGGTCGACAATGGTTTCATGGCTACTAATTAACTTTCGGCCTAATATGTCGTAAACGTCAACCATTTGAAAATCTGTCATCTTAATGGTAATCACCCCCGATGAAGGGTTGGGGTAAATCATAACATCTTGATTGACCGTATTTTCATTAACATCGTGATAATAAGCAAAAGGCTTTCCTGAAGCGGTCCATCCAGTTTCATAACAGTATCTCAAGTGGTTGAGAGGTTCGTCAAGCTGCCACACGGCATCACGATCGGGGAAAGTGGTGAGGGCTATGTCAAAATCAAGAATATCGCCCGGAGTAAGGCTTATCGGACCCATGGATCCAACACCCCGACGGTCACCTGGAGGATTACCGCAGAGGCCTTCGGTCCAACCTATTTCAGCATTTGATTCCCAGGTATAATAACCCCAAGGAGCAGTCCCATTAGTGCCTATGTTTTGTGGATCACTAATTCCTGGAAAAGCATATTTGCAGTCAAGTGGAAGCGATAGACGATCATCTATATGACCGTTTCCTCCGTACTGCAATGGGTATTGAGAATCCCATAAACTGCGCTGGTAAAAATAATAATTATTATAGACAGTATTTTCGCCTGTGTAGTACATAAAATTGGTCAAATCAAACCTACCATCGCCATTGTCCATCTGAATACCTTTTAGCAAGGTCACCACCTGACTGGGAGGGTCGACTCCGGCATTATAGGCATAAAAACAATTGTTTTCTACATTACACCCCACATAATCGTCGTATTTGAAGCCGATCTCGAAATCACACCAATAGCCTACATAGAAATCGGATAAATAATAAGTGGATCGGTTAATCAGTTTGTAGTCGAAGAAAATGGTGTTGTTCATCAGATCATCACCCGGCTCATCAAAAGCATAAGCCATTCCTTGGATCTCCAAACCAACTTGATATCCCGATGTAAAATGGGTAGAACTTCTGGTGTTGAAAACAAAGAAAGCACATTGATCACCTTTGATTTCGGGATAATCGCCATGATAAGGATCGTAGCGACCATCACCGTCGACATCCACAAAAGGGGCAAGATATTCGGCGAAACCACCATGGTTTTCGTCAGGCAGTATCGGTCCGTGTGCAGGCCACTCCAAGATGTCTGTTGGAATATGATAACCCGGCTGAGGATTATAATTCCCGTTTTCATCGAATTGGCTCAAGAATAAATCCAACTCCCACCGGTGAACAGACCAGACACGATTGAAAGCCTCACGGATTTCATCGTTTGAATAACCATAGAGCATGGTTAAAGGCCCGGGAGAAAAGTCGTTGCCTTGGGTTAAATCGCTAGCAAAAGCACTCACCATTTGCATGGCAATGTCGAGTCCAGAAAGCCACAATCCGCTATTGGCCAGCGTGTTACTTTCACAGCTGCCGTTACCGTTTACCGACATATCCACATTGTTCACATCCATACGGATGGAAGCGGGTTGCTGGGCTGTCAACATACTGGTTGTGACAGTGAGAACAAATCAATAGAAGTTGGGTAATGCTTTTCATTTTGATTTCGATAAATGAAACAATGATTGGTCAAAATTAAAATCTTTTTTCTCAATAAACATACTCGCATTCAAATTAATGTTGTAATTTTGCACCGAAAAACGGTTTTGGTACAAAACAATCAAAAAATGGAAACGGGGAATAAAACCAAACGAAGCATTCTCGAAGTGGCGCGCGACCTATTTGAAAAGTTCGGTTACGAGAAGACCTCGATGAATGACATCGCCAAACGCTCGCATAAAGCCAAAGGCTCCCTCTATTACAATTTCAATGGCAAAATGGAAATCTTCAAAGAATTGGTGTCCCAAGAATTCAACGACATCAAAAAACATTTGGAGGAATCCTGTCTTTCGGATGATGAAATATCGAAAAAGAAGGTGATTGAATACCTACAGCTTCGGATGGAACTCTTCGACCATGCGCCAACCATACGGCAGACCATCATTGCGCAGTACTACGAAACCAGCCACGAAATCACTACGGTTGCCGAAGAAGTCCGCAAGGATTTCGACCAATGGGAATGGCAACTGTTCTACACTATCTGCAACACTGGCAAAAAATACGAGGTACTGACCTCCGACATCCAGCCCAACGCCTTCGCCGATATGCTGCAGATGCTGCTGAAAGCCCTAGAAATCCTGTTTTTTGCCAAAAACGAATACGAAAAATCAAAATTTACTTACGAATCAATGGTCCAATACCTCATCGCATGAAAAAAGCACTTCTATTATTAATGGCCGCTCTCACCGTCCTAAGTCTCAACTCCTGCCGTAAAAGCGGTGTCAGCCTCTTTGCTGGTGATTATTCCTTCAAGAGCTCTGGCGAGGTGTCCATCATAGCGGAAGCCGGAAATGTCGTCATCCCTGCTGCACTGAACGTCAGCCTCATCAACGAGGTGGGACAACTTAACATCAGCGTCTCCGACAAAGACAACGACGAAGTCCTCGTAGTCATCAATTATCTCAACGGCGATGTGATCACTACGACTGGTACCTGCAGTGGAAACACTATCGAACTCGATGAATTCTACCGCAGCTGCCTCCCTGTGTCCGTCACCACCTGGTCAGGCACGACCTCTTCCATAAAAGTTGGGGGAACAGGACATATTTATGACAACGACATGATTGTATTCAACATGACCTATACTGGCAAAGGCTCTCTCGACGAGGTCTCCTATATTATCAAGGACAAAGACGTCAAGATGGTCGCCTATCGTAACTAAGCCATGAAAAAACATATCCTCTATCTAGCCCTCATCACAACGCTGCTTGCCAGTTGCACCGACACTGACTCACAGCAGCTGAAGGAACGCTTCATCGGCGGCAACACCGAAGAGCGCGTCATCCCTGTCGGCATCCTATGCATCGAAACCTCCGAAGGCATCGTCAGCAACACCTATCCTGGCACCCTTGAAGAAGGACAGTCGGCCGACTTGGCCTTTAAATATGGTGGTCTGCTGGAACAAATCTACGTAAAAGAAGGCAGCCACGTAAGCAAGGGTCAACCGCTAGCCCGGGTGTCATCGCCCACTATGGAAAGTTCCCTGCGCTCAGCACAAGCCACGCTGACACAGGCTCAAGACGCTTATGATCGTCTGAAAAAAGTGCATGAAAATGGCAGCCTGCCCGAGATCAAATGGAAAGAGATGGAAGCCAACCTCGAGAAGGCTCAAGCTGCCTATGACCTTGCCAACGCCATGATAAACGACAACGTCATCACCGCACCCTTCAGCGGCAATATCACCTCTGTCAACGCAGTGACTGGCGAGAACATCCCACCGCTGAAACCCGTCATCAGCCTCATCAACACCGAGAAACTATCGGTAAAGATCTCCGTCTCCGAAGATGAAATCGCCAAGATAAAGATCGGCGACACGGCAGAGATCGTCATTCCTGCCTTAGGCGACCGGCATTTCGACGGACAAGTAATTGAAAAAAGCATGACCTCCTCGTTGCTCACCCATAGCTACCCCGTCAAAGTGTCCATTAACCAACCTGATAAGGAGCTCTCCCCCGGTATGATCGGCAAAGTGATGCTGAAAGCCGATGTCAGCAACGGCATCGTGGTACCCGCCAACGCCATCCTCATCAGCCAGGAAGGCAAGTTCGTCTGGGTGGAGGAAAAAGGGCACGCCACACGCCACTTCATACAGATTGCAGGCTATTCAGGCACTGGCGTCATCGTCAGCGAAGGCCTCAATAACGGCGACCACGTCATCGTGGAAGGCTATCAGAAAGTCAGTGAAGGAATGAGAGTTAGTAAAAAATGAAGAGTTAATGGATAAAACCAAGGGAAATAAAGGCATTATCGCTGGTAGCATCAACCACCGGAAGATCATCTGGATCATTATCGCAGTGGTGGTGGCCTTTGGCATCTATGCCCTCGTCGACATGAAGAAAGACGAGTTCCCTGCCTTCTCTTCACCTCAAGGCATCGTGGCTGGCGTCTACCCCGGTGCCAACGCCGAAGAAGTGGAAGCCCAGCTCACCAAGCCTCTCGAAGAAATCCTTTTTACCATCCCCGAAGTTGATCGGCAAAACACCCACTCCGTTACCAAGGAAGGCATCTGCTACATCTACGTGATGCTCGACTTCAATGTCTCCGACTACCATAGGGTATGGACCAAGATACGACAGCGAATCAACGACGCCAAAGCTCTAAACTTCCCTGCTGGCGTGCTGGGCATCGCTGTCATCGACGACTTTGGCAACACTTCGTCGCTGCTCATCGCTATGGAATCGCCCGACAAGACCTACCGCGAGATGCATGAGTACACCGAGAACCTCACCCATCGTCTGCGAGAGATCCCCAAGACAGGCAACGTCCGCGTGATGGGTGAGCAGACCGAGGAGATCGCCGTCACCGTCGACAAAGAGAAACTGGCATTTTATGGCATCAGCCCCAACACTCTGATGTTGCAATATGCCTCGCAGGGACTGCTTACCACTGCCGGCACCATGGAGACCAACGCCTTCAACCTGCCGTTGCATATCCAGAATCCCGTCGTTTCAGAACAGGAACTCGAGGAACAGATCATTTACTCCGATGCCAAAGGCAACACTGTCCGCCTACGCGATGTGGCTACCGTTGAACGTCGTCTGGCCCCCACCTCCAAAGTGGTGAATTTCAACGGCCACAACGCCCTGATCGTCTCCGTGGAGATGCGCAAGGGCTTCAACATCGTAGCCTACGGCAGAGAGGTAGAGAAAGCCCTAACCGAATTCAAGGCACAGCTACCAGACAGTGTCCACCTCTACCGCATCACCGACCAGCCTAAAGTGGTGCAAAAATCCGTCAGCTCCTTCCTCCGCGACCTGGTCATCTCCATGATCGTGGTCATCGCCGTTATGCTGATGCTCTTCCCTTTCCGTACGGCACTCATCGCCAGTTCGGGCCTTCCTGTCTGCACCGCCGTCAGCATCGGACTGATGTATCTCTTTGGCATTGAGCTCAACACTGTGACCTTAGCGGCCCTCATCGTTGTCCTTGGCATGATCGTCGATGACTCCATCATCAACATCGATGGCTATATCGACAAACTGAGCCAGGGGATGGAGCCTTTCGAGGCGGCCACCACCAGCGCCAAGGAGCTGTTCATGCCGATGTTCATCGCCACCGCCGCCATCGCTACTATGTTCTTCCCGATGACGCGCATCATCACCGGCCCATTGGGAGAATTCGTGCAGCTCTTTCCTTGGACCGTTGCCTTCTCACTGATGGCCTCGCTAGCTTATGCTATGCTTGTCATCCCCTCCTTGGAAATCCTGTTCATTAAACCTGAGACCGCCAAGCCCCGTCGCAACGCCTTTGTCCGAGTCCAGTTGCGGTTCTTCAGCTTCTTGCAACGCTGTTACGATAAGATGGAAGGTCATTGTTTCAAGCATCCGTATCTCACCATCGCCTTGGGACTGGGTTCCATCGCCTTGGGTGTGCTGATGTTCCTTGCTCTCAACGTGCAGATGATGCCCAATGCCGAACGCGACTGCTTCGCCATTGAGATCCGTCTGCCCGAAGGCAGCAGTCTCGATGCCACCACACGTATCAGTGACTCCTTGCAACACATGATCCTTCAAGACCAACGCGTCACCTCTGTCACCGCCTTCATCGGCGAGACCGCCCCTCGTTTCCATGTAACCTATGCCCCCAGCATCCCATCACAAAATCTCTCGCAGCTCATCGTCAACACCACCTCTAAGCAAGCCACAGAAGACCTATTAAAGGAGATGGATGACAAATATTCCTATTATTTCAGCGAGGCCCATGTGCGTTTCCGCCAAATGGATTATCAAGCGGTCACCACACCCATCGAGATCTTCGTCTATGGTGATGATTATACCCAAACCGCACCTGTAGCCGAAAAGATCAAAGACTACATGCTCACTCTCGACAACGAGCTACGTTGGGTCCATTCTAGCTACGACGAGCAACTGTCTTCGGTCAAAGTAACCATGAAACCCGAAGAATGCGCCCGGCTGGGCATCACCAAAGGCATCCTCTCGCTCGACCTGGCCACCACCCTCAACGGCCAACCCCTGACGACTGTCTGGGAAGGCACCCGCAGCATCCCCGTGAAGCTATACTCCAAACAGAACTACGATCCCAACGACTACGAATCCGTTCAAAACCAGCTGATCCCCACCATGATCCCTGGCACCGGCGTACCACTCCGCCAAGTGGCCGACATTAGCCCCGAATGGCATCCCGCACAACTCACCCACAACAACGGCAAAAGCAATATCACTGTGGCCGCCGACATGAAATTCTGGAAGTCGCAGACCGCTAGCATGAAGAAGATCCAACATTACATCGACACTGAAATCCGGCCCAGCCTTCCCGAGGGCGTGGAGATCGCTTATGGAGGCCTCTCATCGCTGAACACCATGGTCATCCCCCAGATCCTCGAGAGCCTGATCGCCGCCATCTTAGTGCTGTTGGCCTTCCTGGTGGCTTACTTCAAGAAGTTCAGCCTTGCCATTATGACTTTGTGTTCCAGTGCGCTCTGCATGTTCGGCGCCTTCTTCGGCGAGTGGCTTTTCGGCCTCGACTTCGGCATCACCTCCGTACTAGGCGTCGTCGGACTGATCGGCATCATCGTTCGCAACGGCATCGTGATGTATGAATACGCCGAGACCTTGCGTAACGACGAAGGCCTCGACGCCAAAGAAGCCGCCATGAAAGCCGGCAGCCGCCGCATGAGGCCCATCTTCCTCACCTCGGCCACCACCGCCCTCGGCGTGCTCCCCATGATCATCACCCGTAACCCCCTGTGGATGCCCATGGGCGTGGTCATCTGCTTCGGCGTGGTGCTCTCCATGGTCATCATCCTCTCCGTCATGCCTGTGATGTACTGGCAAATCTTCCGCTCAAGCAAGAAAAAACCCCAACCTGAAGCCGTATGAAGACACGCCTTATCCTCATATTAGCCCTGTTTTTGAGCTTGAGCACCATGGCTCAGGAAAGTGATACGCTCCGCCGTCTCACCGTCACCGACTGCATCGATCTCGCACTACAGAATAATATCATATTGAAAAACAATCAGTTGGAGATCGAGAAAGCCCGTGCTACCAAGAAAGAGGCACAGACCGCCTATCTCCCGACGGTCACTGCACAAGCCCTTGCCTTCGACGCCTTGAATCCATTGCTCAGCTTCGGCATCGAGGATATTGATAATGCTCTGGTGCGGCAGACGCTCTATAATCTCTACGCTCAATACGGCGCCCTTCTCGGATTGGAAAAAGAATATTCATTTGCCCAAAACGGCGTGATGCTCAACACGATGGCCATCGAACCTGTCTTCGCCGGAGGCCGCATTTACAATGGCAACCAATTGGCTAAACTCGGCATTGAAGCCTCCGAAACCCAAGCCCGCATCAAGGAAGACGAAGTGTGCCTCCAAACGGAATGCCTCTACTGGCAAATCGTCTCTCTTCAAGAGAAGATTGCCACCCTCGACATGCTCGACCAACTGCTCGATACCCTGAACAAAGACCTGACTGGCGCCATCGAGGCAGGTCTCGCCTTGCCCACCGACCAATATAAAGTCACCGTGAAGAAAAACGAGAGCCAGCTGAACCGCAAGAAATTGGAAGACGGCATCACCCTGCTAAAGATGGCACTGGGACAGTATATCGGCATCGAATGGCAGACCCTGTCGCTCACCGATACCTTGGGAATAGAAGCCGACCCCGTCACCTATTTCCAAGAAGCTTCCACTGCCGTGGCAAAACGCAACGAGTCGCATCTGCTCGACCTCTCGCTGAAAGCTGAGAGACTGAAAAAGAAGATGACCCTCGGCGAAGCACTGCCTTCATTAATAGTAGGAGGGAGTGTCAACTACCACACCGTGCTAGAGAACGCGAAGCCCAACGCCATGGTCTTCGCCGTCCTGCAAGTGCCCATCACCGACTGGCATAAAACCTCCTATAAGCTGAAAAAACATGACCTCGACACAAAGATTGCCGAAAACAACCGACAGAATTTCACCGAGATGATGGAGATGCAAACCAACCAAGCCTGGTTCAACCTCCAACAAAGTTGGCTGCGCATCAGCATGGCGCAAACCTCGCTCAGCGACGCCGAAGCCAATCTCAAGATAACACAAGACTATTACGAAGCCGGACTAGTGACACTCAGCGATCTGTTAGAAGCACAAACCATGCTCAAAAACAGCCGCGACGAACTCAGCGACAGCCGTATCGAGTATCGTCTTAATTTAGTAAAATACAAACAGTTAACCCAATTTTGATTGGACAAACTCCAATCCAGCCTGGAGGCGCTTCAGGGTCTCCTCCTTGCCTATCAGATACATGATATCAGTGGAACCTCCTGGAGTAGCCAGCAGACCCGACATAGCGATGCGCGAAGGCCACATCAGCGGACCGTACTTAATATTGTTGTCGGCCGCCACCTTGGCAAACGCCTCGCTCAACGTCTCTTCATCCCATTTCTCGATTTGATTCACAGCATCGATGGTGATCTTCAAGATATCCACAGAAGACTCCAGCGTGGATTTGTTTTTCTTGTTGATGTAAAGATCCACTTCATAGGGGGCCACCTCGTACAAAAACTGAAGCTTCGACGGAATCTCCGAGAATTTGTTGATACGCGGCTGCATCAGCGTGGCCAGCTTGTTCCATTTCTCTTCGAGGAAAGTGCCTTTCACACCGGAATACTCAAAGGCCATCTTCGAGAACTGCTCGAACGACATGGCCTGGATGTGCTGCGCATTGACCCAGTCGAGTTTCTGATAGTCGAACACGGCAGGACTCTTGTGAAGACCCGCCACTGAAAACACCTCGCAGAGTTCATCCATAGTGAAGATCTCGCGCTCGTTCTTTGGCGACCAACCTAGAAGAGCAATATAATTAATGATAGCCTCTGGCAGATAACCTTCTTCCACCAGCGCCTGGAAACTCACTGCACCGTGGCGTTTCGAGAGCTTGCTCACCGTGCCGTCAGGATTCTTACCATTGATTAAAGGCAGGTGGATATAGCAAGGCACTTCCCAGCCAAAAGCCTGATAGAGAAGGATGTATTTGGGGTTGGAAGAAAGATATTCGCTACCGCGGATGATGTGAGTGATACCCATCAGGTAGTCGTCGACCACATTGGCGAAGTTGTAAGTCGGCATGCCATCGCTCTTCAGCAGAATTTGGTCATCAAGGGTTTCATTCTCAACGGTAATCTCACCGTAAACCAAGTCGTTGAAGGTAGTAGTACCTTCATGCGGCACCTTTTGGCGGATCACATAAGGTTTGCCCTCGGCCAAGTTCTTTTGCACTTCTTCGGCACTCAAGTTACGGCAGTGGCAGGTACTCTCAAAGGGATTCTCCTTAGGCTCTTCGTCCTCTCCAGTATCCTCTTCGGTCTTGGCGCAGAAGCAGTAATAGGCAGCACCCTTTTCAATAAGCTTCATGGCATATTCCTTATAGATAGCCTTGCGCTCGCTCTGCACATACGGACCGTAGTCACCACCCACATCTGGACCTTCGTCGTGATGGATGTTAGCCGTTTCCAACGTCTCGTAAATCACACGTGTGGCATCTTCCACATAACGTTTTTGGTCGGTGTCCTCAATGCGAAGCACGAATTTTCCATTTTGTGATCTGGCAAAGAGATAGGCATACAATGCGGTTCTGAGGTTGCCGATGTGCATATAGCCCGTGGGGCTTGGAGCAAAGCGAGTTCTGACGGTCATAGGAGAGTTAAAAATTTAGAATTAAAAGTTTTTGAAGCGGCAAAGTTAGGAATTTTTCTTCCAGAAATCCGCATTTTTGATTTTCAATTCATCAGGATCGAATTTTGGTTCCTTTCCTGCCTTTTTCTGTCTCTCATAAGATCGCAGTGCCCTAAAGGGAATCATCGAGAGCAGCAGTATGGCGATGATGTTGATCCACGCCATGGTGCCCACCCCAATATCGCCCAACGACCATATCAGACTGGCTTTTTTTAAGGAACCGTAAAAAACCGAGCCAATCAGCACGATACGCAGTATCCAAATGCACACCCGCTCCTTGCGGCTTTTGCCGAAGAGATACACTAGATTGGTCTCAGCGTAGTAATAATAAGCCATAATGGTAGTGAATGCGAAGAAGAACAATGCGATGGAGACGATCAGTCCACCGACCTTGCCACCCAGCAACGTGCTGATGGCAGCTGAGGTGTACGATACATCCGGTTCGCCCAGCTGGGCTACTGTTGAGGTATAGAGCATGCTGCCATCGGCGCCGAACACATTGTAGGTCTTGCAGGCAAGGATCATCACGGCGGTGGCGGTACACACCAGCAGGGTGTCAACATATACTGAGAAAGCTTGTACCATGCCTTGCTTCACCGGATGCGACACTTTGGCGGCAGCGGCCACAATGGGAGCTGTGCCTTGTCCCGCCTCATTCGAATAAATGCCTCTCTTCACACCCCAAGCGATGGTGCTACCCAAGATGCCGCCGAAGATCTCATTCATGCCGAAAGCGCTACGGATCATGTCACCGAATACCGCTGGCACTTCCGAAGCATGAACAACCAAGATAATGATGGAGAGCAGGATATAAAGAATGGCCATGAAAGGTGCCACGATCTGTGCCACGTTGGCGATACGTTTCACACCACCGATGATCACAAAACCGATCAGCAAGGCCACACCCAGGCCGATCCACGCAGGATTAATTTCAAGGGTGTTGGCAAACGAGATGGCGATGCCGTTGGACTGTACCGGAGGCAGAAACACGCCACAGGCCACCACGGCACAAATGGCGAAGATGACCGCCAGCCATCTGGCTCTTAGGCCTTTCTCGATATAATAAGCTGGACCACCACGGTATTCTCCTTTGTGGTTCTCCTTGAAGATCTGCGCCAGGGTGGCCTCGGCGAATGCCGAGCCGGCGCCAAGGAAGGCGATGATCCACATCCACACGATGGCGCCGGGACCGCCATAACCGATGGCGGTGGCCACCCCCACAATATTACCCGTGCCCACACGACCCGAAAGGGCCATGGCAAAAGCTTGAAACGAAGTGATGCCTGTCCTCTGACTTTTATCGGTCGAAAACAAAAGGCGCGCCATCTCACCGATCCGGCGCACCTGCACGAAACGCGTGCCAAACGAGAAATAGAGTCCCGCAGCAAGGCACAACACCACCAGCGCAGGGCTCCACACCCAACCGTTTACAGTTTCAATGATCTTTTCAAGGACGGAACTCCAATCCAATCCAGTAATATAATCAACAGCCTTTTCTATCATAAAAAAGAAATGGTGCTAACACCTAAAAATTATGTAGAGACGCACCGCGGTGCGTCTCTACAGGGGTTGGGTTATGCTTGTTTAGCGTCTTCCGCTCGATGAGCCTGACCGGCTGCTGGAGCTGCTGCTTGATGAGCGGCTGGAGGAGCTGCTTGAGCTGGTACCGCTTCTGTCACTAGAGCTGCTTCTGCTGCTTGAAGTGCTGCTGCTACTTCTGTTGCTGGAGGAGCTGCTGCTGCCTGAGCGGTTGCTGCTGGAGCCTGAGCTGGGGCGGCTCACCGTGCCGGAGTTGCTTGAGCTGCTCGAGCTGCTGCCGCTGGGACGACTCACGTTGCTACCATTGTTGGTGGTGGTGCCTGTGCGGCCGCTGGAGCTGCTGGAGCTTGAGCTGTTGCTGCTCGGACGAACCGTGCTGCTGGAGCCTGAGGTGCTGCCACTGTTACCAGAGGTGCTCGGGCGAGTGGTGGCGCCATTGTTACCAGAGGTGTTGGTGCTCGGGCGGGTGGTGGCGCCGCTGTTGCCACTGTTGTTCGTGGTCGTTGAGGCGCGTGAGCTCATACTGCCGGAGGTGTTGCCACCGTTGGGGCGGATCACTGTGGCTTCTGAGGGCTTGTTGTAGCCAGGCGTCTCATGTGCCGGAGTGTAGTTGGCCGGATAGCCACCGTTGTTGTGGTGGTAGGCATAGGTGTGGTGGTGTGGATCCATCGGGGGCATGTGGTGATGCGGTCCTCCTGGAGGCGGCATCGGCGGACGGTAGCCGTCGTAGTAGTAGCGGTAGTCACCGGGACGGTGGTAGTGGCGCGGACGAGGCGGCACGTGGATGACCACCCAAGGCTCGGTGTGACGACCGTACCAGCAGAAGCGTACCGGCTCGAAGTATTCGAACATGGTGAAGCTGAACAGCTCATCGTAGAGTTCGTAGTATGGCATCACCGTGTAGACCCATGAAGGATTCGGACGGTAGGCCGGGATGGTGACCGCGACCCTTCTGATGCAGCCAGGACGCACTTTCATGTATTCCGAGCCGTAACAGTAACCATTGTCGGGATCAAGGTAGATATAGAGATTGCCACGATAGGTGTAGTCTCCGATATTTTGCACATCATAGTAGACAGTAACCGAATTGGCGTTGTAGGTCAGCACGGGCTGTGAGACCAAGACCAATTCTGGCGGATAGCCGTTCGCTGCTTTGGCGATGATCATCCCCATCACTAACAGGGAAGTCATTAAGAATTTCTTGGTTTTCATGATGCTTCGTTTTTAAGGGTTAAACGTTCTTTATATACTGACTTGCAAATACTATTCCAAAAATCATTTCCGCTCACTGATGCGCGAAACACCGGCATAATCAACATGCGGATGACGCTGAAGATACTGGGTCAGCGCTTCATTCGACGACATCACCTCCGACATGCCTGGATCTTCGTGTTCGAAAGGAAAAGCAGAGATCATGTAGTTGTTCATCGCCACCTTGTACTTCTTGTCCATCTCCAATGGCTTCCCGTTGTCCAACGTCACTTCAAAATCTGTTTTGTTTCCTTCTCCGTCGACTACATAAGAGTAGGTGCAGCCTGAGCACAAGTTCAATCCATGGTCAGTGCTGTTTGACGCATCAATGAAGTCGACCACTTCCTTTCCTGTCATCATCAGGCTGACTACACCGTTGTCGAAAGGATCAAGGGTGAAGAGGTCACCCAGCGTGATTGGGCCGGCAGGCAATGACTGAATCCTGACGCCGCCGTGATTTTGGAACGCCATGTCGGCACCTGCAGCCTCACGGTAAGCATCCGCCATCAGGTCGCCCAGACACTCCCTGCAGTCCTTGATCTCGGTATCGTTTTCTCCCAACGCCTGCTGGAAAACTTCATTGTCGTTGAATTTATCCACCATGGCTTGGATGGCATCATTACGCAAAGTGCGATTCTCAATGGGAATGACGACACTTTCCTTTTTGACGATACGACCGTCACTGAGTGTGAAGGTGCTGAATGTCAGATATTTGATTTTATTCATCGCCTGAGTAATCAGCACGTCGTTGACGAAGAAGAGGCTGTCAACGAGGGTATGCGAGTGGCCGCCGAAGATGGCATCGAACTGCGGGTACTGCTTGGCCAGCTCCACATCTTCCTCGAAGCCGCAATGCGAGAGGAGGAAGAGCACGTCGCACGAGTCCCGAAGACCGATGTAGTCGGGAAGCACCTCGGGAACCAGCTTGAAATGGCTACCACCGGCATTTTTCGGGTGGAAGGCCGGGATGCCGCCCTCTTCGATTGCGATGCCACCAATGACGCCGATCTTCAGACCATTGCGTTCCAGCACCACATAAGGCTTGACAGGAATATTTAAGCTATCCTCGAATTTGACGTTGGCGCAGATGAAAGGAAAATTGGCCCATTCCACCATCTGGCGCAGGTTCCCTGGACCGTCGTCCCACTCGTGGTTACCCAACTCGCAGAGGTCGAAGCCCGTGGCGTTCATCAGCTCAATCATCGGGCGTGAAGGTTCGCCATAGCGGTCATTGAAGGGGTTACCCGAGCGGTTGTCGCCTGCCGAGAAGAGCAGCATGTCAGGATGTGCAGCACGAAGGCTGTCGAGCACATAAGCCAGCTTGGGGAAGTTGTTGATATTTGCGTGCATGTCGTTGATGGAGGCCACATAAAGCTTGGTCTCCTTGGGTTGGCAGCTCGCCAAGCCGAGCACGACGGCCAGTGCGATCAATGGGAAGGCGACTTTTCTCATAGCTTGATGTAGATTTTTGAGTTTGAGCGGATGGCACCATCCATGGCAATGCGGTTGCCATAGGCATCGCGCACTTCCTTGACTTCGGTTTTAATAGGGATGTTGTTGTCTCTGAAATAAGCCCAAACGGCTGATTTTACTTTAGCTCCGTAATAAGTTTTCACGGGCGTGTCGTTGACGTATACGATCATAGTTGTTTTGTTTTTGAGATTTCATTTTAATTTGTTTTCACGAACCTCAGCATCTGCTGGCCGCAGCGAATCACATACATACCTGGAGCCAGGTCGCTGATGTTGATTTCCTCGTCGGCATTGGCGGTGATGGTCTTCACCATCATGCCGAGACTGTTGTAGAACTGCACCTCGGCGTCGGCCTCGAGGCCTTCGATATGGAGGTTGTCGTTAGCAGGGTTGGGATAGACATTAAGGACGGTCACGCCGCTCTCGCCGACACCCGTATTCTTGAAGAAGGCCACCAGCGTCACGTTTTCATTAAGAGTAATGGTACGGGGATTCTGCGTGTTGCCGTCGTTCCAGCGGTCGAAGGCATAGCCCTTGAGGGGGAACGCCTGAACCTCAACCACGGTGCCCGCGGCGTATGTGCCACCGCCGGTGACCGTTCCCTCGGCGGGATTGCACTGCACCGTCAAGGTGTAAAGCTTGGTCTGCGTCGGGACGAAGTTGGCCACATAATTGCCGCTCCCCGTCACGGTGAAGCTGTAGGTGGTACAGGTCGACACTTCGCTGCCGTTTTTGGTCCAGTTGACGAACTGGTAGCCCTCATTGGCCGTGGCGATCAGCGTGCAGATGTCACCCTTTTCGTATGTGCCTCCACCTGTCGCTGTGCCGCCCGCCGTCGGGTTGGCCGAAGCCGTGATGGTGCAGGTCGTGACAGGATTGGTCAGTTCATAGTCGACGGTGTAGGTCACGAACGTGCCATCGTCGAGAATCTCGTTATACGCGGCATCACAGATGTTGGCGTCGTTGTTGAAATAGACCGTGGCGTTCCCCGTGAAAGCGTAGCCCTCCTCGGGAGTCAGCTCGACATACATGTAATACTTGCCTTCCTGGTCGTAGACGGTCGACGGGTCGACATTGAGTAAATAACCGTCATAGACCCAGCCTATATCGTTGATGGTATAGTGTGCGTCGGAAGGCACTGTCAGTTCAACGTCGGGATGGGCGCCCCATGCGGGTGCCGTGAAGCCGTTCAGGCGAATCTCGGTGATGGCGGGGACTTCGCCATTGCCCTCGACAATCTGGATATCGTCGATGTTGAGGCGGTAGTTGTCAGGGCTGTTGTAGTGCCGGATGGCCACATAGCCCGTCTGTCCGGCATAGGCGCTCAGGTCGGCGGAGCATTCGTACCAGGCGCCCTGTTTGGCGGTAAGCGTCCATTCCTTGATGACGGTGAAGTCCTCGGGGTCGGTACCCGTTGTCGAGACAGCCACGCCAAAGTGCTCATTGGGGTAATATTCGTGTTCGGCACAGGCAAAGAACTTGATGCTGCCGCCCAGTTTCACCTGGGGCGAGATGAGGTAGTTGTCGGGATCCAAGGGCATTGCGGTGCTCGCGTCATAGCTCTCCGAGGTGACGAAGCCATTGGATTTGTGGCCCGAGCCATTAACGGGCTTCCAGCTGTGTCCGTCGCCGTCGGCGTCAAGCTCCTGTAAGTCTTGCAAAGTGCCGTCCTCGAAGCCGTAGCTGAGTGTGTTCCCCTGACCAAGGGCGTAATCGATGGTGTAGGCATAGAACACAGGGCCTACGGTTCCGCTGAATTCAGGGTTGTAGACCGAGGCGTCGCCGTTGAAATACACTTGGGCGTTGTCAGAGAAGGCATAGCCCTCGTTCGCCAGGAAAGAGACCACCATATAGTAGACGCCGTAGTCGCGGTCGAAAACGTCTTCCGGTGTCAGCTCATCGTCCTCGTCGTCCGTACGCCACAACCAGCTTACATCGTCAATAATATACCTAGCCTCACCAGGCATGATCTTCAAGTCGAAGTCGGGATGCTCACCCATGACAGGGGCGGTGTAGCCGTCGACACGGATCTCGGAAATAGTTGTTGCTGGATTAGCCACGGAAAAATTACAAGTCTCTATGACTAATGATTTGTCATTTATCACAGTATTAGCAATCAGCGTTTGACCATTGTTAATATAAACATTGACCGTAGGAGAAAATGACGCATCTCCATCTGCTTGAAGACCAATTGACATCGAATAAGTCCATCCCTCATCTTCAAATGCATGATCAGGGGATAAAAAATTTGAATCATCACCAGCATAAAAATACCAAACCGTAAAATCTATACTATAGTTTTCACCCTCTGGCACCTCTAAGTCAAAGTCGGGTAACTCCCCCCAAACAGGCACCGTAAAGCCATTGATATAAACATTCTCGATCATGTTTTGTGCGTTCGCCAATCCCACAAATGAGAACAGCAGAACAAAAAGCGTAAAAAGTTTTTTCATAAGCTTGAAATTTAATGTTGATTTGGAAGCAAAGGTATTAAAAAACTTGCGAGAATGGAAAATTTGAATTGTTATTTTGAAATAAAAAAATCAAAAAAAAGTTTTACCTTTGCAAAATTATATTGGAATAATCTTATCAGATCATAAAGCTATGAAACTAGACGGAAGAAGACAAAGCTCTAACGTGGAAGACCGCCGTGGCAAAGGCGGTGTCATCGGAGGAGGCATCGGCCTCGGCGGAATAATTATTGCCGTATTGTATTTTTTCTTGACAGGAAGAGCTCCTGACAGTAATTTGGTTCAGCAGATCGCACCGGGCACTAGCACGGAAACAACCACCAACGGCAAAGACTATAGCCAAGTGGATCCTGAGCTGATGACGTTTTGCAGCCAAATCCTGGCCGGCACTGAAGACGTATGGAATCAAGAATTCAAAAAGATGGGCTTGACCTATGAGCCTCCAAAAATGGTCATCTTCGACGGATCGGTGCGCTCAGGTTGCGGCAGCGCCACCTCAGAAAGTGGTCCCTTTTACTGCTCAGCCGACCGAACCGTTTATCTCGACCTAGAGTTTTTCAAGAGCATGAAAGATGAAATCGGAGCCGATGGCGACTTCGCCTACGCTTATGTGATCGCCCACGAAGTGGGTCACCACGTGCAAAACCTGCTAGGCATCCTCGACGACGCCCACCAGAAGATGGCTGAATACGGCAAAAACACCAAGGGCTACAACCAGACCAGCGTACGCCTGGAGCTGCAGGCCGACTTTTTTGCCGGCGTGTGGGCCTACCACGACAACCAGATGTTCGGCTCTCTTGAAGACGGCGACATCGAAGAAGCTCTAGACGCCGCAGCCAAGATCGGCGACGACTACCTGCAGAAGCAAGCCTACGGCAAGACCATGCCCGAGACCTTCAACCACGGCACCTCAGAACAACGCTCCCGTTGGCTGAAGAAAGGACTGAGGACGGGTGACATACGGCAAGGAGACACCTTCTCGCCAAGCTACTCATCCCTGTAACTTAGAGAGGCAAAAGCCCTCAATATCATTATTTTTGATTTAGCATTTAAAATGAAACCTAGTTTAAAGGATCCTATATTCAACCGCGGGTGCTGCAAGATGAAGGATTTTGCAGAAGGGAAGCCTGTGCTGAACCGCAGCGCCTGCAAGTTGCATGAATACAACTGGATGAAAGACTACGAAGGGGAGGCTGTGGAAGGCAAGCCCTTGATCGCCGAAGTGCGGTTCAAGAACGACCACAAAGACTTCTACACCTACCCCGAGGAGCTCGACCTCCATGAAGGCGACCTGGTGGCCGTGGAAGCCGCCATCGGACATGACATCGGCATTGTGACCCTGGTGGGTCCGCTGGTGGAACGCCAAATGAAACGCAAGCGCTACCGCACCCCGCTTGAAGAGATGAGGAAAGTGTACCGCCGCGCCCGGGCCAACGACGTGGAGAAATGGCTCTCCGCCATCGCCCTGGAAGACAGCACCTTATACCGCACCCGCACCATCGCCGAGAACCTGGGACTGGAAATGAAACTCAACGACATCGAGTACCAAGGCGACAAAACGAAAGCCATCTTTTACTACACTGCCGACGGACGCGTCGATTTCCGTGAGTTGATCAAGAAACTGGCCGAGGAGTTCCATATCCGTGTGGAGATGCGTCAGATCGGGGTCCGGCAGGAGTCGGCCAAACTGGGCGGCATCGGCTCGTGCGGCCGCGAATTGTGCTGCGCCTCGTGGATCAGCAACTTCCAAAGTGTGACCACCAGCGCGGCACGTATCCAGCAACTCTCACCCAACCCACAAAAACTGGCGGGACAATGCGGCAAACTGAAATGCTGCCTCAACTATGAATACGAAGCCTACGCAGACGCACTGAAAGCCTTCCCCGACACGAACATCAAACTGTTGTTCCAAAACGGCGACGCCATCCATCAGAAAAACGACGTGTTCAAAGGCATCATGTGGTACTCCTACATCACCGACAAAGCCAACATCATGGCCATCCCGGTGGACAAAGTGAAAGAGATCATCGAGATGAACAAAAAAGGCGAAAAGCCCGAAAAACTTGAAGATTTCGCCGTTACACGCGAACAGATGACCAACACGAATGAAGGGTATAGCGAGAGAGACTTGAATAAAATGAGTGATTAATGCGGAAATTAATTTTTATAACAACCATTGCCATCATTCTCACCAGCTGCGGCGGTAAGGACTTTGACGAGAGGAAAGTGATCCCTGAAGCCAAATGGGCCATGGAAAATCGTATCCCCTTCGACATGGAGGTGGATGACACGGTGAGTGTCTATGCCTTCGGGATGAGTATGCGGCACATGGAGAACTACCGTTATAGCAACCTCTATGTGTTTTTGCATACCACCCTGCCCAACGGCAACGTCACACACGACACCATCCAATGCCTTCTAGCCACCCCGGAAGGAAACTGGGTCGGCAAAAGCAGCGGCAGTATGAGAGATATCAGCTTCACGCTCAACCCACGCATGTGTTTCCCCCTGCGCGGCACCTACCATTTTGAAATCGAGCAAGCGATGCGCGAGCCCGTGCTGAAAGGCATCTCCGACATCGGCCTTTTCATCGAAAAACAACCGTAAAACATTATGAAAGTAGAAAGCAACAAAAAAAATAACGGGAAGAAAAAAAACAGTGGCAGCGGCAAAACCGCAATAGGAGTGCTCTGGGGTATCTTCGGCGGCACTATCTTGCTGGTCGTGCTGTTTTTCTTCTGCATTGCCAAGGGCGTATTCGGCACCATGCCTACTTTCGAGGAGCTGGAGAACCCCCACACCAACCTGGCCACGCAGATCATCTCATGCGACGGCAAGGTGTTGGGTAGCTTCTACGTCGAAAACCGTTCCAATGTTCGCTATAACGACCTGTCGCCCTACCTCCCACAAGCCTTGATCAGCATTGAGGACGAGCGTTTCTATCAACATTCAGGCATCGACACCAAGTCGCTGTTCCGTGTGGCCTACGGCGTGATCAGCGGCAACAGGAAAGGCGGCGGCAGTACCATCACCCAGCAGCTGGCCAAGAACCTATTCCCCCGCGACGAGAACCTGAGTTCCATGCAACTTGTCATCCGCAAGTTCCAAGAATGGATCACCGCCACAAAACTTGAATACAACTATTCAAAAGACGAGATCATCGCCATGTATCTCAACACGGTTCCTTTCGGGCATAATGCCTTCGGCATCCAGTCGGCGGCAAGGACGTTCTTCGACAAAAACCCCAAGGACCTGAACATCGAGGAGTCGGCCCTAATGGCTGGCGTGGTAAACGCCCCCACCCGTTTCAGCCCTATCCGCAATCCAGAACGTGCCTTGCAGCGCCGCAACCTCGTGCTGAAGAGCATGGAGAAGAATGGCTATATCACCCAAGCACAATATGACTCCATCTCGCAGATCCCGATCGACATGTCGCACTTCGGCGTGATGGACCACAACAGCGGTCAAGCCACGTATTTCAGGGAATTCCTGCGTAAAGATCTCACCGAATGGGCGGAGACACATCCCCGTCCCGACGGCAAACCCTACGATATTTACCGTGACGGCCTGAAGGTCTACACAACCATTGACTCGCGCATGCAGCGTTATGCCGAAGAGGCGGTGAAGGAGTTTATGGGAGGCAGCCTGCAACCTTTATTCTACAAACACTGGAAGGGACAGAAGAACGCCCCGTTTGGCGTCAGCGCCGACCATGCCGAAAACCGTCTTTTGGAGGCGATGCACAAAAGCGATCGCTACCGTCATCTGAAGAAGGCAAAGATGCCCGAAGATTCCATCAGGGCCAACTTCAATATTCCAGTGGAGATGACCCTCTTTTCATGGAATGGCCCCATCGACACGATAATGACACCATGGGATTCCCTATGCTATTACTCGTGGATCCTGCAGGCCAGTCTGGTCTCCATCGAGTCGCACACCGGCCACGTGAAGGCCTATGTCGGTGGCATCGACTACCGCTATTTCAAATACGACCATGTGACCCAGGCTCGGAGGCAGGTGGGCTCTACGTTCAAGCCCTTCCTCTACACTCTGGCCATGCAGGAAGGCGAATACACTCCCTGCACCAAAATCCCGAACATCCCTTATAACATCCAGCTGGAGGACGGCCGTTTCTGGTCGCCGCGCAACTCCGGAGGCCACATCAACGAAGAGATTACGTTGAAATCGGCATTGGCACAGTCGAACAACTGGATATCGGCTTACCTAATGAACCAATTCGGTCCGAACGCCGTCATCAAGATGGCGCGTGAGATGGGCGTGGAGTCGCCTATCGACGCAGTGCCTTCCATCTGCTTGGGCGTTTGTGACTTGAAACTTATCGAGATGGTTGGCGCCATGAGCACCTTTGCCAACCAAGGCGTATACATCAGACCGGTATTCTACACGAGGATCGAAGACAAGAACGGCAACGTCATCGCACGTTTCCCACAAGAAGAAGAGGTGGCCGAAGAGGAAGGCGGAAAGAAAAAGAAAAACCATACGGAGCCTATGAGCGAGGTGACCGCCTATAAGATGGTGGAACTGATGAAGGGCGTCGTACAAAGCGGTACAGGTATCCGTTTGAGAACCATGTACAAACTCAACAACCCCATTGCGGGCAAGACCGGCACCACGCAGAAAAACAGCGACGGTTACTTCATGGGCATCACCCCCGATCTAACCACTGGCGTATGGGTTGGTGCCGACGATCCCAACGTGCACTTCCGCACCACTGAGCTGGGACAAGGCTCACGCACGGCTTTGCCCATCTGGGCACTTTACATGCAGCGCGTCTATGCCGACCCGTCACTGCACATCAGTAAGGGCGACTTCCCAAAACCCTACGCTCCCGACGTAGACCTGAATTTCAACTGCGAAAAATCCGAGGTTGACTACGATGCCGTAGAATATATTGACGAGTTCTAAAAAACAGCGCTATGGCGACATCCAATTTCGTTGACTACGTAAAGATTTACTGTCGATCAGGCAAAGGCGGGGCCGGCTCAATGCACTTCCGCCGCGAAAAATACATCCCCAAAGGCGGTCCCGACGGTGGTGACGGCGGTCGTGGCGGTGACATCATCTTGCGCGGCAACGCCCAGATGTGGACCCTGCTGCACCTGCGTTACACCAAGCACCTGATGGCCGGCGACGGTGTTCCCGGCGGCAGCAACCAACTAACGGGAGCCTCTGGCAACGACGTGTATATCGACGTGCCACTGGGCACCGTGGCCTACGAAGCCGAAACGCGAAAATTCATGGGCGAGATCACAGAAGACGGACAGACCGTAGTACTGCTCAAAGGCGGTCGCGGCGGCAAAGGCAACGCCTTCTTCAAATCGGCTACCATGCAGGCCCCCAAGTTCTCCCAACCAGGCGAGCCCTCACAAGAAGCTTGGATCGTCATGGAGCTGAAGCTGCTCGCTGACGTGGGTCTGGTAGGCTTCCCCAATGCCGGCAAGTCGACCCTTTTGTCAGTGGTATCCGCCGCAAGGCCTGAGATCGCCGACTACCCCTTCACCACGCTGGTACCTAACCTCGGTATCGTCGGCTACCGCGACCATCGCAGCTTTGTGATGGCCGACATCCCCGGCATCATCGAAGGCGCCGCCGAAGGCAAAGGACTAGGTACAAGATTCTTACGCCATATCGAAAGGAACTCGACCCTGCTGTTCATGGTGCCAGCCAACACCGAAGATGTGAAAAAAGAATACGACATCCTGCTCAACGAGTTGAAGAAATACAATCCCGAGCTGATGGACAAAGAACGCATTCTGGCCATCACAAAATGCGACCTGGTGGACGAGGACGCCATCAAGGAGATCAAGAAGCATCTGCCGAAGAAGGTGCCGCATGTGTTCATCAGTTCCGTCATCGGAAAAGGGATTGACGAGTTGAAGGATCTGATTTGGTTGACATTGAATAAAGAAGACGAGGGATGGTGAGAGCTATTGATTCTCAGCTATTTCTGTTTTTAAACGGGCTTCACGCTGGGTGGCTTGACACCGTGATGGTGTCCATTACCCAGATGTGGCCTTGGATACCTTTTTACATTTTGCTTCTGTATGCGGCTTTAAAGCATTACGGCAAACGAGGCTGGTGGATCGTGTTGGGAGTGGCAATTGTGGTTTTGTGTACCGACCAATTGTCATCTCATGTGTGCAAGCCCCTGTTTCAACGTTTAAGGCCCTGTTTTAATCCCGAGATCAAGGAATTGGTGCATCTCCCGAATGGCCTTCCAGGAGGGAAATACGGTTTCGTATCTTCTCATGCCGCCAACACTTTCGGGGTGGCCGCATTTTTAACGGCTGCCCTGCGAAAACAGTGGCGCTGGATCGGATGGGTGCTTTACGGATGGGCGTTACTATCCAGTTACTCAAGAATTTATGTAGGTGTACATTATCCTGGCGACGTCTTGGCTGGCGCCGCAATAGGGATTCTCATCGGATTGATGATTTGGCTTTTGATGAAGCTAATCCTCAAAAACCACTTGGATCGAAGCACGAGGCTCGATGCCCCAGAGTGAAGCCATGGGCGCATGGTTAAGGGCAAGTTCGAGGAAGCCATGGGTGCCGAACAATGCCACAGGCTCCAACTGATCCACATCGTCGTAGCATTCCACCACCTCGTCGATAGTATAAAGATCACCCTTCACCTTGATGATGAAGTCGCGGCCCTTGCCCACCTCCTCGAACAGCTCTTTCGAGATGTTGGTGATGAGGTTGTCGTAAGAGTCTATGTGGGTGACGATGCCTTCGATGATGTTGTTTTTGACGATAGCGCAGAACAGACCTCCGTTATTGAGTTGCTCGCGCGGCGATCCTATCTCCGACAGCGGCTTGCCTTTGGCAATCATGACCGCCACTTTGGCGAAACGATCGCGGGTGCTAAAAGTGAAAAAATCGGTATCCTGCTCAATATTGATATCGACAGCCTCATCGAACTGGTTGTCGAGGATATGGCTGAAGATCCCGTTATCGGCGGAGACGAAGAACTGGCCGTGCGCCTTAACCACCACATGCGGTGTCGTGGACGACTCGATGGTCTCAACAGCAATAATGTGAATGGTTCCTTCGGGGAAGTTGCGGTAGCAGTTACGCAGCGTGAAGCCCGCCTCCGCGATGTTGTAATGGGCAATCTGATGGGTGATGTCGACAATGGTGGCATTGGGAATCTGCGACAAAATAACGCCCTTCACTGCCGCTGCATAGTAGTCGGAAGTGCCCCAGTCGCTCGTCAACGTGATGATAGCCATTTGTATCCCGGATATTTGTTTGCAAAGATATGACTAAATCTGAAAAAATGAAACAACATTTCATTACCTTTGCAAAAAAATACGAACAAAAATGGCAGAACAGATCCTTCAGATAGAAAACGTCGACCCGAAGGACCTTCACGGACCCAACGACAAGTATCTGAATAAGGTGAAAGCCTTGTTTCCGAAACTGAAAATTATCGCTCGGGGCGACTTCGTGAAGGTGATCGGCGATGAGGACGAGATGGAATATTTCATCAACCGTTACGAGATGCTGACGATGCAGCTGGAGCGGAAGGGCAAGATCGACGAACGCGACATCGAGAACATCATGAAAGCCAACACCGACGTGGAGTTGCAGCAGAAAATGTCGGAAAGCGACGTGTTGGTGTTCGGCCGTGGCGGCCTGCCGGTGCGAGCCATCACCGTTAACCAGAAACGAATGGTGAGTGCCTCGGAGCACAAAGACCTGATCTTTGCCATCGGCCCTGCCGGCACTGGTAAGACCTATACCGCCGTTGCCCTAGCCGTGAGAGCACTGAAGGCCAAACAAGTCAGACGGATCATCTTAACCCGTCCCGCCGTGGAAGCAGAAGAACATCTTGGCTTCCTGCCCGGTGACCTGAAGGACAAGCTCGACCCCTACCTCCAACCCCTGTACGATGCCCTGCGCGACATGATCCCTTCGGCAAAACTCGAAGGCTATATGGAAGACCACACCATCGAGATTGCACCCCTGGCTTTTATGAGAGGTCGCACGTTGGATCATGCCTTTGTCATCTTGGACGAAGCCCAAAACGCCACCCGAAGCCAGCTGAAGATGTTTCTCACCCGCATGGGTCGCTCTGCCAAGTTCATCATCACCGGCGATATCACTCAGATCGACTTGCCCCCCAAGACCCCATCGGGATTGCCTCAAGCCATGGAGGTGCTGAAAGACGTCGACGGCATCGAGTTCATCTATCTGGATGACAAAGACGTGGTGCGACACAAATTGGTTACCGACATCATCAACGCCTATAAGAGAAGACAGGAGACAGAAGACGGAAGCCAAGAAGAAGAAATAATCAACGAATAAAATATATGAAAGCTTTAACCAAAACAGATTTTAAATTTCCCGGACAGACCGGCGTTTATCATGGGAAAGTCCGTGATTGTTATTTTATAAACAATGAATACATGGTGATGGTTGCCACCGACCGTATTTCGGCTTTTGATGTGATTCTACCGAAAGGCATCCCTTACAAGGGTCAGGTGCTGAACCAGATTGCCGCCATGTTCCTGGACGCCACCGCCGACATCGTTCCCAACTGGAAACTGGCCACCCCCGACCCGATGGTGACCATCGGCAAGCTGTGCAAGCCCTTCCCCATCGAGATGATCATTAGGGGATATCTGACGGGCAGTTCATGGCGCACCTATAAAAGCGGACAACATGTGATTTGCGGGGTACAGATTCCCGACGGGATGAAAGAACACCAGAAGTTCGCCGAGCCCATCATCACCCCCACCACCAAAGCCGAGGAAGGCCACGACGAGGACATTTCACGTGAGGAAATCATCGCCCGTGGATTAATCAGTGAAAGCGACTATGCCCAGATTGAAGACATCACCCGCAAGCTCTTCCAGAGAGGCACTGAAATCGCTGCCAAACAAGGCCTGATCTTGGTTGATACCAAATACGAGTTCGGCAAGATCGGCGACCAAATTGTGCTGATGGACGAGATCCACACCCCCGACTCGTCGCGTTATTTCATCGCCGATCAGTATGAAGAGCGTTTCGCCAAAGGCGAGCCTCAGGTGCAGCTCTCCAAGGAGTTTGTGCGCGAATGGCTCATGGCCAACGGCTTCCAGGGCAAAGAAGGCCAGCAGGTGCCCGAGATGACCCCCGCTTATGTGGAGAGCGTCTCCGACCGCTACATCGAGCTCTATGAGAAGGTGACCGGCCATAAATTCGAAAAGGCTCCAGATTCGGAGGACTTGGCCAAAAGAATTGAGAATAACATTAAAACATATTTGAGATGAGAAAACTTTTGATAATTGCGGCTTTACTGCTTTCGGTTATGGTAGCAAAAGCCGACGAAGGCATGTGGTTGCCTTATTCCTTGAACGGCCAAAACCTGGCTGAGATGCAAGCCATGGGCTGCAAACTTACTCCGGAACAAATCTTCAGTTTCAACCAACCCAGTATCAAGGACGCCATCGTCCAATTCGGTGGCGGCTGCACTGGCGAGATCATCTCGCCCGAAGGACTGCTGCTCACCAACCACCACTGTGGGCTGAGCTACGTACAGAAACACTCTTCCGTGGAACACGACTACCTCACCGATGGTTTTTGGGCCAACGAGAAGAGCCAAGAACTGCCCAACCCAGGTCTCTCGGTGCTTTTCCTTAACAGAGTGGAAGACGTGACTGGAGAAGTGTTGAACGGCGTGACCGCCGAGACCACCGAGGCCGAACGTGAGGAACTGGTAGCCAGGAACACCCGCCAACTCGAGAAAGCACGCAAAGGCGACCGCAAGGTACGCGTCGAGGTGGTTCCCTTCTATAGCGGCAACCAGTACATCCTCTTCGAATACGACGAGTACAAGGATGTGCGCCTAGTGTGCTGTCCCCCGTGGGGCATCGGCAAGTTCGGTGCCGACACCGACAACTGGACATGGCCCCGCCACAAGGGCGACTTCAACATCTTCCGCGTCTACACCGCCCCCGACGGCAGCCCCGCTGAATACAGCGCCGACAACATCCCTATGAAGAGCAAATGGTTCCTGCCCATCAACCTCGACGGCGTAAAGCCCGGCGACTATGCCATGATTCTCGGCTATCCCGGCAGCACCGACCGCTACTCCACCTCATACACTGTGAAGAACGTCATCGAGGAGGAAGGTCCCGCCATCATCGACTGCCGCACCACCAAACTCGACAACTACCGCAAGCACATGGATGCCGACCAAGAGGTCTTCATCATGTACGCCTCCAAGCAAGCCAGCGTGTCGAACTACTGGAAATACTACATCGGTCAGGTGAAGCAGCTCAAGCGCAACCATGTGTATGAGCGCCGCCTTGCCCAAGAAGAGGACTTTATGAACTGGGTGAACGCCGACCCACAAAGAAAAGCCGAATACGGCGACATCTTCACCGGCATCAAAGCGAAGTGGGACATCCTTGATGAGATTCAGAAATCGTTCGTCTACCACCGCGAGGCTGGCTGGAACGGCGGTGAAGCCATCGCGTTCTGCCGTAAGTTCATGCGTATTAACAAGATGTTTGAGATCGATGCCGACAAAGAAGACATCAAGGCGGCAGCCAGCAAGATGCAACCCAGCGTGGACGCCTTCTTCAAGGATTACTCCATGCTGCTGGACCGTGATGTGACCGCTGCGCTGTTAGCGCTATTCTACAAGAACATCACTACCGAGCTGATGCCCTCGGAGATCCTACGCATCGGCCAGGAAAACAACGGCGACTTCACCAAATACGTTAACAAAGCTTTTGAAAAATCCATTTTCACTGACAAAGAGCGTATGGAGAAATGGATAGAGAAACCTAAATCTCTGGACAAAGATCCGCTCTATGCCTTGACGATGAACATCATCGACTCGTATCAAGTGCTCTATGAACGTTACGAAGAAGCCCAGAATCTCGGCAACGCCGGCGAGCGCCTCTACATGAAGGGCCTGATGGAGATGCAAAGCGACCGCAACTTCTATCCCGATGCCAACTTCACCATGCGTCTGACCTACGGCACCGTGGAGCCTTACAAGGCCGCCGATGCCGTCACCTATAATTACTATACCACCATGGATGGGGTGATGGCCAAATATGTACCCGGCAACTGGGAGTTTGACATTCCGAAGGATGTGCGCGACCTTGTGGCCAAGAAGGACTACGGCCGTTATGCCAATGAGAAAGGCGAATTGGTCGTCAACTTCATCACCACCAACGACATCACAGGCGGCAACTCCGGCAGTCCCGTCATCGACGGTGAAGGTTACCTGATCGGTTTGGCTTTCGATGGCAACTGGGAGGCCATGAGCGGTGACTTGAGTTTCGAGAACAAGGTGCAGCGCACCATCTGCATGGATGCCCGCTACCTACTCTGGTGCATCGAGAAAGTCGGAAAATGCGACAATATCATCAAGGAGTTGGTGATTAAGTAAAAAGCCTCACCAATGAGTAGAGGCTTCATCAAAGAAGGCGATCAGGAAACAATTCCGATGGTGCCACCGAGGGCATATCTGCCCAGCGGCGTGCCTAACTATGTCACCAAAGAAGGACTTGCAGCGCTCAACGAAGAGTTGAAAAGCCTTGAGGCTGAACGTGCCCAGGTGGGCGAAAATTACATCATGGGCAACTTCATCGACGCAAAGATGAAGTTGCTCATC
The DNA here is from genome assembly GCA_017394865.1 of Bacteroidales bacterium. Lineage (GTDB taxonomy): Bacteria > Bacteroidota > Bacteroidia > Bacteroidales > F082 > Limimorpha. Next base: position 223,798 of record JAFPWT010000009.1, read on the forward strand.
AGCCGCATTAGTAGCGCAGTGGAGGTCGACCTTGCCAAAGCCAACAAAGACACCGTGAGCTTTGGAGCTTGGGTGCGCTACAACGGTCGTGTGGTAAGAATTGTAGGCGTTGATGAGGCCAATGTGAACCAAGGTCTTATCGCATTTACCTCGCCTATAGCCAAAGCTTTGACTGGAAAGAAAGTGGGAGACGTCATCGAGTTGAAAGGCGCGGAGCGGATTGTGGTGGAAGAAGTGTCGTTTGAGCCGATGGCCCTCACACAGGTGGTTCACGACAGACCTACGGAAACATCAACGGCATCGGAAAAACAAAATCAAAAAACCACCGGAAAAACCATCGAACAGCTTGTGCAAGCACCACAGGTTTTACAGAAAGATGGCGATTGGCCCATCAAAGAAGACGGACCGCACATAAAAGACGACGAGTCTGACTTCTTTGAGCCCAAAGTAGATCCTATGGAATTTCTACCCATTGTCAACGATCGCGGTAACATCGTGGGACGAGCATTGTATCTGGAATTGCACAATGGAAACAAGATGCTGCATCCTGTCGTTCATCTGCATATTCTGAACACCAAAGGAGAAGTCACTAGACGTTATTGGTGGCATGTGGCCTTCGGCGACACCCCAGAGAAGACGCTCCAGCGGAAGATAGAAGAAACGTTGGGGTTGTCCGGGGTGAAACCAAAATTGAAGCGACAATACATCAGAGAGGCCAAGACCGAAAAGGAGTTGGTTTACGTTTTCACTATTGTTTCCGAAAAAGACTTGCCAAAAACCCCAGAAGAGAAAACGTATTTTGTCCTGTTTGAAAAAGATTAACCAAGATTCGCCGTGATCACCTTGGGATATCTTTTTTTAATATCTTCAACCTTTTGAACTTTCAACGCCTCAAACTTACGGTAGGCTTCGCTTTCAGGAAAGAGAGGACGGTGCTGGAGCATCTGCCTGAGCTCCTCAGCAGCTTTCATGGCTGGGTATTCCGAGGGATTGATGGCAAAATCAACAAATTTCTCCCAGATGTAGCGGACGGCTTGATCCGTAGGATGAACCATATCCTCCTTATAGAAACGGTAGTCGCGAAGCTCGTCCAACAAGATTTCGTAAGCGGGAAAGTAATGAGCATTATCGAAAGTCTTACAAACTTCATCTACCGCCAACAGCAGCGATGCCTTGCTCAATTGGTTCTCATGGAGACCGTCTTTAAGGTGACGCAGTGGCGATACCGTGAACACAAATTGCTTGTCAGGGAAAGCACGTAATACCTCTGACAGAACTTCAACGGCGGGTTGGGTACCAAGAAACACACGCTCGAAACGATTGGCGGGTAGTTTGTGGCAATTGGAGACTACTTTGCCAGTGACAATCTCGCGGAAAGCCCAAGAAGTGCCCAAGCTAATGATAATCCATTTTGTTTGAAGGAATTGTTCGTGAGTTTCGAGGAGATGTGTGTTTACCTTATTAATAAGAGTTTCCTCTGAATGACACCAGAAATCGGTGTTATGGTTGAAGGTGCAGTAAAAACCTTCCCCGACTTCAATGATCTCGTCGTGAGTAAAAGGCTGGCCGCTGTACAAGCGCTGGAGGCTGTTGGCTACGCTGAAAGGATTGTAGAGTGTCCCAAAGGGATTCACCTGAGCGTTAAAACCCAAGCCTTTGCAAATACCACCTACCTCATCAGCGAAGCAAGAGCCCATGAAAAGTAGGCCGTCGCCGTAGACGAGAGTCCGCTCTAAGGGATTGTTTTTTATTTCGGTACGGAAGATCACTTACTAGCAATAAGAAATCTTTCCACTTCGATGCCCGCCATAGCGCCAGTGCCAGCAGCCACAATGGCTTGACGATAGATGCGGTCCTGACAATCACCACACGCGAAGATACCTTCCACGTTAGTAGCGGTTGACTTCGGCTTGGTAATGATATAGCCTTCCTCATCCATGTCGAGGATGCCCTTGAACGGTTCAGTGTTCGGCGTATGGCCAATGGCTTCGAAGAAGCCGTCAACGTAAATGGTGCGTTCCTCTTTGGTATCGCTATGGTACAAGACGGCACCTTTCAGCTTCTTCATGAAGCCTTGTTGCTCACCAAAGAGTTCCTTGGTCTGGTGTTTCCAAAGCACTTCGATGTTGGGCGTGTTCAACACGCGATGCTGCATGGCTTTGGAGGCGCGCAACACATCACGACGGACGATAAGGTACACCTTATTACATAATTTGGAAAGATAGGTAGCATCTTCGCAGGCCGTGTCGCCGCCGCCCACGACCGCGACATCCTTACCTTTATAGAAAAAGCCGTCGCAGGTGGCGCAGGCCGACACGCCACCGCCCTTGAATTCCTCTTCGGAGGGTATGCCTAGATAGCGAGCCGAGGCGCCCGTTGAGACGATGATGCTGTCGGCCAGTAACTCGCCGTCGTATTCAGTAGTCACCTTGAAAGGACGTTGCGAAGCGTCGATGGCGGTAACTTCGCCTTCGCGGATTTCAGCGCCAAAGCGCAGCGCCTGCTGACGGATCTCCTCCATCATATCGGGACCGTTGATGCCCTTGGGATAGCCTGGAAAGTTTTCAATTTCAGTAGTCTGTGTCAGTTGTCCGCCAGGTTGCATTCCTTCGTAAACAACCGTTTTAATGTCGGCACGACAAGTATAAATTGCAGCGGTGTAGCCTGCTGGGCCTGAGCCGATAATCAAGCACTCTATGTGTTCCATGTTGTTGGAATTTAGAATTAATAATTAGGATTTAGCGATATTTGGGGCAAAGATAACTTTTTTTCGCCAAAACGCATCATCATTCAAAAAACATTTGTATCTTTGCAGCCGCAAATGCAATCGGGGTGTGGTGCAGTTGGCTAGCATTCTTGCATGGGGTGCAAGCGGTCGCCCGTTCGAGTCGGGCCACTCCGACAACAGAAGGATATCATTGTTTTGGTGTCCTTTTTTTTATCTTTACAATAGAAAAAACACAAAAACAACTAACCATCATGAAAAAAACTTTACTCTACATGTTACTTATGGCGGTGTTCGCGCCGATGGCAACAATGGCACAAGACAAAGGCACCACTGGCATGTGGGACTTTGTGAATTCCTTCGCCTGCTCCACTGGCCGCCAACATGCTGTGGTCTACGACGGCGAAAACATCTACACCGCCGCATGGGGCAAATCGTCAACAGTGCTTTACATGTTCTATAAGTACGACCTCGACGGCAACCTCCTCGATCAATTTGATGTTCCCGGAGTCACCAATTCTGACGATTTCATGCGCGACATGACTTATGACGGACAGTATTTCTATGGCTGTGACGCCCATTCCGGCAAAATCTGGTGCTACGACCTTCATAACAAGACCTTGGTCAACGCCAATGCGATCAACACCAGTTTCGACGATCTGGGCACCTGCACTTACGACCCCATCTACGACGCTTTCTGGGTTGGCGAACGCGGCACTGGCAGCAGCCCTAACCTCCATCTCGACCTCAAGCTTGTCAGCCGCAATGGTCAAGTGCTGAAGACCGCCACTGCACACAATCTTGGCGGACACACCGTGCATGGTACCGGCTACTTCACCGATGAAACTGGTCTAGCCCACCTTTATCTGTTTGCTGTGGAAGGCTTCACCGCCCATGTGTTCGACTATGAAATCGAGGCCGATGTCATGTCTTCGAACTACATCTTCGACTTCAGCGTGGTTCCCGGTTGGGGAGCAGCCTGCAGCGCAGGCGGTGCCTACGTCGGCACCATCGACAATGTGCAGTGTTTCTTCGGCGATGTCGACAAGAGCCCCAACCTCATCGGCATCTATGCCCTGGGCGAATACACCCCACCCGTCCCTGTAGCTCCCGAAGGTGACATCTACGAAAACTTCAACGACGGCATCATCCACTGGAACCTCATCGATGCCGACGGCGATGGCTACAACTGGGAGATTCGCCAAAACTGGGGAAACACCCAGAATCCCTACAGCCTCACCTCAGCTTCGGTTGACATCTCAGAGACTCCTTTGTTCCCCGACAACTACCTGGTGACCCCCTATAAATTGGATTGCGAACAGATTGTGTTCAGCGCCAACGTTCAGGACATCACCCATCCCGAAGAGCATCTTGCCGTAGCCGTGTCGACCACCAGTGGCACTGATCCCGATGCATTTGAAATCGTTTGGGAAACCACTATGACCGCCAAACAAGTAGGCTACTGGTACGATTTCAGTGTTGACCTGAGAGAATACCAAGGCCAGGACATCTATGTGGCCATCGTTCACACCAACTGCACAAATCAGTTCATGGTGAACATCGACGACATTATCCTCTACAGACAATTCAATCCTTCATGGGGTGTTAGCGAAGGTACCGCTGTTACTTGCAGCATCTACCCGAATCCTACCGCTGACATGCTGACGGTAAAGAGCGATGTCGATGTTAATAGTTATGAACTTTACACCGTGACTGGTGCAATGGTTATGAACAAGACTGTTGACGGGAAAGACTTCAACGTCGACGTGCGTAACCTCCCCGCCGGAACTTATCTCCTGAAGCTTTCTTCCGACGGTATGGTTCAAACCAAACGTTTTGTGAAAAAGTAAAACATAAGGAATTGTTTTTTCATTGTAAAGCCGCAGAGCCAACAAAGGTTCTGTGGCTTTTTTTATAACAACAAAAAAACTCCGAAAATCACCGTCAACAGGAAGGTGTTACGCACCTGCTTTGGGAGCAGGGGGTCGGGAACACCTGTCTCAAACGTCTTACGGATGGTTAACAAATCCATGAAAAACAAGGGAAAAAGCAACCAAAACACATAGCAATAGTAAGGTGCTTGTTTGAGAATTAAGAAAGCCGTCAAGCATAGAAACGGCAAGACGGTTAGCATCAAATGATAGACAAAAGCTGCTTTCAAGCCTATCTTCACCACAAGGCTGTTTTTTCCTGATGCCTTGTCGTTCTCATAATCACGCATGTTGTTGATGTTCAGCACAGCATTGGAGCAGCAGCCCATAGCAGTGGCCGGCAAAAAAACACTGAAATCAAAACAAGGTGTTGCCAAATAATATGTTCCCGCTACGGCCACCCAGCCGAAAAAGAGAAAACAGAACAGATCGCCCAGACCACGATAGCCATAAGGGCGTTTGCCTAGGGTATAAAACAAAGCGGCCAATATCGCTCCAAGGCCAATGGCAGCAAAGACCATCATCTCTTTTAGAGTGCTGTGGGCAAGCAAACTCGAAAGCAGTAGCATACCGCCAGAGACAAGACACATGATGACAACCACAGCGATGCCGATGCACATCTGCCGCTCGGTCAGTGCACCACTTTGAAGAGTTCGCTTAGGACCTGAACGATGGACGTTGTCGACACCTTTCTTGAAGTCACCGTAATCGTTGGCAAGGTTGGAGAGGATTTGGAGTAATACCGCCGTAAGGGCAGCAAAGGCAAAAGGAAAAGGATAGAAAAAGTCAGCAGAGGCTGCCAACAGACCACCCATCAGAACACCTGAAAAAGAGAGCAGCACCGTCCGAGGACGGGCTGCTCTCCACCATGTCTTCAACGTCGCCATAATCACTTACGGCGTCCGCCACGATGTTTCGGGGAATAATAACTCGGCTCCTCGTTACGGGCAGCGCCACGACGACCACGGTTCGATTCACGAGAAGTTCTGGACGAACGTGAAGTCCTAGAAGAACGGGGGCCATCGATGTCATAATCGCTGGAGCGAAAACCGCTAGAACGGGATTCTTTCTTAGAGCCCGAAGAACGAGTCTCTTTCTTAGAACTAGCGCTCTTCGCCTTCTTGGAATCCTTTTCCTTCTTGGCGCCGAAGCCTCTTTCTTCATTGCGTTTCTTGCGCGAAGGACGGACATCGTCATCATCGAGGAACACTTCTATGTCATCGAGATGTTCACGCCAGTCAGGGTCGAGCCACTCATGGCCATCGCGGGAGCGCTCCACTTTGTATTTAGGCTTCTCTTCATCACGATGTTCCTTCTTCTCGCGCTTTTCCTTTCTCTCTCCTTCCGGAGCTGGAACCTTCTTCTCGCGTTTCGGCTGCTCCTTGGCCACCTCAACATGGATACCCTGAGGGTTCTTCCGAGGATCGGAGAAGCATTCGAGGATCATGGGAACGAAGCTCTCCTCCACATCCACATAGGAGTAATCGGGGAAGAGGTCGATCCTTCCGATGGGAATGTTCTTGGTGTGCGTGACATCATTGATTTTGCCGATGATCTTCTGCGGCAGGATATGATCGTTCTTACCCATGCCATAGTACAGGCGTTTCATGGTTGCATCCATGCGGTCACGTTCTTTCTTACGCTCTTTTTTGTCTTTCTTTTCAGCGTTCTCATCGACATTAAGATCGACGGCATCCTTGTAATAATCGAGGAAACGGTTGAAATTCAGGGCCACCATACGGGTAATCAGTTCTTCGCGGCTCATCCATTCCAGCTTCTTGAAAATGACCGGCAGGTAATCGTCGATGTCCTCGCGGTTGATATCTACATGCTCAATGCGGTCGATATGGTTGAACAGTTGCTTCTCGCAGACCTCCTTTCCTGTAGGGATCATCGCTTTTTCAATGGGACGGCCTACAATCTTTTCAATTTGTTTGATCTTATGTTTCTCACGAAGATGCACCAAACTGATGCAGATACCCCGTTTGTCGGCACGACCCGTACGGCCGCTGCGGTGCACATAGGTCTCGATGTCATCGGGCAAATTGTAGTTGATGATGTGCGTCAGTTCTTTGACGTCGATACCACGGGCAGCCACGTCGGTGGCAACAAGCAGTTGCAGCGAGCGTTTGCGGAAGTGGTCCATCACGTTGTCGCGCATGGCCTGCGAGAGGTCGCCATGAAGGGCGGCAGCATTATAGCCGTCTTGTATGAGGCTGTCGGCAATCTCCTGGGTTTCCAGCTTGGTACGACAGAAGATGATGCCATAGATGGATGGCGTGTAGTCGATGATGCGTTTCAGCACCGAGTAGCGATCCTTGGCGGCCATCATGTAATAACGGTGGTCGACGTTGGCTGTGCCTGAGTTACGTTCGCCCACGGCCACCTTCACGGGATCGGTCATATACTTGTTAAGGATGGCTTCCACTTCTTTCGGCATGGTAGCCGAGAAGAGCATGGTGTTGCGTTCCTTTGGCATGTACTCGAGGATATCGTCAACTTCTTCCTGAAAGCCCATGTTGAGCATCTCGTCGGCTTCGTCGAGGATCATGGTGCGGACATTGCTGAAGTCGACTTTGTTACGTCGGATCATGTCGCGCAAACGGCCTGGTGTGGCCACGATGATCTGAGGTTTCTTGGCGAGGTCCTTGAACTGCAGTTCAATACTAGCGCCACCGTAAACCGGAACGACGAGGATTTCGGGAATGTACTTCGCATAGTTGCGGAGGTCCTTGGTGATCTGCATGCAGAGCTCACGTGTAGGACAGAGGATCAGCGCTTGCACACAGCGCTGTGAGGAGTCAATCTTCTGAAGCAGGGGCAGTCCGAAAGCGGCTGTCTTGCCTGTACCCGTCTGGGCAAGGCCGACGAAGTCGACATCTTGCGCCAGCAACACAGGAATCGTTTGTTCCTGTATTGGCATAGGATTCTCGAACCCCAGCTCCCCAATCGCCTTCAACAGAGCAGAGTCCAATCCAAAATCTGTAAATTGTAACATGAAAAAATGTTGATGTTTGAAAAGTGCGGCAAAAATACAAAAAATTTCTCTATCTTTGCTTTTTTAAATGAAGAAACGAGTACGCTACATATTAGTCGGACTGGTGTTGGTGGGTCTCATCAGCTTGATGTTAACCCTTTGTAAAGAGAAACAGCATGGACCCATACCCGAACTGAACATCGACAGTTTATTTGTCGACATAGGCAAAGCCGATGTTGTCAAGCGTACCGCCATGGCCGAGAAGACCTTCAGGAACATGCACAAGGAGCAAGGACTGAACGGCGTAGTATTGTATGCCGAGGGGGGACAGGTTTTATACCGCGAGGCTTTTGGATGGCGCAACTTAGTCCGGCAGAAGGACTCCATACATGTCGACGACCAATTCCAACTGGCATCGGTGTCGAAGATGTTCACCGCAGAGGCGATCATGTTGCTTTATTCACAGGGCAAACTGAGTTATGATGACGACATCACAAAGTACATCCCCGAATTTCCATACCAAGGAATCACCATACGCAATCTATTGAACCACCGCTCCGGCTTGTCGCGATATGAGACCTTGGCCGACGAGCACTGGCCCGACCGTGGAGTGCCCGCCTTCAACGACGATATCATCAAGCTCTTCGCTGAGTACCAGCCCGACCCCTACAACCAGCCTGATGTCACCTTCCATTACACCAACGTCAACTACGCACTGCTGGCCAGCATCGTGGAGCGTGTCAGCGGACAGCATTTCGAGGACTTCATGAAAGAACAAATCTTCACTCCGCTGGGCATGGAACGCTCCTACATCTATTCGTTGAGAGGCACCACAAGGTTAAACACCTATGTCGATACCGAAGTACAAGGACACGACCTTTTACGTAAGGGGGCTCGGCGAGCGCAGGAAGACTATCTGAACGGCGTGGTCGGCGACAAGGTGATGTACTCCACCGTCGACGACCTGTATCGTTTCAGCTTGGCCATCGACTGCCTGCTGTTTCTGCCTGATAGCATCCAACAGGAAGCCTTCAAGCCTGGATCACCGCAATGGAAAAAAGGTGAAAACTATGGTTTCGGATGGCGCATGAGCGAGGATCATCCCGGAGTGCTTTATCATTTCGGATGGTGGAAGGGGTACAAATCATATTTCATCAGAGACATAGAGAAAGGAAGGGTGCTCATCGTACTCACCAACACCAACAGCAGTGCGCTTGGTGATTTACTATGGGATTTCATCAACGACACCACGGTGCAGCTACCTAGCGCATGTCCGAACAGAAACATGATTTTGGAAAAAACAGTTTTTTGAATTTTTTTTATAAAAAAGTTGTAGCATATATTTTTTTTGTACTTTTGCATCGGTTCTTATCATAATAACCGTCCAACCTGATGGTTGAACTGATGGTTGGTTTTAATGGTTTCATAAATTTTGGTTTTTGGTTCTAGAAAATCCCCGCTTTTGTGGGGATTTTCTTGTTTTTGACTATTTTTGCAACAAATTCCTACGTTATGAAACTAGAACTCACACACACCCATTCCTTCATCAGCAAGGAAGCCATCCAATCTTTTGAATCCACCGTCGCATCGACTTACAACACTATTTACAACCGCACTGGTGCTGGCAACGATTTCCTTGGCTGGGTCAACCTGCCTTCGGAGATCGACGAGAGCCTGCTTGCTGACATCGAGAAGACCGCCTTCGAACTGCGCAAGAAGACGGAACTCTTTGTCGTCATTGGCATTGGTGGCTCATACCTAGGCGCCCGCGCCGTGATTGAAGCCTTACAGAACCATTTTGCACCATTGTCGGGCGAGAAGCCGTTGATTCTGTATGCTGGGCACAACATGAGCGAAGACTACCTTCAGGAATTGATGGCGATATTGGACAAGAAAGACTATTCGATGGCGGTCATCTCCAAATCAGGCACCACCACCGAACCCGCCATTGCCTTCCGAATTCTGAAACAGCATATCATTAATAAATATGGCGAAGAGGAGGCTGCTTCACGCATCGTGGCAATCACCGACAAGGCCAAAGGCGCCTTAAAACAATTGGCCAACGTAAAAGGCTACAAAACCTATATCGTCCCTGATGATGTGGGCGGCCGTTTTTCAGTACTCACCCCTGTGGGACTGCTACCTATCGCCATGGCTGGTATCGATATCCGTGCCTTGGTGAAAGGCGCCGTCGAGATGGAGAAAATGTGCAAGAGCAACCCCACACTAAATGGCAACATCGTGTCGGAATACGCTGTGGTGCGCCATATGATGTACGGCCTTGGCAAGACCAACGAGATCATGGTCAACTACGAGCCACGGCTGGTGTATTTCAGTGAATGGTGGAAGCAACTGTACGGCGAAAGCCACGGCAAGGACCACAAGGGCATCTTCCCAGCTTCGGTCACCTTCAGCACCGACTTGCACTCCATGGGACAGTACATCCAAGACGGCTTGCGCAACCTGTTTGAGACCGTCATCTCCGTGGAAAACGCCAACCACGAATTGCGCATCCCGATGGAAAAAGAGGATCTCGACCAGCTCAACTACATTGCTGGCAAACGCATCTCGGAGGTAAACCACAAAGCTGAACTTGGCACCATGCTGGCCCACGTTGACGGCGGCGTGCCGGTGATCCGCATCGTCATCCCCGAAGTGTCAGCTTATGTCCTGGGACAACTCATTTATTTCTTCGAGATGGCCTGCGCCCTGAGCGGCTACATGTTGGAAGTGAACCCCTTCGACCAACCCGGCGTGGAAGCTTATAAGAAGAACATGTTCGCCCTGCTCGGCAAGAAAGGTTTTGAAGAGAAAACCGAAATGTTAAATAAGAGACTTGGTTTATAATATGCCCCGAAGGGCAACCTATCCTAACCCAGAGCACCACCTGGGGATTTCAGAATGAAGAAAAAAATCGAAATCATGGCGCCGGTAGGGTCTTACGAAGCCCTATCTGCCGCTATCCAAGCCGGTGCCGGAAGCGTGTACTTCGGCATCGGCAAACTAAATATGCGTTCACGGTCGGCAAAAAACTTCACTTTGGACGACCTAAGGCAACTCGCCGAGACCTGTAATGAACACGGCGTGAAGAGCTACGTCACCGTAAATACTGTGATTTACGACGAAGAGATGGACGAGATGCACCAACTGTTGGATGCCATTAAGGCCAACGGCATCTCCGCCATCATCGCCTCCGACCAGAGTGTCATCCAATATGCCCGACAGAACGACATAGAGGTGCACATGTCCACCCAATGCAACATCACCAACCTGGAAGCCGTAAAGTACTATTCGCAGTTCGCCGATGTGATGGTGACTGCCCGTGAGCTGAACATCGACCAAGTGAAGCATATCACTGAGGAAATCGAGCGTCAACAAATCCGCGGGCCACATGGAAACCTGGTGCGCATCGAGGTGTTTTGCCACGGCGCCTTGTGCATGGCCATCTCGGGAAAATGCAACCTCAGCCAGGATATCTATAATTCCTCCTCCAACCGAGGGGCATGCATGCAACTCTGTCGTCGCGGCTACGACGTCAAGGAGCGAGAGGAGGGCTATGAGTTGACTTTGGACAACGAATACATCATGTCGCCCAAGGATCTATGTACTTTACCTTTTTTGGATAGAGTTTTGGACGCCGGCGTCGAAGTGTTGAAGATCGAAGGCCGGGGCCGCTCACCGGAATACACCAAGATGACCGTGGAAGTCTATCACGAAGCGGTGAAAGCCATTCAGGAAGGGAGTTTCACCCAAGAGAAGATCGATGCCTGGATGGAACGGCTGAAGAGCGTCTATAACCGAGGCTTCTGGGATGGCTATTACCTAGGTCGCCGCACCTTCGAATGGTCCAAGCAATACGGCTCACAGGCTACCCAAACCAAGCTCTTCATCGGCCAAGTGACCAACTACTTCAGTAAGATTGGCGTTGCAGAGATTCGGGTGGAGACCCATGACCTCAACATCGACGACCCCATTATGATCATCGGACCCACCACGGGTGTCTACGAAGACAGCATCCGTGAGATCCGTTTGGATGACGGTCCCGTGCCGAGGGCGGTCAAGGGAGATTTGTGTTCCATCCCGGTGAAGGAGGTGGTCCGGAGAGGTGATAAGGTTTATAAGATAGTGGAAAGTTAAAAGTGGAGAGTGTAAAGTTATGCAAAACTACAACCTTCATACACACAGCATTTATTCTGATGGAAAGTCCACACCGCGTGAACATGTGGAAGAGGCTATCCGTCAGGGATTGGTAAAACTGGGGTTTTCGGAGCATGGTCCCCTACCCTTTGACAATAATTTCTCCGTGAAGGCGGAGCGGATGCCTGAATACTTGGCAGAGATTGGGCGGTTGAAAGAGGAGTTTAAAGATAAACTAGATATACTAGAGGGACTAGAGGTGGATTATATTCCTGGGGTTTCGGAGACGTTTGCCGTGACCAAGGAGAAGTACAATTTGGATTATCTGATTGGCGGGGTCCATCTGGTAGGGCATTCAGCCAATCCCGAGGAGTTATGGTTTATCGACGGCCCCAAGTGGGAAATTTACGATGAGGGGTTGCAGAAGTTTTTCAATGGTGACATCCGTCGAGCGGTGCGTTGTTTCTTTGAGCAGACCAACGAGATGATCGAGCATGAAGAATTCGATATCATTGCGCATTTCGATAAAATCAAGATGCATAACCGCGAGCGATATTTCCACGAGGACGAGCCCTGGTATCGCAAACTGGCTTTGGAGACGCTTGACCTGATTCATCAGAAGGGTTTGACCATGGAGATCAACACCCGTGGCATCTACAAGAAACGCTACAACGGCTTCTACCCTTCCCCTTGGTTGATGGTCGAAGCACATAAAATGGGCATTCCAGTGATTATTTCAAGCGACGCACATCATTACAGTGAGCTTTCGCTGGAATTCGAATCCGCAGAAAGAACTCTTGCTCAGTGCACTGAGCTGGCCTAGCTTATCGAGCTCGATAAGCCAACAAAAAACCCCACCGGTACATGCCCGGTGGGGAAAAACAATATAAAGATTATGAAAAAAATCCGTTATTGCTTAGCGGCCATAAGCTGCTTGCCTTTGTAATAAAGGTCGCCGTCCACATAGTAAGCTCTGTGTCTGACGTGCATGGTGCCGGTGACGGGATCGACGGTCACGTTCGGAGTTTCAGCCTTGTAATGTGTTCTTCTCTTTGCGCCTCTGGTGTGAGACTGTCTACGTTTAGGATGTGCCATTTTACTTTTATTTTAAAATGTTAAACCGTTTGTTTAATTATCTTCAAGCTTCACGTCCTTCAATGCCGCCCACCGGGGATCCGTCGTGGTTTCCTCATCCGAGGGTTCCTCGTCGTGTGAAAGCATCGCCAGAACCTCTGGGTTGCACTCACCTTCAGGATGGACCCGGTAGATCGGTATCGAGAGGATGATGTATTCATAAATCAAAGAACGTATATCGTAGGCGTGCTCCTCAGCAGGCACTACGACCACGTCGTCTGACTCCTCGACTCCTTCGGCACCGAACTTGATGTAAAACACCTGCTCGCTCTGGATCGGGATGAAGAACTCGTCGGCGCATCGGTCGCAGGGAACGAGGACCTTGCCTTCCACATGGAAATTCAAAGTCATCATCAACTCTTCCCTCAGCACTTCCAGATCCACCGTCACCGCCGCATGCTTCACCTCGGAATAATCCATATCGGCAAAGAAATCATCCTTGATGTCGAATTTAAAGCTGTGGACACCAAGGGCGAGGCCGCTGACGGGGATCAAGAATTCGTTTTCCTTTTCCATTTTGCCTTAAAATCGGGCTGCAAAAATACAATATTTTTTTTGAATACGAATTTTTTTATTGATTTTTTTCCGAAGCAAGAACCTCCAAAGCTTTTTTCAACATATCATCCATGTCACGGTAGACAGGATAGAAGCCCTCGTCGTCGAAGAGATCGCGGGCGATGTAGGCTTTCAACAGGATGTCGGCCTTGCGGCGTGCCACCTGTTTCTCAGCCTCGTTGCCTTTGATGTCTTTCTTCTCGGCTTCCGCTACCAACTCGTTGAATATGGCATCTGTGACACGGAACGACTTGTTGAAGTCTGCCACAGTCTTGTAACGTTTCAGCTCCTGACGATGCTTGTCGCAATAATCGAAGGCATACTGGTAAAGGATGCCCAGATTAGTGATTTTGTTGAAGTAATACTCTGTACTATCGTTGACGAGCGGCACGTACACATCGGGCATGATGCCACCGCCACCATACACCACCTTGCCCTTTGGGGTAACGAACTTCAACGAGTCGTTAAAGTGAATGCTGTCAGCAGAGAACAATTCGCCGTTCTCGTAACGGTCGAGCGACTCAAGCAAGTACGCCTCCTTGTTGCCGGTAAAAGGCTTTTGGATGCATCTCCCCGTCGGGGTGTAGTAACGCGACACAGTGACACGGATGGCGGATTTGTCACTGAGCATCACCTGCTCTTGCACCAATCCCTTGCCGAAGGAGCGACGGCCTACAATGGTACCACGGTCGTTGTCCTGAAGAGCGCCTGCTACAATCTCAGCGGCACTAGCTGACTCACCGTCGATGAGCACCACCACTGGCACATCCTCTAACATGCCTTTCTTACGGGCATAGAACCGGGTTTTATCCCTGTACCGACCCTCGGTGAACACAACCAGACTGCCTTTAGGCAGGAACTCATCAGCGATATCGACGGCTTCAGTGAGATAACCTCCACCATTGCCCCTAAGGTCGAACACCAATTGCAGCATACCCTCTGACCTCAGTTGTTTTGCCGCCTTGACGAACTCGCTATGGGTGGTCGCCGAAAAACGACTCAACTTGATGTAGCCCGTCACGTCGTCGAGCATATAGGCGACATCAACGCTATAGGTCGGAATCACGTCGCGAGTAATGGTGAACTCCGTCAGCCCCTTGACACCGCGACGGTAGTTTTGCACCTTGACTTTGGTACCTTTCGGTCCTTTCAAGAGGCGCATCACATCATCGTTCTTAAGCTTGGTTCCTGCAACAAGTGAGTCGTTCACAAAGACGATTCTGTCGCCCGCCATGATACCAACCTTTTCAGAGGGGCCGCCTTTGACGGTATTGACAATCATCACCGTATCATCGACAATACGGAACTGCACGCCGATACCTTCGAAGCTGCCCAACAAAGGGTCATTAACGGCATTGAACTCTTCCACAGAGATATACTGGCTATGCGGATCCAACTCATCCATCAAAGCAGTGATGGCTTCCTCCTCAAGTCTCGAAACATTGAATGTGTCGACATACATATTATTAATATAGTACAACACTTCATCGTACTTGCTTGGGGCGATCACCTTTGGATTGAGTCTTGAGAAGAACTTCTCGCCAGCGTAGACCACAAAGTAGCCAACGAGCACGCCAAGGAATATCATCAACAGGGCGGAACCAGTTTTCCTGTTATGATCCATTGTCTTCGGTGTTTTTATTCAGCAGGTGTTTCGATGGAAGCGCTTGACATCTCAAGGTTGCGATCCACCTTTTTGAAGAGGCCTTGAAGCACGGTGCCAGGACCCACTTCGGTGACGCTGTTGAGGCCGTTGGCGATCATGTTCTGCATGGTCTGCGTCCAACACACGGGAGAAGTCAGCTGTGCCACCAGGTTTTTCTTGATGATCTCAGGGTCGGTGACCGATTGACCAGTGACGTTTTGGTAGATCGGGCAGATACCGAGATTAAACTTGGTGGCGTTGATGGCCTCTGCCAGTTCTACGCGGGCCGGTTCCATCAGCGGGCTGTGGAAAGCGCCACCCACTTTCAGTGGGAGCACCCTCTTGACACCGGCTTCCTGAAGTTTTGTGGTAGCTTGGGCCACACCTTCAACGGTGCCGGAGATGACGATTTGCCCCGGGGAGTTATAGTTGGCTGGAACAACCACGGTATCATGAATCGAAGCACAGATGCTTTCAACGAGGCTGTCCTCTGCACCGATGACGGCGGCCATGGTGCCAGGCTGCATCTCACAAGCCTTCTGCATGGCATTGGCACGCTTGGCCACTAAGCGGAGTCCGTCCTCAAAAGTCAGCACCTTGTTGGCCACCAAAGCCGAGAACTCACCCAGCGAATGTCCAGCGACCATGTTGGGTTGGAAGTCCTCCAACACCGAAGCCAAGATAACCGAATGCAGAAAGATGGCCGGCTGTGTCACCTTGGTCTGGCGAAGATCCTCGTCAGTGCCCTCGAACATCAAGTCCGTGATCTTAAAACCTAAAATTCTATTAGCTTTGTGAAACAGGTCTTTCGCTTTCGACGAATGATCATAGAGATCTTTCCCCATTCCCACGAACTGGGCTCCCTGCCCAGGAAAAACAAAAGCTTTTATCATTGAGATATTTTTATAATTTTACTGACTTGGGCTGTAAAGCAGGTTGCGACATCTGGCATTTTCCAGTGAAGATCGCACCCACTTCGATACAAAGTTGCTTGGTGTTCATGTCGATTTCGACATTTGAAGTGGCCTTCAGGGTGGTGAGCTCCTCACAGTTGAGGACTCCCTTGACGTAGCCGGAGATGTCAGCCTGTTTACATGTGATGTCGCCTTCGATGGTACCTGTCTGGCCGACAACAATTTTTCCATTCGATTTCAGAGATCCGATCAGTTTCCCATCAACTCTGATGTCACCGCTGGACTCGATATCCCCTTTGATGACAGTGTCTTTTCCGATTAAGTTTCTTAAAGGTGATTCCATAGCATATGTTATTTTGAATTCTCTTCAAAGAATGTTTTGTAGTCTTCGATTTTCTTTTCTCTGCAGAAGATGCCAAAGTTGCTCACCGAAACAGGCAGCACCCAGTAGGTGTTTTTGTCTATGCCGCCGAAAATGTAGTCGGTAAGATACATGGAGGTGATATAGTCTTTGGCTTCCTGCTCGTTATTAAAGGATGCAAGATAGAGCACCGCGTGGGTGTCGTCAAACAACAGGTTCTTCATTTCGTATTCGTTGAACCGGTATTGTTTCTTGTTGAAGTCGGTAATACGCACCTTCAGCGGCTCGGTCTTGATTGTCTTCGGGTTGAACACCACCATGACGAAATGTTTGGACTGCGGGTCGTAGTTGTACGGTGATTCCACTTTCTTCTCGCCCTCCTTTTCCCCTTCGGTGACAAATTCATCCAACTTTATACCGAGGTTATACTCTCGGTTGACCTCCTGTAGGAGCTCCAACGCATAGCCATGAATACTGCTGGTGGGGTAGTCTCGTACCACTTTCACCAGAGCATATGCCATGCTATCGACGGTCTCAAGACGGCCGCGTGACAAAGCGTCGAGCAATGCGAAACGAGGTGCCAGTGCTGTATCGTTCACATAAAGTTCGAGGGCACGCTCAGCATTCATCCTGACACGGTAATACTGTCCCTGTTGATAAGCTTCATAGGTCTTGGTATAAAGTTCCGAAGCCTGTTGCGATTCTTCTTTCAACTTTTTGTAATAATCTGGATCAAGGATAAAGTTGGCATAGCTCGACTCCGGATATTTGCTCAAGATCCTGCTCTTGTAAATCTCCGCCTTCGACGTGTTCTTCTCATCGTTATACATCTTGTAGAGGGCGTACCATGCAGGAAGTTCATGTTCGTTGCCGGGATAACGCGTGTCAAGGCGTTCGTAGGCCTCGATGGAACGAGGATAATCCGACAAGCGATCGAGGTAAATGAAACCGACGTTATAGAGTGCATCGGCAATTTGCTGGTGGGCTACCTCTTTTTGCTCATCGGTAAAGGGCAATTCCTGCAGATAATAGGCACGATCGTGATTGGTGATGACTGAAGAGACGCTGTCGTTTTCGGATCCCTCTTCCCCTCCTCCTCCAAAGCCACCATCGGCAATGCCGCTACCGATGTTGCGTTTGTCGGAAAGACGCCAGTTGTCCTCTAGTTTTCGCAGACCCCATTTTCTGGAGAACTCCGAGTATCCATTCTGGAGGGTGGTCGGGTTATAGAAGTACCATGCAGCGGCACCTTTCGTCTCGTCAGGTTGCACGTTTGACTTCCCGACACCGCCGCCCATCAAGGCAAGCTGTTCTTCGTACTCTGCTCTCTCCTTTTCAATTTTCTCCTGCTCAATAACATCAGCTATGATATTATCGATCAACTTGTTACGGCTTACCGAATCCATGTCGGCCACTCTCAAAAGGCTATCCCTGTCACGAATGACGGTAAGGTTGGTCACCAATACATTGAGCGTTTGGGAGATGTTGGCGATGCTATCGTATTCGGGATAGGTTTCCTTGTTCATGGCCCTGACGGCGGTGTCGTAATACGCTTGAGAAAGCTCGTAGTTATTACGGTCGAAGAGCAAGGTGGCCACTTTCAGCGACGATGCGGCACGCTGGTTCTGGTTGGTGCGGGCGTTGGCCACCGACTCCCTATAAAAGCCTATGGCCTTTTCGGCGTCACCCTCTCTCATGGCCAACTCTGCCATAGCGAAATAGATACGGTCGATGTATTCTTCATTTTTGGTCTCGTTGAGCATCCGGTTAAGCATCCGGTACATCTCTTTGGCATTGCCTGCCGATCCCATGCGGGCCATATTCATCTTGGCTTCGAAGAGCATTTCGTATTTAGGATTTCTCCTGGCCACCTTCCTAAACCATTCGATGGCATGGTCGGCGTCATCAAGTTCCATATAGATCTGTCCGAGGATGAACATGCACCTCAGTCGAAGATCACGGTCGTTGGTCTCGTTGATTCCCGACTTCAGGTAATCGATGGCTTTGCGGTAATCCTTGGTGGCGATATAGTAGTCGGCGACGACAAGGTCGAAGTTGCGGTACAGTTCCTTAGGCAGTTTGCTCAAGTTGGCGGTTTTGGTCTGAAGCAGTTCGATCGTTGCGATGGCCTTCGAATACTGTTGGGTCTGGATATAAGTCTTGACGAGCCACATGTTGGCAACCAGTGCGATATCGTTGTAACTGAATTCGCTGGCGACGAACTCGAAGGTACGTTTGGCAGAGATGTAATCTTGCTTATAGAAATGCGCCTTACCCATGACGAGATAAGCATCGTCGATCCATCTCACACGTTCCCTGCCGTTGAATTTCATCGAGTGTTTCTGGACACAGACAGAGGTCTTCTGGAGGGCTCTGTCCATCTTTGGATTCAACGTCATGGCGTCGTTTTTGGTGCCATAGTTATACACTCTCAAAATTTTGGTATAGTCATCCTTGGCATCGTTTCTCAGTTGATCCTCACCCTCGTTGAGGCTATACTCTCCATTCCAGTAGACGTTGTAGTGACTGGTGAGGTTATGGAAGGCGCGGCGGGTGAAGGTGTTCTTTTTTGTGGAACAGCCATTCAGCAGCAAAAGCGTCACGATAACCCAAAGGGTAAGGCTATATTTGTTTTTTTGCACGATAGGGTCAGTTTAAAGTGGTTGTTGTCACTGTTTTGGTAGTGTCGTTTGCAAGTTTTTGAAGGGCATTGAACTCGTCCTGACGGCTTTGGATGATAGCTTGCCGTTGTTTTGCGAGGGTCTGGTCGGCCACTAGGCGAAGGCTGTCTATGCCCATGAAGCGATCCAACTGTTGACGATACCTGATGCTATCCTCTTTCCAAGCTACAGGGGGTGTCACGGGTTCGTCGAGTGAGACGAGCTTATATTTCTTGCAAAGTGTATCTTTCTCGGCTTCAATCTTGTCTATTTCGTGCTTGAAC
Organism: Bacteroidales bacterium; assembly: GCA_017394865.1. Lineage (GTDB taxonomy): Bacteria > Bacteroidota > Bacteroidia > Bacteroidales > F082 > Limimorpha. The sequence goes on from JAFPWT010000009.1 coordinate 243,121, forward strand.
TCCACCTTGAGGCGGTCTTGTTTTTCGGATTTTGACTTCTGGATGATTTTCGGAACATAGATAAGAGCCAATGCGGCAATGAGAGCCACGACCGCCGCCACCACGATGATCTTCACAGTAGAGGTCCTTTTGGTGATGAGTGATTTCACCTCCTGAATGCTGTCGAACCGCTGCTCACGCGAAAACTGGGTGCAGTGCGTGGCCACGCTCGAATATTGGTCAAGCATGTTGCGCTCGATGATGAACTCTATGATCTTACCCACCGAATAGATGTCGGAGCGCGGGTCGGCTTCTTCGCCTTTGAACAGCTCAGGTGCGATGAACTCATTTTCTTTGATCAGCAGCTCATGGTCGGTCTTATAATCCGTCTCCGGCAGTCCGATATCGATGATTTTGACCCGACATTCGTTCGCGGTAACCATGATGTTTTCCGGCTTGAGGTCGCAATGGCAAATACCACGCTGATGCATGTAGTTCAATGCATCGCAAAGGTCTATAAGAACGCTTTTGATTTGTTTTTCGTTCAGTGTACCCACGCGCACATGTTCGGCCAGCGACTTGCCGTCGATATATTCAAAAACGATACATTCACCCAAATCGGGCAATTGTTCGTAGCCCAAGGCTTTACGAATGAATCTATAATCAAGTTGACTTGTAGTCTCGTATTCTTTCTTCAAAGTCTCACGGCACTGACTGTCGGCAGCATAAGCTTCCTTTAAAGTCTTCAAGATCACTTTCTTGCCGTTGCATGTTGCGGTGAACAGCCTGCTGTGGCCATAAGGCGAAGCATAAAAAGGCTTGATGTTCGAAAAGTTGTTTTCTGACATTTTCAAAATGGTATTTGGGGGCAAAGGTACAACTTTTTTTTAAATAAGGAGTCAGAATTAAAGAGGAAGATTTCAGAAAGAAGATTTATTCCTAAAAAGATGACATTTTGTCAGATTTTCGTATATTTGCCGCCCGAATTAAAAACAAATAAGAATGAAAATCTCATATAACTGGTTGAAACAGTATGTCAACTGCGACTACTCGGCTGAGAAAGTAAGCGAGGTGCTGACCTCAACAGGCCTCGAAGTGGAAGACCTCACCCCGTTTGAGTCGGTGAAAGGCGCCTTGAAAGGCGTGGTCGTCGGCAAGGTGCTCACCTGTGTCGATCATCCCAACTCCGACCATCTCCATATCACCACCGTCGACTGTGGCGGCGAAGAACCTCTACACATCGTGTGCGGCGCGCCCAACGTGGCCGCCGGGCAAAAGGTGCTGGTAGCCACCATCGGCACCGAGTTGTGGAAAGGCGACGAGAGCTTCGTTATCAAGAAAGGCAAAATCCGCGGCGAGGTGTCAGAAGGCATGATCTGCGCCGAGGACGAGCTCCAGCTGGGCGAGTCGCACGACGGCATTATGGTGCTGCCCGACGACTACGAAGTGGGCAAACCCGCCTCGTTCTACTTCCCCGTGGAGGAGGACTATACTATCGAGATCGGCCTCACTGCCAACCGCAGCGACGCCACTTCGCATATCGGCTCAGCCCGCGACCTAGTGGCCGCCCTCAACCAGCGAGAAGCCACCACAAAATACCACCTCATCAAACCTTCGGTGGACGACTTCAAGGTGGAAAGCCATGACAACGACATCGAAGTGATTGTAGAAGACTCCGTTGCCTGCCCCCGTTACTCGGGACTGAGCATCAGCGGCGTGAAAGTGGGCCCCTCGCCGGAATGGCTTAAGAACCGCCTCGCCGCCGTCGGTCTCCGCAGCATCAACAACATCGTGGATATCTCCAACTACGTGCTGATGGAAGTCGGTCAACCCATGCATATCTTCGACGCCGATAAAATCACGGGCAAAAAGGTCATCGTGAAATGCCTCCCCGAAGGTACGCCCTTCATCACCCTGGACGGCGTGGAACGCAAGCTCAACGGCCGTAATCTGATGATCTGCAACGCCGAAGAGCCCATGTGCATCGCCGGCGTGTTCGGAGGCCTCAAGTCGGGCGTCACTGAAGAGACCACCAACATCTTCCTTGAGAGCGCCTACTTCAACCCCACCAGCATCCGCAAGACCGCCAAGTACCATGGCCTACAGACCGATGCCTCGTTCCGCTATGAGCGCGGCGCCGACCCGAACATCACCCTCTACGCCTTGAAACGCGCCGCTATGCTGGTGAAAGAACTGGCCGGCGGCACTATCTCTTCGGAAATCAAGGACGTGAAGAACGGCGACTTCACCCCCGCCCGCGTGGACCTCAAATTCGACTACCTCAACAAGGTGGCCGGCCAAGAGATAGACAAGACCCAAGCCGTCAACATCCTGAAGAGCCTCGAATGCCAGGTGGTGGAACAAAATGACAGCCACGTGGTGGTCGACATCCCCACTTGCAAAGTTGATGTAACACGTCCAGCAGATGTGGTAGAAGAGATTCTCCGAATCTATGGATATGACAACATCGCTATCCCGAGCCGTATCCATGCCTCCATCAGCCGCGCCGTGAAACCCGACTCCGATAAATTACAACAAAAGATCAGCGACATGCTGGTGGCCAACGGCTTCTACGAGATCATGAACAACTCGCTCACCAAAGCCGCTTACAGCGAGGCTTTCGCCGACTTCGACCCCAAGCGTAACGTGAAGATCATGAACCCGCTCAGCAGCGACCTCAATGTGATGCGCCAGACCCTGCTCTGGGGCGGACTCGAGAGCATCGCCTTCAATCAAAACCGCAAGGTCGCCGATATGAAATTCTTCGAATTCGGCAACGTGTATTTCTACAACGGAAAGGCTGACAACAGCCAGAACCCTCTTGCACCTTATTCAGAATACACCCATCTCGACCTCTTCCTCACCGGCAACCGCCAAGAGGAACTTTGGAACCAACAGCCCAAACCCGTCGACTTCTTCGATCTGAAACAATATGTGATGGGTATCTTGCGCCTACTGCGTGTGGATCAGAACCAACTGGAAGTGAAAGAAGGCACGCTAAAGCACTATGAATACTCCCTCGAGCTCTATCTCGACGGCAAGCGCATGGCCACTTTCGGCAAGCTCGACAAGAAGACCCTAAAACTGTTCGACATTAAGAAAGACGTCTTCCACGCCACTTTATGCTGGAACACCCTGATGAGCCACTACGGCAAGGCCCCCGAGGTCCACTTTGAACCCCTTTCGAAATTCCCGTCGGTCCGCCGCGACTTGGCCATGATCTTCGACAAGAACGTCACCTTCGAACAGGTGAAAAAAGTCGCCATGGCTGCTGAGAACAAGATCCTGCAAGAGATGAGCCTCTTCGACGTCTATGAAGGCGATAAAATCCCGGAGGGCAAGAAGCAGTACGCCATGAGCTTCATCCTGATGTCGACCACCGCCACCTTGACCGACAAGGCTATTGAGAAAGCAATGGCACGAATCCAAGGAGCAATTGAGAAAGAACTGGGAGGCGTCTTGAGATAACGAAACACAGAAAATGGACGTACAAAGTATCAAACGGACCTTCGGCATCATCGGCAACGACCCTCAGCTGCTTCATGCCATTGAGATTGCAGCGCAGGTGGCCAACACCGACCTCACCGTGCTCATCACGGGCGAGAGCGGCACTGGCAAGGATGTGTTTCCGAAGATCATACACCAAAACAGCGCCCGCAAGCACGGGCAGTATTTCGCCGTGAACTGTGGCGCCATCCCTGAAGGCACCATCGACTCGGAACTGTTCGGTCACGAGAAAGGCTCGTTCACCGGTGCCATTGCTGAGCGCAAGGGCTATTTCGAGATCGCCAACGAAGGCACGTTGTTCCTCGATGAAGTGGGCGAACTACCTCTGTCGACACAAGCCCGTTTGCTGCGTGTGCTAGAAAACGGTGAATACATCCGCGTGGGTGGCTCGAAGGTGATGAAGACCAACGTTCGTGTGGTCGCAGCCACCAATGTGGATCTCCCCATGGCCATCCAGAAAGGCAAGTTCCGCGAGGATCTCTATTACCGTCTGAACACCATCCCGATCCATATTCCGGCATTAAGAGAGCGAAAAGACGACATCCATCTTTTGTTCCGGAAGTTTGCCTCCGACTTCGCCGAGCGAAGCCACATGCCCGTCATCACACTAACCCCCGAAGCCGTCAAGATGCTCGAAAACTACCGTTGGGACGGCAACGTGCGACAACTGAAAAACGTAGCCGAGCAGATCTCCATCATCGAACAGCAGCGCATCATCACCGACACCGTGCTGGAGCGCTACCTCCCTAATAAGATTACCACCTCGCTTCCCGTTTTGTTCCAAAGGGAAGACAGCAACGAAGGCGTTTCGGAACGCGACTTATTATATAAGGTATTGTTCGAGATGAAACGCGACATCACCGAACTGCGAAACACTGTCAACGAGTTGACAAACCGTCAAGGCAGTCTTGGACCCAACTATATCGAAGCCAACCCCATCAGCATCAACCCTGTCAGCATTAAGCCTGACACCATCGAACCTGACTTCATGGAGATCATCCCCAGCGAAGAGATCGTCCACGAGACCCATACTCACGACAGTCACATCCCGGAGACACTCTCGCTGGAGCAAAACGAGATTGAGATGATCAAGAAGGCGTTGGAGAAGCACAACGGCAAGCGCAAAGACGCCGCCAAGGAGTTGGGCATCAGCGAACGCACCTTATATCGAAAAATTAACGAGTTCGATATCAAATAATGAAGAAACATAGCCTGTATATCGTCCTATTGCTAGCCTTGGTTTGTCAGGGCTGTGGCTTTTATTCCTTTACGGGTGCTTCCATCCCCGCAGAGGCCAAGACGGTATCGGTGCAGTATTTTCCAAACCAGGCCCAGCTGATCAACCCAGCGTTGAGCAACGACTTCACCACGGCGTTACGCGATGCCATGATGAACCAAACTTCGCTCGACATGGTGGAGTCGAGTGGTGACCTGGCCTTCGAGGGCGAGATCACCGACTACCGGACGACGCCCGTGGCCATCACCTCAGAACAGACGGCAGCCTTGAACAGGCTCACCATCACCGTCAACGTCAGATTCGTGAACCTGTTCGACGAGACGAAGAATTTCGAGACGAAGTTCACCCATTACGAAGACTATCCCAGCGACCAGGAACTGAATTCGGTGCAGGAGGCGCTGACGGGAACGATCATCGAGGCACTCGTGGAAGACATTTTCAACAAAGCATTGGTAAATTGGTAATGGAGGCAGGACAACTCATAGCATATCTTGGAAAGCCTGAGACTTTGACGGGTGAAGCCGCCACCGACCTCGAGTCGATGGTGAACCGCTATCCCTATTTCGGCATCGGCCAGAGCCTGCTTGCCTTGGCGTACCATCATGCCAATAACGAACAGTTTGACCGACAGCTGAAGAAAGCTGCCGCTGCCGTCCCCGACCGCAACAAGCTCCGCCTGCTCTTCGTCCCCGCTCCAAAACAGGCTGCATCGACAGAAGAATCTTACTTCAGAGTGGTTGACGTGACGGAAGTCGACGAAAACGAACACAACGTCATTCCTGAAAAGACCTTCATCATCCCTGAGATCGACTTGAGCGGCACCCATGAAGAACTGACCGCCGAAATGGCCTTGCTCGACGAAAAACGCAAGTCGCTTGACGAACTGAAAGCCCTCATCGCGGCACGCCTTGAACAGATGGAGGTTGAAAAGAAACAGGAAGAGAACAAAGCGGAAGAACTCCCGAAGAAAAAAATGAGCCGCAAGGAGCTTATCGACAAGTTCATCGCCGAAAACCCGAGCATCTCACGCCCGAAAGCCGAGTTCTACAATCCCATTTCGATGGCACAGAACAGCATCATCGACAAAGGCGATATCGTGAGCGAAACTCTAGCGAAAATATACTTCAAACAGGGCTATTTTGACAAGGCAATTGAAATCTATGAAAAATTAAGTTTGCTTATTCCAGAAAAAAGTATTTATTTTGCAGCCCAAATTGAAATCATCAAAGAAAGTCAAACAAATAACAAATAATCGACATGAACACAGTAATCATTATCTTAATTCTGGTTGTCAGTGTTTTGCTTGGATTGGTTGTCTTGGTCCAGAATTCCAAAGGCGGCGGTTTGATCTCTAACTTCGGCAGCGCCAACCAAATGATGGGTGTTCGCCAGACCACCGATTTCTTGGAAAAAGCCACTTGGACGATGGCTATCATCTTGGTGGTCTTGTGCCTGGCATCAAGCTTGCTCATTCAGACGGGAGACTCAACAACAGCATCTGGCGTGAACTCTGAAGTGCGTGACACGTACTTTGAGAACAATGCAGCTGTTGCTCCAGTATCCGGCGCCGACATGTCCACTGGAACTGATGCAGCCAACAGCGATGCAACCGACGCAACCGAATAAAGCACTTGGTTTGAATCAGCAAAACAACTGTAAAAATGTCAGAATGTCATACATTCTGACATTTTTTTTGTTTTTTCATTTTGGCATGAAATCTGACCAAGGAAGGGCCGTCAACAGATAAACAACAACAATTAATAATAAAAACAATGGCAAAATTATCTATCAAACCCCTGGCCGACCGTGTGGTCATCGAGCCCGCCGCCGCCGAACAGAAAACCGCTAGCGGTATCATCATCCCCGACACCGCCAAAGAAAAACCCCAACAAGGCACCGTCGTCGCTGTCGGTCCTGGCACTAAGGACAACAAGATGACGCTGAAAGTGGGTGACAAAGTGATCTACGGCAAATACGCCGGCACCGAGTTCCACCTCGACGACAAAGATTATATGATCATGAGAGAGTCTGACGTGATCGCAATTATCTAAATGAATAAATAAAAACACAATATCATGGCAAAAGACATTCTTTTCAATATTGAAAGTCGCGACGGCCTGAAGAAAGGCGTCGACGCATTGTCAAACGCAGTGAAGGTGACCCTCGGCCCCAAAGGCCGTAACGTGGTCATCGAAAAATCGTATGGTGCTCCCCAGATCACCAAGGACGGTGTGACGGTTGCCAAAGAGATCGAACTCATCGACCCCGTCGAAAACATGGGTGCCCAATTGGTGAAGGAAGTCGCTTCCAAGACCAATGACCTCGCCGGTGATGGTACCACCACCGCCACCGTGTTGGCTCAAAGCATCGTGGCCACAGGCCTGAAAAACGTCACCGCCGGTGCCAATCCTTTGGACCTGAAACGCGGTATCGACAAGGCTGTTGCCGCTGTGGTGGCCTCACTGAAGAAGATGTCGGTGAAGGTCGATGGCGACAACGAGAAAATCAAACAAGTGGCTACCATTTCTGCCAACAACGACAGCGAAATCGGCGGTCTCATCGCCGAGGCTATGGGCAAGGTGAAACAAGAAGGCGTCATCACCGTTGAGGACGCCAAAGGCATCAACACCTATGTCGACGTCGTCGAAGGCATGCAGTTCGACCGTGGCTACATCTCGCCTTACTTCGTCACCAACACCGAGAAGATGGAAGCCGTCTACGAGAATCCTTTCATCCTGATCTACGACAAGAAGATCTCCGTGATGAAGGATTTGCTGCCTGTGCTTGAGAAGACCCTGCAGACCGGCCGTCCGCTGATCATCATCGCCGAGGACATCGACGGTGAAGCCTTGGCTACCTTGGTCGTTAACCGTCTGCGTGGCTCGCTGAAAGTCGCTGCCGTCAAGGCTCCTGGCTTCGGTGACCGTAGAAAAGAAATGCTGGAAGACATCGCCATCCTGACTGGTGGCACCGTCATCAGCGAAGAGAAGGGCTACAAGCTCGAGGATGCCAACCTGCAGATGCTCGGTCAGGCCGACAAGGTCAGCATCAACAAGGACAACACCACCATCGTGAACGGTCACGGTGCCAAGAAGGACATCGAGGCCCGCACCGCCCAAATCAAGGCTCAGATCAAGACCACCACGAGCGACTACGATCGCGAGAAACTGCAAGAGCGTCTAGCCAAATTGGCAGGCGGCGTGGCAGTCATCTACGTGGGTGCCGCCTCTGAGGTCGAGATGAAAGAAAAGAAAGACCGTGTGGAAGACGCTCTGAACGCCACCCGCGCTGCCATCGAAGAGGGTATCATCCCTGGCGGCGGTGTCGGCTTCATCCGTGCCATCAAGGCCATCGAGAAGATGAAAGGCGACAACGAAGACGAGACCACGGGTATCGCCATCATCAAGCGCGCTCTGGAAGAGCCGCTGCGCCAAATCGTTGAGAACGCCGGCCTCGAAGGTTCCGTCGTCGTCAACAAGGTGAAGGAAGGCAAGAACGACTTCGGCTTTAACGCCCGCACCGAGGTGTACGAGAACCTGCTCACCACCGGTGTTATCGACCCCGTCAAGGTGTCGAGAGTCGCCCTCGAGAACGCTGCCTCCATCGCTGGCATGCTGCTGACCACCGAGTGCGTCATCAGCAACCACAAGGAGCCCACTCCTCCCACCCCACCCATGCCCATGGGCGGCGGAATGGACGGAATGATGTAATCTGGCCTTCGTAAGAATTGAAAGCAAAAAAGTCGGTCATATGGCCGACTTTTTTGTATCTTTGCAGGCTAAAACCAAAACGATGGCCGAGCAAGAAGAAAAAAACGAGAAAAAGAAACTGAAGCTGAACAAGAAGTACGTCTTCATGATGTCGCACGACGAGACCATGGAGCCGATCATTAACTTCAAGGTCAACCTCATGAAGCTCAGCATCATCACGCTCAGCGTGATCCTCGTCCTGATGGTCCTTACCGCCGTTGTCATCGCTTATACCCCTCTGCGCGAATACATCCCAGGTTACGCCGACCAGACCTCCATGGAACGCGAAGTCTATGCCCTGAACCGCCGCGCCGATTCCATCGAACGGGAGATGGAACGAAAAGACATTTATTTCAACAACTTGAAGATGATCATCGAAGGCTATCCCTTTGAAAACGACAGCCTCGAACAACGCGACATCTATGCGCCGCTACTGGGCTTCAGCCTCGACACCGTTGACCTTGGCCCTTCACAAATTGACTCCGCTTTCAGGGCTGAGTTTGAAGAAGAGAACCTCTACAACCTGAACAACCTCTCCCCTGTGGTCAGAGTCCCGCAATACAACGGCGCTGCCAACTTCTTCGCGCCCATCACCGGCAGCATCGCCAAAGCCTACGACCCCTCCGAAGGACACTTCGGAATCGACATCGTATCCACCGAAAACCAAGTGATCAAAGCCACCCTCGACGGCACCGTGGTGTTTGCCTCATGGACCCTCGACTTTGGCTACACCCTCGGCATACAACACGAAGGCAACTATTTCTCTTGCTATAAACACAACGCCACTCTGTTGAAGAAAGAAGGCGACTTCGTCAAAGCCGGCGAAGCCATCGCCATCCTGGGTGCCTCCGGCGAACTCTCCGAAGGCCCCATGCTCCACTTCGAACTCTGGCACAACGGCCTTCCCCAAAACCCAAGCGATTATATCAATTTTGAGAAAGGAAGCGATAATTAAGAAATTAGAATCTATTAAAATATATGGTAATAGCAATTAAAGTCATACAGTTCTTTTTAGCACTTTCAATTCTGGTGTTTGTGCACGAATTGGGTCATTTCATGGCAGCCAAAGCCTTCAAGGTGAGGGTCGACAAATTCTATTTGTTCTTCGACTGGGGTTTCTCGTTGCTGCGCGTGAAACGTGTGAACGGCAAGCTCCGTTGGAAATTCTTCTCCAAAAACGTCCCCGACAGATACAAGACCATCGAATATACGGACGCCGCCGGAAAGAAACAGAAGAAATACGAACCCATTGACATTAGCACGCTCGATCCAGACGACTGGCGCACGAGCGACAGCACCGAATATGGCATCGGCTGGTTCCCACTGGGCGGCTACAACAAAATCGCCGGCATGATTGACGAGTCGATGGACAAAGAGCAGATGAAACAACCCGCCAAGGAGTGGGAGTTCCGCTCCAAGCCCGCCTGGCAGCGCTTCATCATCATGGTGGCCGGCGTGCTCATGAACGTGGTGCTGGCCATCTTCATCTACATCGGCCTGCTGGCCAAGAACGGCGAAGAGTATCTCCCCACCTCGGAAGTCAACAAATACGGCATCAGCGTCGACAGCCTCGGCTATGAGCTGGGCTTCCGCGAAGGCGACAAGATCATGAATATCAATGGCAAGCCCGTTGAAAATTTCCAAGATGTTCAAATGGACATCATCATGGGTGACGCCAAGACAGTGGAAGTGGAGCGAGAAGGAAACACCCTGGTCGTTGAAATGCCCGACGACGCCACTTCGAAGTTGCTCAGCTCCCAAGATATAAGCTTTATTTTTGTCAGGATACCTTTTGTGGTTGATGGCATCAGTGATAGTTTGGACTATAACGGCGTCATGCGCCTCAGCCCGGCAAAGGTGGCTGGACTGGCGGCTGGCGACCAGATCATCGGCATCGATGAGGTTGAAACGCCGTTCTTCCACAACTTCAAGGAAAACATCGTAAACTATAAGAACCAAGAGGTGGAGCTGTGTGTGATCCGCAACGGCGACACACTGTCAATGCCCATTCAAATCGGCGAAGAGCCCTTGATCGGCGCGACGGTGAAATCGATCACCGCCAAGAAAGAGTACACTTTCTGGCAGGCCATCCCCGCCGGCTTCGTGAAGACCTTCTCTGGTATCGCCGACTATTGGAGACAACTCAAACTGATCTTCAACCCGAGCACCAAAGCCTACGAAAGCGTAGGCGGCTTCATCTCCATCGGAAAGATCTTCCCCGACACTTGGGATTGGAGCCGGTTCTGGATCATGACCGCTTTCCTGTCCATCGCCCTGGCGGTGATGAACATCCTGCCCATCCCCGCTCTCGACGGCGGACATATCCTATTCCTTCTTTACGAGATCATCACGAGGAGAAAACCCAGCGAAAAATTCATGGAAATCGCCGAATATATCGGGTTGGCGATCGTGTTGGCCCTGGTGCTTTTCGCCAATGGCAACGATATTATTAAACTTTTCAGATGATTTCTGTGTAACGAAAAGAGATTTTTTATAATTTAGCCGCTCGTTTCAAAGACCGTGTGAACATGTCGAAAATGAAAGCCTTCCTGCTTGCTGTTGCCTTCCTGCTGATCGCGGGGAGCGTACATGCGCAGCAGGCCCCCATCTTCACCAACTACAACAATTCCTACACCTATATCAACCCCGGTTTTGCCGGGTTGAGCGAAGGCGTGAACGTGTTGGGGTTGTACCGTCAGCAATGGGCAGGGTTCACCGACAACGATGGCAACGACATCGCCCCTACCACGCTGTTGATCACGGCCGACATGCCCATCAAGGCTTTGAAAGGTGGCATCAGCCTCACGGTTTTGAACGACCAACTGGGTTTTGAAAAGAACACTAATGTAGGGTTGGGCTATTCCTACCATTTCGACTTGGGTGGCTCCACCTTGGGATTGGGTGTCTCTTTATCGCTGTTGAACCGTTCGGTTAACTTCAGCCATTTGGTCCCGGGTCAGAGCGGCGACCCGTTGCTCAGCCAGCTTGGCGAAGAGAGCGGCATGCTATTCGATATCAGCGCAGGTGCTTTCTGGCAGATTCCTGAATCATTCTACATTGGCGTCTCAGCTATCAACCTACTGAACACCACGGGAAAAGCCTTAGGCGACGACCAGACCGCGGCCAGCTTCACCACCGACCGCACCTTATATCTCGTGGCCGGATATCCTTTCATGATCGAGTCGCTGCCCTCTTTCAAGTTCATCCCCTCGATCAACGTGATGACCAATCTCTCCTCCGCCCAACTCAACGCCGGCGCCAAAGTAGTCTACAACGACCTCTTCTCGCTGGGCGTGAACTACAGACCCCAAGAGTCCATCGGCCTGACCGTCGGCTTGACCATTAAGGACTTTGTGCTTGGCTATGCTTACGACATCAACACGATGGGACACAACATCCCCGGATCGCATGAAATCGCCCTCAGTTACTGCTTTAAATTAGAGATGGACCGTACGCCAAGGGACTACCGCAGCGTGCGATACTTATAAGATTGGATAAAAAAAACACAGCGTCATACAATAAAATTTCGATTTGTCGGTTATTTGCTTTAGACCTTGAACATTTAGAAGATAGATAAACATATGAATCTCAAGAAGATGAAAAAATTACTGTTTGTTTTTTCCGTAGTTATCCTACTGGCTTCGTGTGGCAACCCGCGCACCCAAGGTGAGTTGGTCGGTGTCCGCAGGTCAAGTGGTACGTTCAGTCAACCCGATCCTTACGGCATGGTGTTCATCCCGATGGGTAGCTTCACCATGGGCGTGGGCGGCGAAGACATCAACAGCTCCATGCTTTACGAGCCGAAGACCGTTTCTGTTTCGGCATTTTTCATGGACGAGACGGAGATCACCAACAACGAGTATCGTCAATTTGTTTATTGGGTGAGAGACTCCATCGCAAGAAGGATGCTGGCCGAAGTCAACCCTGAGACCTATGCCATCACCGAGACCAAAAACGGTGAGCCTCTGGATCCTCCGATGCTGAACTGGAAAGAGAAGATCGACTGGAACAGCAAGGACCAGGACATCCGCGAAGCGCTGGAGCCCATGTATCTTCCGGAACATGAGCGTTATTTCCGCTCCAAGGAAATCGACACCAGAAAACTTTATTATTCATATTATTGGATCGACCTCCGTGCCGCTGCTACCAAGGAGTTTGAGGGCGAGAAACTCTCCCCCAATGATTATTCTTTAGGTGACGCCGACAACGGGATCTCCGCCAACAGAAAAGGCGCTTGGTCGAACCGTAAGCAAGGTTACACCGACCGTTCGGTGTACGTGCGTCAGGAGGCGGTCAACGTCTATCCTGACACCTTGTGCTGGATTCACGACTACGCCTATTCGTTCAACGACCCCATGACCGAGAAGTACTTCTGGCATGAAGCCTACGACAACTACCCGGTGGTGGGTGTGACATGGCAACAGGCCCGTGCCTTCTGCACCTGGAGAACCCAACTGAAGAACGCCTTCCTGTCGAAGAAGCACGACGCCTTGGTGTCAGAGTTCCGTCTGCCTACCGAGACCGAATGGGAATGGGCTGCTCGTGGCGGCGACCGTTTGAATCCTTACCCGTGGGGCGGTCCCGGCACCCGTAACGTGCAGGGTTGCTTCCTGGCCAACTTCAAGCCCCTCCGCGGCAACTACCTCGCCGACGGCGGCCTAAGAACTCTCATCGTGGGATGCTATCCCCCCAACCACTATGGCTTGTACGACATGTCAGGCAACGTGGCCGAGTGGACCAACAGCGCCTTCGACCCCACCTCTTATAACTTCACTTGGGACATGAACCCCGACTACACCTACAACGCCAAGGACGACGACCCGCCGGTCATGAAACGTAAGGTGGTGCGCGGCGGCTCATGGAAGGACATCTCCTATTATATCCAGGTGACCACCCGCGACTACGAGTATCAAGATACCGCCCGCAGCTATATCGGCTTCCGCACCATCCAACCTTACATGGGACGCAACAAGGGCGACAACTCGAGACTGTCGAATGTATATAGATAAATAGAAAGTTAACTATAATCGATTATAAAAACAATTTTTTTTTAGAATTTAATTTGTCATGGCAAAAAAACAGGAAAAGCTAACAGGATTTAAAAAATTCCAAGCACTCACACAGACCAAGGGTTACAAGACCTTCATGGGTTACGTTTACGGCTTCGGTGCCTCCATCGTGATGGTGGGCGCCTATTTCAAGTTGACCCACATCCCCGGCGCTGACTTCATGCTGGGTCTCGGCTTGGGCGTTGAGGCTTTGATTTTCTTCCTTTCGGCTTTCGAACCGCAACATCTGGAGTATCAGTGGGACAATGTCTTTGTAGAACTTGAAGAAGACTGGGACGGTGAGACCCGTACCGTATTCGGCACCTCGAACAACGCTGCTGCCGGCGGCTACAACCTCAACACCCCTGAAATGAACGAGGCAATGTCACACGCCATGGCCGCCACCTACGACTATACCAACGCCATGGAGCAGGCCACCCGTAATATCAACAGCTTCGCCAGCAACTACGTCCAGGCCTCCGAGCAACTGAGCACCTCACTGGGCAAACTCGACTTCAGCGCCCTTGACACCAACACCCTCAAGAAGGTGGCCAACAGCATGCAGTCGCTCAACTCCATCTACGAACTCCAGCTCCAGAGCATGGAACAGACCTCTAGCGCCTCCAGCAAGCTCGCCGCTACGATGTCCAGCTACATGGACAACCTCAACAACTCGGCCAACAACACCAACGAGCTCAACAAACAGCTGAACCAACTGTCATCACGCTTGAGCGCCCTGAACGGCGTCTACGGCGGCATGCTGTCAGCCATGAACATCAAGGCATAATCTACTCAATTCAAACCACTAAAGAAAGGAGTACGATACTATGTCAGGCGCAAAAGAAACCCCGAGACAGAAAATGATCGGCATGATGTACCTCGTGTACACTGCCCTTCTCGCCATGAATGTCTCGAAAGACATCCTCGACGCTTTCGACACCGTCAACATGGGCGTCCAGGAAACCAACATCACGTTGATGCAGCAGATCAAGCGTAACTATGCCAACTTCGAGCAACAATCCAACGAGGCCAAAAACAAAGATAAAAAAGAGTTCCGCGAGAACTGGCAAAAAGCCCAAAACCTGAGAGAGAAATCCGACAAGATCATCAACTACATCGAAGCGATGAAATGGGAGATGGTCAGCAATATCGAAAAGAAAGACTTTGACAAAGCTGTCGAACAAGGATTGTTGAAGAGCAGCGATACCATCCAATACAGCTACATGTCGAACGGACAGCAGAACTACCGTTTGCTCTATAACATCAACACCTCCAAAATCAAGTCGAGAGACAACTACAACAAGCCCACTGCTTACATGATGGGCGACCCTGAAGGCAATGGAAAAGCCTTCGAACTCTCCGAGAAAATCAGGGAATACCGCAGGGAGATTGTGAACATTGTGGGCGAACAGCACGCCAACGAACTGGGCCTCATCACCGACAGCATCAACGGCGAACGCATCGACTACGCTCCCGAAGCTGCCGATGGCATCCAGAAAGGCTGGGAATACCACAACTTCCACCATACGGTGCTGATTGCTGACATCACCCTCTTGAACAAGATCATCTCTGAGATTGAGACTGCCGAATTGGATGCTTTGACGAAACTGGCACAGGACGTCTATGCCAATGACGCCACTTTCGAAAAAGTGGGCGCCAAGATCTTCGCCGACAGCAAATACATCCTCTCCGGACAGAAATACCACGCCCAAGCCATGGTAACGGCATGGCAGAACACCCCCATCACGGCTAAGATCAGCTTGGACGGCGGCCCCGAAAAAGAATACGCCAGCAACAGCCAAGGCGCTATCGACCTTGATTTTAGCCCCGGCGTAGGTACCCACAGAATCAGAGGCACCGTTGAGATGCACGACCCCAAAACCGACAGCGTAACGGTATTCGATCTCGAAGAAGAGACCTTCACCGTGGCACCTCCTGCGGTGAGCGTATCGGCCGTCAAAATGAACGTCGTGTATGCCGGTATCGATAACCCCATCGCCATCGGTGGTGGCGTGGGCGGCGAGATCTCTGCCTCGGCCTCCGGCGCCTCCCTGTCCAGAACAGGCAACGGTACCTATAACCTGAGGGTGAACCCGGGCCATACCGGCGATGTCGTTGTAACCGTCAGCTCACAAGGCAGCTCGCTGGGTAGCATGAAGTTCCGCGTGAAGGAACTGCCCAAACCTACCGCCAAAATCGACAACGTGATCGACGGCAAAGTCTCCAAGAACGCCCTGCTCGCCGCCAACATGGTGAGAGCCGAGATGAAGGACTTCGACTTCGACGGCGTCAAATACGACGTGGTCGGCTACACGGTGAAGTACAGAACCAAGGCTGGCACCATGAAAGAAGAGAAGATCTCAGGATCCAGGTTCAACGAGACCCTGAAAGGCGTGTTCAACTCAGCCAATACCGGCGATATCTTCGTGTTCACTGGCATCCAGGTAAAGGGTAACGACAACAAAGTCAAGGTACTTGACAGCCAAATTGCTGTGGAAATCAAATAAGACAACAACTTAAAACCATAGAAGATGAAAAAGACACTTGTTTCAATATGGACAGCCGTGATGCTCTTCGGCATCGTGCTGAGCGTCAGCGCCCAGACCACGGAAGCGAAGCCTCCCAAGAACAGCATCCTTTCGGAACGTCAGGAAATCATGGTGGAGAAGCAACTCTCACCTCTTCCTGAGATCAGAGAGGAATACGTGATGTGGAAGAAGACCATCATCCGCGAGGTTGACTTCCGCCAAAAGATCAATCAGGTGTTCTACTTCCCCGTCACCCCCACCGAGGACTGGCGCAACCTGGTCACCGTGCTCTATGACGGCATCCTCGACGGCCGCATCACCCCCTATCGTGTGGAGAACAACATCGACGACATGGTCACCCCGCTCACCCGCGACGACTTCGAGAAGGAAAACACCAAGATCGGCGACCCGCCGGTCATCATGCGCGACGGCGTGGAAGTGGCCAACGAGATGTCCTTCAAAGACCGTATGGCCAACGTGACCCGACTCCGCATCAAGGAAGACTGGTACTTTGACAAGCATTTGTCGCAGTTCTTGGTCAGGATCATCGCCCTCGGCCCCATCATGGTCGACGAGGACGGACTGTCGCAGGCCTGCTGGATTCCGTATGACGACAACACCCGCAAAGTGCTCTCCGAGGCCTTTGTAGCCAACCGCAAAAACGGCGCCGAACGCCGTACCTACGAGGAGATTCTCACCAAACGCGTGTTCGATAGCTACATCGTCAAGGAAGAGAACATGTACGACCGTTACATCAGTTCCTACGCTTTGAACATCGACGCCCTCTACGAGTCGGAACGCATCAAAGACGAGATGTTTGACTTTGAGCAAAGCCTCTGGGAATATTAAGCTTATTGGGCACTTATCAGTATTAGGTGCCTATACAATCTTCGGATTCAACATCATCATTTGCAAAGAGCTGACTAACACTGGGTTGGTCAGCTCTTTGGGTTTGTTCTGCTTCAGGTCGGTTGGGGCATGTCTGTTGTTTTGGTTGATCTCGTTGTTCCTGCCAAAGGAAAAGGTGCCTTTTAAAGACCTCTGTGGCATCTTTGTGGCGTCGATGCTAGGTTTTCTGCTCACCCAGCTGGCCTATCTGGAATCGAGCAAGTTCACCACACCGTTGGACACCTCTATCATCACCTCCACCACGCCCATCTTCACCATGTTTGTGGCTGCCATCGCCTTGAAGGAGCCCATCACCTTGAAGAAGGCTGGCGGCGTTGCCTTAAGTTTCGTTGGTGTCATCCTGCTGGTCCTGAATACCATAAGCGTTCATGGTAACGGGATCACACAGTCCAAGCCCATCGGCATCCTGCTGATGATTGGCAATTGTCTTTTCTTTGCCTCCTACCTGGGCATCTTCAGACCTTTGATCCAACGATACCATGTGGTCACCTTCATGAAGTGGATCTTCCTCTTCTCCACCATTGTGGCCGTCCCGCTCAATTTCAACGAGTTGACCCATCTCCCCTTTTCTAAGATGAGCACCAGCTATTGGCTCGAGTTGGGTTATATCATCGTCTTCGCCACCTTCATCGCCTATTTCCTACTGCCCATCGGACAAAAGCAGCTGCGTCCCACGGTGGTGAGTCTCTACACCTATGTTCAGCCTTTGATCGGCATGGTCACCAGCATCTATTTGGGCATGGACCGTTTGACTTGGCAGAAGGTTGTGGCGGCGGTGTTGGTTTTCACCGGGGCGATTTTGGTGAACAAGAGCCGGGCGAGGGAAAATGAAAAGTGAAGAGTGGAGAGTGAAAAGTGAAGAGTGAAAAGTGAAGAGTGAAAAGTTTTATTAACTTTGCTCCATGAAACCATGGAGATTGACAAGGTTTTTGTTTGTCGCCGTCGTCGTGTTGGCGGCCTGCCATCGTCCTGCTGAGACGCGCCGCGATACGTCTATTCAATCGTCGGAATTGTTGGCTGTCGACAGTCTGCTATGGACACAACCTGACAGTGCGCTGACGTGTTTAATGGCCTGTTACGACACCGTTGGCGACCGTCATTACGCCAATCTTTTGTTGGCCGAGTTGCTGTACAAGAACGACTATGAGCAGACCAACCGCACTGAACTGTTGGCGGCGGTGGCATACTATGATTCGGTATCTGATCCATTTCTGGCTGCCCGAGCCCATTATATCAACGGTGTGGGCTATTATGAGCGTGACAGCGTTGTCCCTGCCTGCGAGCAGTACCTGAAGGCTGTGGAAATCATGGAGGAACATTTCACGGAGAAGGAACTGGTAGGGCAGAAGGCGAAGTTTATGGCGTTGACCTACAACCGTCTTGGGAGCTTTTTTTCAGAGCAGTTCATGATGCAACCGTCAATTAATTGCTTTGAAAGATCTCTTCATTTTTGCACGATTGAACCCACTTCACCACAGGGTGTGTCGAAAACTCTTTATCTTATAGGGAAGCAATACGATAAACTAAATGAGACCGATAAGGCGAGGGAATATTATTTGAGTGCAATAAAAGAAGCCCCAAGCCACAACACCCCTTTTTATAGGGATATTTTGGTATACAAGGCCTTATGCGACTATCAAACCATAGGGGATATAGCACAGACGTTGAATGTTTTAAAACAGACTTTCGAGCAAGCAGCGAATGAGGACGAGCGTTTAACCCGTTCCTTTGTTATTGGTGCAATTTTAAGCGAAGAGGGGATGTTTGATTCAGCCCTTTATTATCTAACGCCCGTGTTTGCAAATGAAGAAAACCTAAACCGAAAAATACAAGCCACCGAATATTTACGTGTTATTTATGACAGCCTTGGAAACAAAGAGGAATTGGGAGTATGCGAGCGTTTTTTGGCTTGTCACAAAAAAAACGGAAGGAGAATCGAAAGCGTTAGTTTCAATGCTTGACAATATTTACAAAAACCATTTAAACAAGATACAGGAGAGGAAAATAGCAAAAGAAAGGCATAGCGTCATCGTGTTGACTGGGAAAATCGGGATTATTTTGTTTTTGATGGTAACTGTTATTATTGTTGTGATGAAGTTCAGAGGCCAGAGACAATTAAAGGAGCGGGAGCGGGAGTTCAAAAAACAAGTTGCTTTATCGGGTTGTTTAAGAAAAAGTAACGAAGCGTTACGCAACAGCTTAGAAACAATCAAAAAACAAGAAATAGAAGCCAAGGAACGCACGCTATTCTATATCCGTCAATATACCGATCTTTTGGCAAAACAAGGCAAAACCATGCAGAAACTAGCCATCGTCATGGAAAACAGGGAGGACAAGGCCTTGTTGGACAACTTGAGGGCGACCGTGTTCGACAAAAAGGATCCGTGGGATGCCTTGGTGGAGGTGTTTGACACGCTTCATCCCGACGAGAGGGAGCGTATCCGTCAACAATATCCAGAGCTCACTGAGATGGAATTCAAAGACATCATCCTATCCTATTTCGGCGTGTCACGTCAAGATGAAGCGTTGATGCTCAAGACAAGTGTGCACACCATAGATAAAATCCGCACAAGTGTAAAAAAGAAAACACAGGAATCGGCGGAAAAATCGTGAAAAAATTTGTAATTACTCAAAAAAAGTTCGTAATTACAAATTTGCAACTTATTTGTTTATAGTGTTTTATAAGCCAACACCCTGAAAAAAATTCGTAATGGGGTTGCCCTGCCTTAGGTAAAAGCCTATCTTTGTGACACAAAACGGAGGAGGGGGAACCATGTACTACACGCTGAAGGACCACCAGGGCAGCCTTGCGGCCGCCGTCCACGGCAGCGCCGTGGAACGGCTGAGTTATGACCCTTGGGGCCGGCGGCGCAACACCACGAACTTCGGCTACGGCAACGCGAGCCACACCTTCGACCGCGGCTTCACAGGGCATGAGCACTACGACTTCATGCACCTCATCAACTCCAACGCCCGCATCTACGACCCCGTGATAGGCCACTTCTTCTCGCCCGACCCCTTCGTGCAGACGCCCGACTTCACGCAGAGCTACAACAGGTACAGCTACTGTCTGAACAACCCGGTGATGTACAGCGACCCGGATGGAGAATTTGTTGGAACGGTGTTGGGCTTTATTTCTGATTTGATTAACAACGTTTTTATAAAGCCTTTCAAAGGAGAAGGACCGAATTGGGAACAAACGGTTCACGGATGGGAAATAGACATGGGACTGCTCGAAACCGACCCCAACAAAAGCGGATGGGGTAGATTCTGGGAAGTTGTGTCGCGTTTCACCTGGCAGGTGCCTCAGACTTCGACGGGACATCTTTTTGTTTCTGTTGCCAATGCCTTTGAACATGTAAACGGTGTAACTTACGGATACGGCGTAACTGCGGTGGATATGGGCCTCGACAAAGGAGCAGTAACAATTGGGAATTATTCTAGTGGTCCTGATGGCTACAAGGCTGACTGGCGTGATCATCTGTTTGTCCATGAATACGGACATTATATTCAAAGCCAACAATGTGGACCTCTATACTTTCCTTCGGTTGCTGTTCCCAGTTTACAAAGTGCCATTTTACAAACAAAAAATCCTAATTCTCCCCGTCATAAAGATAGGTGGTTTGAAGCTGATGCCAGTTACAAGGGAGCGGATTATTTCGACAAGTATTATGGTAGTGGAAAGGAAGGGTACGTTGCCGAAAGCACTAATTTTTTTGATAGAAATAGTTTTATCTATAAATATAAATCACCTTACATCAATCCTCGAACCGATATTCCTTATCAAAATCCACATCCTATAACAGGAAAATTTCACTGGACAGATATACCTATCAATATTCCATTATTGGGTTTATTACCTTATTTGCTGTATTTGTAAAATAATAATTATTTAATTGTCATGAAATATCTGAAAGTCATTATTATCCTATCTGTTTTATTCATGTTTATTGGATGTGATCCTATATATAGCATCTACTTCGCAAATAATTCAAATAAATCAATAGTTGTAAATTACTATTCATCATACTATCCAGATACAATAATACTGGATTATTGTGATACACCTCCAATTGAATCTCAAGATACGGGACGTATCTACGAAACGATTGGAACACTTCCTGATTTCTTTCGTCCATACGATGTTTTACTGGACACTGTTTCCGTTTTCGTTTACGATGCCGACACGGTTAATTACTATTCATGGGACACTGTTGTAAAATACAACCTAATCTTACAACGCTATGATATTAGTATGTCTGATTTGGAGGAGTTAGAAAAAAACAGGCACTCATCTATTTTGTTTTTTCCTCCCACTGTGGACATGAAGCACATCCACATGTGGCCGCCTTACGGCACTTACGACAAAAACGAACAAAAGAAAAACATTCAGATAATACCATGAAAAAAACATCCCTTATCCTCACCTCGGCAACCTATTTAATACTGGCAATAGTGCTCCAAAGCTGTAAAGATCCCATCCCAACAGTTGTCGTTACGACCAACAGAGTCACTGGAATAACTACAAATTCGGCACAAATCAGCGGATGTCTGACCTCGGCAGAAAACACCGTAATAACAGAACTGGGCCTGTGCTGGAACACCACGCCGAACCCCGAAGTCGGCGACAGCCACGTATCCTCCTCCAATATCGGCGAGACCTTATGCCATACACTCACCGAACTCCAGTTGGAAACCGTGTATCACGTCCGAGCATACGCCTTTGACGGACTAGAATACTATTATGGCGAAGACGTGGAGTTTACCACCCTGCCAAAAGGACTTTTCACCGTAGCGCAGTTTGACGAATACCACAAAATTCGTATCGCCAAAGGCAACCTCCAGTATCAAGCGTCCACCAACACATGGCGCTTTGCTGAACACCAGTGGGATTATATCGGTTATTCGGAACCTGACCAATATGGTTTTACCTACGGCACGGTCGAAGGAAGCAGCAACCATTTAATCTCTCCTGATTACGACGGATGGATTGACCTTTTCGGATGGGGAACCAGCGGACAGGATCATGGTGCGATATGCTATCAGCCTTGGTCAACGAGCACAAACGACGCTGACTACTATGCTTATGGCCAATATTACAACGACCTGGGAAGACAGGCCGATTGGGGCATCAATCCCATCATCAACGGGGGAAACCAACCCGACCTCTGGCGTACATTATCGATAAAAGAATGGAGATACCTGCTTAAAGAAAGAAACACCTTGTCTGGCATCAGGTATGCGGCTGCTTATTTGAACGACATCCTTGGAATCGTCATTGTACCCGACGATTGGGATAATACTATCTACCCTCTGAACGCCACACCTCTTGAAACCAACAACATCTCTCTTGAAACATGGGAATTGTTGGAAGAAAACGGAGTGGTGTTTCTTCCGACAACAGGGTTCAGGGAGGGAACCTATGCCTCGGGTGGCTATAATTATGGTGGATACTGGACTTCCTCAAAAATAACGCAGTACGGTTCAAGCGAACCTTGGGCGGCGTGGAATTTTCGGACATCTGACGCACTGATCTATTTTGAGGATTCCGGAAGACACACCGGATTGTCAGTGCGATTGGTGCAGGACTATCCGACAAGCACTCCCTAAAAGCACCAACTCTGATGGAAAGAAATAATCAATCTTAAAAATAATAGAAATGAAAAAGTTTTTTTTGATTTTGGCAATAGCCTTGATGGCTATTCCCGCTTTGGCCCAAGAGGATACCTACACCCGTGGCAAAGGCTTCTTTGTCCGTCCCGATGTCTATGGTGGCCTTTTCGCCAATGTGGGTTATCAGATTAATCCGTATCTTCAAATTTCAGTGGGCCCAGGCGCTTTGCTCCTTGTAGATAACTCAAGTAATTTTTCTGTTGAATTAGCTGGAACGGCTCACGGCGGTATCCGTGTTTATACTG
>JAFPWT010000010.1 GCA_017394865.1 Bacteroidales bacterium
CATCGACGACGACGGCGGCGACGCCACCCTGCTTATCCATAAAGGCTATGCCTGCGAGAACGATCCCAAGCTGCTCGATGCTCCTACAGGTAGTGAAGAAGAGAAGGCCCTGATGAGCGTCATCAAGGCTACTTATAAAGAAAATCCTACCTTCTGGCATACTGTGGTGAAGGGTTGGAAAGGCGTCTCCGAAGAGACGACCACCGGCGTACACCGTCTCTACCAGATGCAGGAACGTGGCGAACTGCTCGTCCCTGCCATCAACGTGAACGACTCTGTGACCAAATCGAAGTTCGACAACCTTTACGGCTGCCGTGAGTCGCTCGCCGACGGCATCAAACGCGCCACCGACGTGATGATCGCCGGTAAGGTGGTCGTGGTATGCGGCTACGGCGAAGTGGGCAAGGGCTGCTCACATTCCATGAAGAGCTACGGCGCCCGCGTGCTCGTCACCGAGATCGATCCCATCTGCGCACTGCAAGCGGCCATGGAAGGCTTTGAAGTCACTACGATGGAAGAAGCCGTCAAGGAAGGTAACATCTTCGTGACCACCACAGGCAACTGTGATGTAATCACCCTCGAGCATATCCTCAAGATGAAAGACCAAGCCATCGTGTGCAACATCGGTCACTTCGACAATGAGATTCAGGTGGATCGTCTTGAGAAGACGGAGCATCTGAAAGAGAAGATCAATATCAAGCCTCAGGTCGACAAATATGTGTTCGACGACGGTCACTGCATCTTCCTGCTGGCCTCGGGACGTCTGGTCAACCTGGGCTGCGCCACAGGTCACGCCAGCTTTGTGATGAGTAACTCATTCACCAATCAGACGCTGGCCCAGATGGACCTCTGGGAAAAGCGCGACGAGTACAAGGTGGGCGTGTACTGCCTGCCCAAATACCTCGATGAGGAGGTGGCTCGTTTGCATCTTGAGAAGATCGGCGTGAAACTTACTAAGCTTACGCAGAAGCAAGCCGATTATATTGGCGTTCCGGTCGAAGGCCCCTACAAGTCGGATATCTACCGCTATTAATCTCAAAAAAACAAAGCCATGGATGCTGAAGTCCAAACACCCCCAAAGAAAAGGAAAAAGAAACTGGTGTTCGGCCTGCTGCTGTTTGCAGTAGCTGCGGTGCTGTTGCTGGTGTTGGGACGCCGTGGCGAAACGCCGGTGGAGGAGGAATACCAACCCATCGAGGAGTTTGAAGAGGCTTTCAAGGCGATTCAGCCGCAGGAAGATAATCTCAATTCCACTTATGACCTTGAGAATACCATTCGGGTGATCAACAGTCTGGAGATCGCTCAGAGCCAGATGGACAACTTCGACGACTATCTGGCCTGCATGGCGCGTCAAGACTATTCGGGTGTGCCGGCGGAGGTGCTGGAGTCGAAAGCAAAACTGATGCCGGTTCTTCAGAAACTGTACTTGCTTCAAAAGGAGCACGAGGAGCTGAATCTTTGGTCGTCGCTGGTGCAGAAGCTGGGCGGCGATGTGGTAGACCGCATCAATGCTGGTGATGTAACCCTGCTGAGTATGGACCAAGGAATAGGCGGCCTCTTGATCTTCAAGAAAGTCGCGGGTGTGGTGTTTGAACAGTATCAGAATGAACAGCGGCTAAAAGGTGAGTTGCAGAAACAGATCGACGAGGCGCGCCTCCAGTATCTTGGTTATTTGGAGTCGTTCACGCCCATCTATATCAAATACATGACGGAGTGGGATAGGCTTTGCATCGACAGAGACAAAGTGTATATCGATCTGTATAACAACCGTCCCGATTTGGTGCTGCAGGATTGCGAGAAGGTGCTGGAAAAATATCCAGACAACCGCGAGACCATGCTGCTGAAATCCATGGGGTTGATCCAATACAGCCGTAGATGCAAGAACGATGAGATGATCCTGATTGAACCAGAGAAAGACAGCGTTGTGATGAGTCCCAGCGATGCCTATCTCGCGGAAGCGCAGGCTGTGATCGACCGTTACATCGACTTATATCCCGACCAGTCGGCTCCTGCATTGTTGCTTGAAGGGCTGATTAAAGAAACCAAGGGAGACCACGCTACGGCACTCACGTTCTACGACCAGTCGTCGGTGGAATACCCACGTCAGGCGGAACGCCTTACCGATCTGCTCGACAGCTATCGAATCAGGACTTACCTTAACAAAAGTCTTGAGGGAAATTACCTGCTTACCCTTTACAGGTCGACCATGTCGGGATCGGGGTTCTTCAGCCCCAACTTCATGAAGGCGATGTACTACGACCAGATGGGCGACAAGGATAACTGCGCTAAGGAGATCTACAATCACTTCTACCGCCGCAGCAACCAAGGAACCTACGACTGCCTACTGCTGGATATGCGTTTTTGTGAGGAGTATCTCACTAATAGTTTCAACCAACTGCTGCCCGAACGAAATTACATTAATGTGAGTTTCGAGAAGCATAGCACGATGTTGGGGCTCAGTTCCGACGACATGTCCATCGACGTTACGGTCGACAACCAGGCGGATATCGACATCATTAATCTGCGAGTGTTCCTCTGCATCCACTTCACCGATATGTACGACGAAGATTACTATGTCATCAAGCTTCCGACCATTAATAGGATCCCTGTCCGTAGCAATATTGAGTTGGAGGACATTAAGCTGGATTATCTGGAGAAGAGCTTCGGCGACATTGCCAAGGTGCGGGCCATTGCCATGACCGATACTGAGATATGCTGGATCGATAATGTGTATAATGCCACCGATAATGTAGACTATAACGAGGAACACAGCGTCAATTTCCAGATTCTCTCTGCTAAACTCGACAGTAGCGCCATCCGCTCACGCGATGCTTATCTGGCTTCCATCAAGATGAGCGACGAGATGTTTAGAAACGACATCTTGAAACACTCTCGGGTGACTCATGTGGAGAAGAAAAACTTATTGAAGAAAAATCAATATTATATCGATATTGAGCTACCTCGCGAGTTGATCCTGTTAAGTCCGACATTCACGTGGAACCAGACGCTGATGCCGGTGGAAAACTATCTCAAGGGCAGTTACATCCATCTTTCTTTTGAAACCCCAGTGGGCGAGGAGAATGTGCTGTATATGACCAGCAATTACTTGAATTATGCCATTGCCATTGAGTCGCAGGGCGACCGGCTGAAGGTGGTTTCAGTAAAAAATCTCTCGGATAAACCATGAGAATTGCGGTAAACACACGGTTGCTGCTGAAAGGCAAGCTGGAAGGCATCGGATGGGTGGCTTACGAGACTTTGAAACGCATCGTACTGGCTCATCCAGAGGTGGAGTTCTACTTCATTTTTGACCGCCAGCCGGATCCATTGTTTCTCTTTGCCGACAACGTGAAGCCTGTGGTTTTGTTTCCTCAAGCGCGACATCCTTTCCTGTTTATATGGTTCTTTGAGTTGTCGATCCCGCGGAAATTGAGAAAGATCAAGGCCGACCTGTTCTATTCGCCCGACGGTTATCTGAGCTTGAGGTCAAAGGTGCCGCAGGTGGTGGAGTTTCACGATTTGAACTTCGAACATTTCCCAGGCGATATGCCCAAGATCCATCTCTGGCACTACAAGAAATTCTTCCCCAAGTTTGCCCGAAAGGCAGTGCGGATTGTGACCGTTTCGGAGTTTTCCAAACAGGATATCGTGGACTGCTATGGCGTTGATCCTGAAAAGATCGACGTGGCATACAACGGCGTCAATGAGATCTTCAAGCCGCTGACAGAAGCGGAGCAATCCATCATCCGTGCCCACTATAGCTTTGGCCATCCGTATTTCATGTTTGTAGGTTCGCTGCATCCGCGGAAAAACCTTGCCAGACTGTTTACGGCGTTCGACCGGTTCAAGAAACGCAACTCGAACGATGTGAAACTGGTGATTGTAGGGGAGAAGCGTTGGTGGACGGAGCCTATCCAAAAGGCTTATGATGACATGAGCTGCAAGGATGATGTGGTGTTTGCCGGTCGCCTAAGCGCCGAGGATTTGCACCGTGTGACGGCCGCTGCACTGGCATCGGTGTATGTATCTTACTTTGAAGGCTTCGGTATTCCCATTCTGGAGGCTTTCCGGTGTGATACTCCCGTGATCACCTCCAACGTGACCTCCATGCCTGAGGTGGCTCAGGATGCTGCGCTGTTGGTGGATCCTTTCGATGAGGATTCTATCGCAGAGGCCATGAAGAAGGTGACGGATGAGGATGTCCGAAAAGAATTAATAGCCAAAGGTCGTGTGAGGGCTCAGGACTTCTCCTGGGATCAGGCAGCCGAAGTGATTTGGAATAGTTTAATGAAAGCAATATAAAATATGGAAAATATCATTATGTACCCCGGCGAAGTCTCGAAGGAGGCGCTCGACTGGAAAGCCGTTCAAGGCCAACACATCACCGCTGTTCAGCGCAACATCTTGGTGTTGGGTTCCGGTGGCCGCGAACACGCCTTGGCTTGGAAGCTGGCCCAAGGCGAAGGCAACAAAGTCTATATCGCTCCCGGTAACGCGGGTACTGCCGAAGTCGGCACCAATGTGAATATCAAGGTCAGTGACTTTGAAGGTATCAAGAAATTCTGCCTGGATCATGAAATCGGTCTGGTGGTGGTCGGCCCCGAGCAACCCCTCGTTGACGGTATTGTCGATTTCTTCAAGGAAGATGCTCGGCTTCAGAAGATCCGTATTATCGGTCCTGATAAACGCGGCGCCCAATTGGAAGGTAGCAAGGCTTATGCCAAGGAGTTCATGGCTCGCAATGGCATCCCTACGGCACGCTGCCTTACGGTCAACAAAACTGCTGATGGTGCAGCGTTTTTGAAGTCACTGAAAGCCCCTTATGTGCTGAAAGCCGACGGGTTGGCAGCAGGTAAGGGCGTGCTGATCCTTGACTCGCTGGATGAAGCCATGAGTGAACTAGATAATATGCTCGGCGGCAAGTTCGGTGATGCCTCGGCTACTGTGGTCATCGAGGAATTTCTGAGCGGCATCGAGTGCTCGGTGTTTGTGCTCACCGATGGTGAACATTATGTGTTGCTGCCCGAGGCCAAGGACTACAAACGCATTGGCGACGGCGACAAAGGATTGAATACTGGTGGCATGGGTGCCGTCTCACCGGTACCGTTTTGCACCCCCGACTTCCTTCAAAAGGTGGAAGAACGCATTGTGAAACCTACGCTGAATGGCTTAAAGCAGGAAAAGATCGATTATAAAGGATTTATCTTCCTCGGCTTGATGAATTGTGGCGGCGATCCCTATGTGATTGAATACAATGTCCGTATGGGCGATCCCGAGACCGAAGCTGTAATGACTCGTATCGAGGGCGACTTTGCCGATATGCTTTATGCGTGTGCTGATGGCTGCCTTGATCAAGTGTATTATGCTAAGAGCGAAAAGACCGCGCTCACGGTGATGCTGGTCTCAGGTGGCTATCCCGAAGTTTACCAGAAAGGCAAGGTGATGACGGGCCTCGACCAATTGAGGGACTGTGTCGCCTTCCATGCGGGTACTGCTTTCGACGCCGAAGGACGGGTGATCACTGCCGGTGGACGTGTCATCGCTGTCACCGCCCAGGGCTCCAACATCATGGAGGCTCGGGAGAAAGCCTATGAAAATGTCGTTAAAATCAAATTCGAAGGCGAGAATCACCGTCATGACATCGGCCTTGACCTCTCGCCTTTAACTTCTCACCTCTAACCTCTCATCTCCTTGGTCAAATTCTTTCGAAATAGCTACCTTATCCAATATGTGACCATCGCCCTATTGGTCATTGCGATATGGATTCCTTCGTTCATCACGGCTAATGTTGATGTGACTTGGCGTAGTGATGTGACACCGTTATATAATCTGGTGGCTGACATTCTCGATTTTTGGCCACCAGCCATGCTGATCTTCGCGATGCTGCTGATGGGCTTTGAGGCAGTGTTCTTCAACTCCATTTTGTCGGCCAACCAGATCACTGGCATGGTGCATACTTTGGCTGCGGTCGTCTTCCTGTTGCTGATGAACCTGCTGCCGGTGCAGACTACTTTCTATCCTTTTCTGCTGGCGTCGGCTTTCTTGCTGATGTTCATCCATACGCTGTTCGCCATCTACCAGGCGAACCGTCCTGAGTTTTATCTGCTCAACGCGGGTTTCTACCTCTCGTTTGCCACCATGTGCTGGTTCCCTTCGCTGCTGCTTGCTGTTTGGGGTGTTGTGGCGCTGAGTATTATCCATAAGGGCTCGCTGCGTTTGCATATTATTCCGTTTATCGGGCTGTTACTGCCATATTTCTTCTATTTTGCCGCTCATTATCTGATGGGTGACGTGTTGGTGGTTTTGCAAGGTTATGCGGACTACTTTGGTGGATTCCGCCTGTCGGTAGAGGGCTTCAACTGGATGAAGATCGCAATACTGGGCTTCTTGTTGCTAACGGTAATACTCGCATGGCTGACACCGAGGAACTATTCGTTTGAGAAATCCGTCTCGGTGCGTGTCAAAATCACCATGACCATCGTACTGCTGGCTTTTGGTATCTTCATGCTGTTCCTGGAAGGCGATCCGATGCTTCACGGCGTATACTTTATTGCGCTGAGCATATTGTTTTCATATGATCTGGCGTATATAGACCAAGTCAAAGCATCGAGCATCACGTTACTCATCCTGATGCTGGCGGTGCTGGCTTCGCATTATGTCCCTTTATTCCTTCCGAGATGAATCTCCTGACGCATTATTCCGACGTGATCGAAGCAGGCTGCGATGAAGCCGGTCGTGGTTGTCTGGCAGGCCCTGTGGTGGCCGGTGCGGTCATTCTGAAGCCTGGTGCGGACTATCCTGATCTGGACGATTCGAAGAAGCTGACGGAGAAGAAACGCATGATGTTGCGTGAGTTGGTCATGAACGAAGCCTTGGCTTACGGCATTGGCGTTGTGACGGCTGCTGAGATCGATGAGATTAACATCTTAAACGCCTCTTTCCTGGCGATGCACCGCGCTCTCGATCAGTTGAAGGTGCGTCCCGAATTCCTCTTGATCGACGGCAACCGCTTTAAGAAATATCATGATATCAAACATGTTTGTGTGGTAGGAGGCGACGCAAAATACCAATCCATCGCAGCGGCTTCCATCTTGGCTAAAACCACCCGTGACCTTCTGATGGAAGAGTATGACCTTCGTTTTCCTCAGTATCACTGGAAGAAAAACAAGGGCTATCCGACCCCTGAGCACAAGCAGGCCATCGCTGAGTATGGCATCACAGAGCTTCACCGTAAAAGCTTCAATATGGCGATCCAGATGCGGCTGGAGTTCTGATAAGCCCAAATTGTTGATAAATTACTTCCAAAAAATCCACTTTTTTGTTATATTTTTGCGCTATGCGCAAAAGGCTTCTCTGGATATTGACTCTAGCTATGACGGCTTTGTTTTCCTGCTCAAGGAATGAAGTCCCGTTACTTGATGCTGTACCTGCTGACGCGGATCTCATCATTGAGTCGACCGACGCTGCTGTGATCATCATGTTCGATTCGTTATTCGGGACGCATATCGACAAGAGTAAGGTGGAAAATGGTCGGCCTATGGCCATTGTAAGTGTCCCATATGAGGGCTGTTCTTTTCTGACGAATCCATCCTCCAAAGATGTTCGTGACAGAAAAGTTTATGACGATCCTGGCTTTCAGCGTTTGCAGAAGACGCTCGGGCAGAATGTGAAAGCGCATCTGTATTCCAAACAGCCTGAAGGCTGGGTGATGCTCGATGTTCTGCCAGAAGGCAATACTATTGTCTTGAGCGGCTATGCCCTTGCGGCTGACTCCACTTCGATATGGCGACCGCTGAAATACCAACTGCCCGTGAAGAATTCGGTGGTGAACATCCTGCCGTCAGATACCCGTTACATGCATCACTTGGGGTTGTCGGATTACCCCTCCTATTGGGAGTCATTTTGCGATCAGGAGAAGGTCAAGACCTTCAATGAAAAATATGGCACCGACGTGGAAAGCAAACTCCTGACCTTCTTCTCTGAAGTCTCCTACAATAAGTTTGGAAGGAATCAAAGAGAAGTGTTTGTGGGGAAGATGAATGATCCTTCGGCAGTGATCAAATTCATGGAACGTCTGGCTTCGAAAACAGGGGTTAGCGCCTCGCAGAACTGCCAAGGCTATGCCATCTATGACCTAGGCAAGAATACCTTTATTCCTGATGTCTTCGGAGAAGATTTCAATGAGATGAGACGTTGCTGCTACGCCATTTTGGATCAATATTTGGTAATGGCAGCCAATATGAATATTATTAAAGATGTGATTGCCGGTTACCGTTCAGGTCGCACACTCGACATGAACGAGGGCTTTCGTGCCATCCAACAGAAGATGACCGAGTCGGCGAATGTTACTCTTTTCGAGATCAAGGACGATAGGACGGAAGTGCTACAGTTGGCTTCGTCGAAAGACTTGGTCTACACCAATGCTTTCCTCAGTTGGGACATTAAGGCAGAAAACTGGAAAAGTGAGAATAGCGAGAACAGCGTCCGCTGGAAAGTCAACCTCGACGCACCATTGAAGGGGAAGCCTTTCCTTGTTAAGAATCCAAACAACTCTGATAAGAGCGTGGTGGTCTTCGATAGCGAAAACAGGATATATCTCATTGATAGTGACGGTGCCATCGTTTGGAAGAAACAACTTAACGAAGCGCCCATGAGCGAGGTCTTCACGGTGGATAGCCAAAATAACGGACAAGTCCAGCTTCTGTTCAATACAGCCCATTCTCTTCATCTTATCGATTTGAGTGGCAACAATATGTCGGGTTACCCGATGCCGTTGCCTTTCGAGGCCTCCAATGGACTTTCGGTGATTGACTACAATGGCAACCACGATTATCGAATCCTGCTCTGCGGTACCGACCGGCTGGTCTATAATTACACCCTCCAAGGAACTGAGACGGAGGGATGGAACCGACATCGTGCAGAAGAGAAGGTGACGCTTCCGGTGAGACATCTGGTAGCCGACAACAAAGACTATCTCATCGTGTCGGATGTACGTGGCGGTGTGCGTATCCTGGATCGTCAAGGTCGCATCCGCATCCCACTGAGCGCTGACATACAGAAGTCGCCGCAAAACGACATTTACACCAACGCCACCAACACTAGGAAAGGCCTTTTCCTGACTTCCGACAAGGAGGGGAAGCTGCTTTATATCACTGGCGACGGCTCGCAGAACCGCACCGACTTCGGCACTTATTCAGAGAAGCACTTCTTCCTCTATGAGGATTTCAATGGCGATCAGGATCCTGATTTCATCTATCTTGACGGAAAGGAACTGCATGTGTTCGACCGTTTCAAGAAAGAGATCTTCAGTTACCATTTCGATGTGGAGATTACTGACAAACCGAGGTTTGACGGAAAGGGAAAGATGATCGTGAATTCGGGATTGGTAGGGGAGAGCCCCTTTGCGGTGGGAAGCCTACATGGTGATCGTGAGACCAACTTGATCAAGGGTGTGGGAAATGCTTTGTATAACTATGCAATTCGATGACCATGAGATATAAAGGGATATTTGTTTTGCTACTGCTACTTGCTGCGACAACGACGCAGGCACAGTTTTTCCATAAACCCGGTGACAAAGCCCATGACTTCGAAGGGGTGACCGTCGATGGACGGCCGTACCATCTCTATGAATCGCAGGCCGAGTGGATCATCGTATGTTTTTGGTCGGTCGACTGCGACCATTGTCACGATTTCCTGAAATCGCTCTGCAAGAATGTCGACCTGGAAAACGACTATGAGCTGGTGAGCTTTGCTCTGGCCGACAACGCCAAACAGGTTCAGAAAAAAGCACGCAAGATGGGTCTTAACGGCTGGCATTTTTTTGATAAAGCTGGCTGGGATAGCGAACCCTTCCTTGAATATGACGTTACCTCAGCACCGACGGTTATCTTGATCGATAAAGATAAAAACATCATCGGCGAAGCCTATGACTGGGATGAATTTGAAGAATTATTAAAAGGACATGAATAAACATACGCTCTCTCTCGTACTCGGACTATTACTATTTTCATTGGGCCTCTCAGCCCAAGACGCCGAAACCCGCTGGGTTGATTCGGTCTACAACAGTCTCACCCTCGAACAACGCGTGGGCCAGCTCATCTGCATGAGGGCCAACAACCCTGGCAAGCCTTTTGAACAGGCCGTTGAAGACTGTATTAAGCAATACAACATCGGAGGTGTATGTTTCTTTAAGGCTGATGCCGTGCCTCAAGTAGAGCAGACCAACGCCTGGCAGGCCATTGCCAAGACGCCGTTGATGGTCTGTATCGACGGGGAATGGGGCGTGGCAATGCGTGTGAAAGAGGTGATGAGATATCCTTATCAGATGACATTGGGCGCTATCAACGACAACAACCTGATCTATACTATGGGGCAGCAGGTGGCCGACCAATGCCTTCGGATGGGCATCCATACCAATTTCGCTCCCGTTGCAGATGTGAACTCCAACGCCAAGAACCCCGTCATCGGGGTGCGCAGCTTCGGCGAAGACCCGAATAACGTGAGTGAGAAAGCCACCGCCTATGCCCTTGGCATGCAGAGCCGCGGAATGATCACTACGATGAAACACTTCCCCGGTCATGGCAACACCGATACCGATTCGCACATGACCCTGCCTACTGTGAAACGCCCCTACAACGAAGTCAAGGATATCGAGCTAGCTCCGTTCCGTTATATGATCGAGCGTGGTGTCAATGGCATTATGGTGGGACATCTTTATTTTCCTGCTATCGAAAAGGTGAAAAACACTTCCTCATCGCTTTCGAAGGGCGTCGTCACCGACCTGCTGAAAAACGAGATGGGCTTCGAGGGATTGATCTTCACTGATGGACTCGATATGAAAGGCGTGTCGCAGACCATCTCGGCCGATAGCGTGGCCTATGTGGCATTTCTGGCGGGCAACGATGTGCTGATCCTGCCTCACGACGTGCCGAAGGCCATCCAGCAGATCAAAGAGGGAGCACAGCGTGATCCCGCAATCGCCGCCCGTGTGGAAGAAAGCTGCAAGAAGATATTAAGGTATAAATACCGCGCAGGTCTGTCGCATTATGCTCCGGTCAGCACCGCCAACCTCATGAACGACCTCAACAGTCGGTTGTATCTTGATCTGAAACAACAGCTTTATGACGAGGCCATCACCTTGCTTCGCGACACCGATGGCGTCATCCCGCTGAAGGCTGGCGATACTGTCGCTTTGGTGACTTTCGGTGACGAGAACAGCTCGAAAATCATGACCGATGCCTTGAAAGAGAATGGTGTGACGGTGAAGGCCTTCTTCATTGATAAGAGCAAAGCCGCCGATGCTGAGGCATGGCTGGAGGAACTGGAGAGCTATGATGTGGTGATGGTCAACGTGATGCAGACCTCGATGAACGCCTCTAAAGGCTTCGGTATCAACGATGAGACAGTAGCTTTCTTCAACAAGTTGGTGACACAAAACGATGTGATCTTGAATCTGTTTGCCTGCCCTTATGCCCTCGACAAATTCCGTGTCAACAACAGCGTCGTCGGGTTGGTGGTGGCCTATCAGGACGATCCGTGCGCCCTTAGGTCTGTTTGCGATATCCTGACCGGGAATAAGGTCGCTCGTGGTACATTGCCTGTCTCCACTTCGAAGTTCAAATGCGGTAGCGGCATTGTCCCAGCTGGTTTGGTGAAGCCAAAATCAGTACCAGTCGCTGAGACTAAGAAGGCTGAACCTTCGATAAAACTGACTCCGCTTCCCAAAGGCACTATGGACGAGAAATATGTGAAGAAGCTTGACTCCATCGCCCTTATGGGTATCAAAGAAGGTGCCTATCCTGGATGCCAGATCATGGCTCTGAAAGATGGTAAAGTGGTCTATGACAAGTGTTTCGGTACCTTTACCTATACCAGTACTACTAAGGTGGTTCCCGAGGATGTGTACGACATTGCTTCGCTCACCAAGATATTCGCCTCCACATTGGCTATCATGAAACTGTATGAGGACGGCCTTCTCGATGTCAACAAGACCATGGGAGACTACTTCCCCTATCTTAAGACCTCTGATAAGGGTGCCATCAAGATCATCGATCTCCTTACACACCAGTCTGGTATGAAGTCCTGGATTCCTTTCCACCAGAAACTTATCGACGAGAACGGCCCCAAGACTGAGTTCTTCTCGAAAAGTATCGATGAGGCCCATACGGTGCGAGTGGCGGAGAATCTTTATCTGACGAATGACTACAAGGAGAAGATCATCGACTCCATTATGAAAAGCCCCATGAAGGAGAAGAAATATGTGTATTGCGATATGGGCTTTTACTTTGTTCCTGAGTTGGTGAAGCTGCTTACCAATAAAAGTCTGGAGGAATACCTACATGAGAAGTTTTACGATCCGATGCATCTGAACAGCATCGGATTCTGTCCTTTGCATTGGCGCACACGTGAGACCATCATCCCTACTGAGGATGATCAAGTGTTCCGCAAGCAGCTGCTTTGGGGTGACGTCCATGACCAGCAGGCTGCTTTGATGGGTGGCGTGTCGGGTCACGCTGGCCTGTTCGCCAATGCCCACGACTTGGCAGTGATCGCCCAGATGCTCATGGATGGGGGTAAATTCGAAGGAAAACAGCTGCTGAAGCCTTCAACGATCAAGTATTTCACCACGGCACCGTTTACCGATAACGACAACCGTCGTGGGTTGGGCTTCGATAAACTGCCCTTGGGCAAGAAAGGCTCCTGCACACCTTCCAAGTTGGGATCGATGGCAGGCTACGGCCATACGGGCTTCACGGGTACTTTCTTCTGGAATGACCCCGAGAACAAAACCGTCATCGTCTTCCTTTCGAACCGTGTGCATCCCAGCTCCAACCGAAAGCAGCTGATGAACCTCAGCATCCGGACGAAGTTGCATGAGGTGCTTTATGAGGCTTATCCCATTGGGAATTAATTCTCCTCAGGGTTCTTCGGGAAACGGTTCCACATGCTGTATTCATTGCCCATTTGGGTGACCAGGGTCTTCCACAGTTGGTCGGAAGGTGTGTTGAGTAGTGTCTTGGCGTTCGATTTGCAGACCGCCCAGGAATTCCGTTCCAGCTCGCCGGAGAGCTGTCCCGCTTCCCAGCCAGAATAGCCTAGGAAGAAACGCACATGGCTTTTGTTGGCGATGCCTTGTTCGACCAAGGTGTTGAGGATCTCGGCGTCGCCGCCCCAGTAGAGCCCTTCCATGATCTTGCACGAATCGGGGATGAGGTCGCCTAAGGTATGCATGAAGAAGATGCGGTTGTCGGCCACGGGACCTCCCCAATACATCGGCGCATTGAAGTCGCTGAAGTCGTCCACGAGATTGTTTAGATTCATCTTGAGCGGCTTGTTCATGATGATGCCGAACGTGCCCTCCGTGTCGTTGTGATCAATGAGCAGCACCACTGCCCGTCCGAAATGGAAGTCGTTCATGGTCGGCTCCGAAAGCAATAACTCGCCTGGCTTTGGCTCGAGAGTGTTGCTCTGTATCTGAAAGAGTTTCCTGAGATCCATTTGTTTTTTCTGTTAAAGCGCAAATTTACAAAAAATTCTTATTTTTGTGGAAAAATTATACGGCTTTGAAACGCAACGAAAATCAACAGCGGTTTGACGCCCTTAGGGAGCAGTTCAAGAGCTTCACCTTTTATCAGCAAGAGGTGAGTCTCGATGCAGACGTGTTGAACATGACTTTCCATTTCAGCCTCGACGACCAGTATTTTTTTCATCCTACGATGCGTATCCCGGCCCGTCCGTTCTACCATTGGGAGTCCGTTTCGAGAACGCAGCTGGAGTCGCTGGCCTTTCATATTGGCATGGTTGAACTGGTGAGCTATTGGAAGCTGGCCTGTCCCAAGACTATTGTTGTGAAGCCCTTCGACCTGAAGCTCTGCCAGAAGAAATGGTGGCGGCACCTTTATTACAACGGCTTGGGTGAGTTCCGATACCTGAATGGCATCGACTGTACGGAACAGGACTTCCTGAGGATTGAGTCGGGTACCGACCGCGACTTCAAGCCTGTCAACGTTCCCTTGAAAGAGCAGACGTTGATCCCTGTGGGGGGCGGTAAGGACTCGGTTGTCACTTTGGAATGCCTCCGTGGTGCGATGCCTGTGATTCCGCTGATTCTGAACCCCCGCGGCGCTACGGTCAGTTGCGTTGAAGCGGCAGGGTATACCATGGACGACGTCGCTGTCATCAACCGTACGCTCGACCCGACGATGCTTCGTTTGAATAACGAAGGCTTCCTCAACGGACACACGCCTTTCTCGGCATTGTTGGCCTTCCTGACGCTACTCATCAGCGCTGGCACGAGGTCGAAGTATATCGCCTTGTCGAATGAGTCAAGTGCCAACGAAAGCACTGTACCGGGTACTGACATCAACCATCAATACAGCAAATCCATTGATTTTGAAAGGGATTTCCGTGACTATGTGCGGCAACATTTGAGCGAAGAGATGCAGTATTTCAGCTTCCTCAGGCCTTTGAACGAGTTGCAGATCGCCTCATTGTTTAGCCAAAGTGAGGCCTACCACAAAGTGTTCCGTAGCTGTAACGCCGGTAGCAAGACCGACTCGTGGTGCGGCAAATGCCCCAAATGCCTTTTCACTTGGATTATATTATCGCCATTCCTTTCGCGACAGCGTCTCACTGAGATATTTGGCAAGGATCTGTTGACGGATCCCGACCTGCGCCCCATTTTCGAGGAGTTGAATGGCACCTCTGCGGTGAAGCCTTTTGAGTGTGTGGGTACGGTGGAAGAGGTGAGAGCCTGCGTGGATTTCATGAGAGAACGAAAAGGAACCATAGTGGAGGATTCACCGAAAACTGAAGCCACAGTGGAGTCGATTTTGAAACGTTTCAACGAGGAGAACTTCCTGCCTGAGCCATTTGTGAAACTCCTAAAATCGAAACTTCATGTTTGACCTGATATTGAACCGGCTTCGCGGTAAACGCATCCTGATTCTGGGCTTTGGCCGTGAGGGTCGGTCGACGGCAGTTTTTCTGAAGAAATACCTTCCCGATGCACAGGTGGCTGTGGCCGACAAGAACCCACTGGAAGGAGTGAAGCATTCAGGTGAACACTATTTGGAGGCGGTTTACGACTATGACATCGTCATTAAAACCCCTGGCATCTCTTTGAAGGACTTCGATACCAAAGGCGTGGAGATCACCTCGCAGACAGATCTGTTTTTGAGTCAGTTCCATAGCCAGACCATTGGTATCTCGGGGACAAAAGGAAAGAGCACGACCACTTCACTCATATACCATCTGCTAAAGTCATCAGGCTATGATGCCATCCTGACAGGTAACATCGGCATCCCCTGTTTCGATATTATGGAGCAAATCCAAAAGGATAGCATTGTGGTGTACGAGCTCTCGGCGCATCAGCTGGAATATGTACACAATAGTCCACGGGTAGGGGTGTTGTTGAATGTGTTTGAGGAGCATCTGGACCATTTCGGCACTTTTGAGCGTTACAAACATGCCAAGTTCAACCTTCTGCGCTATATGGGTGCTGATGATTATGCTGTGGTTCACGACACGTTGATGATGGAGACTTTGGGGCTGGGTGTCAACAATGTGACCTTCTCGAGGATGGATTTCGACATCGATGAGGAGGCACTGCCGATATTGGGCCCGCATAATCTCTTGAATGCCAGGGCTGCTTTGTGCGCTTGTGCTGCCTATGGCGTTGATGTCCAAGAAGTGATTCTGCATTTGTATTCCTTCAAGCCGTTGGAACACCGTCTGGAGCCTGTGGGTACTTTCGGAGGCGTGACTTTCATTAATGACAGTATCTCCACGATCCCTCAGGCGGCCATTGCAGCCTGTCAGACTCTGGGCAGGGTGGATTTCCTGCTATTGGGTGGCTTCGACCGTGATATCGATTACACCCCGTTGGTGGATTACATGAAAGAACATCCTGTGCCGCATCTTTTATTCACGGGTAAAGCTGGTGAGCGTATGATGGCGATGATGAAAGCAGGGGGAGTGGTCTCGAATCTTGTGGTTTACCATAACATGGAAGAGGCCTTCGATTATCTTAAAAGCCATGCACGCCAAGGCGACGTCTGTCTGTTGTCGCCTGCGGCTTCCAGTTATGATCAGTACAAGAATTTCGAGGAACGCGGTGCCAAATTCAAACAGTTAGCTTCGCACAGCGTTTGACTTTACTGAGCGCTCACAGTTTGGTACATGGAGTTGATGGTGAAGGCGTTGGTCTGGTTACCTCCAGAATAAGTGACATTTCCTGTGTAATAGCCGTTCCAGTTCGTTCCACCGCTGATGGTTCCGCCGTACTTGATGTAATAGCTCTGTCCAGTCTGTAGCAGGGGGCTGGTGAAGAGCATCACAAGACCTCCGCTGCCGCCGCCTGGGCCTGGCCATCCGCCGCCACCGCCGCTGATGGTGGGGCATTTGTAGGTGCAGATGACGGTGCCGTCGGATTTCAGAATCTGGATGGCATAACCTGACTGGGTGTTGATCTTCAGGCTAGGCTGGGTGCAGACGTTCGTGGTGGGATCGCTAGTGCCGCCGCCGGTGCCGATGGCGGTGCTTCCGGTGATTTTGAACTGGTTCCAGTCGCAGTCGAAGCCTTCCTCCGGGGCTGCGGCGCCGTTGGAGATCAGGAAGCCTCCGTTGATCTGCATGGTTCCGTTGCTGTCGGTGCCGTCGTTGGCGTCGCTGTGGGCATAATAGGTGCCTCCGTTCAGGATGAGCTGGGAGGATGCGTTGACGGCATCGTCTTTCTTGGAATAGGCTTCGATGTCGCCTCCGTTAATGGTCAGGATGGCCTTGCTCTCGATACACTCACCGCCTTCGTTCTGAGTCTGGGTGCAGTTGACGCGGATGACGCCGCTATTGATGGTGAGGTTGCCTCGGCTCTTGATACCTTTGGGGTTGGCGTAATCGCCACCACCGCCCCAGGGACCGCCGCCGCCTGACGTTACAGTGATACGCTCGCCGGTGGTGGTGACATTGAGCGTGAGGTCGTCGTTGTTGCCGTTCACAGTGCCGATGGTCAGTTTGGCACTGTTGCTGCTGGTGCCAACCTTGATACCCTTACCGCCTGTGCCAGTGCTGGTGAAGTTGAACGTGCCGGCATTGAGGACCATGTCACCGTCGGAACGAAGACATGCCGAGGTATAGGAGTCTTTGGTGTTTCCTGTTACAGTATATGCCGCTCCGTTGCCATGGGTCTCGATGGTGAAATCGCCCCCGTTGATGGTCATGGTTCCATCGCAGCTGATGCCCTTGCCACCGTGGTTGGTAGTAGGCAGGTTGATGTTGAAGGTGCCGCCGTTGATAATGATGTTGGCGTCGCTCTTGATGGCAGAGCAGTAGGCTGGGACATTCTGGTTGTTGACGGTCTCCATTACGGTGCTGCCCGATGACACAATGGTGATATTACCTCCATTGATGGTGAGGTCACGGTCGGTCTTGATGCCTTTCGACATGTCACCGGAATGTTCGAGATCTAGGATGCCGCCATTGATGAACATTAGGCTATCGGCTTTGATGTCTTTGCTGTCAACGCCTGTGCAGTTGATGTCGAGTGATCCGTCTTCCATGGTGAAAACGCCGGAAACCTTGATGCCACGGGCACTTTCGGCGTTGGTGTGGATCTCGAGGTTGCCGTCTTGGATGGTAACGTCGCCCGAGACATCGAGTCCGTCAGAACCTGCTGCAGCGATATTGAGAGTGCCTCCGTTCCAGATGACATTGCTGTTGCCATGGATGCCATCGCTATCGGTTTCGGTGATATTAATGTTTCCTCCGTTGACAGTCAAAGTGCCATCCACGTTGATGCCGTGCTTAGCATTGCCCGTGACTTGAAGCGTGCCGATACCGTTTATTGTAAGGTTGCCTGATGATTGGAGTGCTGCCTTGAGGCTGCTGTTGGCGTTGTCAACGATGCTGGAAGAGCCTTCAAGCGTTAAGATGACGTTGTT
This sequence comes from Bacteroidales bacterium, assembly GCA_017394865.1. Classification (GTDB taxonomy): domain Bacteria; phylum Bacteroidota; class Bacteroidia; order Bacteroidales; family F082; genus Limimorpha. Next base: position 17,937 of record JAFPWT010000010.1, read on the forward strand.
CACAGTGGCAAGGTTGATGGCTGCCGTGGTGTTGCTGGTCAGCGATAAGGAATTGAGTGTCAGTGCATAATTGCTGTTGCTGTAGATGGTCAGCGAGCCGTTGGTGGAGCTGCCGGTAACGACATAACTGACGCCTGCCTTGGTGGAATTTACTGTGACATTGGCGCCGTTGTTGCTTACGGTTACTCCGCTGTTAGCATACGGGTTGTTGATGCTGACGGCACTGCCGTTAAAGCTGATAGTCACGGCGTCGCCGGGTTGCGGAGGATTCTGAAGTACAAAGGTGATGCTGTCGAAGGCAGTGATGGGGAAGGTGTTGGTGCCGCTGCTCGTATTGATCAAAAGTGACGAGGGATTGTTCCCCTGAAACGACATGTTTTGGATCTCGTTCACATTGTTCTGGTACGTCACCTGTCCCGACTGGTGCAAGTTGATGTAATACTCCTGAGCCTGAAGACCGATGCAGCTCATGAGGAGCGCCATAAGGAATGCAATCTTTCTCATAGCTTCATCATTTTAAGGGTTTGACCGTTGATATTGAGCAGATACATTCCGGCGGAGAGCCCGCTGATATCGATGACTGATCCTTCCGAGGCTTCAAATTCTTTTACCAATCGTCCATCGAGAGCAATTACTTTTCCAAGGCAGACCTCGGGGAGGCCCCTGACAATGAAGTGGTTGGAAGTAGGGTTGGGAAGGATGTATGGTGCTTGGGTGGGGTTTTCTTCCGTGTTGGTGATTTCAGTGAAAACGACTTTTCGGATTTCGGAGAGGGGGAAAACATGGTTGGAGTTAGGACTGTTTTGGATGACGAGCCTGTAGGCTTGGTCGAAATACATCTGGTGATCTTCCCAAAGACCGATGGAATGCTCCACATTGTCGGTGGTAGTCACGACGCAAATGGCATTCTGGGCTGTCAGTTGAAACAGTGGACCTGCTAAAAAGAGTAGCAATAAAAGGATTAATTTCGTTCTCATGATGAGTGAGGATTAGACTTATAAAACTACAAAGATACATCTTTTTATTTTATTTTAAGGAGTTTGCGAAAAAAAGCCGTACCTTTGCCGTCCTATGTCTGAAAAACACCCGAAATATCGTTCAAGTTTTTCCTTGCTTTTTCTCCTTTTTCCGCTGCTGTTCGGAGGCTGCAGGCTGATCTCGTATTTCATGCCCGATGCTACGCCCCATGAGGAGATTTGTGAGGAAACAGAAGTTGATAGGGAAGCGGCGAACCGTTATTATGACTCGCTTCGGATGGTGGAGAGCCAGCGCTTTCACGATTCGTGTGAATGGGTGCTTCAGGCGGAGTGGGATTCCATACTGAGGACGTTGTCGCCGGAGGTGACTTTCTCTGAGCTTTTGGCGGACAGCATCATCGACTATGCCAAGACTTTCAGGGGCGTGCCCTACAAACGGGGTGGCAACGGCCCGAAGAAATTTGATTGTTCAGGCTTTACACTTTACGTTTTCAGACATTTTGGCTATTCACTGAAACGCACCGTCGTTGGACAGTTGAACGATGGCTGGAAGGAGATCGACGACACCGCGGAGCTTCGCCGCGGTGACCTGGCATTTTTCGGAGGACGAAAAAATACCAGGACGATGGGCCATGTGGCCATCGTCGTCGATAACTATCCCGATCAGCATTACTTCACCTTCATCCATGCGACAGTGAAGAAAGGCGTGATGATTTCAAGATCCGATGAGAAATACTATAAAATCCGTTATATGACCGCTTGTAGAATTCTACCCGAATAATTATGAAGTCGTTCTATCTTTTTATCGCTACGTTGCTTGTGACAATGCCCATGCAACTTTGGGCACAAACCGAACACCCGGCCCTTGGCACCAAGGTCAGCTCGGCCGACGGGAAATTCACCATCACCCTTTTAAGCAGAAAGCAAAACTATTCATACACTGAGACTGCGACCTTGGACAAGGACATCCGGTCGCCGAAGTCGGTCAATATCCATCCCAATGGCGAGAAGTTCTATGTCAACTCGCTCGAAGGCGGAAAGACGGTGGTCTATGCCACGGGTAGTAACGAAAAGTTGAAGGTCATCGAACATGCATTTACCGAAGCCGATTCGTTGCTGTGGGCGACGCCTTCGGGACTTTACCCTTTTACTCACTATAAGAAAAACCTCAACACCTTCCGCGGCAAGCCGGTGGAGAGCGCCTTTTCGCATAACGGACGTTACCTCTGGGTGCCTTATTACAGAAGGAGCTACGATATCAACGCTCAGGATCCCTCGGCGGTGGCGGTCATCGACACTCAGACGGATTCTATCATCAAGCTCATGGAGACGGGACCACTGCCTAAGATGGTCGCAGTGTCGGGCGACAACCGCTATGTGGCCATCACCCATTGGGGTAACAATACGGTGGGCATCATCAACATCGACAGCAACTCACCTGACATGTGGTACTATGAGGATTGTGTGACGATTCAGCATAAGCTGGCATTGAACTTCAGCCTCACCACCCCGGTCAATCGCGATGTCAACAGCGGACTCTGTCTGCGTGGCACGGTGTTCACTCCTGATGGGCGCTATCTTCTTGTTGGATGCATGGGTGGCAATGGCGGTATTGGTGTGATCGACTTGAAAGACTTCAGCTATCTGGGTCATGTCTATGGCATGAAAACCAACCTGAGGCACATCGTTATCAGGAACGATTACCTCTACTTGAGTATCAACAAAGAAGGATATATCCAGCGTATTCCTTTGGAAACGTTTTATGAAGCCATCGACAGGATGGAGAACGGCAAGGTCACGCTGAGCGAGTGGGAGAACTGCAAGGTGGCCGCTGGAGCGCGTACCATCGACATTACACCCGACGGACGTTATGTAGTCGCAGCCTGTAACTTCAGCAGCCGTCTGGTGGTGGTCGACACGGAGACGTTCAAGGAGATCGCCCGTATCAAGGCCGACTCCTATCCTGTGGGTCTGGACATCTCGAAGGACGGCAAATTTGTTTACACCACCTCGCAAGGTCGTGAGGGCGGTGGTGGCAACTGCGTGGATATTTATCAGATGGAGTATTGAGTTATGACACTGCACCAGTTTTACATCTTCCTCATCGTCATGGCCTGCATCGCCGCAGTGGTGTATGTGAGCCTCTTCTTTGTGGACGCGGGCTACGGCAAGTTCTACAATAAAAAGTGGGGCCCAGCGGTCAACAATAAGTTAGGCTGGGTGTTGATGGAAGCGCCGGTGTTCATCGCCATGCTGGTGCTGTGGCTGTGTTCCGATCGGCGCAACGATATGGTGCGGTTGGCATTCTTGTTTTTGTTTGAACTCCATTATTTCCAAAGATCTTTCGTGTTCCCCTTCCGCTTGCGCGGGAAAAGCGTGATGCCGCTCTCCATCATCGTGATGGGGGTGACCTTCAACGTGTTGAACGCCCTGATGCAAGGCGGATGGATCTTTTATATCTCCCCCGACGACTATTATGCTGCCGACTGGTTGACCAACCCGAAGTTCATTGCCGGTTTTTTGGTTTTCCTGATTGGGATGTATGTCAACATCCAGTCGGACGACATCATCCGTAACCTGCGTAAAGATGGCGATACCCGTCATTATCTCCCTAAAAAAGGGATGTTCCGCTTTGTCACTTCGGCCAATTACTTTGGTGAGTTGCTGGAGTGGATCGGCTTTGCCATTCTCACCTGGTCGTGGGCTGGCGCGGTGTTCGCTTGGTGGACCTTCGCCAACCTGGCTCCCCGTGCCCATCGCATCTACGATGCTTACAAGAGGGAGTTCGGTAAGGAACTCAACGCGAAGAAAACCAAACGTTTCATTCCTTTCATCTGGTAACCTATGGAATCTAAGATATTCACCCCTTGTCAAATCGGCCCAGTCACCCTTCGTAACAGGGTGATTCGCTCGGCAGCGTTCGAGAACATGGCTTATGGCAACCGTCCCTCGCAGGATTTGTTCGACTATCATGTGGCGGTGGCTCGTGGCGGCGTGGGTATGACCACGGTGGCCTATGCCTCGGTGAACCGCTCGGGGCTGTCGTTCGACGGACAGCTGTGGATGCGTGAGGAGATCGTGCCTGAGCTGAAAAAGCTCACCGATGCCATTCACGCCGAAGGCGCCAAAGCCTCCATCCAGTTGGGACACTGCGGCAATATGACGCACCGTGCCACCTGTGGCTGTATGCCGGTAGGTGCTTCGAGGGGATTTAACCTTTATTCGCCGACCTTTGTCCGCAAGCTTCGTAAGGAGGAGATCTACGAGTTTGTGAAGGACTTCGGCCATGCCGTGAACCTGGCTCGAGAGGCGGGCTTCGACTGCGTGGAGATCCACGCCGGTCATGGCTATCTGATCAGCCAGTTTCTCTCACCTTACACCAACCATCGTCACGATGAGTTCGGTGGCAGTCTCGACAACAGGATGCGTTTCATGCGGCTGGTCATCGAGGAGGTGATGCGTCAGGCCAAGGACGACATGGGCGTAGTGGTGAAGGTGAATATGCACGATGGATTCCGTCGGGGCATGCAACAGGACGAATGCATCAAGGTGGCACAGGAGCTGGAACGCCTCGGCGTGCACGCGCTGGTGCTGACGGCGGGCTTCGTGAGCAAGGCTCCGATGGAGGTAATGCGTGGTGCCATGCCTTTGAAGACCATGACCTATTACATGGATACAAAGAAGTTCTGGTGGCTCAAGATGGGCGTGTCGATGTTCGGCCGCTTGATGGTGCCCACAGTGCCCTATAGCGAGGGCTATTTCCTCGATGATGCCAAAGTGTTTCGGGCCAACTTGAACGTGCCGTTGATCTATGTGGGCGGACTTATCTCCAAAGATAAGATGGAGGAGGTGCTCGATGCGGGCTTTATGGGCTTGCAGATGGCGCGTGCCTTGGTGCATGATACCGATTTTGTGAATAAACTTCATAGTGGGGAAATCACGAAAAGCGGCTGCAAGCATTCCAACTATTGTATCGGCAGGATGTACACTTTGGAGATGAAGTGCCATCATTGCGTGGAGAACTTGCCGAAGAAGCTTCAGCATGAGATTGACGAAGCGGAAAGGACGTTGTGATGAGTTGGGCGTTGATCACGGGAGGCAGTTCGGGGATGGGCTTGGAATATGCCCGTCAGCTGGCAGCGAAGCGCCATGACCTCATACTGGTGAGCAATCGTCAGGAAGAGTTGGAACAGGCCTCTTCCGATTTGCGTGAACAGTATGGAGTCCAGGTGGTTGCCCGTTATCAGGATTTGTCTGCCGAGACTGCTGCCGACGAGTTGTTGGCCTTTTGTCAGGAGCAGTCGTTGGAGGTGGAAATCCTCATCAATAACGCTGGTATGTTCTTTTTCGAGGAGCTTTCTGTCGAAAACGAAGCCAAGGCCTTGACGATGATGCGTTTGCATATGCTCACTCCGACACGCCTTTGTTTGTTGTTTGGTGCTGAGATGAAACAACGCGGTCACGGCTACATCTTGAACGTGTCGTCGATGGCTGCAAAGTTGCCGTGTCCTGGCATCACTATTTATTCTGCTACAAAGGCCTATCTAAAGAGTTTTGGCAAGTCGCTTTATTTCGAGATGCGCCCGTATGGGGTAGGGGTGACCACGGTATGTCCCGCGGCTATTGCCACGCCTTTATATAAGCTTAAGCCGTCATTGTTGAAGTTCGGCGTCAACATCGGTGTGATCGGCACGCCCCGTTGGTTGGTGCGACGTGCCTTGCGCGGCATGTTCCATAAGCGTCGTATGGTGAAGCCGGGATTAATGAATTACTACCTGCCGCCTTTGATTGCTATTCTCCCCAAATGGTTAGTCGATCGTTTGTGGAAGCGATTCCACTAAGGCTACGATCTTTTCCACTGCGTCATCATAGTCATGGCAGCGGTGGAGGTGGGTGTTTTCGTTGGTGAGTTTACTGAAAAGGATGGGGTACCAGCACGGGGTGTGCAAGGCACTCTCAATCTCGTCATCATCGCCTTTCTGTACGTAAAACAGGTGAAGTGTCTTCCCGAGGGCTGCGGCTTGCATCAGCTCGGTGACAGATCCGGGACATGAGGCCTCGTCGAGGAGGAAGATGGCGTCGGTGCAACGTTCGATCATCTCTTTTTCTTTGAGGATGATCTGTTCGCCGCTGAGCTTGTCAGTGGTGAAGAAGTAGGGCCCTACGTAGCTCACTTCTGGGCTGAGCACGGTGTCGCCGCTGTCGAAGTCGGCGAAGAGTCTTGCAGGATCCTTCAGTAGCACAGATCGGTAGTCTTTCGGGATCATCTCATAACAGTCGGCTCTCCGCCTGTCGAATCGGAACGCGCCGCCGCAGAAAATGTAGTGATTTGAGGTTGGCATGGTTTAGGGAAATCTTCTATAATTATTGTAAATACAATTGTAAGCAGTATCTAAACTTTTCCATTGCTTCCTCACTTTTGTTTTTCGAGAACTCAATCCAATCTATATCGCTTAGGTCAAAGCGAATACTTTTGGCATATGGCGCATCATCGAGTTTTATGGGCAGGGTACACTGTTCTCTACCAATCATTTTTTCTTTATTTTTCATATGACTGGTTCATTTGTATTCTGCTGCAAAGATAAAAATTAAATCGATTTCAGCAACTTTCAATATTGAAAACTGCTGAAATGAGATAAATTTTTCCCGTTTCAGCAATTTTCAATTATGTTTTTTGATCTTAAAAAAACGCTTGAAATCCTTATTCTATCTGCATTTTGTCCTTGTCATCAAGACGGCCTTTGGTCTTTACAAAGCCTTGCTGGTTTTTTGTTTCTCTTGTTATGCTATTTCGCTTTGTCCAAGGCATCTTTGGCCCATCGCATCTGGTCGCGTGCTTTCTCGCGGGCTTCGTTGGCCCATTTGGCTTGGGTGACGGCCTTGTCGGCTGCTTCTCGAGCCCACCGCGTGTTGTCGGCTGCCTTGTCGTAGTTCTTGTTTCGAAGGTAGTATTCTGCTTCGCGGAGGTAACTTTCAGCTTTGTCGTTGTAGGATTTAGCTTCGCGGTCGTAACCCTCTGCTTTCTTCAGGTAATACTGGGCTTCACTCACATAGCTGGCTGCCTGTTTGGCATAATAGTCGCTTTGTGCGGAGGCAACGAGGCTCGCTAGTATAAAGGCAACGAAGAATAGGGCGCGTTTCATTGCATTGACTGTTTTGATGGTTAAACAGCACAAATTTACTGATTTTTTCAAATATTTTTCTATTTTTGCATGTTTTTTAAAAAATACACTGAAAATGGATTTATCAAAGATTGTAACTATAGCTGGCAAACCGGGACTATTCATGATCAAGTCCCAAGCCATCGGAAGAATTATCGTTGAATCGCTTATCGACGGCAAGTGCATCCCCGTCTTTGCCCAAGATCGCATAAGCTCACTCGAGGAGATTTCCATCTTCTCCTTTGACGAGGACAAACCGCTTAAGGACGTGTTTCGTGGCATTAATGAAAAGATGGGAGATAAGATCGGCTTCGATGTGAAGAAAGCCTCAAACGACGAGCTTCGTGCCAAGTTCCTCGAGGTGATGCCCGACTACGATCAGGATGCTGTCTATCCTTCGGATATGAAGAAGGTGTTCCAGTGGTACCAGATGCTGATGGACAAGAACCTGCTTGACTTCACTGAGGAAGACAAGCCTGAGGAGGCACAGCCTGAAGAAGCCCAACCGGAAAGCGAGGAATGATGAAACAAATCGCCGATTTCACCCTCGTCGGAAAAGAGTGTTTCGGTCAATCGGTGCTACTGCGACTTCATGATGAGCAGCCGTTACCGGAGATTGTCCCGGGACAGTTTGTACAAGTGCGCATCGATGATTCACCAACTACCTACTTGCGCCGTCCTATCTCTATCCACGACGTGGATTCGGCTAACAACGAAATTAGCCTGCTGGTGCAGGTGGTGGGCGAGGGGACTCGACATCTCGCAGCCACTAATGTGGGAGACTGCATTAATGTAGTGCTTCCTCTTGGTAATGGCTACACGCTTCCTTTGGAGAATGAAAATGTGCTTCTCGTTGGCGGCGGCATCGGCATCGCACCGCTTTATTACCTGGCTAAATGCATGGCTGCAAAAGGTGTGAAACCGACATTCCTGCTGGGCGGAAAGAAGGCTACCGATCTCGTTCGTTTGGATGCCTATAGTAGTTTGGGAGAATCTTTCGTTACCACCGAGGATGGCTCGCTGGGTGAGAAAGGTATGGTGACTATGCACTCGGTGTGGAAGGGACGTAAGTTCGATAAAATCTATGTTTGTGGTCCCAAACGGATGATGATGGCAGTGGCTGACATCGCTAAAACCAATGACGTTTGGTGTGAGGTGTCTCTCGAACATATGATGGCCTGCGGATTAGGCGCCTGCCTTTGCTGCGTGGAGGACACCGTCGAGGGTAACCTCTGTGTGTGCAAGGAGGGCCCGGTGTTTAATACAAGGAGGTTGAAATGGTGAACATGACGATCGATTTGGGTCGCGGCCTGGTGCTGCGCAACCCTGTGATGACGGCTTCGGGTACCTTTGGTTATGGCGAGGAATACACTGATTTTGTCGATCTGGCTCGGTTGGGCGGCATCATCGTGAAGGGCACTACTCTCAACCCCCGTCAGGGCAATCCCTATCCGCGTATGGCGGAAACACCTTCTGGGATGCTCAATTGTGTGGGTCTGCAAAACAAAGGCGTTCAGTATTTTATTGATACCATTTATCCTCGTATCAAGGACTTCGATACCAACGTGATATTGAATCTGTCCGGTTCCACGCTGGAGGATTATGTTAAAGGTGCCGAGATGGTGGATGCGTTGGATCGGATTCCAGCCATCGAGTTGAATGTCTCCTGTCCCAATGTAAAACAAGGCGGCATGGCCTTTGGCGTTACTTGTGCGGGCATTTCTCAGGTGGTTGCCGAGGTGCGCAAGATCTATCATAAACACCTGATGGTGAAACTCTCACCTAATGTGACTAATATCGCCGAGATCGCTCTTGCTGCTGAAGCTGCGGGTGCCGATTCGGTGTCCTTAATTAATACTTTGATGGGGATGGCCATCGATGCCGAGCGTCGTAGACCTAAGCTTTCCATGGTGACTGGGGGGCTGTCGGGTGCCTGTGTGAAGCCCGTGGCGCTGCGTATGGTGTGGCAGGTGGCCAAAGCCGTGAAGATCCCAGTCGTTGGCTTGGGTGGCATCAGCAACGCCACCGACGCTGTCGAGTTTATGCTTGCCGGTGCCTCGGCCATCGAGATCGGCACGGCCAATTTCATCGATCCCGCTGTGTCTGTGAAGGTCGTTGAAGGGATGAAGGATTATTGCGAAAGGCATGGATTCGAAAAAGTCTCGGATCTGACAGGAGCTTTGAATTTAGAGGGCTAACTGTTCTTGCCTGATTGGGTGAAATCAACATATGGATGCAAATCAAGAAAAAAGGTGAAATCATTCCTTTTTAAAAATTTTTCTATACCAAGGTATTGAATCGTTAGAAATAATCTTATTTAGTTCATGTATCCATTTATTTAATTCTAATGTGTCGGAATTATTTTTGCCAAGTATAGAACATATGTAATAATGTGACTTTTCAAGATGTTTCAATGCATTGTCATATCCTTTTTGTGTTTTTTTTGATTCTTTTGCAAGATATATGGCAATGATTGCTGTGAATTTGGCGGCATAAACTGCCTCTAATTCCAAGGAATCATCGGGCCTGTCATTCAAATATGCTTCAATTGCTTTTACAAAATAGTCAAACGCCACCAATACTTCATCTTGTTTATAATATAGCTCGCCTAATTTCCGAAGAATCCTTATGCGGTATGAGCTTTGGAAAGTTTTGTTGTCTATACTATTAGTGGCTTCAAGTGCTTTTATATAATAATCAGTGGAAGCACTTGTGTTATTTAACTGATTATATATTATTCCAATCGATAAAACGGTGTCGAAATCTGGTTTTATGTTTGTTTTTTCAAGTAAATCGCACGATTTTTTATAATAATCCAGTGCTTTGGTGTATTGCTCGAGCTTAAGATACTCAGAGCCTAGTCTGTTATAAATCTTAGTCAAAGCTAGGGTGTCATCAATCTTGTTGTCTTGGAAAAGATTAATGGCTTTATGATAATATATTATGGCTTTGTCGGTGTTATTATATGCAGTGTAAAATGATCCGACCATGGAACAGGCATATCCGTATAAAATGTCATTTCTGACATTGCCATTTTCAAATGCTTTGATAATTTTCATTAGCATCTCGAATGCTTTCTCCAAATTGTTCTGCTCATAATATGCTTGTGCTATACACTTATATACCACCATAATGGTAAAAGGATGTTGCTCACCAAGCTCTTGAACAATCGGTTCAAATCCTCTTTCTAGTGATTCGGGATAATCACGAAGTATTCTGTAAATGTCAGCAACTCTTTTGTCATCTGCAACATCTTCATACATAGGAGGTTTGTTTTGTGAAGCATAAGCCGCGAGCAGAGCTTTGTAGTAATATGTCAATGCTTTTTCATAATGGTATAAAGCTTTCTCAAATTCGTTTGTTTTCCGGCACAAAATCCCCAGCATTTTATGATACTCAAGCATTTTATCATGCGGGAGTTTTCCGGTTTCTTCATAAATTATTAAAGCTTTTTCCATAGCATCGGCACATTCTTCATATTGCTGTACAGAGAAATAAATCGTACTTACCTTAATATACATGTCGGCAAGTTCTGCCACTGCTTCGTCGTTTTCACGAGTGGCCAATTCTATGGCTTTTTGATAATAAAATATAGCTTTTTTAAAATCTTTCTTTTTGTTATATAACTCACCAATGTCACTGTATACTTTAATCCATTTTTTAGCTTTGATGTCAGAATTGGATTCGAAAGTATCTACTATGCTCAACAACGTTGTGAGTGCATTGTCGTATTCTTCATTATTCAGAAAGATGCTGGCCTTGTATTGTAAAGCCGAAAAATGTACGTAATGGGCTCCTCCATACTCCTGCGTGATTACAGCTATATATTTGTCAATATATTTAAGGGCGTCATCTTTTTTGTGTAGTTTTCCGTATATATATGCAATTCCGTAATAACAAGTCATCACCGCCACTTTGTCCCCATAATAATTCTCAAAAATTGTGGTTGCTCTCTTATAATACTCTAATGCCTCGTCATATTTTTTGGTGCTTTTATACGCTCCAGCAATGCAACAATAGCTTGTGGCTAAAGACCAATGGTCATCGTTTGTATTAACCTTAATGGCTTGTTTGTAAAAATCCAGCGCACGTGCGAAATCATTCTTATATTCGTAGTTGATGCCAATGGCATTTAGTGTTTCGGAAATACTACTTGGATTATGGAGATGCTTCAATAATGATGAATATATTGAGATTGAACTATCTATATCCCCGATTCTACTATAACAATTGGCAATGTTTGAAATAACATTCTTAATCTCTTCGGGTTTTTCTCGAAGTAATTGTTCAAGATCAACACCAGAGTCTAAAAAACGGTTGTAATACTTAACCTCCAGGGCGACTTTAGGGAAATAGGTGCCAATAAAAGAGGCGATTCTGTCAAAGGGTATGTTTTTTTTAGTTTCGTAAGGTAGTCTAAGATAATTTTCTAAACTGTAATCTGGATTTTCTGATAGCAGTTTCCGCCAATAACAGGCAAGCAACCAAGAATTATCGTGATACAAAATCTTAAAGGCATCAAAATCCAATACGCTCTCATAAAGTGTTGGAATAGAATCGAGGTTGTAAAGTTGGTAGGCTAATTCCGTGGTTTTGCGCTTTATGTCCTTGCTGTCTTTGAAATAATCTACAATTTTCTGGCGATTTCTGTGTGTGGTTTCAACCTCGTCAAGATGGTATCGATTGCATGCCGCCTGGGCTATCATTCTATGAGAGAATGAAAGGATTCCTTTTCTTGAAATAAGATTGCCATAGAATGCGCAATAAAACAATTTCCAATTAACTTCTCTAAACTTGGTTATACTTAGTATTTCCTCTTCAGAAAGGCCCTTCTTGGATAAATAAATTAGAGACAACACCGTTTTTACCAAGTCTTCGTCGGTCGTATAGTCATTTTCTAATCGCGCCAGCACTCTATCGAAGAAATCAACATAACTGTCGGCCGACAAATAGTAGTCAATACGTTCATCAAGCTTTTGATGTACTCCAAAACAGATGAGTTCGTTGAGTAATGTCTTGAGGACTAACGTGTTCGTGTTTTTTTTGTCAGCAATAATCTTGTTTATTTGGTATTCATTAAGTTTTTTACCATAAATCTTGAGATAAGAAACAACAAACTCATTTATAGATGAATCATTTAATGGCTGAAGATGATAGATAGAAGCACCGTTTCGCTCAAAAACTTTCATTAAAGGATCGTGCTTAAGAGTCGAAAGGATAACTTTAACTCCTTGTGGAATGGTCGGGAACCAGTCTAATAACGTGTTTTTGTCATTTTCTGCCAATTGGTTGATGGCATCCAATACAATTATTATCTTAAAATTTTTGTCTTTTGCTCGATACAAGAGCTTTTCTATTTCTTCTTTTGATGCTGTCGCCTCATAAAGACGTTTTTCATCTAGAAGCCCCATCAACTCATAGTGTATGCAGTCTAACACCTTTTGTTTTGAATTTTCTGAAATGGTGTCGCCAATGAAATGGGATATTATTGAAAAGCTAGAGTCCTTGCGCTCTTTGATCCAATTAGCTAAAAGAGCGCTTTTCCCTGTCCCGCTCTCGCCGGCAATTATCAAAAAGTTCTCTTCATTACCATTAACAAAGGAATCAATGGCGCTAAAGGTGTCAGGATTCTTTATGAAAAAGTTTGTGAGTTCGTTAATGTAAGGTGTGTGATATGACTTGCCGTTTGATGTAGTGTCATTTGGAAAATGTTTATCTATGATCTCGTTTACGGTTCGTTCTACTTTGTCACATAAATCGTCAATAGATTCAAAAATAGAAACTTTATATTTTTTCTGGTTTGTGATTTTTGTCTTTAGAGCTGATAATTTTGGATTATCATCCTTATCATTAGATTGTTTTATAAAGAACGCAGCATCGGTATCATTAGATTGTCTTAAAGCTCCGTATTGCATTTCGATTTCTGTGATGCTGAGGCCAGCATTCACGTCATCCTTTATCCAAGGGTAGCGTTCTATTAATTCTGGATTAGCAAGTAATACTTCCTGATCTGGAGAATATCCATAGCGGTTCCCTAACAATCCGATAAAGAAAGGATGGGAATTCTCGATCTCATTGAGGCAGACGGAAATCACCTTCCCTTCCTTGCTTTCTTCTTCTGTTACGCCCCAGCGCAAATCCACTACCGTAAGATAAACGTCTCTTTTCTTAGCTTCGATTTTAATTTTCTCGAACACTTTTATCAACGCAGACCGTTCTTTGTCCAAATCAACAAATGTGGAGGATAAGAAAATGCGAATTTCTCTTTTCGAGATAAGATGATTTTTGTCGAAGCGGCTACTTGTCATGGGTTATATTTGTATGTGTCGTGTTTTTGGTATGTTTGGCTAAACGAAGTTAACCTCTGGGCTGATCTGAATCCCGAATTTCTCGTTTACTGAATTCTGGATTTTGTTAGCCAGTTCCACGATATCCAGGCCTTTGCCTCCGCCGTAATGGACGAGGACGAGGGCCTGGTTCTCATATACCCCCACATGTTCGTTGCGCCAGCCCTTCCATCCGGCTTGCTCGATGAGCCAGCCGGCAGGAACTTTCACTCTATTCTCGGGTTCATCGTAATGCGGGATGCTGGGATATTGCTTCTGTAAAGTCTCGAACTGTGCGGCTTCGATGACGGGGTTTTTGAAAAAGCTGCCTGCACTGCCAATCTGTTTTACATCAGGTAGTTTGGCATCGCGTATGGCACAGATGGCATCGTGGAGTTGTTGCAAGGTGGGCTGTTCTATGCTGTGTTCGGCTAGATAGGCCTTGATGTTGCCGTATTCCAACTTCAAGGTGCTTTGTTTGGATAGTTGAAAATCAACCGAAGTGATGATGTATTGCCCTTTTAATTCGTGCTTGAAAATGCTTTCGCGATAGCCGAAACGGCAGGCTTCGTTGGTGAAGATTCGTGTCTGACCAGTAGTCAGATCCATGGCTTCGCATTGCAAGAAACTGTCTTTTAGCTCCATGCCATAGGCTCCGATGTTCTGCACGGGAGCAGCGCCTACTTTGCCTGGGATATGGGCGAGGTTTTCTACGCCATAGAGGCCTCGGGCGACCATCTGCTTCACAAACTTTGGCCAGTCTTCGCCAGCTTGTGCTCGGACAATGGCATCTTCTTCGTCTTCGTGAATGACTTCAACGCCTTTGTTGTTCATCAAGATGACGATTCCGTCGAAGATGTCGTTGGTAAACAGGATGTTGTTGCCACCACTTAGAATCAAATGTTTTTCCTTTTTGAATTCGGGGGTGTCGATGAGTTTCCGCAGATCATCGAGTCCGTTGATCTCAACGAAGTATTTCGCCGTGGCACTAAAGCCGAAGCTGTTGTAAGGTTGCAGGTTGACATTGGTTTTCATGTCACAAAGATAGTTTTTTCTTGTAAATAATATTATCTTTGCGGCATAAATTGAAAAAACTACTATGAGATTCTGTGTAATCGGCGGAGCGAACGCCGACATCGTGGCAACCACGTTCAAACCCTTTGTACCCAACGATTCCAACCCCGGTTCTATCCGGCTGGTGGCTGGTGGCGTGGGGCGTAACATTGCTCATAATCTGGCCTTGCTGGGTAACGAAGTGGTGTTTTTGAGCTTCTTTGGAGGCGATACTTTTGGCTGGTTTACGGCTGATAGCTGCCGAAAGGCGAAGGTCGATATCAGTCTCAGCGACGCAGCGCCAGTGGGGACTCGCTCCTGTTTCCTGAGCATCAATAACTGCGATGGCGAGATGGTGGGCGGCGTCTCCGACATGGTGTCGGCTGGCTGCATCACCCCTGAGTGGATTGCCGACAAACTCAAGCGGGTGGGTCCCGTCGATGCCTTCGTTGCCGATACCAATATTCCTGTGGATAGTCTGGCGTTCCTTATCGACCACGCCTATGCGCCGCTTTTTGTAGATGCTGTCTCTGGAGCCAAGGCGCCGAAGATTGTCGAGGCCATGAATCTTTCATCGAAGAAGCATATCCACACCCTCAAATGCAACCGGATGGAGAACGAAATCATAGGTGCCCTCGAAGGGATCGACCGCCGTTTCGTCAGCATGGGCCCTGACGGGTTGGAGGTGGTTGAAGGCTCCAAGATAACTCATTTTGCGGCGTTGCCTTGCGAGGTGGTGAATACCAACGGCTCAGGCGATGCGCTGATGGCTGGTCTGGTGCATGCCGGCCCGCAGGCCTCCGTCGAAGTGGCTGCACAAGTGGGATTGCGCTGCGCCAAAATCACCGTGGAATGTCCCGATACCGTTAACAAACAATTGAGAACACTATATGAACAAATATCTTGACCTCTCGCCCGAAGTGGCTGATGCCCTGCAAGCAAGGAAGCCTGTCGTGGCCCTCGAATCGACCATCATCTCACATGGGATGCCTTATCCGCAGAATGTGGAGACGGCTTTGCGTGTGGAACAGACAATCCGTGAAGGCGGTGCCGTGCCGGCGACCATCGCTGTCATCAAAGGCCGGTTGAAAGCGGGACTGACCCATGACGAAATTGAATATCTTGGCAAGAAAGGCACCGCTGTGACCAAAGCGTCGCGTCGCGATTTGCCTGTACTGGTCGCTCGTGGCCAGGATGGCGCTACCACTGTGGCTACCACCATGATCATCGCTGCGCTGGCGGGCATCAAAGTATTCGCCACAGGAGGCGTGGGTGGTGTGCATCGTGGTGCGGAAGTCACGATGGACATCTCCGCCGACCTCGAAGAGCTGGCCCGTACCCCTGTCATGGTGATCTGTGCTGGCGCCAAGTCCATCCTAGACCTCGGTCTCACGCTGGAATACCTCGAGACCAAAGGCGTCCCCGTCATCGGCTATGGCACCGAGGAATTGCCGGCCTTCTACACTAGGAAGAGTGGCTTCAAGGTGGACTACCGCATCGATACGCCTGAGGAACTGGCAGCGGCATTCCGTGCCAAACAAGAGATGGGGCTCGGCGGCGGTATGCTGGTCACCAATCCTATCCCTGAGGAGTATTCCATGGATGCTGACCGTATCAACGCGGCTATCGACGAAGCCATTGAAGACGCTAAGCGCCTCGGTATCCATGGCAAGGAAACTACGCCATATCTGCTGGCTCGTGTCAAAGACCTCACTGGTGGCGACAGCCTCGCTTCCAACATTCAGTTGGTGCTCAATAATGCCCGACTGGCCGCTTCCGTCGCCAAACTCTTATAAAGCATTGTTACAATGAAACGCGTCATCGTATCGGTCATCAACGATCTTGTCACCGACCAGCGAGTCAACAAGTCGTGCCTCACACTGCAAAAGATGGGGTACGAGGTGCTGCTGGTTGGGCGCAAACAGCGCAAGAGTCCGCCGATGGACGACCGGCCGTACGGTACGAAACGCATGAAGCTCCTCTTCGAGAAGGGGCCGTTGTTCTATGCGGAATATAATACAAGGTTGTTTTTCTTCCTGCTGTTTCATAAAGCCAATTTGCTGCTCTCGAACGACCTGGATACGGCATTGCCGAACTTTTTCATCTCCAGGCTGAAGCGCATCCGGATGATCTACGACAGCCACGAGTATTTCACAGAAACGCCAGAGCTGGTCGGTAGGCCAAGGGTCCAAAAGGTGTGGAAACGCATCGAAGACTTCGTGGTGCCGCGACTCAAAGAGATGATCACAGTGTGTGACAGCATTGCTGAACTGTTCGAGCAAAAGTATGGGGTGAGGTGTCATGTCGTCAGAAATATTCCACCCCGTTCGGCACTGCCAAACAAGGGCGATAAACAGGCACTGAATCTTCCGGAAGACAAGCATTTGTTAGTGCTTCAAGGCTCTGGTATCAATATCCAGCGTGGAGCGGAAGAGTTGGTGGAAGCCATGCAGTACCTTGAGGATTGCTGCCTGATGGTCATTGGCGGCGGTGATGTGCTGCCGACGTTAAAACAAATGACTTCTGACTTGCACATTGAAGGCCGTGTGCGTTTCTTCCCAAGGATGCCTTACCAGCAGATGATGGCTTACACGCAGTTGGCGGAACTGGGATTCGTCCTCGACAAAGACACCAACCTCAACTACCGTTTCTGCCTGCCTAATAAGCTGTTCGACTTCATTCAGGCAGGTGTTCCCGTGGTGGCTTCCGAGCTGGTGGAGGTTGGAAAAATCATCAAAAAATATGATATAGGGTTGTTCATTCCCGACCATGATCCCAAGTCGATTGCAGCCACCATCCGTCAAGGGTTGGATGACACCGACCAACGGCTGATTTGGCAAAAAGGTCTGACCCAGGCGGCTGAGGAGCTCTGCTGGGAGAATGAGCAACAAACACTGATCGAAATCTACAAACACTATGAATGATACTGACTATCACCTACATGTCATCAGTTTTGATGTCCCTTATCCTGCCAACTACGGTGGGGTGATCGACGTGTTTTACAGGGTGAAAGCCCTCTCGGAAGCTGGCGTGAAGGTGCATCTGCATTGCTTTGAATATGGCAGGGGAGAAGCCGAGGTGTTTGACCGCTGTCATGAGGTGAAGTACTATAAACGCAACACTTCTTTTTGGAAACATTTCCATTGTGAACCCTATGTGGTGGCTTCGCGTCGCTCGGAGGCCTTGGTCAAAGACCTACTGAAGGATGATTACCCGATCCTCTGTGAAGGCCTGCATACTACGGCGGTTTTGAGTGATCCGCGCTTCAAGAATCGGAAGATTTTTGTCCGTGCGCATAATGTGGAACATGATTATTATCGGCTTCTGGCCGACTCGGAACCGACGTTGTGGAAACGCTGGTTTTACAGGATGGAGTCGCGTAAGCTGAGACGTTATGAGCCAATACTACAGAAGGCTGCTGGCATCTTCGCCATCACGCAGGCCGACACGGATTATTTCAACGAGCATTACGGCCATGCCGTGCTGGTGCCGGGCTTCAGCGCGTTGAGTCGGGTCTGCTCTGAGACGGGTAGGGGCGACTATGTGTTGTATCACGGCAACCTCTCCGTGGCGGAAAACAAAAAGGCGGCGGAGTGGCTGATTGAAAATGTGTTTTCCGAGCTGAATATCCCTTGTGTGGTGGCTGGCTTGAATCCGCCAGAGAGCCTCCGGAAACTATGCGGGCGATATCCTCATGTCTCGTTCAAAGCCAATCCCGGTGATGCCGAGATGATTGACCTGATTCGTAATGCCCAGATTAATGTGATGGTCACCGATCAGCCTACAGGCTTGAAGTTGAAACTGCTGAACGCCTTGTATAATGGACGTTTTTGCTTGGTCAACGACGATATGGTACGTGGTACGGCGTTGGGCTCGCTTTGTGTGGTGGCAGAGGAGCCTGGACAGTTTGTTGCTGAGATCAATCGTTTGATGAAAGAGGATTTCACCGAGGATGACATCGCTGAGCGTGATGAAGCCTTGAAAGAACTATATCAAAACGATAATAACGCCCAAATCATTATTGATACAATCTTCACTCCTCACTCTTAACTTTTAACTTTTAACTCTTAATTTCTCATTCCACTCTGGAGCAAATGACTTGATGGTTCTCGCATTTGAGAATCCTTCCCGGATATTTCTGAATGAGGCCGTAATTGTGGGTCGCCATCAGCACGGCGGTGCCGCCGTCGGCGATGCGTAACAGCAGCTTCAGGACATCGAGGGTGGTCTCGGGGTCGAGATTCCCGGTGGGTTCGTCGGCAAGGATGATGTCGGGGTTGTTGAGCATAGCGCGGGCGATGGCCACGCCTTGACGTTCACCGCCAGAGAGGTTGTAAGGCATGTTCTTTCGCTTGTCTCTCAATCCCACATTGTCGAGCACTTCGTCGATGCGTCTACTGATCTGTTCCTTGTCGTGCCATCCTGTGGCCCGAAGCACAAACTCCAAGTTAGCCTCCACATCGCGGTCGTCCAAGAGTTGGAAGTCCTGAAATACGATGCCCAGTTTCCTTCTCAAATAAGGGATCTCCTTGCGGCTGATGCCAGTGAGGTCGTAGCCCGCTACGTTGACGAAGCCTTCCTTGGCAGGGAGTTCGGCATAGAGCGTTTTCAGCAGTGACGACTTGCCGCTGCCGGTTTTTCCGATGAGGTATACAAACTCGCCTTTGCCGATGCTAAAAGAGACGTCGGTGAGGACGGTGTTGTCGCGTTGGTAGATGGTCGCGTTGACCAGTTCGATGATTTTGTCCATGGCTCGATCAGTTATGCATCGGTTTCAGCAGGTCGTTGACGGTCTTCACGGGGTTGAAGGTCTCGATGGGCACCTCTACGAAAAGCGTGATCCAGTCGGCCATGGCGCCATTCCAAAGACCAGGCAGTTCCAGCGCTTTCAGCTCGCGGCCATCTTTCGACTTGGAGGAGACAAATCCGGTGTTTGGGTCGACATAATCGGTGAGGTTGAACGCCTCGCCCTTGTAGTTCCAGCAGCCGCACACCAAGTCGACGGGATTGAAATGGGTGGAGCCTTTGAAGATGGCTTCTTGGTCTTCCTTGCCATGGTCGATCTGTGACGACTCGATGATTTGCAGTGACACTTCGTCGTCCATGTTCTTCACCCAGAAGGGACCGCCGCCAGGCTCGCCTTCGTTCTTCACCATGCCGCAAATGCGCATCGGACGGTTCAGACAGTTGTATAGGAAGTCGGTCTTCTCGTAAACATCGTAACGCTCCACGAAGTCAGGGATGTCGATCATCAGCTGGGTCTTGGCGAAGGTTATCATCTCCTTCAGCTCGTCTTCGGTGACATCACCACCATCAAGGATTTCGAGGTATTCGAAAGTCTGTTGCTGGAGCTTCAATAACAGTCCGGCCAGCACTTTTTTATAGGTAACCGTTGTGTCCACACGTGTTTCAGGCACGATGTTGTCAATGTTTTTAATGAAGACGATCTCTTGTGCCAAGTCGTTGAGGTTTTCGATCAAAGCGCCGTGTCCACCTGGACGGAACAGTAGTTTGCCATCTTTCTCGCGGAACAATTCACCGTTGGCGTCGATAGCTACGGTGTCGGTTGAGGGCTTCTGGCAGGAATAGGTGATGTCATACTTGACGCCATATTTTTTCTCATAGCTGTCTTTCAGGGAGTCTACAGTTTTTTTGAACGGTTCTTCGTGTTCGGGTGACACGGTGAAATGCAGTCGGGCCACATCGTCATTGTCAGTGGCATACCTTGCGGCCTCTACCAGATGTTCTTCCAGGGCGAGGCGGTCGAAATGCTCGTAATGGTGGAACTTCAGAAGAGCTTTGGGCAGTTTGCCGTAGCCAAGGCCTTCTTCCAAAAGAAGGGCTTTCACAACATCTACCTTGCGTCCGTCTTTCAGCATGGCGTCGATGCTAAGACCGTAAAGTTTCTCAACGGCTTGGCCCAGATCGCTGAAGAAGGCAAAACTGTGTATGTGGGCGAAGAAGATGTCGGTAAACTTAGTCTCCTCGCCGCTTTCAATAAAGGTGAAGAGGTCTTTAAACATCCTTGATGCCGCGCCTGAGGCAGGGACGAACTTGGTGAACTGGTAGTATTCTTTGTCCTCGTCGAAGGCTCGGTTCATGGCATCGACTTGCTCTGAACTCATTCTTAATATGCCGTCGCCGATGGTGGCTGGACGGATGAGTTTCACATAGGCGGTGCCGCGTTTCATCTGGGCTACTTGGTGTTCCACTTGTTCTTCGGTGACGTTACGCTCGGTAAGTTGGAGAAGGTCTTCTTGGGTAAGCATGCTCATAATTTGAAATTGTTTGCCGCAAAGTTAATCATTTTTTGTTTCTTTGCAAAAGATAACAGTTAATCTTGATGATATGAGCAGATCTTGGATGGTCTTGGCTTTGTTGCTGATTCTTGTAGCGGGTTGCAAGCCGGAGGAGCCGAACAACGGTGGAGAGAGTAATGACCTTAATGGTCACGAGTATGTTGATCTTGGCCTTCCGAGTGGTACGTTGTGGGCTACCTGTAATTTAGGTGCTGACAAGCCGGAAGACTGTGGCGATTACTTTGCCTGGGGTGATACCGTATCTAAGGCAATGTATGATTGGAAAAGCTACAGGTTTGCCAATTATGTCGATGGATGTTATGTGCTGAACAAATACTGCACTGATTCCTATTGGGGATTCAACGGATTTGTGGACAGCTTGACCGTCTTGGAGTTTGTTGACGACGCAGCCTTGGCCCAGTGGGGTGCTGGCTGGCGCATGCCCACCAAGGAGGATTATAGCGAACTGTTTGAAAACACGACTTACGAATGGACAAGCCAAAACGGTGTGGAAGGGCGGTTGTTGACCGGTCCAAACGGCAACAGCATCTTCTTGCCTGCTACGGGATTTCGCTTGGAGGGTGATCTATTATGCACCGGCCTCGGCCTTTATTGGTCGAGTACGCTCCAGACGGGCAGCCAGATGAGTGCCTGGAGCTTCCATTTCGATTATGAGGACTGCCACGTGTGTGGCACTTACGAACGCAGTCGCGGACAATGTGTTCGAGCGGTGCGATCGTTATAACAAAGCCATTGGGGTTTTTGAATGGGGAATTGAATTATTTCTTACTTTTGTTGCCAGAAATCGGACAATATGAAATACGATATATTCATTAGTTACAGGAGAAAGGAAAGCTCGGGTCGGTCAAATGTGCCGATGGCGCGGACGTTCAAGTTGGAATTTGAACGCCGTGGGTATAAGGTGTTTTTCGATTATAGCGAATGCACTGACAACTATTTCTCCGAAACCATTTTGCCCGCCATTCGGACATGCGATTATTTTGTCCTCATCTTGACAGAAGATAGCATGTCGCGTTGTTTCAATGAAGGCGATTGGGTGAGAAGGGAAATTGAGGAAGCTTTGGCAAACAATAGGAAGATTATACCGATTACGCCAGACAAGGAATGTAGTGCTTGGCCTGATCTTCCCGATTCATTGAAAAAGTTGGATGGTTTGCAGATTACAACCATTTATACCGACCACATGTTTGAGGATTGTGTTGGCTTTCTGATAAAGAATAGATTCAGTCCAAGTTCTAATGAAAAGCTTGGATTGAAGCCTCAAAGCGTGTCAAAAACAAAAAACGAAAAGACTTTGCCTGTTTTGAGAGTTTTGACAACGATAGGTATTTGTCTGTTTGTGATAGGGTTTTTTATTCTAGGATTCTCGGAATTAGTAGGTGTTACGGGTAGTATTAGGGGATTATGGATTGGGATTGTTTCGGGAATCATCGGGGAGGTGGGCCTGATTTGGTTTAATCAAATCAAGGTGAGAGGAATGTCGTGGTGGATAGTTGCAGTTTTCTTGTTGGCGATGATAGGGTGTTTTTGGTTAAGTGGGTATCGTCCAATCTTCATGCCGATTGCGGTAGCTGTGCCTTTAATTGCTGTTTATTTAAAAATATGGAAGTTGCAATATTCAAGTCAAACGAATCGTGTCAGATTGTTTTTGCAGCCTTTTATTACCTTTATTGTATTGCTGTTGTTTGTAGCGGGTTTGCCAGTGGTATATAATGGCATCGATGTCCATTGTCTTCGTTGTTATGGATGGTATTTTATTATGATTGCCGGCGCCATGGCTGAGATTGGATTGTTTTTTTATAAACCACGCTTTTTTAAGTTTTTACCTTGGATAGTTGGTCTGGTGTTGGTCGCTATGGCAGTTTGCTATATGTGCGTTGATTATTCTACCTATCCTAAAAGAGATATTCTTATTTTGACAGCATCGGCAATTCCCGTATTGACCATGATGGCATTGTTACTAATAAATGTATGGAAGCCTACGCCAAGAGTTGATAGTGTTACCTCATAAGATTCGTTATGAATCACGACATATCAGGAACAAGCCTGGCTTAATAAAGCAGTCCGAACATCCAAAGCGGTATTTTGTTTCCATAGCCCACCTCGGTTTCATCGATGGCCAGATAACTGTTGGGGATGTCTTTGACTTGGTCAAAACTTTTCTTGCGGCCGCCGACTTCAAACAAGTACTTTCCATCCGCAAGGAAATCTCCTTTCGGCGGATAGGTCACTTGATGCAATTGGCTCAATTGGTTCAGGAAGAATAACTCCCGTATCGTGCCGATGTTGGGCTGCATGGAGAAAGCATTCATGAGGTTGGTGTTGTTGAGGTAAATCTTCTCGGGTCGCGACAGGTCGGAGAGTTTTCTTGGCGTGTCGGTGAGTAACGACAGTAGCCCTGCTTTTTCCAGGGCATATAACATCTTCAGTCCTTGGTTGCGGTCGGTATCCAACTCCCGGTAAAGTTCTGACATATTGGGCTTTTGCGGCACTTGCTCGGCCAAAATCATGAACATCTTTTTGGCCTTCTTGATGGTGGATTGTTCTACCTTTTCAATCACTGCATAATCGTTTTCCAAAATGTGGTTGACCACGTTCTGCAAACGGCTAGCATAGCCTTCGTAAACATCTTTGTAGAAAGGATAATAGCCTGTTTTCAGGTATTGGACGAATGTGGGAAGCACCTTGAAGCCGTCACTGATGATTCCCATGGCGATACTTCTGTGTTTTTTCAGCAAGTCCTTCAGTTCGATGACGGGGATGTCTTTGATGCCTTCAAATTTCAGATACTCGCGGAACGAAAGTCCCGTCAGGGTGTATTCCATCAGCCTTCTTGAGAGGTCGCCTTTGCCTTTTTCCATTTTGAGCATTGACGAGCCTGTGTAGGCAACGTAAAGACCAGGGTAGTTGTCATTGAGGTTCTTCAAAACAGTTTGCCACGAGTCCAAATAATGAATCTCGTCGAGGAAAAGATACCGTCCGCCGTAGGCGTAGTAGTCCTCAACCACATCCGCAAAAGCGTGTGTCGCAAACCAAAGGTCGTCCAACGAAGCATATAGCACTTCCGAGGTGTCGGGGAAGGCTTCTTTGATGTGCTGGAGCATCAGCGTGGATTTGCCTGTTCCTTTTGGCCCTTTGATGCCAATAAGGTTGTCCCTCCAATCGATGTCCTGATAAAGGTATCTTTTGAAGGTGGTGGAGATGGACGATAGTCTCCTATCCAATGTCCGCTGCAAATAATCCGGTGCACTCATGGCGATTATGTTTTTGTGTTATTTCGGCTGCAAAGATAAGAATAATATTTTAAAATACTAACTTTTTGCAAAAAATAATGTTTGAAAACACTAAAATATGATAAAAAATAATGTTTAGAAATACTAAGTTTTGAATTTTGATAAGGAAAGTTGGTGATTTTTATGGTTTTAATTGGCACAGTTTGGATTATTTTTGTTTCTTTGCAAAGTCTAAAACCAACAAAAAGATGAACAAATTCACAAAGGCCATAGCAGCCATAATGCTAATGATGATTTTTACGGTAAGTTGCAATAAGCCAGATGAACCCAACAATGGCGGCAACAACAATGGTCAAAATGATACTATCGTGGACAACAGCGGCAGTCTCAACGGTCACGATTACGTTGACCTTGGCCTCCCGAGTGGAACCTTATGGGCGACTTGCAACGTGGGAGCCGATACGCCGGAAGGCTATGGCAATTACTTTGCATGGGGCGAGACGGAACCTAAGGCGATATATGATTGGAGTACTTATAGATACTGCAATGGGGATTATGACCAGTTGACAAAATACAGTGTGCTTTTCCATGCATACGGTGACGTCTATGAGAATTATGGTTATAATGGCTTTTTGGATAGTTTGAGAATCATGCAGCCTTCTGACGATGCGGCTACTGTCAATTGGGGTGAGGGATGGCGCACGCCTACAGAGGGAGAAAGTTGTGAATTGTTCCATCAGTGTAGTCATACATGGGAGACTCACGATGGGGTGAATGGATTGCTCATTACAGGAACTAATGGTAACAGTATTTTCCTGCCTGCGGGAGGGGTTCAAGGAGTATTGTCAGGAAACGTTGGAATTGACGAATTCAATCAAGTTGGTCACAGTGGTCAATACTGGACGAATTCCATTGATTGGGATTATCCGTATTTTGGAAGCGAGTTCTATTTTCCCTACGGCAATGACGGCATGAGTAGATCTGAGCGCTGTAATGGTTTGCTTGTCCGACCTGTGTGCACTGTGAAATGATTGCTGAAGAATATGACAAAAGCCGCAGCCAAGCAAATTCCTGCCTAACTGCGGCTTTTATTATGTCAATCTCTCAATTATAGTTTCTCAAGATTGCGTTTAACAAACTCGCTCAAATCCTTGCCCTTCAGCAGGTTCTTCGAGAGTAAAGCGAGGTCGTAGATTTGCCTTATTGTTGCTTCCTGTGCGGCTTCATCCTTGTCCAACAGGCCCGTGATGACAGGACTATTCGTGTTGAGCATCAAGGTGTAGCTGTCGGGCATGGAGCCATAGAACGACATGGGACCGCCGCCCATGGCTTCCATCTCCTTCATACGACGCATCCACTCGTTTTGAGTGACCTCCACGGGGGCTGCTTCAGCGCCTTCGTTGCTGAACTCCACGTTGAACTTCACCTTGTCGATGACCTTCTCGAAGGCGGTCTTCACGGTTTCCTTTTGCTTGTCATCGAGACCCGAGGCGGCTTCCTTGTCGTCCTTCACGATGAGCTTGTCGACGGGGTTGGAGTCCACACGGGCGAACATCGTACGGTTGTCGTCGCCTTTCTCGCTTTCCTTTTGCTCGTAGGTGCTGATGAAGTGGGCATCCAGGATGCCGTCCATCATCAAGACGTTGTAACCCTTCGCCTTGGCGTTTTCGATGTTGGTGTACTGGTCCTCTTTGTCAGTGGCATAGAGGTAGACGAGGAACTTGTCCTTGTTGGTCTGCTGCTCTTTGATGAGGTTCTTGTACTCTTCGATGGTGTAGTACTTGTCGTCCACATCCTTGAAAAGGAAGAACTTCTCGGCACGTTCGTAGAATTTCGGGTCGCTCATCATGCCGTATTCGATGAACACGCGGATGTCGTCCCAGTTCTTTTGGTAGGCCTCGCGGTCTTTCTTGAAGAGCTCTTCCAGTTTCTCGGCCACCTTCTTGGTGATGTAGGTCGAGATTTTCTTCACGTTCTGGTCGCTTTGCAGGAACGAACGGCTGACGTTCAGCGGGATGTCGGGCGAGTCGATGACACCATGCAGCAGTGAAAGGAACTCGGGCAGGATGCCTTCCACCGAGTCGGTGACGAAGACCTCGTTGCAATAGAGCTGGATCTTGTTGCGCTGGAACTCGTAGCGGTTCTTCACCTTCGGGAAATAGAGGATGCCCGTGAGGTTGAAGGGGTAGTCCACGTTGAGGTGGATGTGGAACAGCGGCTCGCCGAAGTTCATCGGATAGAGCACATGGTAGAAGTCGTTGTACTCCTCGTCCTTGATGTCGGTCGGGGCTTTCTTCCACAAAGGAGCGACGTCGTTGATGATCCAAGGCTTCTCCACTTCCTTGGTCTTGGGCTTGCCATCCTTGTCGGTCTCGCCCTCGATTTCCTCCTGCTCTTTGCGTGTGCCGAACTGAATCGGGATGGGCAGGAACTTGCAGTATTTGTTGAGCAGTTCGCGGATGCGGCCTTCTTCGAGGAACTCGGCGGAGTCGTTACTAATGTAAAGGATGACATCGGTGCCGCGGTCGCCCTTCGGGATCTCGTTCATGGTGTACTCTGGGCTGCCGTCGCATTCCCAGATGACGCCGTTCGCGCCTTCTTCCTTGCAGGACTTCGAAATTAGCGAGACCTTGGATGACACCATAAAGGCGGAATAGAAGCCCAGTCCGAAGTGGCCGATGATGTTGGCGGCTTCGGCCTCGCTTTGTGTCTTGAACTTGGCGATGAACTCCTCCGCGCCCGAGAAAGCGATTTGGTTGATGTATTTGTCAACTTCTTCGGCGTTCATGCCGATACCGCGGTCGCGCACAGTGAGGGTCTTTTTCTTCTTGTCAACTTCCACCTTGATGGTGAGGTCTCCGAGTTCGCCTTTGAACTCGCCCGAGGCGGCCAAAGCCTTCAGCTTCTGTGTGGCATCTACAGCGTTACTGATGATTTCGCGCAGGAAAATCTCCTGATCCGAATACAAGAACTTCTTGATGACAGGGAAAATGTTTTCTGTCTTTACTCCAATGTTACCTGTTGTCATATTGTTATGTTTTTTTGAATTTTCAATGAATGCTCGTCGTTGGTCAAAATATGTGCCACTGACAATAACTGACATTTTGACAAAATTTGGAAATGTGATTGTGTTTGGTTATCTTTGTCGCATAGTTTTAACTTAGATATGGAAAACGACAAGAAATACTACGCCTTCATCAGTTACAAACGCGAGGATGAAAAATGGGCCAAGTGGCTTCAGCACAAATTGGAGCATTACAAGCTGCCATCCAATCTGAATGGACGTACCGATTTACCCAAGGAGATACGTCCGATCTTCAGAGACCAATCGGAATTGGCAGCTGGGGTATTGGCTGATGAGATCCAAAAAGCGCTGGAAGCCTCCAAATACTTGATTGTGATATGTTCGCCCCGTGCTGCCCAATCGCAATGGGTGGGCAAGGAGGTGCAGTCGTTCATCGACATGGGACGGATCGATAAAATCATTCCGTTTATTGTGGGAGGTACAGCCCATGCACAAAAACCAGAGGACGAGTGCTTCCCGTCGGCATTGTTGAAGTTGCCCTCGGAGCAGGAATTGCTTGGTGTCAACATTGACGAGATAGGGCGTGATGCCGCTGCCGTGAAGGTAGTGGCGCAGATGTTCGGGTTGAAGTTTGATACGCTTTGGCAGAGGTATGAGAGAGAGCAAAAAAAGAAACGGAATTGGATTATAGTGGCCAGCATTATAGGATTTCTTATTATGTCGGGTGTGGCTTTGTCGATGTATGCACAACGGCAGCAAACCTTGAAAGCTAACTGGAGGATGATGGAGAATCGGGCGAGATTTATAGCCAAGGTAGCAAATGATTTGGTAGATGAAGGGGACTCTTATACCGCTCAAAGATTGTTGATGGAAGTGATGCCTGAAAATGTTAACAACCCTGTTGATAAACCTTATACGATTGAAACAGAAATTGCTCACAGGAAAGCCGCTGGCCATAATACAGCAATACTTTGCGGGCACACTTCCCATGTCTTTTCCGCCACCTTTGGTCCAGACAGTAAACGCATAGTATCTATTTCATCAGACAGTACTATTCGCATTTGGGATGCCGAGACAGGCAAAGCGCTGAACGTCTTGGAAGGACGCTATGATCTTATAGGGTCCGCTGCCATTAGTCCCGATGGCAAGCACATCATTGCGGCTTCGTGGGATAGAACCATTCACATCTGGGATGCTGTGACTGGCCATGAACTAAACGCCCTTGTCGGACACGAAAGTTCGATCTATTCCATCGCCTTCAGCCCAGACGGCAATCGAATTGTTTCGGCTTCAGACGGTGGAACTGTTCGCATTTGGGATGCCGAGACAGGTAAAGAGTTGAGCATCTTGGAAGGACACACTGAAATGGTCAATTCCGCCGCCTTCAGTCCTGACGGCAAGCGAGTCGTTTCTGCTTCAAACGACGGAACTATTCGTATTTGGGATGCTGTAACCGGCCATGAGCTGAACATACTGGAAGGGCTGGACTGGGTCAATTCTGCCACCTTCAGTCCCGACGGTAAACGCATCGTTTCGGCTTCAACGGACAGAACAGTCCGCCTCTGGGATGCTGAGACTGGTCATGAACTTAATACCATGGGAAAGTATTCTTATGGTATTGTCAATTCCGCCGCTTTCAGTCCCGATGGTAAGCGCATTGTCTCAGCTTCATGGGATGGAATCGTCCACATCTGGGATGCTGAGACAGGATGGGAGTTGGATGTTTTGGAAGGACACACTGAAGATGTGAAGTCAGCCGCTTTCAGCCCCGACGGCAAGCGAATTGTTTCGGCATCAGATGACAAAACTGTCCGTATATGGGATGCTAAGATAGGTTATGAACTGAATGTTCTGGGAGGATACACTGGGGATTTTAAGGAGTTCGCCGTATTCAGCCCCGACGGCAAACGTATTGTCTCGACCTTAACAGATAGTACTATCTGTATTTGGGATGCAGAATTGGGAAAGGAATTGAAAACATTAAAAGGACACTCTTACATGGTCAGGTCTGCTGTCTTCAGCCCTGATGGCAAACGTATAGTTTCGGCTTCAGGTGACAATACTATCCGCATCTGGGATGTCGAGACGGGCGATGAACTGAACATCTTAACAGGACACACTGAAAGTGTGCAGTCAGCCGCTTTCAGCCCCGACGGAAAATGCATTGTTTCCGCTTCATGGGATGAGACCGTCCGTATATGGGATGCTAAGACAGGCAATGAACTTAACATCCTGAAAGGACACACTCAATATGTGCGGTCAGCCGCTTTTAGCCCCGATGGCAAGCGAATCGTCTCGGCTTCAGATGACCAAACTATCCGTATATGGGATGCCGAAACGGGCGATGTACTAAACCTCATAGAAGGACGCATTGGTCGTGTTCAGTCCGCCGCCTTCAGCCCCGATGGCAGGTACATCGTTTCGGCCTCAGAAGACAGAACTATACGCATTTGGGATGCCGAGACGGGCAAAGAACTGAACATCCTAACAGGACACACAGGCGCAGTCTGTTCCGCCGCCTTCAGTCCCGATGGTAAACGCATTGTCTCGGCTTCATGGGACGAAACTATCCGCATCTGGGATGCTGAGGCAGGCAAGGAACTTAACATACTAGAAGGTCACACAAGCGTGGTCAACTCCGCAGTCTTCAGTCCAGACGGTAAACGTATTGTTTCGGCTTCAATTGACGGCACCATACGTATTTGGGATTTCCCGCCCCTCCAAGACCTCATCGACGAAACCCGTGAGCGTTTCAAAGACCGTCCGCTTACTCCGGAGGAGCGTCACCAATATTACTTGGAATAAGGCTTCCTCTTGTAAAAAACAAAACCCCAAAAGTTTTTTAACTCTTGGGGTTTGTTGTTAGTGTTTGTTGTCAGCTGTTACTCAGCTTCTTCAGTCTCTTCTTCTTCGCAGCCGAATTCTTCGGTCTTCTGACTAATGAGTTTTTCGTACTCCTCGCTGATCTCATTAAGCTTGGTTTGCTCTTCTTCCGTCATCTTCTGGTCTTCAGCGTATTCTTTTGCGTTGGCAAGAGCAGAGAAGAAAGCTGTCATATAGGCGCCTTCAATATCGTCGCAGTTTTTGGCTTCGCAGACGGCTTTTGTCAAGTCGTACAACATATTGTAAGTGTCCACGAACTCATCAGAGCCAGTGACGTCAAGCTTTTGAAGCTCTGTGGCGGCAGGTTCATCGACTTTTACAGTGTTTTCTTGGTTTTCACCTTCAGTTTTAGTGGTGTTGCTATTGCCGCACTGTGTGAAGGCAAACAGCATCATGCCCGCGAGGGCGATCAAGATGGTTTTTTTCATGTTGATAAAGTTTAAAAGAACATGCAAAGATAGTCTATTTTTTAAAAAAAAGAAATTGAATCGTATTTTTTTTCGCTTATTCAATAATTTATACTACCTTTGGAACAAAATTAAATGTTGCAACTATGAGAAAACTCTTTACCTTATTCACAATGATGCTCCTGATGGGAAGCACATTCGCTCAAGTACTTGTTAACGAGACTTTTGAAACTGGTAATACGGTGGGACAGACCCCCGTGGGCTGGATTGGCGACGGCGGCTGGAAAGCCGGCATCACCATTCCTGACGACAACGAGGCCCGCGGTAGAAAACCGCACACGGGTGACTGGTACATGTATGCCACCTATAACTCCGACGTGTGGATCTACAAGGAGATCAACGTGACCGCCGGTAGCTACTACCGCGTTTCGTTCTGGTACGCCACCTGGCATGTTGATCATTTTGACCTGGAAGTGAAAGCCGGAACAAGCGCCAACCCATCAGCGATGACCATCACAGCGGTACCTCAGTTCCAAGTCGCCAACGAAGATTACGAACAGACCTCGGGCGTGTTCCAAGCCACCAACACAGGCACCTGCTACGTGGGCTTCCATAGCACTGCCACCAACTCGCCGTGGTACCTCTCAATCGACGACGTCATCATTGAGCAGACGGCACAATATTACTTCGATGTGGAACAACTCACCGCTGATACCTCGGTCTACTTCGGCGAGCCAGCCTACCTGCGCTTCCGCCTCAGTAATACCGGCGAACAGTCTGATACCTACCAGTTCAACAGCACCGGCACCCTGCCGATGGAGTTCTACCAAAACGGCGCCCAAGTGACCTCTGTGGCTGTACCTTACAACGAGTCTGTAGAACTCGTCGCCAAGACCACCCTGCCCATGACCCTCACCAACAACCAGGAGTTGCACGCCACCTTCGACGTGAGCTCGGCTCACGCTGCGACGACATATAACGCTGATTTTGTAATTACCGCGATGGAACCTGTCAGCAACTACCCGCTGACAGAAGGCTTCGAAAACGACTTCGTGCCGTTTGGCTGGCAGAACCACATCCTCAGCGGCAGCTACGCCTACGACCGCATCACCAGCGGCACCACACCAACCGCCATGCCACACGAGGGGAGCCAGTATATGGCACGCTTCTACACCTACACCAACGCTGAAGGCAACGCCGCTGACTTGGTCTCACCGAAACTCTCACTCAACGCCACCGACAATATGGTGACTTTCTGGGTGTTCCGCAATAGCAACCACAACATCAATCGTGCCGACCGTTTTAACGTGTATTACAACACTGAGCCGAAATCAGAAGGCGGTCAGTTGCTTGGTACTATCCACCGCTGCACCTTCATGGAACCCGTGGTGGCCGACGAGGACGACTGGTACGAATACTCCTTTACCTTCGATAGCCCGACAGGCTACGGTTTTGTCATCTTCGAAGCCGTCAGCGGCTACGGATGGAACCTCTATCTCGACGACATCACCATCAACACCACCACGGTCGACAACATTCCTCCCGCGCTGATCTCCCTGAAAGGAAACCAGGAGTATGCCGACACCGAGATGAACCTCAGGCTGCGCGCCTATGATGCTACGGGTATGCCAGCCTCACTCAGTGCATCCTATACCATCGACGGCGTGAGCCATGACTTGACGTTCAATCAGATGAAGGGCAATTACGACTATACTGCCTCCATTCCCGCCCAACCCAACCATACCACAGGCTCGCTGGTGGTGACTCTCGTCGACGATTTGGGCAACAGCGCTGACACCGATCTCATCGCCTTGCATTGGGACTACCAACGTCCGTTGCTTTATGAGACCTTCGATGAATGCGACATCATGTCGCTCCCCGAAGGCTGGACCCGCGACGGCAATCCCACATGGTTCGACTGGTATGTGGAAGGCACCGTGTATTACACCGACTATTATGATAACGACTACGTGGTGACACCGCATAGTGGCAACCGACAAGCTGTGCTCGAATGGGACGATACGGAGGAGCCTGTGGCGCAAGACCAGACCTTGATCAGTCCCGTGATCCCCATCACTGAACCTACTGTGCTCACTTTCTGGACTTGGGCGCAATATGGCACCGACGGCTATGACCATTTTGTGGTCAGAGTCTATGACTGCTACAACGGCACTTGGGAAGACAAATGGGATGTGGCCGATATGCCTAGCGGTCAGATCAACGCCTATCAAGAGCCCATCTCCATCAACCTCGATTCATATATCGGACATAACATTAAGCTCGGCTTCCGAGGCTACAATACCTATGGTGAATGGCTCGCCTTCGACTGGTTTATCGATGATGTGAAAGTCATCGTAACGGATACCGTGGGTGGTCCTAATGTGGGTGTCATCGAATCTGCTGTGAATGACATGCGCCTCTATCCGAACCCTGCAAAAGACCAGTTCCGTGTCGATTCCAAGACGAAGATCAGCCAGATGGAGATTGTTTCCGCCAATGGCGCTATGGTCGAAAACAAGAAGATCAACGACTATGTCATCGAATACAATCTAGAAGGATATTCTAAGGGTATCTACTTTATTCGCCTGATCACCGATGAAGGTGTGATTGTTAAAAAGATTGTTATAGAATAGTAAATAGTAATAGGGTATGAGACGCTATGTTCTTTTTCTTGCTCTCTTTGGGATAATTTTGACGTCAATGGCTGCACCTGTCAGCCGTGACGAGGCTTCAGCGTTGGTTGCTTCATTTTTGAAACAACGTTCTGTGAATGAGGTTGAAACTGAGTTTGACCATTTTTATATTTTTACTGGCGAGCAAGGTTTTGTTATCATTTCGGCTGACGACTGCGTGATGCCTGTGTTGGGCTATTCCTATGAGGGTAGTTTTCCTGCTGGGGCCATACCGGAACACGTTATTGGCTGGCTGCGCTCATATGACCAAAATATCCAAGCTTTGGAAGAGGCTAGGGTAGAGACTCCAGAGGAAATCAAGGAAGCTTGGGCTTTGCTTAGGAACGAGGGCGTACTACCGCAACGTGACAGTAAGTCGGTGGATCCGCTGATTGCAACGCAGTGGGGCCAACGTGCTCCTTATAATGATTTGTGTCCTTCGGGCACTGTGACAGGATGTGTTGCCACGTCGATGGCTCAGATCATGAAGTATTGGGAGTTCCCGAATCGAGGTACAGGGAGTTATTCCTATTATCATTATACTCTTGGCAATCTGTCGGCCAATTTTGGCGCTACGGTTTATGACTGGGACAACATGCCGAAGATGGGCTATTCATCGAGTCCCGAGTCCGTCAAGCTGGCTTTGTCCACTTTGATGTACCACTGTGGCGTCTCGGTTGATATGGTTTATGGAACGGAGGTCAGTGGGTCGTCGCCGGTACTGGTTCCGAATGCCTTGTCTACCTATTTTGGTTATGCTTCTACTGTCACTTATTACGCCCAAGATGAGTTCACCAACCAAGGCTGGCTGTCGCTTTTGAAAGGTGAACTTGATGCGGCTAGACCGATTTTGTATAGCGGTGACTCAAATGACGGAGAAGCAGGTCACGCCTTTGTTTGTGATGGCTATTCGAACCAGAATTATTTCCATTTCAACTGGGGATGGAACGGTTCGTACGATGGCTTCTTTGCGATAGGCGCTTTGACTCCGGGAAGTAATCTCTTTTCGTATAATAATGACGCCGTCATCGGCATCCAACCCTCGTCATACCAGTTGTCTGCTCCAACCAACCTGGCTGCTCATGTGGGTGATGAAGGTGTGAATCTGTCGTGGAACGGCGTGAGCGGAGCATCGTATTACAAGGTTTATCGCGACGACGAGCTTATTGCTGCGCATGTAAATAACACAAGTTATACGGATGCTGCTCAGTCGTTGGTTGGGGTGCATGGGTATTACGTGAAAGCTGTCAACTCCAATGGCGATCGTTCTCCGAGGTCATCGGAAGTGGTTGCGGAAGTGCAATTTCAGGCACCTGCTCCGGTTGATCTTGAGGTGGAATTGTGGGACAATAACATAGGCGTGGAGGTTTCGTGGGGCATGCCTTTTGGCGATGCACCAGTGATGTCATATGGTACTAGTACACAGATGGTCTCAAGCTACGGTTACAATGGCAACTATACCTATTGGGGACAATATTTCCCACCTGAGAAATCTTCGGAATATGCAGGTCTGTCCATCTCAAAAGTCCGAATCTATGTCAAGAACACGGGGGTCTATACTTTGTATCTTGGCAAAGGAGGTCCTGGCTCGATGACGGATGTGGTGTATCAGAGGGCATATACGATGAACGATACAGGGTGGCATGACCTTTCTTTGAGTACGCCGTTGGAACTCGACTATACAAATGGTTTTTGGGTGATGCTCAGTACGCCTAGTTCTGTTGCTTATCCTGCTGCATATTGTTCATATGACGGCGACGGACTGGAGTATGCCTCGTTCATCTCAACCAATATGACGTCGCTCCTCTCGATGTCCGATAGGCAAATCTCTTGGCTGATCAGAGTTTGCTTTACCGACGAGGCTTTCACCTATAATGTCTCAAGAAATGGCGAACTATTGGTTTCGGGGCTTACAGAGAAATACTTTGCTGACACCGATGCTTATGCTGGCACGCTCATCTATCAGGTGTGGGCTTCCTACAAGGGAGTGGAGTCGGGACATAAAACCTCATACGCCATCGATGTGGTTACGATCGACGTTGTCTGCGATCCTATGGACGGAACAGCGTATGGTGGTGGCTTGGCCGAGGTGGGGAGAGAGGTGGATGTATACGCCGTTCCCAAACCAGGTAAGGAGTTCCTATGTTGGAAAGAAAACGATGTGGTGGTGAGCACGAGCCAAACCTATTCCTTTATCGTCGAAGGTGACAGACAGTTGCAAGCTTGTTTCTCTGGTACCGGCATCGACGAAGACGACGATGCGTCAGTTGTCCTCAAGGTTGAAGTGCTCAACCTCAACGGAGTGAAGCTGATGACGCTTGAAGGGGACAACCTCGACTGGAGAAATCGCCTTGAAGGCTATGCCAAAGGGGTGTATCTGCTTCAAATCACTACCGATAAGGGCGTGATAATAAAGAAAGTAGTGTTGTAGCAATGGAGAGATTTCTTAACCGTGTGGCCGAAGCCGCCAAGCAAAGCACCTTGGTGAAGATGACTCTGAGCAAGCCGGTGCAGAAGCATGACGAGTTGCGTAATATCTATGTAAAACCGGTGCTGATCAAGGAGAAGCGCCTGTATGCTTTCACCTATCACTATGAGCGTCGGGATGAAGTGAAGAATTACGACGCTGAGCAGATGCTCACAATATTGAAAGAACTCATTCCGAGCCGTTTCTTGAACGCTGTGCTCTTCACGGTAAGCGAAGATGTGACGTTGCTGGTCTCCAGTAAAGGGAAGGCGACCGTTCAAACGAAAAAAGTGCAGGAATGTAGGGAACAGAATTTGGAGCACGACAAGCAAAAAGCCCGCCTCATCAATCCAGCTAATCCCTGGTGGTATCAGTTGGGATTGACTACCCGCGAGGGCAAGATCACTGCCGACATGCAGCATAAATTCAAGCAAATCTACAAGTATGTCGAGATCGTTGAGAGCCTCGTCAAGCCGATGAAGTTCGAGGGTACGGTGCATATCGCCGACATGGGGGCAGGGAAGGGGTACCTTACTTTCGCCCTCCATGAGTTGCTGACGCAGCGGCTGAATTTCGATGTTGATATTAAAGGCGTTGAGATCCGCCCTGATCTGGTGCTGAAAATTAATGAGATTATCAAATCATCGGGTTTGAAAGGCTTGGAGTTCGTGGAGAGTAGCATTGAGGCATATCATCCTGAGAAATTGGATGTGCTGATTGCCCTCCATGCTTGCAATACTGCCACTGACGATGCCATTGCCTCGGGCATTAGGGCAGGGGCGGAGCTGATTGTTTGCGCTCCGTGCTGCCATAAACAGATCAGGCAGGAGATGGAACGTTCGGGCGTGACCGACGCCGTCACTCGCTACGGCATCTTTATGGAACGTCAAGCGGTGATGATTACCGATACCATCCGTGCCTTGATGATGGAATACTACGGCTACAAAACCCAAGTGATGGAGTTTATCGAGATGGAACACACTCCGAAAAACGTGCTGCTAGTGGGTCGAAAGACCGACAAAGCGCCTGACCGACTGATGATTAGCAAGACGATCAGCGATCTGAAACGACGATATGGCATTCAGAATCATTACCTTGAAACCATCTTGTAAATTTATTATTGAAGAAGTGTTTTTTATCAAAAGAATATTTGTATCTTTGCTTCCAGACAACTAATCTAAAAAAATACGATAAAATCATGCAAAACATTGATTGGGCAAATTTAACATTTGGTTATTATCCAACGAATTACAATGTCCGCTGCTATTTCCGCAACGGTAAATGGGGCGAATTGGAAGTCAGCTCCGACACCAGCATCAACATCCATATGGCTGCCACCTGCCTGCACTACGGTCAGGAAGCCTTTGAGGGCATGAAAGCCTTCCGTGGCAAGGACGGCAAAGTGCGTGTGTTCCGTTGGGACGAGAACTGCAAGCGTTTGCAGCGTTCGGCACAGGGCATCATGATGGCCGAGGTTCCGGACGAGTTGTTCAAGGAAGCCGTTGAGAAGGTCATTCGCCTCAACGCCGATTTCATCCCGCCTTATGAGACTGGTGCTTCGCTCTATCTCCGTCCGCTGCTGATCGGCACTGGCGCCCGCGTAGGTGTGAAACCCGCTGATGAGTATCTGTTCATGATCTTCGTGACTCCTGTCGGTCCTTACTTCAAGGGCGGCTTCATGGCTAACCCCTATGTGATCACCCGCAAGTACGACCGTGCTGCCCCGTTGGGCACCGGCACCTATAAAGTCGGTGGCAACTACGCCGCTTCGCTGCGTCCGCACGTCGAGGCCTGCCATGGTGGACAGTATGCCTGCGAGTTCTATCTCGATGCCAAGGAGAAGAAGTATATCGACGAGGCTGGCGCTGCCAATTTCTTCGGTATCAAGGATAACACCTACATCACTCCTCAATCAACATCCATCTTGCCTTCCATCACCAACAAGAGCTTGATGCAGTTGGCCGAGACCATCGGCATGAAGGTGGAACGTCGTCCTATCGCAGAGGAAGAACTTGCTACCTTCGAGGAAGCTGGCGCTTGCGGTACTGCCGCTGTGATCAGCCCGATCTCACGTATCGATGATCCCGAGAATGGCAAGTCGTACCAGTTTGGCGATGGCAAACCCGGTCCTTGGAGCCTGAAGCTTTACAACAAGCTCCGTGGTATCCAATATGGCACTGAGCCCGATGAGTTCGGCTGGACCTGGGTGATCGAGGGTATCTGATTCTCGATCGACTTTTGCGAAGTCAAAAAAATGCGTCACAATTTGGCGCATTTTTTTATTTTTAATTATTTTTGTGGCGAAAATGGAGAAATGTTCAATTTAAACTGATTAAATATGAGAAAGTTTACTCTTGCCTTAATGGCTTTGCTGGCCCTCACCTTCACAGTGAAAGCTCAGCAGTATGTATCGACGGAGCCTACCAACAGGAACGTCATCCTTGAGGAGTTCACGGGTCGTGGTTGCGGCTATTGCACCGATGGACACCGTATTGCCAACCAGATCATGGCAGCTAACCCTGGTAGGGTATGGGCCATCAACATCCATGCTGGTGGTTATGCACAGACCTCCTATCCCAACATGATTACCACTGATGGTAACACCATTCACGGTGGTTTCAGCATCAGCGGCTATCCTACGGGTGTTGTTAACAGAACGACAGCAGCAGGCATCGACCGCGGTCAGTGGACTGGACAAGCTAATACTCAGATGAACCAGGCTTCTGAATGCAACATCGCTGGTATTGCTATGGTCAACCCCGACACGCGCGTGGCTACCATCACCGTCGAGGTGTATTATACCAGCAACAGTCTCTTTGATGAGAACTACCTCACCGTGGCCATGCTGCAAGACAGTATCCTTGGCTCGCAGAGCGACTACGGCAACTACAATCCCACGCAGTGGCTCAACGGCCAGTATGTCCACATGCACATCCTGCGCGATGTCATCACTTCAAGCGCATGGGGTGACCCTATCTCTCCCACCACACAGGGCACTTTGATTACCCGTACTTTCGAATACCCAATCCCTGAAACCATTGGCAGCCCCAACGGTGTCGATGTGGATCTCAACAATATCTTCTTCCTGGCTTGGGTGTCTGAACATCAGCAAGGCAATGCCTACCGTCCTATCCTGACGGGCTGTGAGCTGGATAAGTCGACCATGACCAATGAACCGATTTACCCGTCGATGAGTTCCGTTTCACAGTCGGTTGGCGCTTCCTGCAGCCATACCCAGTCGTTCTCCTTCGGCCTTTCCAACATTGGCACCAATGAAATCACTTCCATCCACTTCTCTGCTGAGGCCGGAGACGTGACAGAGTCATTCGATTGGAACGGCAGTCTGCCTTCAGGTGATAAGACCAATGTGGAATTCACTATGGACCTGCCTTTTGGCAATTACGACGCGATGCTGAACATTGAGGAAGTCAATGGTGAGCCTTACGAAGCCCATAGACCCTTTAATGCCGAGTGTCTCGAGTGGGCTGGGGTTTCAGTGGATGCCGATGTCACTACGCTGAAAGTGATTGTCGTCTCGGATGCTTTTGGCGAGCAAACCACCTGGAATATCATCAACTCCGCTGGCGAAGAAGTCGCTACGGGAGGTCCTTACCAGCATGTCATTGGCACAGGTACTAATGTCAACATGGAAAATGTTGAAGTCCCTGTCAACGACTGCTATCTGTTCAGGATTTATGACAGCAATGGCAATGGTATCTGCTGCAACTATGGCAATGGCTATTATCAAATCAAAAATGCCAGTGGTACTGTGATTATCGATGGCGACGGTAGCTTTGGCGAAGAGGCCAAACACCTCATTTCTGTTACCAACCCCAATGCTGTAACTGTGGCTACGGTTGAGCCTCGTATTCTCGGCGACCACGAAGTTATGTTTATCGGTACCATCGCTGGTGCTGGCGACGAAGTGGGCTTCGAGTACAAGAAACTTGTCAATCCTGAACCGATGACGGTGATGGGCGAGTTGAATGGCGATACTTTCACGGCTACGGTTGATGACTTGGATGCTGGCACCATGTACACTGTCAAGGCTTTTGCTATGGTCGGTGGTAACAAGGTCTATGGTCAGAGCATCGATTTCCACACTTGGTTCGAGGGCGTCAGCGAGCTGGAGAACACTTTGAAGGTGTATCCTAACCCTGCTAACGACATTCTGACCGTTGAAGGCACGATGACTTCGATTGAAGTTTATAACACCGTGGGCCAGTGCATGCTTTCCAAGCAGGTGAATGGCAACACTCAGATCGACCTTTCCGGATTCAACAACGGCATCTATTTCCTCCGTGTTTACAACGATGGAGAGATGGTTGTCCGTAAGTTCTCGGTGAACCGTTAAACGGTGTTTTAAGTCATGAAAAAAGGCAGCTTTCGGGCTGCCTTTTTTCTGTTTCGGTGGTCGCCTTATAGCAAGGCAGCCATCTGCTTTTGTAGCTTTTGCGCTTCCTCGGCTGCGCGGTCGGCGAAGTCGAACTTGTTGGAGGCATAGATAATGCCTCTCGATGAGTTGACTAGTAGGCCACAGTCTTTGTTTAGGCCATATTTGGCTACCGTCTGGAGATCGCCACCCTGAGCGCCCACGCCAGGCACCAAGAAGAAATAATCAGGCAACATCTTGCGGATTTCACCTAACTCCTCAGGATGGGTGGCACCGACTACGAACATCATCTTTTCAGAGCTGGCCCATGTGGTGGCTGTTTGGAGCACCTGCTGATACAAGAGTCTGTCACCCGTGTTGAGGTACTGGAAGTCCTTGGAACCGGCATTGGAGGTCAGTGCCAGCAGAATAACCCATTTGTCTTCAAATCCGAGGAAAGGCTCTACCGAGTCCTTACCCATATAGGGGGCAACGGTCAAAGCATCGGCTTTCAAGCTATTGAAGAAAGCCTTGGCGTAGTTGGTCGAGGTGTTGCCGATATCGCCACGCTTGGCATCAGCGATGATGAAGATGTCTGGATAGTTGATCTTGATGTATTGGATCGTGCGCTCCAAGCTTTGCCATCCCTTGGCACCGTACACCTCGTAGAAGGCGGTGTTGGGCTTGTAGGCCACGGCAAATTCCGACGTCTTGGTGATGATCTGCTTGTTGAACTCAAAAACAGGGTCCTCTAGCGCCAATAGGTCTTGCGGAATTTTGTTGATATCGGTGTCCAAACCTACGCATAGGAAGGATTTCTTCTTTTGGATCTGCTCGATAAGTTGTTGTTTGTTCATATATATTATTGTTCTATATTTTCTTTCAATCGTTCGGCGTTTTCGGCCATCTGCAGGCGGTTGATGATTTCGTTGAGGTCACCATCCATCACAGCAGCAAGGTTATAGACAGTCAAACCCTCTACACGATGGTCAGTGACACGGCCTTGGGGGTAGTTGTAGGTGCGGATCTTGGCGGAGCGGTCACCGGTCGAGACCATGGTTTTACGCTTGGCGGAGATGTCGCTGATATATTTCTGGTACTCCATGTCGTAGATGCGCGTGCGCAGTCTCGCCAGAGCGCGTTCACGGTTCTTGGGTTGGTCGCGGGTCTCGGTGCACTCGATGAGGATCTCCTGCATCTCGCCCGTGTTGGGGTTCTTCCACATGTAGCGCAGACGCACGCCTGACTCCACCTTGTTCACATTCTGTCCGCCAGCGCCGCTGGAACGGAAGGTATCCCATTTGATTTCACCTTCGTTGATCTCCACGTCGAACTCTTCGGCTTCAGGTAGCACGGCTACTGAGGCAGCAGAAGTATGAATGCGGCCTTGTGTTTCGGTTTTTGGAACACGTTGCACACGATGCACCCCTGATTCGAATTTTAGGATGCCATAGCAACCGTTGCCCGTGACGGAGAAGTCGATCTCTTTGTAGCCGCCGCTGGCACCTTCGCTGACGGAGGTCACTTCAGTCTTCCAGCCTTTGGCTTCACAGAACTTCACATACATGCGGAACAAATCTCCTGCAAAGAGGCATGCCTCGTCGCCGCCCGTGCCTGCACGGATCTCCATGATGGCGTTCTTGCTGTCCTGCGGGTCTTTTGGGATCATCATCACACGGATATCCTGCTCCAGCTGCTCGATGCGTGTTTGGGCAGAATCCAACTCCTCCTGAGCCATCTTGCGCATCTCTTCATCTTTTTCCGTGGCCAGTATTTCTTTGGCTTCCTCGATGTTGGCTTGCAGAGTCTTGTATTCTTTGAAAGCCATGACGATGGGTTCCAAATTCTTGTAGTCCTTGTTGAGCTTCACGTATCGCTTTTGGTCAGCGGACAAGGCAGGATCAGCGAGCTGTTCGCCCATTTCTTCCCAACGGTGCTTTATTGTTTCAAGTTTTGAGGTGATGTCCATGGTTTAGTATTCGAACGTTCCAAACTCACTCTTTATCGTAAGCCGCTTCATATCCGAAGCCTCCACATGTCCAATAATTTGACTGTCTATATTAAACTCCTTGGCAATAGCAATCATCTCGTTGGCAGCTTTTTCGTTGGTGTAAATCTCCAGACGGTGACCCATATTGAAGACTTTGTACATCTCCTTCCAGTCGGTGCCGGAGGCCTGTTGGATCATACGGAACAAGGGAGGAAGCTGAAGCATGTTGTCCTTCACGATGTGAAGCTTGTCAACAAAATGCAATACCTTGGTCTGGGCACCGCCGCTGCAATGGATGACGCCATGGATCTGCTTGCGGAACTCCTTCAGGATGGGGATCATCAGCGGGGCGTAGGTGCGGGTGGGTGAAAGGATGAGTTTGCCCACGTCCATACCAGGAACCTCAGTGGGATCAGTTAGTTTATGCGGACCGGAATACACTAAATTCTCCGGAATGCTGTGATCGTAGCTCTCGTCGTATTTCTCAGCCAGATAATGGCCCAGCATGTCATGGCGTGCTGAGGTGAGGCCGTTGCTGCCCATGCCACCGTTGTAGCTGTTCTCGTAGGTGGCTTGTCCATAGGAGGCGAAGGCCATGATGACGTCGCCAGGCTGCAGGTTGTTCTCGATGACTTCATCACGTCGGATGCGAGTGGTCACAGTGCTATCCACGATGACGGTGCGCACCAGATCACCCACGTCAGCGGTCTCGCCGCCGGTGAGGTAGATGCCGATACCCAACTTGCGCAGCTTCTCCAAGAAGTGCTCCGTGCCGTTGATGAGGGCGGAGATGACCTCTCCTGGGATCAGGTTTTTATTTCTTCCGATGGTAGACGAAAGCAGCATGTTGTCGGTGGCGCCCACGCAGATGAGGTCGTCGGTGTTCATCACCACGGCATC
Organism: Bacteroidales bacterium; assembly: GCA_017394865.1. Taxonomy (GTDB): domain Bacteria; phylum Bacteroidota; class Bacteroidia; order Bacteroidales; family F082; genus Limimorpha. The sequence goes on from JAFPWT010000010.1 coordinate 60,723, forward strand.
CTGAGCCACGCCTTCCCACACGCTCATGTCGCCCGTTTCTTTCCAGTAGAGGTAGGCCAATGAGGATTTTGTTCCTGCGCCGTCGGCGTGCATGATGTTGCAGTATTCGGGGTTGCCGCCGAGGATGTCGGGGATGATCTTGCAAAAAGCATTGGGATAGAGCCCCTTGTCGAGGTTCTTGATGGCGTTGTGGATGTCTTCCTTTTCGGCGGAGACGCCGCGTTGGCTATAACGTTGGTTATCCATTATTTGAAAATGAGTTTCTTTTCTTTGGTGTCGAACTCGAAGGTACCCATCTGGTTCAGGGTGTTTTTGCCAATGACCCAGCTTTCAACCATCTTTTGGACCACCTTAACTGGTACGTTGTAAAGGGTCTTGTTGGCGATGCGCACCTCTTTCAGGGTGAAGATGGCTCCATTGGCCACGGTGCCGGTGCCGAGAATCTTCTCGACATCGCCTTGGAAGTTGTCGCGGTTGATGCGTCCCTCTTTCAGCAGTCGCAGTGTTGTAGCTTCTGATGCGCAGAACTCGGCGTTTTGGCTATAGGTGAAGGTCTCCCTGTAGCCGTCGACATTGGCTTCAAAGGTGAAGTAGCCTCGTTTGTCGGTGGAGAATCCAACGAAGTTGGTCTCTGTCGGGTTGATGGTGATGTTGACGGTGCCGCCGTCGCCGATCTCGGTGCGTGGCACGTAGTCTTTCGAGAGGATGCGGAACTCGGTGCGGCGGTTCATCTGGTGAGCAGCCTCCCTAAGTTCGTTGCTGGGCAGCTTGTTGATATAAGCCTCGGTGAGTTGGGTTCCAGCCTTGAAGGTGTAACCTTTCACGGTGATGTCTTTCTGGATGGTACGTGGCACACGTTCGCCGTAGCCCTTGGCGGTGAGTCGTTGTGGGTCGATGCCACGGATGATCAGGTAGTCCACCACGCTTTGGGCACGCTTCTGCGAGAGGATGTCGTTGCTTTCCTCGGAGGCACGGGCATCAGTATGGGAGGCCAGTTCGATGGTGATGGTCGGGTTGACCTGCAGGGTCTCGATCAGGCCTTGCAGTGAATCTTCGAACTGAGGCTTGAGATCCCATTTGCCCAGATCGTAGAGGATGTCGGGCAGCATGATGGGTTCTTCGGGAATGGGCTGGATGGTGTATTCTTTCACGAAGTCCTTGCTGAATTCCAGTCCCACGGTGGTCTCGGTAGCGCTAAGGGTGAAGTAGTTGTCCTTATCGATGGTGATGTCGTAGGTGGTGTTTTTGTTAACCTGTGACTCGCTGAAGTTGAAGTATCCTTTTTCGTTGGTGCGGGTGCTCATCACGGAGCCGTCGGAGCCCACGAAGCGCACGGTGGCGTTGGAGACGTATTGCAGGGTGTTTTCGTCTTTGACGGTACCCGAGAAGGTGAAGTAGATCTGTGGTTCCTCGAAGTAATAGATGTTGTCGATGCCGCGGCTGTTACCTCTGTTGGACGACACGAAGCCTCTTTCCTCGGTGGGATGGAAGCAGATGGCGAAGTCGTCGCTAGTGGAGTTCATGGGGTATTTGAGGTTGACGGGTTGTCCCCAGTTGCCTGCGGTGTCGACTGTGGTGACGAAGATGTCGAGTCCGCCCATGCCTCCGTGTCCGTTGGAGGAGAAGTAAAGGGTGGTGTCGTTGCGCAGGAAGGGGAACACCTCATCGCCGGCAGTGTTGACGTTCTCGCCGAGGTTGAAAGGACGGCCGAAGGGTTCGCTGGCGCTTTTGCGTGTCGATACCCAGAGGTCTTTGCCTCCGAAGCCGCCTCTGCGTTCGGCGGAGAAATATAGTACCAACTCGTTGTCGGTGAGGGTGGGGTGCCCCACGATGTCGAGTGTGTCGACGGTGGCGATTTCGACGGGGACGGCTTTGGAGAAGGCGCCTGCTGATTTCGAGGCGACCATGATCTGGCAGCCGTTTTTGCGGTGTTCGCCGGCCAGACAACGGGTGAAATACAGTTTGGTGCAGTTGGTGTTCATGAAGCCAACGCCGTCGCTGTCGTCGGTGTTGATGCTTTCGCTCTCATCGGCGAGGACGGGGGTGCTCCAGTCGCCTTTGCGGTCTTGTTTAGAAGACCAGAAGTCGGTGAAGTTCTGCCCAGTGATATCTTCTTTCTCGCCTCCTGTGGCACCGTTGCGTGAGGAGGTGAAGATGATTTCGTTATAGTTGGTGCTGGTCCAAATGGCTCCGAAGTCGGAGTTTTTGGAGTTGACCTTCTTCAGCTCGGTGAGTTCATAGCGCGAGGGGTTGTCGATCCAATCCTGGATGAGGAGGGTGGTCTCAAGTCCGAGTCGGCCTCGTGGGTCGTCAGGCACAGCTTTGATATAGGTCTCGTAGCATTCGATGGCGTCGTTGAACTTCTCGTTGGTCTTGAAGGTCTCGGCGGCATTCAGGTAGACTTCGGGATGGGTGTTGGGGAAGTCGGTTTTGAGGACTCTCTTATAGTAAGGCTCGGCACGTTTGCTGAGGCCGATCAGACGGTAGCATTCACCTGTCTGGTAGCTGATGCGGTCGCGCTCGGCTTTGTTGCGCTTGCTTCTCTTGTAGGCTCTTTTATAGAGGTCGGCTGCTTCGGCGTATTGTTTTCTTTCGAAGGCGAGGTCGGCGTTTTTGGCGGGGTTTCTCCGTTGTGCGCAAAGGTCGGGACTTAGGCCGAGGCACAGGAGTGAAAGCAGGATGATGATATATCTTTTCATGATCATGACGTGATTCACATTAATTTCGCAAAGATACGAAAAAAAAAGAATCCCGCCCATCGGCAGGATTCTTTTTAGTTTGAAAGAAATAGTTTATGTTATTTCTTCTTGTCTTCTTTTTCGTCAGCCTCGGTGAGAGCCTTCTCCTGCTTGTTACCTCCGATGAGGTTGTAAGCGATGGGTGAGGACAGGAACACTGAGGAGAACGTACCGGCCAGGATACCGACCAACAGGGCGAAGATGAATCCGCGGATGGTGTCGCCGCCGAAGATGAAGATGGCGAGCAACACGATGAAGGTGGATCCTGAGGTGTTGAACGAACGGGTCAAGGTGCTGTTGACGGCGTTGTTGATGTTTTCTCTCCAAGTGGCCTTCGGGTGGAGGTTGGTGTTTTCACGTACACGGTCGAAGATCACCACGGTGGCGTTGATGGAGTAACCGATGATGGTTAACACAGCAGCGATGAAGGCTTGGTCGACTTCCATGGTGAACGGCAGAACATTGAAGAACAGTGAGTACATACCAAGCATGATGACGGTATCATGGGTCAAAGCTGCCAGAGCTGAGAGACCATACTGCCATTTGCGGAAACGGATGGCGATGTAGGCGAACATCAAAAGGAGCGAGATGGCGATGGCCCAGATGGATCTGGTGGTGATGTCGCTGGCGATGGTGCCGCCCACTTTCTGGCTACTCAGGATACCAACTTGTTTTTGGTTGTTCTTGTCGATGATCTGGTCTTCGGTGGAGAATTTCTCCAGAGAGATATCTTGTTTATACAAGCCCTTGAGAGCGCCGTGAAGGAGGGTCTGGATTTCGGCGTCAACATTAGGATCTTCGTCTTCAATCTTGTATTTGGTCGTGATCTTGAACTGACCGTTGGGGCCGTAGGTCTTCACTTCGGGTTTCTCCCAGTCTTCCACAGTGACGGTGGCTAAGGCATCACGCACTTCCTTGATATCCACATCGCTGTCGAAACGCACGATGTAGTTACGTCCACCCTTGAAGTCGATACCGAGGTTCAAGCCTTTGAAGCAGAGAGAGCCGACGCTGATGACGATCATGACTAAAGCAATGATGTATGCGACCTTGCGGAACTTGATGAAGTCGAAATGTTTGTCCTTCAGGAAGTTCTCGGTCATCTTGGTGGTGAAGGTGATGTTCTTTTCCTTGTCGAGCATTCTCGTGAAGATGAGACGGCTGATGAAGATGGAGGTGAACAGTGAGGTGAGGATACCGATGCAGAGGGTGACGGCGAAGCTGTGGACAGGGCCGCTACCCAGGACGATCAGCACGATACCAGTGATCAAGGTGGTGACGTTACCGTCGATGATGGCGGAGTAGGCATTCTTGTAACCAGCGTCGATAGCGGCACGGAGACCCTTGCCACCACGGAGCTCTTCCTTGATACGTTCAAAGATAATCACGTTCGAGTCGACAGCCATACCGAGGGTCAATACGATACCTGCGATACCAGGCAGTGTCAGCACTGAGCCGAGGCATGCCAGCACACCGAACAGGAAGAATACGTTGACCACCAAGGCGATATCGGCGACCCAACCGGCTTTCTTGTAGAAGAAGACCATGTATACCAGCACCAGGATGAAGGCGAAGATCATGGACCACATACCTTTTCTGACAGATTCTTTACCGAGAGAAGGACCAACGACTTCGTCACTAACGATGTTGATACGTGCAGGCAGCTGACCGGCTTTCAGGATGTTGGCCAAGTCTTGACCTTCTTCGATGTCCATGCCACCTCCAGAGATCTGTGAGCGGCCACCGCTGATTTTCTGGTTGACGACGGGGTAGCTGTAAACATTGTCATCAAGGACGATGGCAATTTGTTTACCAATATTGCTGCCAGTGATGCGTTCCCATTCCTTGGAACCTTCCTTATCCATCTGGATGTCGACTTCAACAGCATTCTGCATTCCGAAGTCCTGACGGGCGTCGGTGATGCAGCCGCCACCGAGGGCACATCCGTTGTTCGTCATCTTCAGAGCGATGAGTTCATAAAACTCTTCCTTGCCGAATTTCTCAGGTTTTGCCGACCAAGCGAGTTTCATGTCGCGCGGGAAGATGTCTTTGTCTTTGATGCTCTCCAGCATCTTGTTGATGGTGTCCATGTCGCTCTCAAGAGCTATACCTACGCGGGCTGTACCCATGGGCAGACCTTCGGTGCCAGAGAATTTGAGGAATTCGTTTAATGGGTTCTCAGCATAGTATTTGGCAAGTTCCTCGTTATTCTGAAGGTTTTCGGCTTGGGTCTCGTCTTGGCTAATCTGATTCAGCAAGCCGCCTTGGTCGGTGGTGTCGACATCGGTTTTTTCTTCAGCGATTTCTTCGCCCTCTGTTTCTTCCACCTCTGTTCCTTCTGCGATTGTCTCTTCAGTCACAGTTTCTTCGCCTGTAGCCTGACCGGCTTTTTTCTGGGCGATGGCTTTGTTAGCCTCTAAGAAGTATTGGTACACCTCATTGTTGAAGCTATAGGTCTCCCAGAACTCGAGCTGTGCAGTTCTTCTCAGGAGGTTACGGACACGCTCGGGATCCTTCACGCCGGGAAGTTCCACGAGGATGCGGCCGCTGCCTTCCATTTTTTGGATGGTGGGCTGTGCAACGCCGAAACGGTCAATACGGTTCTTCAAGATCTGGAAAGCACGGCCATAAGCGTCGTCGCACTCTTTTCTCAATTTCTCCAGAACTTCGCTGTTTGACGATTCGTTGTTAATTCCCTTTTCTTTAAGTCCGTATGAGAAAATAGCGGCCAATGAACCGTTAGGATTGTCCTCTTCGTAGGCTTCTCCGAACAGCGTTACAAAATCGCTGTTGCTTTTCTTCTGGCGTTCGGTGGCAAGCTTGATGGCCTTTTGGAAAGCAGGATCATCAGCGTTGTCAGCCAAGGCTATCACAACGTCTTTCACAGAGACTTCGAGGGTGAGGTTCATACCGCCCTTCAAGTCCAGACCTAAGTTAATCTCTCTTTCCTTGGCTCTGCTGTAGGTGTGGTTTTTCACCAGCCAGCCGAAACTGTTGTCCGCAAGTTTTTCTTTTTGTTTCCTAGTGATGGAATCCAAGTAAAACTTTTCCTTAGTTGCATCACCCTTGGCGTATCTGGCAGCTTTTCCTTCAGTGACCTTGGTGACCACGGTGAAGGAGAGCTGGTAAAGGAAGATGATTCCAAAGACGATGGCTAAAGCTTTGATTGCTCCTTTGTTTTGCATTGCTAAATCGATTTAATTATTTGATATTTAATACTTTAACTTCAAAAAATGCTCTTTTTGCCTAAAATCGAGCCTGCAAAATTAGTACTTTTCTTTTTAATACCCAAAAAATACTTTGTTTTGAACGAAGTTTTTTATTGGGCTTGTTGTGGCTCAACCAAATTTTCTTCGAGAACATTCACGCGAAATGGGAACTTTCCATTTTTTATGATATTGGCTAGATCCTGAGCTAATTCTAAAGTCATGCCATCGCTGTAGATCTGGCAACGACCTCCTTCGATTTCCTGATTGACAACAGGATAGCTGAAGACATAATCGTCGACGGTGATGGCAATCTGTCTGCCAATGTTATCTCTGGTAAAAAGCTTCCAAATGTTGGTTCCCTCCCTGTTCATTTGAATTTGAATGGCTGACTGCCCATTGTTTTCGTTTACTTGTTTGGCATCGGTAATGACTGAACCGTCAAGGGCACATCCGCCGTTTGTCATCTTTAGAGCGATGAGTTCGAAATATTCAACGCCGTTGTTTTTTTCGGGCAATGCAGTCCAAGCAAGTTTCATGTCACCGGGAAAAGTGTTCAAGCCCTTCGTTGTTTCCAATAGTTTGTTGATACTGTCGATGTCAAACCAATTATTTATAATACCTACACGGGCTATTCTAATTGGACCATCTTCTGTGTAGGAAGGCACTAAAAGGCTATACAATGGATCTTCAGTTTCATATTTCTCAGCCAGTATGGCGTTGGCTTGGTCGAAATATTCGTTGATTTCGTCAAAATAGTAAGTCTCCCAAAACTCCAGATTTCCCGTAGTGCTGATGAGACGTTTGATTCTTTGATATGCCTCATAGTCCTTATCAGGGAATAGATCGATAATAATTCTTCCAGGCTCGTCCGATTGCTTGACATTGAATTTTATCTTGTGGAATAAAGTGTTTTCCTCTTTGCAGAAATTATCGAGCCGTGTTTTTATGATTTGTTCTGTCCTTTGAACCGCAGCTTCATATTCTACGTCTGGATTGGAGCTGTCGATGAGCGCTGTTTTGTCAACTTCAACAACCCATCTTATGCCACCGTCTTTGTTGATGTCATAGTCGTTAGAACAGGAAACGAAAGTAATAAGGGCGGCAAATACAATGATGGCTCGGGTTATAATATTTTTCATATTTAACTGTTTTTGTATGAATTACTTATATTTTAGCCATTTGAAGATTTCCTTGTAGGTGGGTTTCTTGCCGTACATGAGGATTCCGGTGCGGTAGATCTTGGCCGCTACCCAGGTCATTGCGACGAAGGTGCCAGCGAGAATGACGACGGAGAGGATGATCTCCCATAGATCCACCCCAAAGGGGATGCGCACCATCATCACCACTGGTGAGGTGAAGGGTATCATCGACAGCCATATGGCCAGACTGCTGCTGGGATTGTTGGCGATATAAATAGCTGAGATGATGGCCACAATCAATGGCACCGTCACGGGGAGCGTGAACTGCTGGGAGTCGGTGTTGTTCTCAACCAGCGAGCCGATGGCGGCAAACATGGTGGCGTAAAGCAGGTAACCCAGCAGGAAGAAAACGATGAAACTCACGATGATGACGCCGAAGTTGATGTCTCCCACGATGCTGAGGATGTTCTGTACCGCTTCGTTGTTCATGATGTTGTCGCTGCTGATTTGTTGTGACATCAGGGTGCCTGTGACCTCAGGTTGGTTGATGCCTACCGCGGCGGTGAAAACGAAGTAAATGGCTCCGGTCAGCACGATCCACATTACAAACTGGGTCAGCGCCACCAGCGATACGCCGATGATCTTGCCCATCATCAGTTGGAAAGGCTTCACGCTGCTCACGATGACTTCGATGATTCGGCTGCTCTTCTCTTCGGTGACGCCCTGCATCACCTGACCGCCGAACATCATGATGAACATGTAAATCATGACGGAAAGCACCATGCCGAGGATGAATAGCACCTCCGTGGAGGTCTTTTTCTCGTTCCCGTCTTTGTCCATCTTGATCACGGAGAGGTTGATGCTCGTCTTGATGCTCTCCATGAGTTCCTCGGCATCTTCACGTTCCAGACCCTGCGCGCATAGCTTTCGGATATGGCTTTCGTTTTTCATCACCTCTTTAATATGGCTTTCCACGCTCATCGGCACCTGCCTTTCGCTAAAGACCACAGCATTCGGCGGTGGGAAGGTCTCTGTCATCGGGATATAGAGAGCGATGTCGAAGGTGCCTTCTTGTACCATTTTTTTTGCCGTGTCGATGGGGATGTTGTCGAGCCGGAAGAAAGTCAGGTTTTTGGTGTTGACAAACTGCTGTTCGAACAGATGGCTTTCGTCGATGACGGCGATGGTGCGTTTCTCATTGTCGGCGCGCATCGCCAGCAGGATGGGGACGATGTAGACAGCGGCGATGAGTAGGGGACCCAGGAAGGTCATGATGAGGAAGCTGCGCTTCTTCACGCGGGTGAAATATTCTCGCCTGATGATGAGTCCGATCTTGTTCATGGCTGTGTGTTTTTGGATTGGACTTCCTGGATGAAGATGTCGTTCATCGATGGCAGCGGCCCTTCTTCAGAGGTGCGATGCTGCGTCTTGATCTCGTTGACTTTCCCTTCCAGAATCTTTTCACCTTTATTAATAAGTGATATGCTGTCGCAAAGTTCCTCCACGGAACTCATGTTGTGTGTCGACAGTAGGATGGTGGCGCCTTGGTTGCGCAGCTCGAGGATGGATGCCTTGAGGAGGTTGGCGTTGATGGGGTCGAAGCCAGAGAAGGGCTCGTCGAAGATAAGGATATCGGGTTCGTGGATCACGGTGGTGATGAACTGCACTTTCTGTTGCATGCCCTTCGAGAGCTCTTCGACGTTTTTGTTCCACCATTCGCCGATTTCGAACTTCTCGAACCACATCTTGAGCCGTCGTGTGGCTTCAGCCTTGGAGATCCCTTTGAGTTGGGCCAGGTAGATGGCTTGTTCACCGACTTTCATTTTCTTGTAAAGGCCGCGTTCCTCGGGGAGGTAGCCGATGCGTTCCACGTGTTTCGGGCGGAGAGGCTCTCCGTCGATGAGCACCTGTCCGGTGTCGGGGCCGGTGATCTGGTTGAGGATGCGGATGAGGGTGGTCTTTCCGGCGCCGTTGGGCCCCAAAAGGCCGTAAACGCTCTGCTCGGGCACGGCAAGGCTCACATTGTTGAGTGCCACATGCTCGGCATAGCGTTTACTGACGTTGATGACTTCTATTTTCATGTGAAAGAGGTTCCGTTGTTAGCTGAAATAGTCGCGGATCTTCTTGAAGAACGACCTGTCGTCGTTGTCGGGGGCAGGCTTGAAGTTCTCCGACTTGCTGAGCTGTTGCAGCAGTTTCTCGTCGTCTTTGGAGACCTTCTTCGGGATCCAAACGTTGACGTACACCAGCAGGTCGCCGCTGCCGAAGCTGTTGACGTTGGGCAGTCCCTTGCCCCGCAGCCGCAGTGCTTTGCCGCTCTGGGTGCCGGGGGCGATTTTTACCCTTACTTTACCGCTCACCGTGGGTACTTCGGCTTCGGTGCCGAGGATGGCTTCGGGGACTGAGATAAACAGGTTGTAGATCAGATTGCTGCCGTCGCGCTCGAAGTCGGGATGTGCTTCTTCTTCGATAAGCACGTAAAGGTCGCCGTTGACGCCGTTGTGCGGGCCTGCGCCGCCTTTGCCGCGAAGGGTGAGCTGCATGCCTTCGCCCACGCCAGCGGGGATGTCAATGTCGATCACCTCTTCGCCTTTGACGATGCCGTCGCCGTGGCAGTGGGTGCACTTGTTTTTGATGACTTTTCCGGTGCCGCCGCAGTTGGGACAAGTCGATGCTGTCTGCATCTGTCCGAAGAGGGAGTTGACGGTGCGGACCACCTGGCCGCGACCTTTACAGGTGGGGCAGGTGTCGGTCTTTCCGTCTTCCGATCCGGAGCCGTGACAGTGGTCACAGGTGACGTATTTGCTGACTTTGATTTTTTTCTTTGCGCCTTTCTCGATCTCCTGGAGGTTCATCTTGACTTTGACGCGGATGTTACCGCCGCGTTCGCGTACGGAGCCGCTTGAGCGGGATCCGCCGAAGCCGCCGAAGCCGCCTCCGAAGATGCTGCCCAGACCGAAGTCGGCAAACAGGTCGCCGAACTGGCTGAAGATGTCGTCCATCGACATGCCTTGTCCGCCGTAACCGCCGGCGCCGCTCATGCCTGCATGGCCGAACTTGTCGTAACGTGCCCGCTTGTCAGGGTTGCTCAGCACCTCGTAAGCCTCGGCAGCCTCCTTGAATTTCTCCTCTGCTTCCTTGTCACCAGGGTTGCGGTCGGGGTGATATTGCAAGGCCAGCTTACGGTAAGCCTTCTTCAGCTCCTCCGGCGTTGCGTTCTTGTTGACGCCTAGTACCTCGTAATAATCTCTTTTTTCTGCCATGGCCTAAGTATTAATTACCAACAACGACACGGGCGAAACGGATCACCGTTCCGTTGAGTTTATAACCTTTTTGGATGACGTCGATGACCTTTCCTTTTTTGGATTCGTCGGGGGCGGGGATCATGGTAAGGGCTTCGTGCTCATCGGTGTTGAACTCGCAGTCGATGGCCACAATCTCTTCCAGGCCTTTCTTTTGGAGGGTCGTCTTCAGTTTGTTGTAAATCAGCGTGACGCCTTGCAGGTCGGCTTCGTTGCCGTTCTTCTCCATGTTTTGGAGGGCACGTTCAAAGTCGTCGAGCACAGGCAACAGGTCTTTGATGACCGCTGCGGAGGCTGTGGCTGACAGTTCCAGCTTTTCCTTGGCGGTACGTTTGCGATAGTTGTCGAACTCAGAGTAAAGGCGCAGGTAGGTGCCGTTGAGTTCGGCGTACTTTACCTTGGCTTCTTCCAAAGCCCTGGCTTGGGCACGTCTGCCTTTATGTCGCTTGCCGGTGCTTTCAACCTCTGGTTCTTGTTTTTGTTCAACCTCCTGCTGAGGCTGTTCTATTGGTTCATCTTCTTGAATCTCAATGTCTTTCTTCTCTTCTTCCATGATTGTATGACCGTTTTATTTTTATTTACAATAGTTTGACACCGTGGCATAGCAAAAGTTTTGCCAAAACAGGATTGTTGACAAAATGGCAGAGATTGGGGGAGGAGGCCGCCTATCATTCCCATGAAGAAGCAGAAAGCCGGAGAATGTATTGACGCCTTGTATAGGGATGACATCGGTTATGTCGATATTGTTTGGGGCATTGGCGGCAAAAGCGGGTATGGCTTGTGCCATATCATCGAGGAACACGAAGAAGAGTTTAAGCAACTTGGTTTTAACATTGAGGATTTCATCCCTATGGTATTTGCATTCGGTATTTATAGCGAAAACCAACGGGAAAACAAAATCAAACTACGTGGCGAGAACTTCATGCTGATTATCAAAACAAAGTGGAATGACAAAAACAAACGATTTGTCATGACAGCTTTTGATTTACGACCCATGTCGCGTAAAAACCCAAAACGGGTGAAACAGGCACGAAAAAAGGGGATTTGACTCCCCTTCTGTTCTTATCCGCTACCGTCATAAGGGCGGGCGTTGAATCGGTTTTACTGACAGGCCTGTTCCCTGCCAAACGGATATGTTTTGCAAAAATACAACAAACTTTTGATTCCTGCAAGGGGGAAGATGAAAATAGCGACTGTTTGTATTTTCACCGCAAATGATACATCCTCTCCAGCGCGTTAAGTCTAGCGCTCGTTTCCGCGTTGGAGAGTTCAGGGAGTTGATTCTGTCATTCCACGCACATCATCCAATGTGAGCGACAAATGATGGCCGCCGTTTAATTGGTCCACCTCAACGGCAATTCCTTTTGCCATGCTCAGGCTGTTTTTTCCCAATTCGTTATCGTATTTTTTTTTCATAGGTCTTTTTTTACTGTTGTACTTTTTTTATTATCTTTGCAGCGAGATGCAAGTGAACTATGTTTTCGTCATTCCAACGACGGTAAATCACTTTAAAACATAGATCTACTTGAAATGAAAAACGCCGAAAGCAGTAATAATAACAAAGACGAATTAAGCCAAATAAGAGTTCAGACCTTACTAGAAATCAAAAAGATAAAACAAGGAATCCCCATGTACACAGGCATTAGCCTCACAGGGAAGCAGTTCGAGACGGGTAAGATGACGGTATTAAGGCGTTCCCTTCAGGATGTATTTGAACACTCGGTTGAGAACAGGGTTATATGGTTATGGCTGCAAAATTTTGATATAAAATTCCTAAGTGCCATGAAATATAAAGGATGGGCTCCGAATAGACCATATCCAATAGCTGACCCCTGTTATGATCCAGAACGACCTAATAGGTCCAAGCATGACCATGACACCAAATGGTTTTATTACTATACTTTACGAATAGGCCAACGAAGTTATTGGGTTAACGTAAAGAATCACAAACATTTTGGCGAAGTGATCTATGCCATAGAGAGTGAGAGGCCCAAAGACCTCATCAAGGGGCATAAAAAAAGTGACATTGAAAACGTCTACTCCTTCCTACAAGGGACTGGCGCGATTGACATCAATATCACATTGCAAAAATAGAATAATTATTTATTCTTCGCAAGTGTTTTAGCAAAAAAAGTGAAAAAAAGTTATCAGCGTAGATAATAAAGCCGCTCCAATGCGTCAAGGTTCGTTTCCGCGTTGTGGAGTTCAGGGAGTTGATTCCGTCATTCCACGCATATCATCCAATGTAAGCGACAAATGATGGCCACCGTTCAATCTGTCCGCCTCAACGGCGATGCCCTTTATCATGCTCAGGCTGTTTTTCATGAATTCGTAATCGATAGATTCATCTTTATTTTTTTCGAAATCAATGTTGTTGTTGCCTGTTTTTTTTTACTTTTGCGATGTGAAAAGAGCGCCAACAGCATTATGAATAGATTAACCATTAAGAACATAGGGCCTTTAAAGAGTGTATCTGTCAATCTTGCCAAATACAATCTTTTTATCGGTCCACAAAGTTCTGGCAAAAGTTGTATTTTGAAAATAGCTTCGTTTTGTAACTGGATAGAGAAACGCATCGAACTGAGCCAGTCATCGGATGACTATTTGAACAAGGTCGTCTTTTGGGAAGGACTTGTGGATTATCACAGGTTGAATGGCTTCATCAAAAAAGGATTCCTGATAAAATATGAGTCCTCCTATATGGTGTTTTCCATTTCTGGTTCTCCAGAGAACATTCAATTCAGCTTTAAATGGAAGCCGCGTAACCGTTGGCAATACCGTCGTCCCCAAATAGCCTACATTCCAGCCGAACGCAATATTGTGGCTGTCATTCCCAATTGGTTTGACATTTCTTTCAGCAATGACAACAACATTCAAGGATACTTATCTGATTGGGAGAACGCTCGCAATACCTTTTCACAACACAATAAGCTTAGCATTCTGAATCTTGGGCTTTCGTATTATAATGACAATGAGCAACACAGAGAAAGCATTTATATTGATAAGAACACCGAGATTTCATTCTTGAACGCATCAAGTGGTCTTCAGTCGGTTGTTCCGCTATGTGGATTGGTTAACTATCTGACTTTTCATGAGCTGCACCGGCCCCGCAAACTCAGCGTGGCACAAGAACGCGAATTGAATCATTTACAGGATATCTTATATAAAGAAAGATTTACCCAATCGAAAGGTTCTACTATTGTCGGAAGGGTTGATGATATAACAAACACCTATCCAGAGCCTCGTACAAAGTATTTCGGTTCTTTTAAAGAAGAGTCTCAATTTAGCGAAATAATTGACAATTACTCGCTTACGCAATATGCATCTTTCTATCTTGAGGAACCCGAGGAAAACCTGTTTCCGGCTACCCAATATGAGTTGGTAAAATGGATGGCTAAACAGATAAATACCACCAAAGAAAACAGTCTTTGCATCGCCACACATAGCCCCTACATCCTTTCATCATTCAACAACCTAATCCAAGCAGCCGATAATCCTAAAATTGCTGAATCAATTGTAGGTGAATCCACTGCGATTCCATTTGAAGACATTAACGTCTATGCCGTAGACAAAGGAACGGTTAAAGATATTAAAGACTACGACCTGCGCCTAATCTCACAAACCGAGTTAGACACTGCTTCGGACACCATAGCCTCAGATTTCTCCAAACTACTTGAACAATGAGTGAAATACCTGCACGTTGCGTCCAAAAGACATCCGGCCAACTCATTGTTTTCAGCGAGAAAAAATCAAAGATAACATTTGAGAATCCCAACCGTAATTCGTATTTTGCCATTCAGGTAGATGGTTGTGTTTTTAATGCTGATGATGGCCCTAAATGCGATAAATTGCTGGAAAGTGAGGCATTTGCCGACCAATATTTCGTTGAATTAAAAGGTGGTGACGGCAAAACAAATGAGGCGGTTGGCCAATTAAGAGATACTATTGAAAAACTACCCCCTCGCTTGACCGGAGCAAAACGCATGGCTTTTGCCGTGTTCTCAAACACCTGTCCAAAGAATGACACCAAACGTCAAGCAATTGTCAAAAGCTTTAATAAAATGGGGATAGACATAAGGTTCTGTAGGACAGGAGAGACTTATCGATTGGAAAGGTAACAGGGTCTCAAGCTATTCGACAAAAAAACAGCCAAGAACTACCCCAAAGTGCAAGGCGAGACATTGGTGAAAAAGGGGTTGGGGAAACGATGATTAAACATTTCTAAAATTGGTGACAGCTCGCTCCGAGTTCCAAAATATGTCAAGATGTTCATGAAGCACTATCTGCGATAACAAAAAAGCCTCTTGCGAGGCTTTAATTTTAATGGGTAGTGTCAATAAAGGCTTGCCCCTCGCGGGAAACTTACCGGATAGCCAATCCTTAGATTGACACTGTAAAGATATGAACTTTTTTGTTTACACTGTAAGTGTTTTGGTGAAAAAAAGTAAAAACCGTCGTAACGGCAGCCGCATTTTTCCGTTTTTCATATAGCAAATGCGGAAAAACAGCAGACCTTGCGATAGCCTATTGGAAAAACAGATTGTGCAATGTCCCAATATCAATGACAACGACAAGGAATGGTGTAAAGAGTTTGTTGAAAAAATGACGCTCAGGCTTGTCCCCTAGCAGCCTCTTGGCTGGTCAAAACAGCACTGCTGACATGGTTCAGGTACCTCACACTTGCGAAAAAAAACGTAAGAATAAAAAAGTTATCAACAGCCGTATCGCGTGCATGCGTGCAAGTATATTTCCGCACACATGCTCGCGCGAAAAGATTTGGTGGGTGTTGATAACTAAAGTTGCTCCAATTGTAAAAAAGCTTTTCCTTTGCAAAAAACCATAAATATTTATGTCACATTTCATAGTAACGACCCGAGACAAGAATGTCTCACTGGATGAGTTTCAACAAATTATGAATAGAAGCTTTAATTCCCAACAAGGCACACCCACTTCCAGCCAATTCTGTGAGGAGTTGATTTCATGGATAAAGTGCAGCTTGGATTTCAGCTTTTCAAACATTAGAAGCGTAATTGACGATTGCCATACGGTTATCAGTCAAGGGTTTTCTGTATATAATACTGCATGGGCAAGGGTAACACATTTCTTGGCACATGATCTGTCATTTCTTCCGTATGCTCGAAATTTGGACGATTGGCCATCATGCAAACACCTTCTCGATCTCTCACCCAAGGAGATAGCGGAGAAAGAAAAAGACCTAATAAAAGACGAACGGTTGAAACTAGCCATAAAACAGGCGTTGAACCTTGATACGGCTTTGGATGTTATCAATGTGATGAGCTTGGCGGATTTTTATTCAGTTTCGCTGAGTTCCATAAAGAGCGAAATCTACAGATGTAGTGCAGACCCACTGGAGAACAAACAGAGGTTGCACTACAAGTTTTCAAAGGAATTGGATTATTGTGTGCAAGTCCTATGCAAGATAGGGCAAGAAGCCGTTTGTGATAAGTTCAAAGAAATGCTCCAAGAAAAGCATAAAGAACTGAATGGCAATGGATGGACAAACAATACTATTTTTATTCCAAAAGAGAGTTCAATTTAATCATCGTCATATTGCGGATTATGGAGGCAGACTCGGTTTATTACAGTCTCAACAAATTAAGCACCTTGTTTTTTCATATCTGCTTCAAACCTCTTTAATATCCTTGAAAGATCTTCTGATATTTGATCAAGTTCATCCTTGTTGATGTAAACAATCTCTGGAAAGTAAAAATGCTCTTTTATCTCAATCCCTTCTTTGATTTCCATCTCCACGTTTTTGCATATCGCATCAATTGCTCTTTGTGGCAGGCTGGAGAACTGTTCAATAGATTGATCTATAATCCGCAGTATCTTCTTTTGCATATCTGCAAAATCTGGATAAACAGATACCGTCTTCAAATGTAAGCCGAGCCGCAACATATCGGCATATCTATCAGCAAATCTTTTTGCTACGTAATATAACTGTCTAAAGTCCGTGTTATCCTCCTTGTACGCTGCAATAAAGACCTCTTCTAATCTTTCATTTGATTTGATATAAAAGTATATTTCACGCCAAATCTCATCAAACCATCGTGCAAATTCAGAAGGACGTTTATGTGTATATTCAAGGTCAACCAACATCGAATAATTATAATCGAGCCTTAAGTCGGTGTATCTATCCATCTCATCTTTCATCACCTGGAAAAAGAATTTTTCCACATAATTCTTT
The DNA here is from genome assembly GCA_017394865.1 of Bacteroidales bacterium. Taxonomy (GTDB): domain Bacteria; phylum Bacteroidota; class Bacteroidia; order Bacteroidales; family F082; genus Limimorpha. The sequence goes on from JAFPWT010000010.1 coordinate 77,319, forward strand.
TCTTCAAATCTTGCTGATTTAATATAACTAACTGAAATACAGTATCATTCCCAACGGCAAAACCTCAAAAAAAACAAATCAGAAACAATCATGTACCAAAACCCCATTCTGCAAACATGAGATAACAAAAATTAACGTAGATAGAATGGGAAATTTTCCGATTGTGGGATTTGGCTGGATGCTTTACAAGAGATACATCTATCCATCGAATAACGTTAGTTCGGGGTGTTTTATAACATCATAATGTGAGTAGTAGTTGCCCAAACTCCTCCTTGGGCCATAAAAAAGAGGCAAATTTCAAGTTTTTGTAGATATATCTTGGAGATTCTGAGATTATTTACTAATTTTGCGAACTATTAATAGAAAATATTCATATTATGAGTTTGCAAAAGAATGTACTTGAGGCGATGCTAAATAGCTCTCGCTCAGTATTTAATGTACAGTCACTACGTATGTTGACTGACTGCAAAGATAGTCAAAAGCTCACTCAGTCGTTACATTATTACATAAAAGAGGGCAAGATTCGTAATCCTCGCCGTGGCATATACACAAAAGCAACTTACGACGAGAAGGAAATGGCATGTAGCTTGTACCGCCCGGCTTATATCTCGTTGGAGTATGTGCTTCAACGAGCAGGTATCGTGTTCCAGTATGATGATACCATAACGTGTGTGAGTTATCTCAATCGCATAGTGGATATAGACGACAAAACATATCAGTTCCGTATTATCAATCCTGAATTATGGATTGGTATGGAGGGTATCGAACAGAAGGATAATACACTTATAGCTGTACCAGAGCGTGCCTTTCTTGATATGGTTTATCTGAGTGCTGGCAATTGCTACTTCGATAACCTGCATCCATTGAACAAAACAAAGGTAAAACAACTTCTGCCGCTTTATAAGTCGAAGGCGTTGATGGAAAGAGTTACTAAACTATTAAATCTAAAATAGATATGGACAAGAACAAGCATAAGCTATACATGGCACAGATATTGAGTCTGATATTCAAAGATAAAGATCTCTGCAATGTTATAGCATTTAAGGGAGGTACATCATTGATGTTTTTCCGGCTCTACAGATATTGTCCGTGGATAGCCCACACAAAAACTGTTAGCCAAATATCATCGTGCAACGGTACATTGTTCAAAATAATAGTGTAACTTTGCACCATGGCAAAAAACTCCAACGCATCTTTCGCATACGAGGCACTCGTAAGCATTATCCTCCCCGAAGGCATTCTCGATGTCTTTGAAGTCGTCAATGTAGAAGAGGAACACACCGGTTTCATTGAAGAAACGGGTCTGGAACGTCGTGTAATCCACATTCATCTTGATGAGCGTGACTTGCGTTCTAAAGAATGGCATGACCTTCATCCCAATGGTTTCACCGAAGAGCATTGCATCAACGACTTTCCCATCCGCGACCGCAAGGTTGTCTTGCATGTTCGCAGACGCAGATGGAAGGATAAGGATGGCAAGAATGTAGTGTTACCCCGTGAAAGTCTTACCGCATCAGGGACCAGCTACTCTAAGGAGTTCGCTGATGTCTTAAAAAAAAATATTCGGACACATACCCGATAGCGGTCCGCTCTCTGGAGCGATACTTTAAGGTCAACGGACCGACTCTTGAGAAAAACTACAAAGAGCATCTGAGCGGTTATCGTCAGTGGAATCAGCTGGCGCATGCAAGCGACTGGGTGCTGTTGGCGCAGAACATGGGCGAGAAACTGAGCATAGACGAAAGTATGCACCAGAAAGACCTGTTCACCTTTCTCTCCAACAAGGACGGCCATGGCAAGAAGGGTACGCTCATCGCAGCAATCCGTGGCACAAAAGCCTCCGTTGTGGTGGAACACCTAATGAAGATACCAGAGGACAAGCGTCTAGCAGTAAAGGAGGTGACGATGGATTACTCGGACTCCATGTATTCCATCGTGACACAAGTCTTCCCGAACGCAGACATCGTGATTGACTGTTTCCATGTGATGAAGAACCAGTTGGACGGGCTTGATGCAATACGCATGCGCTTCAAGCGAAAAGCCATTGCCGAACAGAGCAAGGAGAAGTAACAATATTGTTGAGACGCATTTCAGTGACAGAGAATTGTTTTATTATTTGTTACAAATAAATCCAATGGCATCTTTGACTGCTCTGTCAAATGCCGTTTTCTGCCCGGGAACTGTGATGAAAAGATGTACGGCTCCTTTATATTCTATCCGTTGTATCTTTCCGCACATCCTTTCTGCAAGATTCAATCCTTGATCGCGCAGAATGTCCCTTTCTGCAGCTATGAGTAAAGTTCTCGGAAGCATATTCAACTCTTCATCACTACACAGGCCTACGCTGATGGCGGAACAGCGATTGTCTGCATTGATGGTGTACGCCCGATTGAAAGCTTCCATGATTTCGGCATCCAAACCAAAGCCTTTACTATATTGCTGCCATGATTCCGAACCATCGTCAAAAGCCTTTGTCACAGGGTAGAACAAAAGCAAGGATTCTATTTTGCCGCAGCATGTTTCTGACAAAGCCGTGGCCAAAGCAAGGTTGCCTCCCGAACTGTCACCGCCAATGGTGATATGGTTGGCATCAATATGCAGCTCTGCAGCATGGTCGATGATGTAATTGACGGCAGAGATACAATCGTCCAGTCCTTCAGGATAAGGGTGCTTTGGAGCCAAGCGATAGTCAAGAGCGATGACTCTCATCTTGCCCGATGCAGCCAGGGCATCACAGAATCTTCCACAACTGTTGATGCTGCCAAAAGTCCAGCCACCTCCATGCAGATACAACAAGACAGGAAGGCATTGACCTTGACTTCCCTTGGGCTCATATAGGCGCATGTTTGGGGTGATCATCTTCGTTTCCACATGGTCAGAATACTTGGGTGGAGCATTCCGGGCATTGCGGACAGCCATCAACTCTTTGTTATCTCCATCAATAGCCCTGAGTATAGCCAATGTCTGTTTGTGTTGTAGGTCCGGCGGCATGTTGCGTAGGAATTTATCCGCCTGGATGCGCATCAAACATTGTTCTGCAATCTCTGCCACCTCTTTCTCCTCTTTAGACTTTTGCAAGAAGATGGCAATAGATAAGTGAGATCCGTCGGGCAAAAGAATGATTCCAACATCGTTTCTATCTTGTCTTCCGTCAGAAGAAGGAAAACCAGAACCTGTCTTGTGAATCAGTTTGCCGTCTTTGGGCAAGACTGCTGCTATGCGTTGCTGACCCGTATTACAATCAGCCATTGTATCCCAGATAAAGGAGAGATTCTTGTTGTCATCCCTATGAAGATAAAACCACTCCAAGAGCCTTGCCATTTCTTTTGGAGTGGCTGAGTTTTCTATGGCTCTATGAGGATTCTTTTTCATCTCCTTCTCTGTCAGTCGCACATGGATGTCTTTGAATCCAAGCGTATGGATATATTTCTCTACTGCATCCGGTTGTCCGCATGATGCAAACAAAAGGTCGCACGCATTATTGTCGCTCTGTTTCAATGACCATTCTATTAACTCTGCAAATGTGAAATAACGCATACCTTCAAATATTGACAGCATAGGCGACCATGTCTCAGCGTCCAGACTATCCTTGTGCACAAGAACAGAGTCGCTCAGTGTCAGTCCTTTCTTGTGCAAGTAGTCTGCTACGTATAAAGCCTGTGGGAATTTCATGACCGCTCCATTATTTTGATGACATTGATTTTTGGAACATGAATAAAAGTTTATCTTTTTCGTTCATGCGGATATTATCAGAATAATCGCCTTTTGTTATTTGATACCCGCATGGCTTAACCATAAAAACGCCTAAGCCCTTAGTGTATGAACTTACTTCTGAGACGTAGTCTTTACTTGTATTTAATGGAACTTTCCCTTTAATATGACACCAATCATTATTGCAACTGATGTCTTCAATCTCAGACATCATTTTTTGCAAATCTGTAATAGCTTTGGAACTCGCCACCTGGGGGATCTGCAACTCAAAATATAGCATCGGTTCGAGAATGTCTACACCTGACTGTTGCAAAGCCAGCCTGAAGACATAAGGGGTCAATTGTCTAAAATCAGCAGGTGTACTTACCGGGCTATAATACTCGGCTTGAGTAAAAGTTACTTTCAGATCTGTCACTTCCCATCCATGTAATCCCGATTGGCAAGACATACGAATCCCTTCAAAAACGGCATTTTGAAAAGAATGGTTCAGATAACCATAGGAGATGTCACTTTCGATCTGCAACCCTGTTCCTAACGGCAAGGGTTCAAGAGTCAGCCCTATTGTGGCCCAATAAGGGTTGGGTGGCACTTCGATCTGAATAATCTTATTGACCTTTTTTATAGGTCGTTCTTTGTAGATAGTCTTGATCTCATCAAAATGGACCTTTACGGAAAATCGTTCTTCCAGCAATGTCTGTATGATTTCCTTT
>JAFPWT010000011.1 GCA_017394865.1 Bacteroidales bacterium
CGGTTATCGAGTTAAATCACAACGAGGTATCGATTTCAGAAAATGGGCCAACAAAGTGTTGAAAGAGTACCTTCTTCGTGGTTATGCCATTAACCAACGGATTGAACGTTTGGAACAACGGGTGAGTAAAACCGAAGAGAAGATAGTGGCGGAACGTGGGGAAGTGGATGAAATTGTAAAGAATCTTTACACCGACTGTAAAAAATCTTTACAGTTCCTTGAAATCTTTAAATCTTAAATCATTGAATATTAAATATTTGTACTATTGGCACAATAGATGCTTGCCCATATTCGTTTTCTAATGAATCATTATGAGCAGCTACCTGAAATTCCTCAGCCGAAACAAGCTTTACACCGCGATTGAGGCGGTGGGGTTGGCCGTGAGTTTGGCCTTTGTGGTCATCATCTTCTGCTACGTGGCGCAGCAAATCGCCGTCACGCGCGAGAATCCGCACCGGAAGGAGATTTACGGCGTGACGTTCCAGAATCTGATGAAGTTTGATTACGGAATGAAAGAGACCATTGGGGAAAGCATTCCCGAGATTGAAGCCGTCACCGAGTTTGGATACATCTATGGCACAGAACTGAAGGTTGACGATAGGTTAAGCCGTAAAGTGGAAGTGCTGGGTTGCGACCGTGACTTTTTCGACTTTTTTCCCGTTCAGTTTGCGGAAGGGAATCCCGACAGATTCAACGAGGCAACAACGGCTTTTGTGTCGGAGAGCTTGGCCCAAACCCTTTCGGAATCGGGCGAGGTGGTCGGGCAAACCATCCATCTTTTTAAGCGTGACTTCACCATTGTGGGTGTGTTCACCGACTTGGGTACCTCGCTTTTCTTCCATGTTCCCGATGTGATTGTCAATGTGGACATCAGCGATGGCATGCAATACTATGCCGGTCTCAATAGTCCAGGTCGTCCAGCCAATGTGTTTGGCACCGTGCAACTTTTCATAAAGACACACCCTGGAGCTGAACGTGAAGCTGTGAGGGAGAAACTGGCGGCGACCTTGGAGGTTTTCTACAGAAAGATTTTGGGCAGTGATTACCCCATCGACCATGAAAAAGTCGGACTGGTGCGCTTAGACGAAGTGTTTTATACCGAAGCGGAAAGCAGTTTCAAGAAAGGCGACAAAGTGATGATGCACAGCCTGTTGGCGGTGGGATTGCTGTTGCTGATTTCTTCGATGTTCAACTACATCAACCTCAATGTCGCCTTGACCAGTAAGCGAGCCAAGGAGATGGCCACGCGGCGGTTGCATGGCGCCACCAAGGGCCGAATCATCGGGAAATATCTGCTAGAGTCGTTGGCATTTACCACGGTGTGCATGGTGTTGGGCATCCTGCTGGCCGAGGCGCTTGTGCCTTTGGTCAACAGGTTGCTGGGCGGTGATATTGGTGTAAAGGTTTTACTTTCACCACCCTATTTGCTTGCCTATCTGCTGATGGTAGTTGTGGTGGCTTTTTTGGCGGGCATCATCCCTGCTATGGTGGTGTCACGGGCCAAGCCCATCGACGTGGTGACGGGAGCCTTCCGTTTTCGCAACAAGATGGTGCTCTCGAAGGTGTTCATCGTGCTTCAAAATGTCATCGCCATCGTGTTGATTGCCTTGGTGATCACGATGGAGGTGCAGATGCGCCACATGGAACGGAGGCCTGTGGGCTGTCGAACGGAGAATCTGTTTGTGATTCAGTCGGTCTTAACTGGCGACGAGGCCTTTGAAAACGACTTGATGGCCTTGCCCTGCGTGAAGCGAATGGGACATTCTTACGGTCATCCTGGCGGTGCCTATATGGGTGCCAATTGGGTGCGCCTCAACGATCCTGACAATAGGATTTCAGTGAGATACTTGATGTGCGACACGGCAGCTTTCGACATGTACGGCTTTGACATCAAGGCGATGTACGGCCAGATTGAGGAAGGCAGATGGTTGCCTACGCAAGGGTTGCTAGAGAGTCAGATGGGAATGCCGATGGAAGATTTCAATCCCGACTCGTTAGGGACATGGTACAAACGTAATGTCGGCTATGACCTATGCGGTGTGGTGGGTGATTTCGCCACCAAGGACGCGGCGCATGTGGTGGACGAGTCTTTCGGCGCGGTGCAGATTGTTGGGAAGGAGCCTATGTTCGAATGGGTCCATTTCAATCCTGTGCTGGAAATTGTGGGCGACCATGCCGAAGCTCGCAAGGCCATTGAAGCGGTGTATGAGAAGCACATGAGTAATAAAGAAGTATATTGGGAGCCTTGGGTGATGGAATATATCGACGACCTGCTGCTGAAACATCTTGAAGGCACCAAAAACAAGATGCGTCTTGTGGATTTGTTTATGGCGGTGGCGGTGTTGCTGTCGCTGCTCGGCCTGGTGGCCATGAGCACGCATTTCGCCTCGGAGTGCGAGAAGACCATCACCATCCGCAAGGTGTTTGGCGGCACAATGCAGAGCGAGATACGGCGCAACCTGCGCGATTACGTCATTATGATTCTGATTGCCAATGTTATTGCCATACCCATTGCGGTGTGGGTGTGCGGGCGTTATCTGGAGGATTTCGTCTACCGCATCGACTTGTATCCGTGGATCTTTGTGGTGACGGTGTTGCTGTCGTTTGCGATTGCCATCGGCTCGGTGTTGTGGCAGATCGTGTCGGTGGCTCGGGTGAATCCGGTTTGGGCGTTGAAGAAAGAATGATATACAAATTGTTTTTTTTGTATTTTTGTTTCCTGATTATGCCTAAACTTAAATCCAAAATCCTGGTCGTTGACGACAACGCCGGCATACGGTCGGCGTTGAAAATATTGTTGCCCATGCGCTTCGAAGAGGTGGAACTGATTGCCTCGCCGAAAGAATTGGTGAGTACCATGCGGACCTTCAAGCCCGAAGTGGTTTTGCTCGACATGAACTTCGAGACCGACATCAACACGGGCAACGAAGGGCTTTACTATCTCTCTCAACTGAAGCACGACTTCCCCGAGGTGGAGGTGGTGCTCTTCACGGCCTACGCCGACATCGCTTTGGCCGTCGAGGGGATGAAACGCGGGGCTTTCGACTTTGTGGTGAAGCCTTGGGATAACGCCAAATTGTTGGGGATTCTCGAGGAAGCTTGCAAGAAACACCGCAAGACCACGGGGAAGGCATCTACTGTCGAGCCTGCACCAGCGATGCGCTGGGGCGAGAGCGAGGCGATGAAACAGTTGCACGAGATGGTGATGAAGGTGGCTCCCACTGATGCCACGGTGCTCATCACGGGCGAGAACGGCACGGGTAAGGATGTGCTGGCCAACGAGATTCACCGCCTCTCACCACGTAACGCGAGACCGATGGTGGGTGTTGACATTGGTGCCATCACGGATACCTTGTTTGAAAGTGAGATGTTTGGCCATGTGAAAGGGGCCTTTACCGATGCCCATGCCGACCACATCGGCAAATTTGAGCAAGCCAACGGCACTACGCTATTCCTCGACGAGATCGGCAATGTGCCGCTGAGCCAACAGGCCAAGCTGCTGCGCGTGATCCAAAACCGCAGTATTACCAAGGTGGGCGACACCAAGTCGGTGCCTATCGACATCCGCCTGATTTGTGCCACCAACATGGACTTGGCAGCGATGGTCAAGGAGGGGCGTTTCCGCGAGGATTTGTATTACCGCATCAACACGGTGTCGCTGCACCTGCCGCCTTTGCGCGAGCGCACTGACGAGATTGTGCCTCTGGCGGAGGCATTCGTGCTGAAATATGCCGAACAATACCACCGTGCGGCCAATGGACTCTCCGAGGAGGCCAAGCAGCTGTTGTTGCGGTGCCGCTGGAGCGGTAACATCCGTGAGTTGCAGAATTGCATTGAGAAGGCGGTCATCTATTCAGAGACGGAGCTGGTGCGTGCCGAGGACTTGCAAATCCGTGCTTCCGAACTGACCGAGGCCCAAGCGACACAAGCCGAGTCGTTGGAGGATGCCGAGGAAAAGGTGATTCGTCAGGCCATGAAGCAATACAACGGCAACTTGTCGTTGGTGGCCAAGGCGTTGAAAATCAGCCGTCCGACATTGTACAGCCGTCTGAAGAAATACGGGATATGAGCACTTGGATTTGGATAGCGGTAGTCGTTGTGGCGGTGGTGGTGGCCGTCGTGGTCACTTTTGTGCTGACGCGGCGGCACGACACCAAGAAGGTGTCGTTCATGATGGATGCCTTGGAGGACGGTGAGCTGAACTTCAGGTTTCAGGAGAAGTCGGCGCTGAACCGTGCCTTGAACCGCATCCGTGGCATCTTCGAGCGCAGGTCGGCTGCAGATGAGTCGGCATCATGGAGCAGGCTGTTTCGGGTGATCACCCACGAAATCATGAACACCGTGGCTCCTATTGCCTCGTTGAGCGATGCGCTTTCCAAGGAAGAGGATTTGGACGTGAAGGCCGGGCTAGAGACTATCTCGGCCTCATCGAAAGACTTGATTCGTTTTGTGGAGTCGTACCGCAGCATTACCCAGGTCACATCGCCGGTGCGTAAGGCCGTGATGGTGGATGAGCTGATGGACAGGGTGCTGCGCCTCAACAAAGTCAAAATCGCCGAGCAAGGCGCCACCTTGACCTATCAAGCTAAGACCCCCGACCTGCTCATCTTTGCCGATGAGGGACAAATCATGCAGGTGTTCAACAATTTGATCAAGAATGCCGTGCAGGCTGGCGCCACTTCCATCCGTATCAGCGCCGACCTCAACATGGACGACCAAACCGTCATCCGTGTGGCCAACAACGGCAAGGCTATTCCGTTGCGGCAGATCGACGAGATCTTTGTGCCGTTCTATACCACCAAGCCCAACGGCACTGGCATCGGCTTGAGTCTGTCGAAACAAATCATGGTGAAGCATAACGGCACCTTGAGTCTGGAGCAGAGTGATGACAACGTGACCATCTTCACGCTCGTGTTCAAGTAAACATTGTAAAGATTCTTTACACCGACTGTAAAGATATTTTACAGATTCATCATTTCTTTATTCTTTAAATAACAGAATATCAATTGATTGTGTTTTTGGCACGACAAATGTTTTCACGCATCGCATCAAAATACATGTTGTGATGAAAGTTAATAATTTGTTTAGCCTTGTGATGTTGTTTCTTGGCGCCTTGACTTCGGTCAAGGCCCAAGACACCGTCACGATGAACTTGAAAGACTGTATGAACTATGCCGTGGAGCATTCTACCAAGATGCGTGTCCAACAGGCGGACAACCGGGATGCGCAAATCGACCGACGAGATGCCATCCTCGCTGCTTTTACGCCACAGGTGAGCGGCAACACCTACGCCTATTATAACTTCGGACGTAGCATCGACCCTGAGACCAATACCTACAGCGTGATCACCTCGTTCCATAATGGCTATAGCCTCTCGGCCGGGATATATCTATTCAATGGCTTCCAGGCGGTCAACAACCTCAAAATCACCAAGACCGCGCAGCAGATGGGCCTGTCGAGGGAACAGCAGACCGAGGACCAGATCTGCCTCGCCACCATGGAAGCCTATTGCAATGTGCTCTATTATACCGAACTGGAGAAAGCCCTGCAGGGACAGGTTTCTACGGCTGAAAAGGCATTGCAACTGGCTTCGAGACAAGAAGAATTGGGCCAGAAATCCCATGCCGACGTGGTGCAGATGCAAAGCGACCTGGCTGAGCGACAATACCAGCTTACCACCTGCCGAAATAACCTTAATAACGCGTTAATCACTTTGAAAGATGTGATGTTTTGGCCCGTTGAGGAGCCGCTGAAGATTGATGGAAGTATCGCCCAGCAGTCGCTTCTGGTCACTGCCCCCGTGGATGTTCAGACCATGGTGGCACAAGCCCAACAGTCCATGCCTTCAGTGCTCCTCGCCGAAGGCTCTTTGAAAAATGCCCAACTGGCTCTCAAAACCGCTAAATGGCAACTGCTTCCCTCGCTGGCCCTCTATGGCGGCTGGTCGTCAAGCTACTTCACCTATCCTGGTCGAGACGGTTATGTGTCAACCCCCTATTTCGATCAAATCAAGAACAACCGAGGCGAATATGTCCAACTTTCCCTGAATATCCCCATCTACGACCGGCTCTCCAGCCATTCCAACATCGCCAGGCGGAAGAACGCTTATGACCGTGCCCGGGCTGATTATGACCAAGCTTTGCGCGATGTGGAGGCCGAGGTCTTAAGGGCTGTGGCCGACCGCGACGGCGCCGCTGACGCTCTTCATCAGGCGGAGGTCCGCGCCTCCTTGCAAGAGGAAGCTTTTGCCTTGAATAACAAACGCTTCGAGCAAGGGCTGATCTCTTCCATTGAATACCAGACGGCTTCGAACAATTATCTGAACGCCCTTGCGGAACAAATGAATGCCAGGCTTCAATACTTTATTAGAAATAGCGTTGTAACTTATTATAAGGGCGTGCCGTATATAGAACAATAAAACACTTCAACAATAATGAAAACATACCTGAAATTTTTATCCCGAAATAAGTTGTATGCCGCTATTGAGTTCATCGGGCTGAGCGTGGCCTTGGCCTTCGTCATCATCAGCTTCTGCTACGTGGTGCAGCAGTATGCCGTCACGCGCGAGAACCCTGACCGCGAACGGATTTATGCCTTAGGACTTAATGGCATGACCAATTCCTATGGCATGAAGGAGGTTGTCGACGGCAAACTGCCCGAGGTGGAGGCTGTGACGCATTTCCATTTCCACGAGAAACAGCGAATCTTTGTCGGTGAGCAACTGTTTAACGGAGGCCTGCTGAACTGCGACCGCGAGTTCTTCGACATCTTCCCCGTTACGTTCAAGGAAGGCAATGCCGACCTGATGACGGAGGCCAGAGTGGGATTCGTCTCCGAAAGGTTGGCCAATCTGATTGAAGGAGAGGTCATTGGACGACAGATCAAGGCGGGTGGCGACACGCTGACCATTATGGGTGTCGTCACCGACCTGGGGAGTTCCTTGATGTACGATTGGGACGTCATCGGCAATATTGCCGTTAGTCGACGTGAGTCCAATATGAAGCAGAATGCCCACAATTGGTTCAGTGGTGATATGCTAACCTTCATCAAAGCGCAACCTGACACCGACCGTGAAAGTCTGGCCGAGAAGCTGAACGCGCTTTGTGCCGAAGCGTATGGGGAGAAAATGGTTATGAAGGATAAGATGCAGATGCTACGTTTGGACGAAATTTATTTCAACGAAGTGAACGCGCATCTGCATCGGGGTGATAAATCCATGCTGCGGACAATGATCATCGTGGGGCTGGTGCTTCTGATTTCAGCACTCATCAACTACATCAATCTGAATGTGGCTCTCACTGGAAAACGTGCCAAGGAAATGGCTTCGAGGCGACTGCTAGGAGCACAGAAGTCTGACATTGTTTGGAAGTTCCTCGGCGAGGCGTTTGTTTTCACCTTGTGTTGCTTTGCGGTGGGTCTGGCCATCGCCTATGCCATTACGCCAGGCATCAACCGCCTGTTGGCCTCGGATGTTCCTGTTGAAATACCATTCGGGCTGCGTTATCTTGCAGTTTATCTGCTGATGGTCGTCGTGGTGTCGCTGTTGGCTGGATTCCTGCCAGCTGCCATTATCTCTCAAACCCGTCCCATTGATGTGGTGAAAGGCACCTTCCAGTTCCGCAGTAAGAAGACGCTCTCGAGGATCTTCATCGTGGTGCAAAATGTCATCGTGGTCATCCTCATCGCCTTGGTGTTGACGATGGAACTTCAGATGCGCCACATGGTGGAGCGTCCTATGGGCTTGAATTTAAAGAACCTCTATTTTATGCGAACCGATATGGACCGAAACGACCTGAAAGGGGCTTTCGTGGACGAACTCCGTGCTTTGCCTTGTGTAAAGGAAATCGCTTCCATCAGTAGCGTCCCTGGTATTGGTGGAATGCGGGTCGGCGTGAAGAAAAAGGACAGTGACGAGCAGACAATGGTCAACATGCTGATTGGTGACAGCGTCGCATACCGGCTTCTGGGTCTTGAATTGGTGGAGAAGTTCAAGGAACCCGAAAGTACGGGTATGGGAGGTGATTTCTATATGACGCAGACGACTTTCGCGGCGATGACGGGATTGCCTTATGGCGTGTATAACTTTGATACGCTACAGGCCTGGAAGGCTCAAAACTTCAGTTTCGATAACTGTGGCGTTCTTAAAGACTTCAACATGCTGGATGCGCTTCATGCTACCGATGAGGACTTAACCTTTGTTTATGCTGGGGGCGCTTTTGACGTACACGACCCCCTTTTGCTTGAAATCACGGGCGACCATAAGGAAGCCAAACGCACCATTGATGCGCTGCTGAAGAAATACTTGGAGCAAGCTTTTGGTACCTATCTTGAACCGGCAAGCGATGACTTTGTGGAGAACTTGATTGCCAAGCAATACGTCAAGACCCAGCGGCAAATGAGACTCGTTGAGATTATTTTGGCAGTAGCGGTGTTGTTGGCCTTGCTTGGTTTGGTGGCCATGAGCACTCATTTCGCTTCGGAAAGAGAGAAGACCATCGCCATTCGCAAGGTGTTTGGCGGCACGATGGAGAGCGAGACGCGGCGCAATCTACGTGAATATCTCATCATGATGCTTATTGCCAATGTGATTGCCATCCCCATCGCTGTATGGCTCTGTGGCCGCTACTTGGAAGGCTTCGCCTATCGCATCCCTACCTATTGGTGGATTTTCGCCATCGCTGTGGTGTTGTCGTTCGTTATCGCCATCGGCTCGGTGCTGTGGCAGATTGTCTCGGTGGCGAAGGTAAATCCTGTGATGGCATTGAAAAAAGAATAACAATGAGAAACAATCCAATGAAATCATACCTCAAATTCCTCTCAAGAAACAAACTCTACACCGCCATCGAGTTTATCGGCTTAAGCGTGGCCCTGGCCTTCGTCATCATCAGTTTCTGCTACGTGGTGCAGCAATATGCCGTGACGCGTGAGAACCCTGACCGTGAGCGGATATACGCTGTGGGTACCGCTGACTTGATCAACTGCTATGGCATGAAGGAAATCATCGACGGCAAACTGCCCGAGGTGGAATGTGTCAGCCATTTCAAGTTTCAGACGGAACAGCTAATTCATGTTGGCGAGCAGAACTTCGTGGGCACGGCGCTCGTTTGCGATGTTGAATTTTTTAGCATCTTTCCCGTAAGGCTCAAAGAAGGCAGTCCTGATATGCTTTCGGAACGCAACATCGTGTTCATTTCAGAGAATCTGGCGAAGAAACTCAACGACGTCCCAGTTGGGCAACGGTTGATCGTGCAAGACGATACGTTGAGCATCATGGGCGTCATTGCCGACAAAGGCAGTTCGTTGCTTCCCGATTTTGACGTGATGTATAGCTTTGAATATGGACAATCGTACTTCGCCAAGAGTGATCGCGACAATCCTTTCCATAGCTTTGCCGATATCGGCACTTTCATCAAAGTGAGGCCCAATGTGGACCGTGAAGAACTGGCCGAAAAGCTGAAGGGCTTGTACGCCGACAGGAAGTCATTCCTATTGACGGAACAGGAACCCTCACTGGTTCGTTTTGATGAGTTGTTTTTCCGGTCGGGTTATACTGGCTTGAACAAGGGCGACCGCTCCATGCTTCGCACGATGATCGTCATCGGACTGCTACTGCTCATCTCGGCTTTGCTGAACTACATCAACTTGAATGTCGCCCTCGTCGGGAAACGCGCCAAGGAGATGGCTTCGCGTCGGCTGCTCGGGGCACAGAAAACGGATATTATAGGTAAATACTTGGTTGAGTCGTTCGTTTTCACGCTGTTATGCTTCCTCTTGGGCTTGCTGATCGCCGAAGCCATTACTCCTTTAGTGAACCGTCTGATGCGGGCTGACGTGCTGATTTCCATACCGTTTTCATGGCATTATCTTTTGGCCTATCTTGTGATCGTAATCGTGGTTTCGCTGCTTGCGGGCATCATCCCGGCTGCCATCATCGCCAAGACCCAACCCATCGACGTGGTGCGGGGCACCTTCCGCTTCCATAACCGCATGGTGCTCTCGAAGGTGTTCATCGTGGTGCAAAACATTATTGCCATCGTACTGATTTCCATCGTATTGACCATGGAACTTCAGATGCACCACATGGAGGACCGCTCGATGGGATTGAACTTGGAGAATCTTTATTTCTTAGATTCCGACCTCGACTTCACCAAAGAAAAGGAAGCCTTAGTGGAAGATCTCAGAGCCTTGCCTTGCGTGAAGGAATTGGCCTCGGCGGAGAACATTCCTGGAGTAGTGCGTATGCAATTAGGTTTGAAAAAAATCCATGAAACCGAACCGAAGACTTACGTTCCGACCCTCTCTTGCGACACGGCGGCGTTCCGAATGTTGGGCTTCGAAGTGAAGGAACAATTCTTGGATGCTGCCCCAAACACCTTCTGGATTACCGAGACCACTGCAGCTGGCATGACGGGATTGCCTTACGGCGACTATAACTTCGACACCATCGAGATGTGGAGAAGCAATACCATAGGCAACAAAGTGTGCGGAGTGATTGCCGACTTCAAGATGCAGGACGCCTTGCATGTGACCGATGAGGAGTATGTGTTGGTTTACGGCAACTATGGATGGAGGTCCGAGTCAAGTGTGCTGATGGAGATCGTGGGCGACCACCGCGAGGCCAAACGAGCCATTGATGCTGTGTACAAAAAGCATTGCGAGAAGGTGTTTGGCACCTACATGAAACCTGGTTACAACGACTTTGTGGAGGATGTGATTAACGCCAACTACGGTAAGACACGCCGTCAGATGCGCCTCATCGAGATCATCATGGTGATGGCCGTGCTATTAGCTTTGCTTGGATTAGTGGCCATGAGCACGCATTTTGCTTCAGAGCGCGAGAAGACCATCGCTGTGCGCAAGGTGTTTGGCGGAACGATGCAGAGCGAGATACGCCGCAACTTGAAGGAATACATCGTCATGATTCTGATTGCCAATGTGATAGCCATTCCCGTAGCCATCTGGCTTTGTGGACGTTATTTAGAGGGCTTCGCCTATCGCATCGAGCTGTATCCGTGGTTTTTCGTGGTCACGGTGGCGCTGTCGTTCGTCATTGCCATCGGCTCGGTGCTGTGGCAGATCGTCTCCGTGGCGAAGGTGAATCCCGTTACGGCGTTGAAAAAAGAATAAAACTAAAAAACTATGAATATGATTACCGACAAACTCATCAAAATTCTCTCACTCGGAATAGGTCTTGCCATCGGTATAGTCCTCATCGCCAAGGTGTGCTTCGAGCTTTCGTACGAGAGCTTCTATAAAGATGTGGAGCGTATCTATCTCATTGATACTCATTACGAACAGCAAGGCGAGAAACACGATTTTTCCCAGACAAGCGGCGCTATCGCCCCGGGCTTCAAAGCCGAAGTGCCTGGCGTGGAAGAGGCGACACGTTACACTTTTTATTATAGCAGCGAGCGTTTTGTCGATGAAGACAACAACGTCATCTCAGGCCGCATGGTACTCGCCGACTCCTGTTTCTTCAAGGTGTTCGATCGCCCAATTCTGGCTGGCGACCCGGCAAAAGCTCTCTCCAAACCGCTCTGCGTAGTGGTGTCGGAGACTTTCGCCAAGAAACTCGGCGGTGTGGAAGAATGCATCGGAAAAAACATCTCCAATGAGGACGACCCTAACCGCAAGTTCACCGTCGAGGGCGTGTTCAAAGACTTCCCCGAAAACGGCGAGTTTCACTTCAGCATCCTGGGTTCGTTGGTGACGCTCCCCTCGTGGAGCACTGAAAACTGGTTCGGCAATGACCGTTATTTCGGCTTTGTAAAACTTCAGCAAAGCGTTGATTATAAATCACTTGGCGAGGCTATCCGTAGAATGCAGGAAGCACATCAGCCAATGGAGGAGCTTGAGAAAAACAGCACGGTGCTGTGGTATTATCTCGAGCCTTTCAGCGATGTTCACACCTCCGAGTCGTACGTGCGCTCGATGGTGATTCTGCTGACAATCACCGCCGCCTTGCTGATAACCATTAGCCTGCTCAACTACATCCTCGTTGTGATTTCATCGATGGTGCGCCGCGCCAAGGAGATAGGCGTGCGCAAATGCTATGGTGCCAATTCGTTCGACATCCACTGGCTGCTGGCTCGCGAGGCATTCCTGCATCTGCTACTGTCATTGGCGTTGGCTGCCGGTATCATATTTGCATCTAAAGGCTTGATAATTAACCTATTGGATGTGCCGTTCGAGACCTTGCTCATCCCTCGAAGCGTCTTCGTCATCAGTCTGGTGCTGATATTCGTGTTGCTCGTGTCGGTCTTCGTACCGGCTCAGCTTTACATGCGAATCCCAGTCTCGGTGGCGTTCCGCAACTATACCGAGAACTCTCGCCGTTGGAAGATAGGTCTGCTCGGCGTGCAGGTGTTCATCAACGTCTTTATTGCCGTGATGGTCATCGTCGTTGCTATGCAATATCGCCAAATGAACAATTCCAACCCTGGCTACGAGCCTGAAAACCTTTATTACATGAGTTTTTACAATGGCAATAAAGGTACAGAAAAGATCGTGGCTCAAACACTTATGCAATTCCAGGAGGTTTATGGCGTGGAGGCAGGCAACTCGCTGCCATTCATCGGCTTTGGTGGCGACAATATCATGCTTCCTGGTGACGACCGCCAGCTTTTCAACGTGGCTGACGGCTACGAGGTCACTCCTGGCTATTTCGATCTGCTTGGCATCGAGTTTATCGAAGGCCATGAACCTTCTGATGTGTCGGAAGTCGTTGTCTCTGAAAGCTTTGTGAACCGAATGAACGAGTTTGCCGATTGGAGCGACGGCGCTGTGGGCAAGATTGTGAACATCACTGGTCATGAAGACGCGGATAAAATAATGGAACTGAGAAGTTTTACCATCTCTGGCGTGTATCGCGATATCCGAATCGGAGACCTCGTCTATATTGATGAGAGGCCGAGCGTGCTGTTCTACGGCACCCTTGATGACGACGAGTCGTATCTGCCGATCCTGATTTTCCGTACCAACGAGAAACTCAACGATGCCACAATGCAGAAGCTCACGAGTGCTGTCTCCGATGCCCTCAACGGGAAAGAGGTGGAGATATTCTCGTGGAAAGAGTCGATGCGCAAGGCTTATGACGGCAGCCTTAAGATGCGCAACACCGTCCTCATTGGCTCAGTCTTCGCCATGCTGATAGCAATCATCGGCCTCATCGGCTTCGTCCGTGACGAGTCGAACCGACGCAGCAAGGAGATGGCAATCCGCAAAATCAACGGCGCCACAGCCTCCGACGTACTCCGCATCTTCGCCTGGGACGTGCTGCGACTCTCGCTGATAATGTCAGTATTGGCGTGTATCTTCACCTATTTCGTTGCCGACAAATGGCTCGAGCAGTTCGCTGAAAAAGTCGCTCTCTCGCCACATTACTTCATCCTTGGTGCCGTGGTTGTCTTGCTTGTCGTGACTGTGGTAGTCGTGTTGAGCAGCAACCGCGTTGCCCGGATGAATCCTGTTAAATCTTTGAAGAATAATTAAAAACTAGTTATATTATGGAACACTCAATGGACAGAAAAATCGAAAAGAAAAAAGGCTTTGCGCTAGCGTTTTCTAAGAAAGCGTTGCCGTATTGGGGTGCGGCTTTGCTGCTCGTCTTTATCCTTTGGCTTATCTTCAGGGACGACTCGAAGAAACTGCGCATCGATGCCGACAACATCAGCATTGCGACGGTGACTTCGGGCGAGTTCAACGACTATATCCGCATCAGCGGACAGGTGGCACCGATGACGACGATACAAATCAGCCCCTTGGAAGGCGGTGTGGTGCAACAGATTGTCACAGAGGAAGGCAGTCGCGTCAAGGCGGGGGATGTCATCGTCATCCTCAGCAACGAGAACCTCGACATGCAGATCCTTACCTCGGAGGCCGACCTTGCCGAGAAGGAGAACATCCTGCGCAACACCATGATACAGATGGAACAACAGAAGCTGAGCGTGGAGCAAGAGAAGCTGCAGCTACAGATGGAGGTGCAACGCAACCGCCGCACATACGAGGCGCAGCAAGCACTTTACAACGACGGCCTCATCGCCCGCGAGGACTTCCTGAAAGCCGAAGAGGACTATGAACTCTCGAGCAGCCGCCTCAGGCTGGTGGAGAACCGCGCCAAACAAGACAGCCTTCACCGCTCGGTGGAAATCGACCGGATGCGCGAGAGCCTTGAAAACATGCGCGTGAACATGATGATGATCCGTAAGCGCAAGGAGAACCTGACCATCAAGGCACCCATCGACGGCGAGTTGGGTCTCTTGGATGTCGTGCTGGGGCAGTCGGTAGGGGCAGGCTCGAAGATAGGACAAATCAACAACCTCGACAGCTACAAGATTGAGGCTCAGATCGACGAGCATTACATCGACCGCGTGACACCAGGCTTGGAGGCCACCTTTGAACGGCAGAGCGAACATTATCAGGCGCAGATCCGCAAGGTATATCCCGAGGTGCGCGACGGCAAGTTCAAGGCCGACTTCAAGTTCATGGAGCAGCAGCCCGAGAACATCCGCAGCGGCCAGACCTATTACCTCAACCTGCAACTCGGCCAGCCCGTGGATGCCGTGCTCATCCCGCGTGGTGCCTTCTATCAGAAGACGGGCGGCAAGTGGATTTATGTGCTCTCATCTGATGGCAGCAAGGCCACGAGACGTGATATCCGCATCGGCAGGCAGAACCCGCAGTATTACGAGGTCATAGAGGGCTTGGAGCCTGGGGAGAGGGTGATTACTTCGTCGTATGATAACTTTGGGGAGAGTGATGTTTTGGTGTTTTGAGGGACTCCTCCGCCGCTACACGGCACCCCCTAGATTGCTTCGTTACTCGCAATGACAGGAGGACGGGGCAGATAAGACCATTAGACTATGAGTGGTTGACACGGGAGGGGGTGTTTGGGGTACGAAAAAACCCTAACTGCTTGATTGTCAGTTAGGGTTTTGGAAATTGGTGGTAGTCTCTCCGGGATTTGAACCCGAGTTACCAGGATGAAAACCTGACGTCCTGACCAGACTAGACGAAGAGACCACTTCGTGTCAAAATTTGACGCTGCAAAATTACATAAAAATATCTTCCCTGCAACAAAAACCCCGAAATTTTTTTATTCGACTGTGACAGAGATCTGGAACTGCTTGTTTTTCATACTGTTAAGTGGATGAGCATAGAAATAAACTTGGTCATCGCTTAAAGCATTCAACAAGCCGAAACCGAATTTTGCCTCCAGTCCCATCTTGAACCATTGGTTGTAAAAGTCGAATCCACCTCCAAACTCCAGCGCCAAGTCACCCGTTTTGTTCTTCAACCAATTGAAATTCTGGTTCTTCTTCTTGAACGAGAAGTACAGTTTGGGGTTGACTCCGGTGATGAGATAGGCGGCCACGTTGTTGTATCGCTTCGACCGGTATTTCAGATGCAGTGGGAACTCCAAACAGCTCAGGTAGGGGTTGTGCGAGCCAGCGGTCATGATCTTTTTGCCGTCGGTCTGGTTGATCTGAAGCGTGTATCGGTAATTGATCTCGCTGAGGCTGAAGGTCGGGGTAAAACGCAGGTTGATGTACTCGCCCAGTCGCAAGTCGCCAATTAAGCCTATAGAGAAACCGATCCTTGGGATTGATCGCATCAATCGGTTTAGCGTGTCGCGCTCGACGTTGATGATCTGATAGCTTTGAAAATTTTCTTCCGAAATAGCCAACCCGTAGTTGGAGCTGCCGACAGAAGTGGGCAGATCTTGGAAGTTGGTGTAAACGTGATTCTGGTAATCTTCCTTCATGATCAGGTTGTAGTCCAAGAAGTTGGCACCGAGCATGAATCCGAAATGATAAGGAGCCTTGTCGTAGTTCTGCAAATAGATGATTTTGCGGCCCTGAGCCTGCACTCCAGTGACGCAAGCCATGGCAAGGATGAAAAGAAAAGCTATCTTGATGGTCTTTTTCACAGTGTTCAATTTAAAACATTATAACGTCTTTAAGGTGTTTTTATTGTGTTTTGTCGCTGCTTTTTGCGACGATTCCATGATACAAGGTAACGATGCCTCCGCTGAGTCTTTTGGCTTTGACTTGACGTAGCCCAGTGTCGTGCAGCATTGCGCAAAAGGCGTCATTGCCGGGGAAAGCGGCAACCGATGTGGGTAGGTATTGGTATGCGGTGGGATGTTTCGAGACAAGCCGACCCAATCGGGGGAGGAGGGCGGTCGAATACCAGCGGTAAGGCGCGGCAATCAAGGGATTCTTGGGGTGTGAGAACTCCAAAACGGCCACCTGTCCGCCGTCACGGCACACCCTTGTCATCTCACGGAGTCCAGCCTCACGGTCGGCGAAGTTGCGGACGCCGAAGGCCACAGTCACCGTGTCGAAACTGCCATCAGCAAAGGGCATCTTGACCACATCACAGGTCTCAAGGTGGATGCGTTGGCTTAACTTTTTTTTGTGGATTTTCGTTCTGCCCTTCTCCATCATCTTTTCGGAAAGATCGATGCCGGTGATATGCGCTTCTGGGTTGTCGTGGGCTAGCCGTATGGCAAGGTCGGCGGTGCCAGTGGCCACGTCAAGGATGGTCTTTGGGTGCTGTCTTGTCACTAGCCGAGACGTCTTCCGTCGCCAGATTTTGTCGATGTGGAACGATAGGAGATGATCCAGAAAATCGTAGTGTGACGAGATGTCGTCGAACATCTCGGTGACGGCCTTCTGCTCACTCATGGCTGATGCGTTGGACTTCTTCGGAGAGCCTTTCCTTTTTGATGGGCACCACGCCTACTTCTTCGCATACCTGCCCTCCGGCGAGGTTGGATAACGAGGTGATGGCTTCTGAGGATGCGTGCAGGGCGACGCACAAGGCGGCGACGCTTAACACGGTGTCGCCGGCTCCCGACACGTCGACGATGTTGCGGGGATGGGCGGGGAGATGGTGAAACGTGTCGTCATGTAACATCATCACGCCTTTCTCTGATAGGGTGACCATCAGATATTGGCAGTTCAGCCGCTTCTGGAGCGTCAGCATGGCCTGCTGAAGCGCCTCGGGGGTCTCGGCGGTCACGCCGAGACCCTCTCGGAGCTCTTTGGCATTGGGCTTGAAGAGCGTCACGCCTTGATAGGCGAAGAAGTTCTTCTTCTTGGGGTCGACGGCCACGGGGATGCCATTTTTATTGGCTATTGCCGTGATGGTCTGGATGGCCTTTTCCGAGAGAACCCCCTTGTTATAGTCCTGTAGGATGATGACGTCGAAACGATAGTCGCTCATCGCAGCGCTGATGGCATTGAAGAGAGCCTCGTGCTCAAAATCGGTGAGGTCGGAGGTGTCTTCTTCGTCCATGCGGAGCACTTGCCGGTCTCCGTCGAAAATACGGTGCTTGACAGTGGTCTTGCGGGTTGGGCTCATCGCTAAAAAACGGGTGTCGAGCCCCGCTTCTTCCATCAGTTTGAGGAGGGTCTTACCGCTGTCGTCGTCGGTGATCACAGAGCAGAGGATGGGCGTCGCTCCCAGGGCTTTCAGGTTGAGCGCCACGTTGGCAGCACCACCCATACGTGCAAAGCGTGTCTTCACGTTGACGATGGGCACAGGAGCCTCAGGCGACATGCGCTCGACCACGCCTTTCGAATAGACGTCGATCATCACATCGCCGACCACTAGGGCCTTCAGACCGTTAAACCGTTCGAGTAAGTCCTCCATTCTGTCTTCCGTCTTCTGTCTTCTTAATGAAGCTTTGCCAGCGCTTCTTTGATTCTTCTTGCAGCCTCAACTAATTTATCCAGTGAGGTGGCATAAGAGAGGCGGATGCAGTCGTCGTTGCCGAAGGACTTGCCGGCTACGCAGGCTACATGGGCGTTATAGAGCAGCCACATGCAGAGGTCGTCGCTGCCGTTGATGACGGTCTGGCCATCGGTCTTTCCGTAGTACGACTTCACCTCGGGGAACACGTAGAAGGCTCCAGCGGGGGTGTTGCACTTCACGCCAGGAATCTCGTTCATCAGCTTTACGAGGGTGTCGCGACGCTCACGGAAGTTCTTCAGCATGAATTGGATTTCAGGCGAGTTCTCGGGGCAGAGCTCGAGAGCCTTCACCGTGGCGGCTTGGGCGATGGTGCAGATACCCGAGGTGATCTGGCCTTGGATCTTGTTGGTGGCCTTCACGATGGCCTGTGGAGCAGCGATGTAGCCGATACGCCAGCCGGTCATGGCATAACCTTTGGCCACACCGTTCACGATGACGAGGCGGTCCTTGAGGAACTCGAACTGGCCCATGCTCTCGTGCTTGTGTTCATATTGGATGAACTCGTAGATCTCGTCGGAGATGATGATGATATTGGGATACTTCCTCAGCACCTCGGCGATGGCGGTAAGCTCGGCCTTGGTGAACACGGAACCGCTGGGGTTGCAGGGGGTGTTGATGAGCAGGGCCTTGGTCTTGGGCGTGATGGCTTTCTCGAGTTGTTCAGCGGTGATCTTGAAGTCGTGGGCCATGTCGCTCTTGACGATGACGGGCACGCCACCGCTCAGCTTCACCATCTCGGGATACGATACCCAGAACGGGGCGGGGATGATGACCTCGTCGCCGTCGTTGATGATGGCCAAAAGGACGTTGTTGATGGCTTGCTTGGCGCCGTTGGAGACCAGGATGTCGGTGTCCTTGTAATCGAGACCGTTGTCGCGTTTCAGTTTGTTGGCGATGGCCTTGCGCAGTGCGGGCGTGCCAGGCACAGGCGGATAGTGCGTGTCGTTGTTGTTGATGGCGTCGATACCGGCTTGCTTGGCGGTTTCAGGGGTGTTGAAGTCAGGTTCACCGATGCTCAGGCTGATGACATCGATACCTTGTGCTTTCAGTTCACGGCTCTTGTTGGTCATGGCCAGTGTGGCTGACTCGGCCATGTTCAGAACTCTGTTGGAGAGGATGATTTCGCTCATGGTTCAATATTTTAATTTGTAAATTCTCTTTAAAAAGTCTGCAAAGATACGAAATTCTCATTTCTTCCTTCTTAATTCTTAATTCTTTTGTACTTTTGCGCAAAATTTGATACAAATGGATCCCATTCTCGTAGCTGTTTTAATAGCTGGGGCCGTGTTGATTGCGGCCGGTGTCTTTTTCATCTCCCGGATTTATAAGTCTAAGGAAAGGGAATTGAAGCTGAAAACTTTGTCGGAGGTGCGTATTTCAAATTCAAAGATGGTCACTCCCCTCAAGATTCAAGCTTGTGAGCGTCTGTTGCTTTTT
Source organism: Bacteroidales bacterium (assembly GCA_017394865.1). GTDB lineage: Bacteria > Bacteroidota > Bacteroidia > Bacteroidales > F082 > Limimorpha. Next base: position 19,198 of record JAFPWT010000011.1, read on the forward strand.
TTGGAGCGCTCCCAACTGCCGGTGCTGGTGAAGAGGATCTACACTCCGGGCGCGGCGAGAGAGGTATTTCATATCTCGCTGCTGCATAGCGTCGAGGAGGAGTTCGAGCATAATCTGGCACAACAGCTTTATGTCGGCAATGCTACGTGGACCGCGGTGAAAAGTGCCAAGGAGGAACTGGTCAACCAGATCAACACCACTTTCGATAAGGCTGAAGATGGCACGGATGTTGCTCTTATCGCCCAGGCTTTGGTGGCTCTGCCTAATCCTTTTGTGGAACAGGCCATCGAATTGCTGAAAAAGGAATTTAAAGAAATCTGATCTAAGACAATGAAATTTACAGCGTTACAAATCGCAGCCTTGCTGGGCGGAACCGTGGAAGGCGACCCGAACGTGGAAGTGTGGAACGTCGCTAAAATCGAAGAAGGCGCACCCGGCATGTTGAGCTTCTTGGCCAACCCGAAATACATCCCTTACATTTATGAGACTGCATCGTCAGTGGTCATCGTCAATAATAGTTTTGTAGCTGAAAAAACCGTTCCCGCCACGTTGATCCGTGTGGAGGATGCTTATGCCTCTTTCGCGAAGTTGCTGGCATATTACGACCAGATGTCGCAAGACAAAAAAGGCGTCTCGTCGCTTGCTTTTGTGTCTTCAACTGCCAAGTGTGGCGAGAATCTCTACCTCGGCGAGTTTGCTTTTGTGGGGGAGAACGTCACTATCGGTAACAACGTGAAAGTCTACCCGCAGGTGTATATCGGCGACGGATCTGTCATCGGTGACAATACGATTCTTTACCCAGGTGTGCGTTTGTACCGTAATACTGTGGTGGGTCAACGTTGCATTATTCATGCTGGCGCGGTGATTGGAGCTGATGGCTTTGGTTTTGTTCCGCAGCAGGATGGCCACTACGATAAGATTCCGCAAGTGGGCAACGTGATGATCGACGATGACGTGGAGATCGGTGCCAATACTACGATCGACCGGTCTACCATGGGTTCCACACATATCCACAAGGGCGTGAAACTCGACAACTTGATCCATCTTGCCCATAACGTCGAGATTGGTGAAAACTCGGCTTTGGCGGCGCAAGTGGGGGTGAGCGGCTCTACCCATCTTGGCAAAAACTGTGTGGTGGGCGGACAGTCGGGTTTTGTGGGGCATCTGCACATCGCTGACGGTTCGAAGTTCGGCGGCCAGTGCGGCATTATGGGTAGCATCAGGGAAGAGAACCAGGAGTTCATGGGTACCCCCATTCAACCTCTCAGACAGTACCTCGTGTCCAATGCCCGTTTCCGCCATATCGACGAGATGGCGCGTAAACTGGAAGCACTTGAAAAAGAGTTGGCTGAACTGAAATCGAAGCAGTAAGGCGATTTTTTTTTGGTATTATGGAAATTTTCCCTATTTTTGCCCGTTTTTCTTGAGGGAATTTTAACTCAAGTTTGCTATTTTTATGGAAGAAAAACAGTGTACTCTTAGAAAAAAGGTCAGCGTAACCGGGGCAGGACTGCATACCCGTCAGTGTGGCACTCTTACCTTTAACCCGGCTCCGGTCAACACAGGCATCCGCTTCCGCCGCGTTGACCTCGAGGACAGGCCTATCATTGAGGCTGACGTTGACAATGTCATCGATACGACTAGAGGTACCACCTTGGGAAAAGGCGGTGTGAAAATATATACCGTTGAACATGTACTCGCTTCCCTTCGGGGAATGGGGATCGATAATGTCTTGATCGACATTGACGTGGAAGAGATGCCGATCATGGACGGCAGCGCGAAGGAATTCGTCAAAGTGTTGAAAGAGGCCGGCATCGTGCAGCAGAACGCTTTGCGCGATTATTTCGTGGTCAAGGAACCGATCACTTACCGCAACGATGTTCTGGGCATCGAGCTCTCCATCGAGCCGTGCGATACCTTCCAGATCGACGTCACCGTGAAATACAACACTCGCGTATTGGACAAACAGAGTGCCTCGTTGCGTGATCTAAAGGACTTTGAAACGGAAATCGCCCCTTGCCGCACTTTTGTGTTCCTTCATGAACTGGAGACCCTCCTCAGCCGTAACCTTATCAAAGGCGGCGACTTGACTAATGCTATTGTGTTTGTCAATAAAAACGTCTCCTCCGAGGAATTGGATCACATCGCAGCCTTCTTCAAGAAGCCGAAAGTGGAAGTCAAAGAAGGTGGTGTCTTGAATAATGTGGACCTTTATTTCGACAATGAACCGGCACGTCACAAGTTGCTGGATGTCATCGGCGACTTGACTTTGGTGGGGAAACCTATCAAAGGTCATGTAAAAGCTTATAAACCAGGTCACTTCTCCAATACCTCCTTCGCCAGAAAGATTAAGCATTCCATGCTTCAGGAAGACTAAACCGTAATTGTCATGAACCAACCCTCCGCCTATATCCATCCGAACGCTCGAATTGCTGATAATGTCAAAATTGAACCGTTTGCCTGGATAGGTGAAGACGTTGAAATCGGCTCCGGTACATGGATAGGCCCCAATGCCACCATCATGGACGGCGCCCGTATCGGCAAGAACTGCAAGATCTTCCCCGGTGCAGTGGTCTCTGCCGTCCCGCAGGACTTGAAATATCAAGGTGAAACGACGTATTGTTATATTGGCGATGGTACCGTCATCCGCGAGTCGGCAACGGTCAACAAAGGCACGGCAGCCTCGGGGAAGACAGTGGTAGGCAAGGATTGTCTGCTGATGGCTTTCACCCATGTGGCTCACGATTGCTATCTTGGAGATCATGTCATCATGTCGAATGTGGCTTCATTGGCCGGACATATCGTTGTTGACGACTGGGCTATTCTCGGAGGATTGGCCGCAGTGAGCCAGTTCTGCCGCATCGGTGCACATGTGATGATCTCGGGTGGCGCCATGATTAATAAGGATATCCCTCCGTTTGTCAAGACGGGTACGGGTTATCCGGTGTCATACGCTGGTGTGAATTACATCGGCCTGGGCCGCAGAGGTTTCACCAAAGAGCGTATCTATGCCATTCAGGATATTTATCGCGTGATCTATAGCGGTGGCATGAACGTTTCCCAAGCGGTTCAATACATAAAAGAAAATCTTCCTCAGTCGGAAGACCGAGATCTGATCGTGAACTTCATCGAGAGCTCCAAAATCGGAATCATGAAAAATACAGTTGGTGAATAAGTTCGCCGACTTTTTCTTTGCTGTAGCGTTCCTCGATCTTATTTCTTAAATCATCAACCTTATAATTATAATAGGTGTGGCAGCATTGATCCATGGCCTCAACCAGAGCTGCAGTGTCTTTTGCGGGCACCAAGATGCCGTTGCTTTCGTCAACGATCTCGGGGAGAGCCCCTACGTGGGTGGCGATCACGGGCAGACCGCAGGCCATGGCTTCCAGTAAAACGATGCCGCCGGTCTCATAGTTGCTCGGCAGCACAAAGAAATCGCCCGTGGCCAGTTCGTCCACTAGCGCCTGACCCTGAAGCAGTCCTGTAAATCGTACTCGGTCGGTGAGTTCCAGTTGAACAGCCTTTTGTTTCATGGCCTCCAAATCCATGCCTTCGCCAATCAAAACCGCTTGGAAGGAGTCTCCTTTGTCTTTCATGACCTTTAGGGCTTCCAGCAAGCCGCTGATGTTCTTCGACTGGTCTTCGAAACAACTCACGTGAACGATTTTCGGTACCTCGTTGTGGTGGGGGATGGGCTTGAACAGGTTGACATCCACTACGTTGGGTAGAATTTGGTAGTTGGGGTGGTTTAACCCATGGTTTTGCATGGCTTGTGCCAGGATCTCGCTCACGGTAGTGACCGCCTTGGCATTGCGAACCACCTTTCTGGTCAACTTTTTGCGGAGCCAGCCGCTGAAGTCGTTGCCTGGGAGGTAGCGCGACCAGTGTTCGGTGATGATGTAAGGCGTCCCGTGGAGCCGTTTCTGCCGGAAGGCCACCAGCCCCATACGGGTCAGCACGTGCACATGGATCAAATCAGGCTTTCCGGCGAGCTGCAGGCCTTTTAAACAGGCTCGGTAATAACGCCAGGCGGAACGAAGCTTGCCTCTTTTTTTGTAATAGATACGGATGGTATCGACGCCGTTTTCCGTGGTGCGTTCGATGTCGTATTTATCTTTGGCTTGCTCGTCGGGGTGGACGTAAACTACTGTCACCTCATCGTGGAGGGCTGCAGCTTCGGCATGACGTTGCACAAACAACCCGAACATTGGATCGTATTTATGCGGATACCATCGTGCCAGGAAAACAACCTTCATCGCATGTCGATGATTTCAACGTTGGGATAGGCTTTCTTGTCGAAGGTAAAGAAGCCTTTGGAATATTGCTGGTCGAACTTCATCTCGGTGATGTTAAGGATGAGCTTGGCGTCCTCGTCGACGATTATTTCCAGTTTTTTGAGGTTGCCTTTCTTGTCAATGTCGGCGGTGATGCCTGAATCGTCTCTTTCGAGATTGTCAAGGATCTTAAAAGGATTGTCGTCATCGGTGGCGTTGCCTACCATAACTTCTTCGTCCTCAATGATATATTGCCATGTTGTTTTCCCGTCGGAGATGGCATGTTGATCTTCCAAAATGACCTTGTAGGCCTTGTCCTGAAAGTATGCCTTACCTTCTTTTGCCTCTTCCGGTTTGCTGGCGCCGCTTATGGTTTGGTAGGTGAATTTCACCTCCATGTTTTTATGGCTGCGGATCGTTTGAGCGAGTTTTTTAATGGCGTCGCTATTGCTTTGGGCGAACAAAGAGCTTGAGGCCATTAACAGGATGATGCCTACGATGAAAGGGATGTGTTTTTTCATATGCCTTGATCTTTGAGCTCCAGATCCTTCAAAATCTGTTCCAAAGCGAATTCGTTGGCTACTTTTACTTCTCTGGATTTGCTTCCCGAGAAGGGGCCTACGATGCCGGCAGCCTCCAGTTGGTCGATGATGCGGCCGGCTCGGTTGTAACCGAGCTTCAGCTTGCGCTGAATCATCGAGGTGGAGCCCTGCTGGGTCTGCACCACGATGCGGGCGGCATCCTCGAACAGCGGGTCGCGTTCGTCGCCGTCTTCGAAGTCACCGCCTTCGCCGGCTTCCTCGTCGGGCACCTCAGGCAGCAGGAATGGCTCGCTGAAACCGCGTTGCTCGCCGATGAAGCTGGTCACTTCTTCCACCTCGGGGGTGTCGATGAAAGCGCATTGCAGACGCACCATGTCGTTACCAGTGGAGAGTAGCATATCGCCACGACCCACCAGCTGGTTGGCGCCGCTCTGATCGAGGATGGTCTTCGAGTCGACTTGCGAGATGACGCGGAAAGCAATACGTGCGGGGAAGTTGGCCTTGATGGAGCCAGTGATGATGTTGACCGAAGGACGCTGGGTAGCGATGATCAGGTGGATGCCGATGGCACGGGCCAACTGGGCCAAACGGGCGATGGGCGCCTCCACGTCGCGGCCTGCCGTCATGATGAGGTCGGCAAACTCGTCGACGACCAAAACGATGTAAGGCAGGTAACGATGTCCCTCGGTGGGCAGTAGCCTGCGGCTCTTGAACTTTTCGTTGTATTCAATGATATTGCGGCACTGGGCAGCCTTCAGCAGGTCATAACGCTGATCCATCTCGATGCAAAGCGAGTTAAGCGTGCGCACCACCTGCTTCACGTCGGTGATGATGGCGTCCTCCGAATCGGGCAACTTGGCCAGATAATGGCGCTCGATGCGGTTGTAGAGGGTGAGTTCCACCTTCTTCGGGTCGACCATGATAAACTTCAAGTCGGAGGGGTGCTTGCTGTAGAGCAGCGAAGCGATGATGGCGTTCAGGCCGACCGACTTACCTTGTCCGGTGGCACCGGCCATCAGGATGTGGGGCATCTTGGCCAGGTCGAACACATAGGTCTCGTTGGAGATGGTCTTGCCGATGGCGCAGGGCAGCGCATATTTGTTGTTCTGGAACTTCTCGGAAGCCAGCACGCTCTTCATGGATACCGTTTCAGGCTTCTTGTTCGGTACCTCGATACCGATGGTGCCTTTGCCTGGGATGGGGGCGATGATACGGATACCCAAGGCGGCAAGACTCAATGCGATGTCATCCTCCAGGTTTTTGATCTTGGAGATACGTACGCCGGCGGCGGGAACGATCTCATATAAGGTGACCGTGGGACCGATGGTGGCCTTGATCTTGTCGATCTGGATGCCGTAGTTGCCCAAGGTCTCAACGATCTTGTTCTTGTTGGCCTCCAACTCCTCGTTACTCACTTCGGCACGCTTGTCGCCGTAGTCGTTGAGCAGGTCGAGTCCCGGGAACTTGTAATCGCTTAGCTCGTAATGCGGGTCAAAAGGGGTGTCGATGGTGCGATGCTCCTTGCCATCTGCCACGGTCTTCTCGTCAGGGGTCTCTTCGATCTCCAGCTTTATGTTGTCAGTGGGAGTGACGACTTCTAGCGTGGTGTCGGTGGTGGTATTGTCAGGTTTTTCAGTGTCGTCGGGGGCGTCCTTGATGATGTTTTCAGCGGGACGGTGAATCACCGTGATGGGTGGCAAATCTTCATCGTCAAAATCCTCTGGGTCGATCTCGTCGTCAGGATCTAAATCGTTGTCGTGGTGGTCAAGGTCTTCGCCGTCGTTGTTGTCGTCGATTTCAGGATTTTCCTGCTGCTGTTGCTCTTTTTGTTGTTGTCGGAGTGCCTTGCGTTCGGCCCTGCGCTCGCGCCATGCTCTGATGGTATCGATGTTCAGGTTGTACTGGAACAGGAGGTAGAGCAGGAAGACAAACACGAGGACTAGTATGACGCCTGAATTGCCCATGAAGCTATGGATGTTGTCGTTCATGAACTTTCCGACGGCACCGCCGAAGATATTGCAAACCCTGTTGCTTGCCACGGAGTCGATGAAAGCAAATAGCAGGGGGAACCATGCCAATGCCATGATGGCGTGCTTCCATAGGTTCCAGATCTTGATCTTGGTGCCTATGGCGAAATGTAATCCGATAATGATCAGCAGATAAGGGAAGAACAGGGCACCGATTCCGAACGACTCTTTCACCAGGACTTGGGCCAGGTACGACCCGAATCGGCCTGTGATGTTGTCTGATTGGATGCTCTTGCCGAAGAGTGTCGAGCCTGTTTCGTTATAGGAACCGAAATAGTTGTAAAAATAGGAGAGGAGGGCCAGGGTGAGGAACAGGGCGATGCAGAGGATCAGGAATCCCACCGCGTAGCCGATCCTGGGGTCTTTCTCGCGGGGCTGGCGCTCTTTCTGCTCCTTGACTTTTTTCTCTTTTTTCGGCTTCTTCTCTTCAACTTTTTTCTTGGGTTCCTCTTCGGTGATGCTTATAACTTCTTCCTCAACCTTTTTCGGTTGTGGGGTGGGTTTGATCTTGTTCTCTCTTATCTTGTTTTCAGCCATAGTCGTCGTCTTTTGTTATTTGGGAATTCTGAACATCCGGCTCCAGCGGATGCCGCCTTTTTCCTTGTCGAGCGAGAGCCAGATGAACACGGGCTTGCCGACGATGTGGTTCTCGGGGACGTAGCCCCAGTAGCGTGAGTCGGCGGAGTTGTCGCGGTTGTCGCCCATCATCCAGTAATAGTCCATTTCAAAGGTGTAGCTGTCGGCAGGCTGGCCATCGATGAGGATCTGGTCGCCGTTCACTTTCACGTCATGAAGTTCGTAGGCATGGATGATGCGTTCGTAGAGGGGCAGCGTGCGTGTGTTCAGCTGGACAGTAGCTCCTTTTTGGGGAATATAGATGGGTCCGAAGTTGTCGGGATTCCATGGATAGAGTTCTGGGTTGTTTGGGAAGAGGAAGGAGTCGGTATCTTGTCCTGCGGGACTGACGTCGATGGTAACACTTGTGATGAAAGGTAATTCGCGCAATTCGGCGGCCGTCTTCTCGCTGATGTTGAGGAGGTAAGCGTTGCTGGGATATCCTTGGGGATGATAAACCTCTGTGATGTCGTATTTCTCGAGGACTCTCGGGTTGATGGGGTCGCCCTTGGTCACAACGGTGTAGTGGTGTTGCATGTTCTCAGGCATGAAAGCCTTTTCGCCATTGATATATACGATGCCGTCGACGATTTTCAGGGAGTCGCCGGGCATGCCGATAAGGCGCTTCACGTAGTTTTCACGTTTGTCGATGGGGTGGGCGATGACCTTGCCACCTGGGGGGAGAGGCATGCCTTTGTAGGTCAGCCTCCCGTTGTTCCAAACCGCCTCACGGCCGTTTTCTTGGATGAGGTCATAGTAGTTGTAACTGCTCTGGAAGTTCTCGCATACGGTGTCGCCTGCGGGATAGTTGAATACGATGGGATCGTAGCGTTTGATGCTGGTGATGCCGGGATAGCGATGGTAAGGCAGCTTGATCCATTCCAGATAGGATTTTTTGGTGGAGCTGAAAGGCAGGGTGTTGTGTACGAAAGGGAACGACAGAGGCGTGTTCGGGCGCTTGGGTCCGTAATGGATCTTGCTCACAATCAGGTAATCGCCGACGCAGAGCGATTTCTCCATGCTGGGGGTTGGGATGGTGAAGGCCTCGAAAACGTAAGTGCGGATGATGAGTGCGGCCACCACGGCAAACACGATGGCATCGAACCACTCGCGACCAGTCGATTTCTTGGGACGTTTGGTCTTCTCAGGATCCTGATAAGGGGCGTCTTTCACGATGAGCGGGAAGAAGATGAAAGGCAAAACAGCCGCCATGAACTCCTCCCATACTTTGAACTTGCCAAAACACTTGCCCAACTCGATGAGCATCAAAAACAACATGAAGATGTTGATATAGGGGAAGATGATGAAAAACCACCACCAGAACTTCTTGTGCTTCTTGATGATCTTCAGCATCACAAAGATGTTGAAATAGGGGATGATGGAATAATAGCCCTTTTGTCCGGCGGCCTCGAACTGCTTCCAGCAGAAAGCAAAGGGGATGGTGAATAGGGCGGGGATGATGAGAATGAAAAGTATTAATGACATGTCATGATGTGATTTTCAGTGTAAACGTCGGCTTCATAAAAAACGTGTGCAAAAGTACGAAAAAAAATTGGAAAAAGTAAGGTTTTTTGTTATCTTTGCACCCAAATTTATAAGGTAATACAACAAAGATAACTATGCAGGATAAACTTCAAGAATTAACCGACAGGCTCTATAATGAGGGTCTCTCGAAAGGAAAACAGGAAGGCGAGGAGCTGATCCAGAAAGCCCATGCCGATGCCGATGCCATTGTGGCCCAAGCAAAAGCTGAAGCGGAACGCATCATCGCCCAGGCCAACAAAGAGGCCGAAGAGCTGAAGACCAAAGTGACCGCCGACGTCAAGATGGCTGCCACGCAAAGCATCGCCGTCACCAAACAGGAGATTGAACAAATGGTGGTGACCAAGACCGCCACCGAAGGCGTGAAAGCCAATATGGGCAATGCCGAATTTGTGAAAGAATTGATCATGAACGTGGTGAAGGCCTTCAATCCGCAAAACGCTTCACCCGTGGCACTCGACCTCATCCTTCCCGAAAGCCTGAAAGCCCAAGTGGAGCCTTTCGTCCAAAATGAAATTGCCAATCAGTTCAAAGGCGAAATCAAAGTGGACTACTCCAAGAAGATGAACGGCGGCTTCAAAGTGGCTCCGCGCGACGGAGGCTATGTGCTCCAGTTCACCGACGACGAGTTCACCCAACTCATCGCCAACTATATGCGTCCTGCCACCAAGAAAATCCTCTTCGGCTGATGGAGAACTACGTCTATATCGTGGCTGGGTTGCCGGAGCTGACCTCGGGTTTCGAGAATACGAGCTTCGACTATCAGGCTGTCAAGGAAAGCATCATGGAACTGCTCTCCGAGAAAGACCAGCAGCTGGTCGAACTCATGGAGGAAGGCTTCGATGAGAATACCCTCGGCCCTGAATTCTACACAAAGGCCGCCGCGTCGAAAAACCGCTTCATCCGTGAGTATTTCGACTTCGATGCACGTCTGCGTAACATGAAGGTGAACTATCTGGCCAAACGGCTTGGAAAGAAAGGGGAAGACTACATGGTGGAGCTGCCCGATGCCGACTTTGAGGAAGAGAGTCAGATACGTTCCATCCTCGAGGATGCCGATTTCGTGGACCGTGAGCAGAAACTGGATGAGCTGAAATGGGAAAAAGCCTCCGACATCGCCATCATGGATTACTTCAACATGAACACCATCCTCTCTTTCTTGGTCAAGGCCAAGACCATCCAGCGCTGGGCTGAACTCGACCCCGTGAAAGGACAGGAGATGTTCAAGAAACTGGTGGATGAAATAAGAAATAAAAATCAACAATAAGATATGAAAACTACAGGAAAAGTTACAGGAATCATTGCAAACCTGGTCACCGTCGAGGTGAACGGCCCTGTGGCACAAAATGAGATCTGCTTCATCGACTTGGCCGGCGTCAAGATGATGGCAGAGGTCATTAAGGTGAACGGGAACAAAGCCTCCGTGCAGGTGTTTGAGAGCACCCGCGGCCTCCAAATCGGCGACAAGGTCGAATTCCAAGGCTACATGCTTGAGGTGACCCTCGGCCCGGGTCTGCTTTCGAGCAATTTCGACGGCCTGCAGAACAACCTTGCCACCATGGAAGGTGTGTTCCTCAAGAGAGGTGAATATACCAAGCCGTTGGATGAGAATAAATTATGGGACTTCACACCTATCGCTGAGGTGGGACAACAGGTGGTTGCCGCCGACTGGTTGGGCGAGGTCAAAGAAGGCTGGCTGCCCCACAAAATCATGGTGCCCTTCAGCTTTGAAGGTACCTACACCGTGAAAAATGTGGTTCCCGCTGGTCAATACAAGATCACCGACACCATCGCTATTCTGGTCAATGCCGACGGTGAGGATGTCCCCGTGACGATGACCCAGAAATGGCCCGTCAAAGTGGCCGTGGGTGGTTTCGTCGAGAAGCCTCGTCCCTTCAAGGTGATGGAGACCGGCGTTCGCACCATCGACACACTGAATCCCATTGCGGAAGGCGGCACGGGCTTCATCCCGGGACCTTTCGGCTGCGGCAAGACCGTGCTGCAACATGCCCTCGCCGAACAAGCTGATGCCGATGTCATCATCATGGCAGCCTGCGGTGAGCGTGCCAACGAGGTGGTGGAGATCTTCACTGAGTTCCCCGAACTGAAGGACAAACATACCGGACGTAGCCTGATGGAACGTACCATCATCATCTGCAACACCTCCAACATGCCGGTCGCTGCCCGTGAGGCTTCCGTCTACACGGCCATGACCCTCGGCGAATACTACCGTGCCATGGGCATGAAGGTGCTGCTGCTGGCCGACTCCACCTCACGTTGGGCACAGGCCCTCCGTGAGATGAGTAATCGTCTGGAAGAGCTTCCCGGTCAGGACGGCTTCCCCGTCGACCTGTCGGCCATCATCTCCAACTTCTACGCACGTGCAGGATTCGTGAAACTCAACAACGGCCAGTCGGGCTCCATCACCTTCATTGGAACGGTGTCGCCTGCCGGCGGTAACTTGAAAGAGCCGGTGACCGAGAGTACCAAGAAAGCAGCCCGCTGCTTCTACGGCCTCTCGCAGAACCGCGCCGACAAGAAACGTTATCCCGCCGTCGACCCCGTTGACTCTTACTCTAAATATCTAGAATATCCAGAAATTATCGAATACTTGGATAACAAGATCGAAAAAGGCTGGGTCGACAAAGTGGTTAAGACCAAATATATCATCCGTAAGGGCAAGGACGCCTACGAGCAGATCAACATCTTGGGTGATGATGGTGTACCGATGTCGTACCACGAACAATACTGGAAATCGGAGCTTATCGACTTTGTGATCCTGCAGCAAGACGCTTTCGACGACATCGACGGTTGCTCGCCTCTGGACCGCCAGAAGTTCATGCTCGACCTGGTGCTGGGCATCTGCGACCGCTCGTTCAAGTTCGACAATTTCGAGCAGTGCACTACCTACTTCAAGGGTCTGATCAACATCTGCCGTCAGATGAACTACTCCGAGTACCAGTCGGAACAATTCAACAAATACCTGAACCAGCTTAAGGAGGAACTGAACCATGAGTGAGAAAGCATTCCAACGCATCTATACCAAGCTGACCGCCATCACCAAGGCTACCGTGACCCTTGAGGCGCAGGGCGTCTCCAACGACGAGCTGGCCCTCGTGGCTGGACGTCTGGCCCAGGTGGTGAAAATCAAAGACAACAGCGTCACCCTGCAGGTGTTCGGTGGCACCGAGGACATCCCCACCAATGCCGAAGTGACCTTCTTCGGAGAGCCGCCTTCACTGAACGTGAGCGATGACCTTGCCGGCCGTTTCTTTAACGCCTATGGCGAGCCCATCGACGGCGGTCCGGCTGTGGAAGGCGAGAAACGCCAGATCGGCGGTCCATCGGTGAACCCCTACAAACGCCGTCAGCCCTCACAGCTGATTCCCACAGGTATCGCCGGCATCGACTTGAACAATACCTTGGTCTCCGGCCAGAAGATCCCCTTCTTTGCCGACCCCGACCAACCTTATAACCAAGTGATGAGCATGGTGGCCCTCCGTGCCGATGTGGACAAGATCATCCTCGGTGGCATGGGTCTTACCAACGATGACTACCTCTTCTTCAAGAACCAGTTTGAGAGTGCCGGTGCTCTGCACAAGATCATCAGCTTCGTGAATACCACCGACCAACCTCCTGTCGAGCGTCTGCTGATCCCCGACATGGCCCTGACCGCGGCGGAGTACTTCGCCGTCGATAAGAACGAGAAGGTGCTGGTGCTGCTCACCGACATGACCCTCTACGCTGATGCCTTGAGTATCGTGAGTAACCGTATGGACCAGATCCCGTCTAAGGACTCCATGCCAGGTTCGTTGTACTCTGACTTGGCAAAGATTTACGAGAAGGCCGTGCAGCTGCCCGACGGCGGTTCCATCACCATCATCGCTGTGACCACGTTGAACGACGGTGATATCACCCACGCCATCCCTGATAACACTGGATATATCACCGAAGGTCAGCTCTTCCTGCGTGCCGATCCCGACTCGGGCAAGGTCATCGTCGACCCGTTCCGTTCGCTGTCGCGTCTGAAACAGCTGGTGCAGAACAAGAAGACCCGTGAGGACCACAGTGCCGTGATGAACACCTCGGTGCGACTCTATGCCGATGCTGCCAACGCCAAGACCAAGTTGGAGAACGGCTTCGACTTGAGCGATTATGACCTGCGTTGCCTCGACTATGCCAAGGAATACGCCACAAGACTTCTCGCCATCGATGTCAACATCCCTATCGAGGAGATGCTCGATACCGCATGGGAGTTGTTTGGTAAGTACTTCACCAAGGCTGAAACAGGTTTGAAGGAAAAACTCATTGAAAAATATTGGAAAGAGAAACAATAAAAACAATGGTGTTATGACAACAGGATATTTTAGTATGCTAACAGCCGCGACATCAGGATATTTTAGTGTGCTAACAATCGCATTATTATTTTGTTTATTAGTTTTTATACCGATTGTTATTACTATTATTGTTGTGGTGAAAAGTCGTCGTAATATCAAAAGGTTAGAAAAAAAACTTGGTAAAGACCATCGAAAATAATTATGGCCATCAAATTTCAATATAACAAGACTTCGCTCAACGAGCTCAACAAGCAGTTGAAGACCCGTACCCGTGCTCTTCCTACTTTAAAGAGTAAGGAGAGTGCCTTGCGTATGGAGGTGAAGAAAGCCAAGGAACGTTCCGAGGATCTTGTGGCCAGGCTGAACGATGAGTTGCAGTCGTACGAATATATGGTTAGGCTTTGGAACGAGTTCGAGCCTGGGCTGATCACCATCACTGACGTGAAGCTGAAGACCGTGAAGATCGCCGGTGTGCCTACGCCCGCCCTTGAGGAAGTGCTTTACGAGGTGAAAGACATCAACCTGTTCACTAAGCCGATGTGGTTTGCCGATGGCGTACAGATCCTCAAGAACTTGGCCCAGCTGGGCATCGAGTCGGAGATCTACACCGAGGCGGCACGCATCCTCGACTACCAGCGTAAGAAGACCACCCAGAAGGTGAACCTCTACGAGAAGGTACAGATTCCCGGTTACATCGAGGCCATACGTAAGATCAAACGATATATGGAAGACGAGGAGAACCTCTCCAAGGCCTCCCAAAAAATCGTGAAAAACAAACACATACTTGAAGAGGAGGAGGCTGCCTATGGTAACTGAAATGACGAAATATGACTTCATCCTCATGAGCGGCGACGCTGATGCTTTCCTCGCGAAGCTTCAGGAGATCGGGCTGGTAGATATTACCCGTTCCGTGAAGCCTGTCGACGAGCAGTCGGAAAAGCTCTCCTCAAGGATTAACATTTTCCGCAGAGCCCTCACGGTTTTGAAGGAAGTGAAGCCCGCCGAACATCCTGGTAAGCATCAAGGCCGTCTCGCTTCGCAAGTGCTTGAGGCCGTGACAGAGAAGGACAACCTAACGGCACAACTCAGTCAATGCCGCAAGGATTTGGAAGAGCTGCTGCCATGGGGACGCTTCAGCAAGGACGACATGGAGAAACTGAAACAATGTGGGCTGAAACTCCATTTCTATAAATCAAAAACTGTCGATCCGGTTTGGAAAGAACAGTATGCCTTGAACGAGATTGCCACCGTGGATGGTTACACCTATTTTGTAGTGGTATCTGACACTGATGACTATGAGTTCCCACTCAAGGAACTGCCAGCCCTTGAACGCGACAGCGCCGCGGTGGAGCAGGAGATTGCCACATTGGAGGCTTCCATCGCCGAGAAGGATCAGCTGCTTTCAGAGTTGAAGTGCTACGAAGTGGAAATCCAGGCGTCGATGGACAAAACGTTGTCGGACCTTGATTTGCATTTGGCAGGCGTCTCTGGCGAGAAGGCTGCCGATGACTATCTGACGGTTTTCGAGGGGTTTGCTCCTGCCGACAAGGAAGCCGCGCTATGTGAGATGCTCGATAAAGAGAACGTCTATTATGTGGCTGACAAGGCTGTGGTGGACGACAATCCGCCCATCAAACTGAAAAACAACAAGTTTGTCTCGATGTTCGAGATGCTCACCGATATGTACGGCCGTCCCAAATACGATGAGTTCGACCCGACGGTGTTCATCTCCATCTTCTTCATGCTGTTCTTTGCTTTCTGCATGGGCGATGCGGGCTATGGTCTCGTGCTCATCTTAGGCAGTCTTGCACTGAAGAAGAAACTGGGTAAAATTGCTCCATTGGGTATCACCTTGGGTATTGCCACCACCATCATCGGTGTGTTGTTCCACACCTTCTTCTCCACGGATATGTTGGAGTGGAGCTGGCTCCCCGATGTGGTGAAGAAGTGCATGGTGCCTAAGGAATTGTTTGGCTTCGACGGGACAATGGTTTTGGCTATCCTTGTTGGTATCGTGCACATCTGCCTTGCTATGATCGTGAAGACCTACCAGAGTACCAAGGTAAAAGGCTTTGCCAACTCTTTGGGTACCTGGGGCTGGACATTGCTCATTGTAGGTGGCATCATCGTGGGTGGTCTCGCCTTGATGGGGGTGATCGACAATGCGGTGACGAAGTGGGTGATCATCGTTTTAGGTGGTCTCTCCGCTTTGGGCATCTTCTTCCTTAACGACTTGCACCGCAATCCTTTGCTCAATGTGGGCTCAGGGTTGTGGGAGACCTATAACACGGCTACGGGTTTGCTCGGCGATGTGTTGAGTTACCTGCGTCTGTATGCTCTGGGCCTGGCTGGTGCCAAGCTCGGCGAAGCCTTCAACGCTATTGGCTTGCAGGCT
The DNA here is from genome assembly GCA_017394865.1 of Bacteroidales bacterium. Lineage (GTDB taxonomy): Bacteria > Bacteroidota > Bacteroidia > Bacteroidales > F082 > Limimorpha. The sequence continues at coordinate 34,933 of JAFPWT010000011.1, forward strand.
TTGGGTGACGGTGGTGTAGGTTGGGTCTGGTTCATCCTCATCGTGGTCGTCGGTCATGTGCTGAATGTCGCCATGTGTATCTTGGGTGCTTTCGTGCATCCTTTGCGACTTAACTTCCTTGAGTTCTTCAAAAACTCCGGTTATGAAGGCTCGGGACGAAAATACAATCCTTTGAAGACAGAGAATTAATAACAATAATTAAATAATAAAATCAATCATTATGGGAACATCAGTAATTTTAGGTTATCTCGGATTAGGCCTTGTGTTGGCCTTGGCAGGTATCGGAAGTTCAATTGGCACTTCGACGGCGGGCAACGCTGCTGAAGGCGGTCTTAAGAAACGTCCTGAGTCGTCAGGTAATTTCATGGTGTTGTCGGCATTGCCGGCCACCCAGGGTATCTATGGTTTTGTGGCTTTCTTCATGCTGTTGGGCAAGATGCAGGCTAATTTACTTCTTGAAAAACCGGATCCGAACTTGGGATACATCATCTTTGGTGTTGGCCTTAGCGTGGGTCTCGCCTGCATGATTTCAGCCATCCGTCAAGGCAAGGTTTGTGCTAACGGTATTGTTGGCATCAGCCAGGGACACGATGTGTTCACCAACACCTTGATTTACGCCGCTCTTCCTGAATTCTATGCAATTCTGGGATTGGTTGGCGCACTGATGGTGTAATCACCATTGGAACAAATTCATCCCGAAAGTGAACTCGGCGTAGTCGATGACCACCTCGTGGACCTTCATGAAGGAACCTACGAACATATTGCGGTCCTCACCGAGGTAATACTTGAAACCTAAACGGCCATAGAAGGTCCGGTAACAAGGGGGAAGGTACATGTCTTCGAAGTTGCTCTCCGAAGACTCTGCCAGCCCCCATGTTTTTTTCTGGTCGGTGCCGTAATAGATGCCGTGCCAGAGGTAATAGGCACCGCCGAGGCAGAAGGCGAAACGATTGTAGTTGATCTCGAACATCGCCGAGGGGGCCAGATGCAGGCCGCGGGCAAAACTGTATTCCATCAACGGGATGGCGTCGTCGCCGGTGAAATAGGCATCGCCATCATTGAATCGCTGAACCGCTTTTTCGTACATACGCTTGGTCTCGCCGGTCCACCCAAAATCCAAAGCCACATCATAACTGAATTTAGGATGGAACTGTCGGTGGAGGCCCAATTGGACTACGTCAGCGAAATAATAAGGACGTTCTGAGGGCATATCGGAAACCATGGTGCCATCGGGCATCTGGTAGCTGTTCATCCATTCGTTGGTTTGAAGCAAACCCACGGAGTTGGAGGCAAACAGCGAGGTGGTCTTCTGAAATGCAGGACGGGGTTGCTCTTTGGGGAGGAGTTGGGGCCTCCCATTGGGATGGTAACGTACCCCGGCGAGCCAGCTGAACACGTTGATGCCGCAGTTGGGCAGACGGAAGGCAGCATTCGACGAATGGGAAAATTGATAACGTAGCAACAGGTCCACATTATCTTCAATCATAAAGGTCGGACCGGCATCGATGGCCAGGTGAACGTTGACCACTGAGCCGATGAACTCGTCGCCGTGTTTGGTCCAGAATGAGAGACCGCCCATTAGGTCATAGTCGAACGACCAGTATTTGCCACGGTAAAAATGCCCGTTCATGAAGGCACCCGTCGAGATGCAGTCGCCTAGCGGACGCCACATCTCGCATTCATTGCCGTTTTCGTTTCTATACTTATATTGAACGCTATCAACGTTATTCTTCTCAAAACGGAGAAAAGCCCCGTAAACTGGGTAGTTGAAGTCCTTCTCCCACTGCGCCCGACCGTCAGTCTGGCGAGCCACACGAAGGTCGAGACCGTATTGCGGAAGCACCTTCATGTAAGCATGATAGGGCTCAAAGGGAAAATAATTCCCGAGACGACCATCAACTTCCCAAATGTTGCGTGAATCCTTCCAGAGGTTGTTCTGGGAGAAAAGGAAAACAGGCGCTAATAAAAACGCTAAAAACAAAAATGATTTCTTCACAACAATAAAATTAAATACTCCTCACTCCTCACTCCTCACTTCTCACTTCTCACTTCTTACTCCACGTAGTTCCGTCCTTGCCGTCTTTTAAAACAATATCGTATTTGGCGAGCTCATCGCGGATGAGGTCGCTGGTGGCCCAGTCCTTGCGAGCGCGGGCTTCCTTGCGGATGCCGATGATGGTCTGCATGAGGCCTTCCACCAAGTCGCCGTTGCCTTCGGAAGCATTGCTGTCCACAAGGCCGAGGATGTCGAAGATAAACTCGTTGAGGGTCTTGTTGAGCAGTTCCAGTTCCTTGGCGTTGATTTGTGCCTTTCCGTCCTTGATGGTGTTGACGATACGTACCAATTCAAAGAGATTGGCGATGACGATGGGACTGTTGAAGTCGTCGTTCATGGCATCGTAGCAGGCGTCCACGGTCTTCTGAATGTCGAGGTCGGCAGCGCCTTCAGCGGCTTTCAGGCTTTGTGCTGTCTTCACGCCTTCCATCATGCGGTTGTAGCCCTTCTCAGCGGCTTGCAGCGCTTCGTTGCTGAAGTCCAAGGTGCTGCGGTAGTGAGCCTGCAGGATGAAAAAGCGGATAGTCATTGGGCTATAGGGCTGGGCGATCATCTCTTCGCCTTTGGCGTTGAGGTGGTGGCCGTTGAAGAACTCGTCGAGGGTGATGAAATTGCCTAACGACTTGCCCATTTTCTGTCCACCGATAGTGATCATATTGTTATGCATCCAGTAGACGACGGGCTGTTTGCCGTTGGCCGCCATGCTCTGGGCGATCTCCGATTCGTGGTGCGGGAACATCAAGTCCATGCCGCCGCCGTGGATGTCGAAAGTCTCACCGAGGTATTTGCAGCCCATGGCCGAGCATTCCATATGCCATCCCGGGAAGCCGTCGCTCCAAGGTGAGGGCCAGCGCATGATGTGCTTCGGCTCTGCTTTTTTCCACAAGGCAAAGTCGACAGGGTTGTGTTTTTCCTCCTGGCCACTCAGCTCACGAGTGGTGTTGAGCATCTCCTCGAAGTTGCGGCCCGAAAGGATGCCGTAGGGATGCTCCTTGTTATATTTCTCGATATCGAAATACACGCTGCCGTTTTCCACGTATGCGAAGCCGTTATCCAAGATTTTCTGCACCATGGCGATTTGCTCGATGATATGCCCTGAGGCATGTGGCTCGATGGACGGGCGCAGCACGTTGAGCTTGTCCATGGCGGCATGGTAGCGGTTGGTATAGTATTGTGCCACCTCCATGGGCTCGAGGTTCTCGAGGCGAGCTTTCTTGGCGATTTTGTCCTCGCCATCGTCGGCATCATGCTCTAAGTGCCCCACGTCGGTGATGTTGCGTACGTAGCGCACCTTGTAACCGAGGTGTCTCAGATATCTGAAAACCAAGTCGAAGGTAATGGCAGGACGGGCGTGGCCCAGATGGGCGTCGCCGTAGACAGTGGGACCGCACACGTACATGCCGACATGCGGGGTGTTTAAGGGTTTAAACGGTTGCTTGCAGCGTGAGAGGCTGTTATAGATGTATAAGGCGTTTTCCATTTTTTGAAAAAAATTTTTGCAAAAATACGAATAAAAGATGAAAAACCATATCTTTGCATGGATTTAACCATTTAGAAGTTGCACCCGACACGTATTAGGGGTAAAAAAATGAAAAGAAAGAATGGACTTGGAATCGCTGGTTTTATTATTGGTCTTATTGGCTTGATTTTATCATGGATTCCGATCGTTAATCTCTGGGGTGTTATTTTGTGCGGCATAGCTTTCCTGCTTTCATTAATCGGCTTGTTCCTGAAGGGCAGGAAGAAGGGTATGGCTATCTTTGGTCTTATCTTCTCAATCGCTGGATTTATATTGTTCTATGCGGTCTACGCAGGTCTTGCGGCTGCAATGGGCTAATAATTTACACTTTTTGTGACAAGCACGGGCGGTTTCGTCCGTGCTTTTTTTGTGTTTGCCGTGAGCAAAAAAAGAAGAAAACAAGAACAATGAATCAATCCTTTTCGTACCTTTGCGGCCAAAGAAATCTTTTTAAAACATTTATACCATGTACACTGATTTTCAAGAATATCTGAAAAAGGAATTGGCTCAGATCGAAGCCGATGGCCTCTACAAGCATGAACGCATCATTGAGAGCGCCCAGGGCGCTGAAATCATGGTTGGTGGCAAGGTTTGCCTCAACTTCTGCGCAAACAACTATCTCGGCCTCGCCGACAATCCGGAGCTGATCCAAGCCGCTAAGGAAGGCATGGACAATCGTGGCTACGGCATGGCCTCTGTGCGTTTCATCTGTGGCTGCCAGGACCTCCACAAGAAGTTGGAAGCCAAGATCGCTGAGTTCTTCGGCACTGAGGACACCATCCTCTACGCTGCTTGCTTCGATGCCAATGGCGGTGTGTTCGAGCCTCTGCTCGGCGCTGACGATGCCATCATCTCCGATGCCCTGAACCACGCTTCCATCATCGACGGTGTGCGTCTTTGCAAGGCCCAGCGTTTCCGCTATGCCAACGCCGATATGGCCGACCTCGAGAAACAGCTCCAAGATGCTCAGAATTGCCGCTTCCGCCTCGTCGTCACCGACGGTGTGTTCTCAATGGACGGCAATGTATGCCCCCTCGACAAGATCTATGAACTGGCCCAGAAATACAACGCCATGGTGATGGTCGACGAGAGCCACTCTGCTGGCGTGGTCGGCAAGACCGGTCGTGGTGTCACTGAGCATTTCAATCTCCGCGGAAAGATCGAGATCCTGACTGGTACCCTCGGTAAGGCCTTTGGCGGCGCCATGGGTGGCTTTACCACTGGTAAGAAGGAAATCATCGACATGCTGCGTCAGCGTAGCCGTCCGTACCTCTTCTCCAACTCGATGGCTCCTGGCCTCGTGGCCGCTGGCATCCGCATGTTCGAGATGATGAGCGAGACCAATGTGCTCCAAGACAAGCTCCACGCCAACACCGAATACTTCATCAAGAAGATGACTGAAGCTGGCTTTGACTGCAAACCCTCACAATCCGCTATCTGCGCTGTGATGCTCTACGACGCCCCACTGTCGCAGAAGTTTGCCGCCAAACTGCAGGAAGAAGGCATCTTCGTCACCGGTTTCTACTATCCTGTGGTGCCGAAGGGACAAGCCCGTATCCGCGTGCAGGTGAGCGCTGCCCATGAGCGTGAGCACCTCGACAAGTGCATCGCTGCTTTCGTGAAGATCGGTAAGGAACTTGGCATTCTTAAATAATTAAAATTTGAATTAGAATTTAGTTGGAGCGAGAGAAACCTCTAAATTCTCAATTCTAAATAAAAATCGGCTGGCCTCGATGAGGCCAGCCGATTTCTTCTTTTTGTCAGAAGGTTGTTATCTGTTGATGAATTCCCCTTTAGGAATATAAAGTTTAACGGAGAATGTGTCGTCATCCTTCAGGACTCCGTCAAGTGTGAGCTGGAATGCATCGTCGTTAAGAGTGATGGTCATCGAGCCACTCTTGAAGATGGAAGTGTTTTCAAAGTCGGTTCCATTGATGTGGCCTCCCCATTCGTCCGCGAAGTTAGCGTAGGAGCTGTTGTACAACCAATGTTTGTCAGGGCTGAAGAACTTGTTGGCGAACATCATGTAAGTCGGATCAGTGTTGTGACCTCCTGCTAAGTCGTATGTTTTGTTGAGGCCATCATCGCCTATTTCACATTCGAATGTGTAGTCGGGATGGGCTTGTTCGTTTTCCGTGGCCGTGTTGCATGTGATATAATACACTGTGCCTTGTTGTTCAACGCTTACATAACCAATCACTTCGCGGGTGTCTCCGTTCCAAGTCAACTCGTTCTTTTGAACTATCGTTTCCTTATTACATGCGGTAAATAGCATGACTGCTGCTGCGAATACAAATAAGAGCTTTGCTTTCATTTTTATTGTCATTTAAGGTTAATAATTAAGAAATCTGGATGCAATGATACAAATTTTATTTAAATTTGCAAGCTTTTTATTGAAGAATCATACAATAAGTACTAGATATGAAAAAGATATTGATTGTTGGTTCCGGCGGACAGATCGGAACAGAATTGGTGAAGAAGCTCCGTGCTACCTACGGCAACGAAAACGTAGTGGCCTCGGATCTTCGCCCTTTGACCGGTGAGATCGCTGAAAGCGGTCCTTTTGAAAGAGTCGACTCGACACAGATCATGCAGATCGTCGATGTGGTGAAACGCTACAACATCGATACCATCTATAACCTCGCCGCCATCCTTTCGGCCACGGCCGAGAAGAACCCTATGCTGGGTTGGAACGTCGGCATCGGCTCATTGGTGAACTGCCTTGAGACGGCCCGTATCTTCAACTGCGCCGTCTTCACACCTTCATCCATCGGTGCTTTTGGCGCTTCAACGCCTCACGACAATACACCTCAGGATACCATCCAGCGTCCTAATACCATCTATGGTGTGACCAAGGTGACGGGTGAGCTGCTGAGCGACTATTACTTCACTCGCTTTGGTGTGGATACCCGTAGCGTCCGTTTCCCAGGCCTCATCAGTAACCTGACACTGCCTGGTGGCGGCACCACCGACTATGCCGTGGAGATCTACTACGCTGCTGTGAAGGGCGAGAAGTTCTACTGCCCCATCAGCAAAGGCACCTACATGGATATGATGTACATGCCTGATGCTCTGGATGCCATGGTCGACATCATGGAAGCCGATCCGACCAAGTTGGTACACCGCAACTCGTTCAACGTGACGGCCATGAGCTTCGACCCGGAGATCATCTACAACGCCATCAAGAAGTATTATCCGAACTTTGAGATGGAGTACAAGTTCGACCCGATCCGTCAAGCCATTGCCGACAGCTGGCCGAACAAGATGGACGACAGCTGCGCCCGCGCCGAGTGGGGCTGGAATCCCAAGTACGATCTCGACAAGATGACGGTCGACATGATCGAAACGCTGAAAAAGAAGCTGCTGTAATCAAGTAGTTTTCCATTTGTAAAAGAATAGCGGGGATGTTGAATCTCCGCTATTTTTATAATTGTTGGGAATGATAGAAATCAATCACAATACCCTGTAAACCAACTCCAAACTCACATACCGGCTGTTCGCCTTATACGAGCTATAGGAGATGTAATAAGGGTTGAAGGTGTAGTTGTCCTCTTTGTTCCAGTTGAAGATGTCGTAGGCGTTCAGCAGCACCGAGAGGCGTTTGTCGAAGAAGTCGGCACGGAGACCGCAGTCGATGCCGTAGGCGGTCTGGCTGGTTGCGAAGAGGGTTTGGGTGGGGGAGTTGTAATAGGCTGTGGCGTGGACTTCGAGCTTGTCCCAAAGCTTCGCCCAGGTGCCGAGACGGAGGTTATAGGACCATAATTCACTGCGAATTACACTGTCTTGGGTCTTGTCGTACAAGGTCTCGATGTAGGAGTCGAATACATTGGCCTCAAGGCGGACGTTGAAGGTGGCACTGGGACGATAAGTGAGATTGAGTTCGCCACCGGCCTCATAATATTGGTTTAGGTTGACAGGCTTGGTATAGGGCACCACACGTCCGAAAAACGCGTCATAAGCAACATCGCTCACCTGGTTGATGGCATTAATGGAATTGTTGAAATAGCCTTTCACATTTACCGAGCCGAGGTTTTCCCAATATTTCGACCACGAAAGCTCGAAAGCGTCGATTAATGTTGGCTTAAGCAAGGGGTTACCTGTTGTGAAACTCTCTTCTTCGTAGTTGATGCGCCGTGTGAAATAACGCATCCAAGGGTAGCTGGTCTTGCGGGTGTAGCCAAGGCTGAAGTTGTGCTGCGACTCGGTGCGGTAGGAGAGATGCAGCGAGGGCATCAGATGGGAAAAATGCATCACGGTGTCGTACTCGGGCGTGTCGAAGTAACGTGCCCATAAGAAGGTGGTCTCGTAACTCAGTCCCGGCTTGATAGTCAGCCGTCCAAAATGATGTTGCACCATGATGACTCCAGTCACAAAATCTCTGCTGAACTTGCGGTTTTCGGAGCGCATCCAGTCGGTGACGTAGCCGTCGGTGCCCAGAGTGTCATAGAGACCAACGTTGTTGTCGGGCTTAAAAGTGTTGGTCAAACTGATGTATAGCTCGCCGTTTTTATGGTAGGGATAGGTGTATTCCAACTTTTCCTCGTTGCCGATGTCAACAAAATCATTGGTTTGTCGGATGTTGCGGTTTAAGAAAGACTGTTCCTTGAAAGTACGCACTTCTTTTGCTGTATTACCTCCAAAATCGTATTCCGAGTTGATTTGCAAGCCCAGTGTGTGGCCTGGCTGCTGGAACCGGTGCTGCCAACTCATCCCCATTGAGCCATATGACATGGTTTGGCGGTTGTCGTTGAAGATGCTGTACTCGTATTCCCCGATTTCGTGGATGTATTCTTTCCTATAAGTGTTTGATAGGGAAGATTTGCTTTCGATATTCGGAATGATGTTGAAATACACCATGAAGTCGTTCTGATCATCGGGATGGTATTCTCCTTTGAGAAAGACTTCCATGCTGTAATACCGTGTCGTATCGTCGCTGTAGGAACGGATGTAGGTGGCGGTGTCCATCATCCCTCGCTCTTGGTCTACAAAGGAATAGCTGTATTTGTCGGTGTGCTTTGTGGTGTTGGAATAGGTACCTTTCAGGTTGGCGGTGAAGGCAAATTTCTGGTTGCTCCAGATGTAGGAGATCCAAGGGGAGAGCTCGGGATGGGTGTTGGATTGAATGCCTATGCTGAGATGGCGTTCGGAGCTTGCTTCGCCGTTGGTGATGATGTTGATGACACCGGTGTCAGTCTCGGTGGTATAGCGTGCCGAGGGATTGGTCATCACTTCGATGCGTTCGATGTTTGCCGCGGTCACCTGCTGTAGATAGTTCTTTTGGCTTTCTTCGTCGAAATGGGAGGGCTTGCCATTAATGAAAATCTCCACTTGGCTCACGCCGCGAAGGGTGATGTTGCCTTCGGTGTCGACTTTCACGCCTGGCACGTTCTGGAGCGCGTCTGACACAGTGCCTTGTTGCCCCTTGGGGTCACGGCTGAGGTGGTACACCACCGTCTCGCCTTCGTTGACGAAGACGGGTCCTTGTCCTGGCTCCTGTGCGTTAAGCGGCAGGCTAAATAGCCATAACAGCAGGGCGATTAGGATATGGTGACGGCGGTTCATGTCGACTTGCTTTTGTTTTGGCAAATTTAGTGAAAAAACGTCACGACCCGAATTCAATCGGAGAAAAATTCATACCTTTGCCGCTTCAAAAAAATCAATCCTATGAAAAACGAGAAACTGAAACAGCAGATTGTGTCGTATCTATTATTGGTGCTTGGCTCGGCCCTGTTTGCCGTGGGCGATGTGATGTTTGTGAACCCCTACCATCTGGCACCTGGCGGTGTATATGGCCTCGCCAACGTGTTCAATGCCATGTGGGGATGGAAGATCTCCCTCGCAGGTATCTGCATGGATATTCCACTGCTGATTATCGGTACGATTATACTTGGTCCCAAGTTCGGTGTCAAGACGGTGATTTCGGTGATCTTGATTCCTGTATTCACCTTCCTGATGGAAACCACCTGGGGATACCAGCCTTTAATTCATGACGGATTGTTTACCAGTTCCGAGGGGTTGACTAGTTACCTCACTTATATGGTGGGCGATGTGGAGTATTATTTTCAACCTGACATGTTCTTGAACACGGTGGTGGCGGGTTTGATCTATGGCGTGGCTATTGGTGTTATCTTCCGTTCGGGAGCCACCTCAGGAGGCTCTGACATCATTGCCATGATTGCTCATAAATACACGAAAATCAGCCTTGGCACCTTGGTGCTGATCGTCGATAGCATCATCTCGTTGACCACATTGTTGGCCTTCAAGGACATCCGTTTTCCGATCTACTCCATCGTCTTGATTTTCATCGAGAGCAAGATCATCGACCTCGTGGTAGAAGGCGTGAAGAGCTACAAGACGGCTTTCATTGTCACGGACAAGATCGATGAAGTGCGGGACTTCATCATCAAGGATTTGGATCGCAGTGGCACCGTGTTTGCCGGCAGCGGCCTTTATCAAGGTGCCGAGCGCAAGATGATCTACGTCACCCTCAACCGCTCTGATTTGGTGAAATTAAAGGCTAATCTTCGCTTCCTTGATCCTAACGCTTTTGTCAACGTCATCGAAAGCTCCGAGATCATGGGTAACGGCTTTAAGGCTCTTCCTACGGAGTAACCAATACCGCTTTGCGTCATTAACTCCAGAATAACAATTGCTGTATCGTCACTGGAAAGTAAGCCTGCTCCAATTGGTGGATCTTCGCTGCCAGGGAGTCAGGCGTTTCTTTTTGGTCTAATGTTGTGTAAGCCTGAAGGATGATTTCCCCGCTGTCGTAAATCTCGTTTACATAATGGATGGTGATGCCTGAGAAGGCTTCCTTTGCGGCCACCACGGCTTCGTGGACATGCTCACCGTAGAAGCCCTTGCCACCGTATTTGGGCAACAGGGCTGGATGGATGTTGACGATATGGCGGGGATAGGCTTCAATTAAACCAGCGGGAATCTTCCATAGGAAACCGGCCAAGACGATCAAATCCAATTTTAGTCCAGCCATTTCTTCGATGAAATCAGCACTACTGAACTCCGCTTTGGTGACCATCCTCACGGGAATGCCCAGTTTTTTGGCCCGCTCGATAGCATAGGCCTTGGGGTTGTTGCAGACCACGTTGACGATCTCAACGTCATGGTTGTCCTTAAAATATTCAGCGATGCGCTGGAGGTTGGTGCCGTTGCCGGAGACGAATATCGATAAGCGTTTCATAATCAGTTGTTAACGATTCTAATAATTACATCATCATGGGTCTTGAGGTCGAACCAAACATAGTAATAATCCCCTGACTTGCGGAATTTATAAAACCGTAGGTCCTCGAAACGAATGGGAGAAGGACAAAGCAGGGTGAAGCCTTTGATTTCATCACCGTTGTTGGTCAGTCGGATGTGTTCCTCGTCAATGATTTCGTAATTCACGTGGAGCAGTCCGCTATAGTAGTCAAGGTAGGTCTTGATGGTCATGGGCAACATCTTGTGCTCGTCACGCAGATTGGCGATGCGCTCGAAGGCGTGGTTCATGCCGGGCAAGGCCACGATAGTGCTGTCGGCGTCGTAGGTCCAGAAGGTTCTACCAGGCCATACCCAAGCGGGGTAGATGTGGGTGATGTGGACATCGTGGTTGTCGACAAGGCGTTGCAAGCGTTGGTCGCTATAATAGAAATCCCAGTCGTTGTCGTTAACGGCTTCCAAGGTGGAAGGGGTGCACCAAGCAAGGAAATCAGGCGAGAACAGGCGGTGTTGGGTCGGAGGGAGGCTTCCAGAGGAGATGCTTCCTGAAAAATAGTCGAATCCAACGATGGTGGTGACTTGCCGATTAGGCAACGCATCGCCGAAGCCTGGATAGGGTTGCATCAGGTTGTTGTCGAAGCACCACTGGTTCATGCGGTTTTCCTCATAGTAGGCATTCCACAGATATTTGATGCCGTGGCTTTGCCATTGTGATGCGGCGTGATATTTCGACTGACGGTCCAATCCGTCGCAAATCATATCCTCGCGGTTGTTGCTTAACCTGTTGTTGTAACCATGGTCGATCCAGGTGGTTGACTTGTAATGGCGTCGCATGTAGTCCAAGGCTTCCTTGAGATTGTCTGGGGTGGTGGTATATTGCTCCGGCGTGTGAAGACAGATATCGAAGTCCAGTCTGTATAGCTGGTCTAATAATTTCTTGAATTCCTTGTCGGTCTTAATGGTACTGTGCAAGCCTTTGAAAGCTCCTCGACTGACGGCTTCGTTGGTCACCTGATCGGGGTTGTTGTAGAAAACGCTTTTGGTGACAGGGATGCCGTAATACACAAAACCTCCAATGGCGTCTTTAGCTTTAGTGACCTTTTCGCTGCCAAAGAGCACGGCACGGTGGGTGCGGATGTCGGTCCAGTCGGCGTGTTCGGTGAAAATGATGCCTGACTCATAGCCATAGGGGATGGGCATGATACGGGGCAGGTTAGGGACGTCATTGCCTTCATAGAGCGTGATGAAGTGGTCCCACTGCATGCCTTCATATATAGGTCGGCAGGAAATGTCCTCGAAGTAATCCATTACTGTGTCGCTCAAAGGATAATGGATCATCGGATGGTCGCGCCAGTAGTCAAGGTTGAAATAGGCGACCCGGTTGACGGCGTCGAACTGGGTGGAGGAGATGCCGGTTTGATGATAGGAAATCACCGTGTGGTCGCCTTCGCCTACTTTGAAGCCTTCTCGGTCGAGGTAATACTCGGGCTGAAATACCACGGTGTCGACAGCCATGTTCCTCCTGTAAATGGTCATGGTGCTGTCGCTGAAAGGAACGACGAGCGCCTGGCGCAGCAGATGGCAATTTTTATGAAATGTGCAAAAGGGGGAGATGATCAACCTGTTTTCACGCTGAAGGAAGCTGATGTAGGTGGTGTCGATTCCCGAAACCGCTATTCCTTCTTCGTTGAAGGGATGGTATTCTGAGATGGTATCGCCATCGAGGATATATTCTGTTAACATCCCATATTTTTCACTCTCCATTCCAAACTCCTCACTCCTCACTCCGAGGTAACTTTTCATCTCCCACGGAGTAATCTCTATTGATGCGTTGTCGAACCAAAGGTTTTCTTTCTCTCGATTCCAGATGAAGGTGCTGATTTTTCCATTGCCGATATAATCAGCGGGGAAGTTCAGGTCGAGGTGCATCCTCGACCATACGGTGGTGTCGTTGACGAAGTTGGCCAGTGGATAAGAGTTCCAGTATTTGTTGCCTGTTTCGTCATCGATACTGAATGCGACTACGGCGCGTGGCGTTGTGCTTTCTGTTCTAAACAGAAACTCGTATTTGATGTTGATGTTTTGTCGGGGGTACAGTTTGCCTGCCTCTACAACATATCCTAGGCCATATTCTAGGGTAGAGTCGCAGATGCAGACGTAGGTGCCTTCAAGGGCGGTGCTGTCAGCGGTGATATGCAGGTTTAGCCACGGCGGATACCAAGTATATTGGTTCTCGAAGTCGTTGCTGTATAGCTGGGCTTTTGCGGTTAGCCCAGCTATCAGCAGTAAAATGGTGAATATCAGCCGACGCATGGCTTCGGTTTAGTCGACGCGTTGGTGGAGGTAAGAGTTCTCGGTGCTGATGCCTTGGCTGGAGGCGGAATACTCAGAGACCTCGTCTTCGAAGGGGAGCTCTTCAAAGTCTCTGTTGCGGCGCATGTAAGCAGGCTCGCGTTCCAGTTCTTCAAGGCCTTTCTGGGTCTTGAAGTTCAGGCTCAGGGCTCTGAGACGGTTGCGTTTCAGCTCTTCTTTTGGGTCGTAGGGTTTCTCCTTGGGCTCTTCCAGCACCAGAGTCTCCGTTTCAACGGCGGCTGCCTGCGTAGTGTGGATCTCTGCCATGTTGGAGATCTCGAAGCTTTCATCTTCGTTGTTACCTCCGGCGAACGGGTTGTCGAATACTTTCACGGTAGGCGTTGACGCTGTTTGTTCCGGCTTGAAGAAGGAGGTTTCCGTGGTTTTGGCCTCGGGCTTCTCGTTCAGCGTATGGATCACGGCATGCGGAGTGTCGTCGTCTTCGTCTTCGGGAAGTGGTTCAGCGGGTGTGGGCTCGGCTGTCGGTGTCACGACGGCTTCGGGCTTTTTCTCTTCCTCATCGAGGCGGTGGACGGTGCGTTTCTCGCTGTCGCAGGGCGTTACAGGAGTGCAGACCACGGGTCCTTGTTGGATATTCTCGAGTTTGTTCTTGGCTTGAGTTGCCGGAATGGTGCGGGTAGAACGTTGGTTGTCGAAGCCGGTGGCGATGAGGGTCACGCTGATGTCTTCGCCCAGCGATTCGTCGACGCCGTTGCCCCAGATCACGTCGGAGCAGTTGCCGCAGATGCTTTGTGCGTATTCGGTGATCTCCACCACTTCGTCGAGCGATACTTCGTCGGAGCCAGAGGTAATGTAGATGAGGATGTTCTTGGCACCATCGATGTTGTTGTCGTTGAGCAACGGTGAGTTGATGGCCAGCTTGATAGCTTCCTCAGCGCGGTTCTCGCCTTTGGCGCGACCGGTGCCCATGATGGCTTTGCCGCTGTCTCTCATGACGGTCTTGACATCCTCGAAGTCGACGTTGACGTAGCCGGTCACGGTGATGATCTCGGCGATGCCTTTGGCAGCGGTGGCAAGCACGTCGTCAGCCTTCTTGAAGGCATCGGTGAGTTTCATGTTGCCATAGGTGTCGCGGAGTTTGTCGCTGCTGATGACGATGAGGGTGTCGACGTGTTTCCTGAGTTCCTCGATACCGGCTTGGGCCTGTTGTTTGCGGCGGCGTCCCTCGCATTCGAAGGGGATGGTGACGATGCCGACGGTGAGGATGCCTTTGTCTTTGGCGATACGCGCCACTACGGGAGCGGCGCCAGTGCCGGTGCCACCGCCCATACCAGCAGTAACGAATGCCATCTGGGTGTTCTCATCAAGGACTTTGTCGATCTCTTCCTCGCTGCTCAAGGCGGCTTCACGGCCCACAGCGGGGTCGTTGCCAGCACCGAGTTGGCGTTTCCCAAGGTGTATCTTGGTGGGGACAGTGCTACGCATCAAGGCTTGGTAGTCGGTGTTGCAAAGCACAAAATCGACGCCTTGGATGCCTTCTTGGAGCATGTGGTTGACGGCATTGCCTCCGCCTCCTCCCACGCCAATCACTTTGATATAATTGGCGGGTTTTTCGTACATGGGTCTGAACATGTCGTTTTTAAATTCTTCCATCGTATTATTTTTTTTAATTATTCATCAATTTCGTTTTCCTCAGAGAAGATCTTGGTAATGATCTTGGTGATGTCGAAGGAGCGTTTTCTTCCTTCTCTTTCTCTCTTCTGCCTTCTGCTTTCTGTCTTCTGGCTCTTTTCTTCTATCACCTCTTCCTCTTCGGGTTGTTCGTCAACTGGTTGGATGTTCACGAAAGGTCTCTTGGGATGCTTGAGGTTTTCCATCTTCTCTTCGTACTCGGCGCGGGCGATACCTTCGATGACGAGGCCGATACCGGTGGCGAACATGGGGCTTGCCATCTCTTTGGAGGTGCCTTCGGTGAGGTGTTCGTTGGGATAGCCGATGCGGACATCGAGTCCGGTCTTGAACGCGGCCAGTTGCTGGATGTGCTTCATCATGGCACCGCCTCCGGTGAGCACGATGCCGGCGATGAGTTTATGCTGGGAGTTCACCTTCTGGACTTCGTAGTTGACGAGGTCGAAGATCTCTTCCATACGGGCTTGGATGATGCTGGCGAGGTTCTTGAACGAGATCTCTTTGGAGGCTCTGCCGCGGATACCGGGGATGGAAACGAGCTCGTCGTCGCGGTTCTCGCTGGCCACGGCTGATCCGAACTTCACTTTGACATCCTCAGCGTAGCGGCGGATGATGGCGCAGCCCTTGCTGATGTCCTCGGTGATGATGTTGCCACCGAAGGGGATGACGGCGGAGTGGTAGATCTTGCTCTCGTGGAAGATGGCGATGTCGGTGGTGCCGCCGCCGATGTCAACCAGGGCGACGCCGGCTTCCATCTCCTCCTCATCGAGTACGGCCTCTGCCGAAGCGATGGGCTCCAGGATCATATGGTTCATCTCCAGGCCGGCACGCTCGATGCATTTCTTGATGTTCATGGCCGCAGCGGTCTGTCCGATAATGACGTGGAAGTTGGCTTCCAACTTGCTGCCCAACATGCCTTTCGGGGTGGTGCCGATTTCACCGTCGACGAAATACTCCTGGGGGATGACGTCGATGATCTCTTCGCCGGGGATCATGTTGATCTTAAAGGTGTCCTGACGCAGTTTTTCCAGCTCCTCGTCGGTGATCTCCGTATCGCGGTTGTCGCGCATCAGCACGCCACGATGCTGCAAGCTCTTGATGTGCTGGCCCGCGATGCCCACGTCGACCGACTTGATGTCGACGTTTGACTGCGCTGCGGCTTCATCAACAGCCGTCTTGATGGCGTTGACCGTCTCGTCGATGTTGGTTACGATACCTCTGCTTACTCCTGTCGAGGCGGCTTTGCCGCATCCTAGGATTTCAATTCTTCCGTTGGCACCTTTTCTGCCCACGATGCATGCGATCTTGGTGGTGCCGATGTCTAATCCGACAATGATTTTTCCTTCACTCATAATTTTATTTTTTTGTACACACGATTTGGTTTTTATATTTCAGATTCATCGTTTTGTAATCTTCCATCTCGCTGGTGCCTTGGTATTTCTCCAACAGGACTTTGAGCCGGTGGAGCTTGTCGCTTACCGCGCAAGTGTCGCCCAAGATCACTTGAACCGGAAGGTTGTTGACGATAACTTCGTTTTCTTTGTCGGTGTTTCTGTAGATCTGCCCGATATGTTCCTTAAGGAAAGTGTCTTTTTCAATGGCTTCTGCGATGGCCAGGGCTTCTGCAAGACCTGTGTCATGATACAGGCTGTCGGCGATGTTGCTGTTTTTGACGGGCATCGCGAACTGATAATTTCCGCTGGCGATGATCAGGTGGGGCGTATAATGGGGACTCGTCGGAATGATGTATCCGTCGCGGGTAATGTAGACCGATTGCCCGTCGTGGTTGTATACGCGGAGCACAGGATCGTATTCTTTGACGGAGACGCGCAGGGTGTCTTTAAGGTCGATGTAAGCGGCCGACTGGGCAATCCAAAGATTGTCATTGAGCATCTTGCTCACTTTTTTCAAGTCGACTCTGCCGATGGCGGTCTGGTGCTCTATGCCGCAAAGTGCGCGGATATGGGCTGTGAGACTGTCATACTCGATAAAGCCTGAGTGTTTGTTTTCCGCAACGACCCGTACGTCTTTTAGGGGTGTATCGAGATACACCTTGCGACCGAAAACAAAGAGCGTGATGAGCGCAGCCCCGGTGACGACCCACAATATGATGCTTAACACTTTCTTTACCATTGGCTTATCATTGTTTTCAGGGGTTCAACAAAACGGTCGATATTGCCTGCGCCCATGGTGACCAGCAGTTCGGGCTTGCGCTCGGCGATGACCTCGAGCAGGTTTTCCTTGGGGCAGAGGCTTTTGTCGTTTATTCTCACTTTCTCTAACAGCGCTTGCGAGGTGATCCCTTCGATAGGCTTCTCGCGAGCAGGGTAGATGTCGAGTAAAATCAGGCTGTCGGCCATTGCCAGACTTTCGGCAAACTCTTCCATGAAATCGCGTGTACGAGTGAAAAGATGCGGCTGGAAGACGAGCGTCATCTGTTTGGTCGGGAACGACGCTTTAATGGCCGACAAGCAAGATTTTATTTCTTCTGGATGATGTGCATAATCATCAATGTAAACGTATTTTTCGTTTCTGACTTTAACGTCAAAGCGGCGTTTCACACCTTGGAAGGAGCTCAGGGCATGGTCAATCTCGTCGGCTTGCAGCCCGATCTGTCTGGCTGCAGCGAAGGCGGCGGTGGCATTCAGCACATTGTGTTTGCCGGCCATGGGAAGTTTGACGTTGGTCGTAGTGCCCTCGGCAGTGATGGTGAAGTCGGTGATGCCCTGCTCCGACCGTAGAATAGCGGCCTTGTAATCGCATCCTTCACCGAATCCGAAACGCAATATCTTCGTGGCTTTGACGTCGAGGCCTTCTTTGACGATGACGACTTTTTCGGTGAGCTGTGCAAAGTCGTTGAAACCTTCTACAAGGTGTTTCTGGTCACCATAGATGTCGAGATGGTCGGCGTCGATGGCGTTGATGACGCTGACTTCAGGGTGGAGCTGCAGGAAGGAACGGTCGAACTCATCGGCTTCCACCACGAGGGTGCTATCGGTGCCTTTGCCCAGCAGCAGGTTGCTGTTGAAGTTGTTGGCGATGCCGCCGATGAAGGCAGTGGTGTCGCGTCCGCAGGTGTGGAGGATGTGTGCCGTCATGGCCGTGGTGGTGGTCTTCCCGTGGGTTCCGGCGATGGCGATGGTGAAGTGTCTGTTGGAGATCTCGCCTAGGGCAGCGGCGCGTTTCAGCATGGGGATGCCGCGCCGTTTGATTTCTTCGATCTCCTTCAGGTCGGCGGGGACGGCCGGGGTGTAAATCACTTTGTCGATGAGGGCAGGCAATAGTTTTGGATTGTCTTCATAATGGATTGCCATGCCCTCATCTTCCAACAGTTTGGTGAGTGGGGAAGGGGTAAGGTCGTAGCCCGACACCTCTGCACCTTGGCTGTGGTAATACCTTGCCAGGGCGCTCATGCCGATGCCGCCTATGCCTAAGAAATAAATCCTATTTGTTCCCCTATTGTTCATTGCTTTATGTTTCTCAAGATAATATCGACGATGTCGTCGGCAGCGTTCGGACGGGCGAACTCGCCGATGTTGGCCTTCATCGCTTCCTGTTTGTCTTTGTCGTCAAGAAGCTGTTGAAGTGTGGGTATCAGTTTTTGTTCCGTCTCGTTGTTGCGGACCATCATGGCTGCGTCTGCTTCGACGAGTTGCATGGCGTTTTTGGTTTGATGGTCTTCGGCAGCAGTGGGCAGCGGCACAAAGATGACGGGCTTCTGCACCAGGGCAAGTTCCGAGATGGACATGGCGCCGGCGCGTGAGATGACGGCGTCGGCCACGGAATAGGCGTAGTCCATGCGGTCGATGAAGACGGTGGGTTTCACCTGTTCCTCCAAACCGAGTGCCTTCACCTCTTCCTGTGCTTGGGTGATATAGGTCTTTCCGGTCTGCCATATGAGTTGTATGTCGGTGCCTTTGAGGGCGGCAAGCTGTGCGCTGATGCCTTTGTTGATGCCCAGAGCGCCTTGACTTCCGCCGACCAGCAGCACCACGGGCTTGCTGGCATCAACATTGAAGTAGGCAGCGGATTCCTGACGGTCACAGTTGCCGTTGATATTGCCACGGAGTGGGTTGCCAGTGAAGTGGATCTTCTCTTTCGGGAACCACTGCTCCAGTCCGTTATAGGCTACACAGATGGCACAAGCTTTCTTGCCGACATTGCGGTTGGTCTTGCCTGGGTAGGAGTTCTGCTCTTGGATGATGGTCGGGATATGTAGGAAGTTTGCAGCTTTTAGCGTGGGACCGCTGGCGAAGCCACCTACACCGATCACTGCATCGGGCTTGAATCTCTTTAATATTCTCGCGGCCTTGTTCATGCTGTCGAAAATCTTGACGGGCAAGATGACGGATTTGACACTCTTCGTGAATCCACTGATCCAAAGCCCTTCAATCGGGTAACCGGCTTTCGGCACACGATCCATCTCCATGCGTCCCTTAGCGCCGATGAAAAGGATCTCCGCCTCGGGACATCTGCGTTTCAACGCGTCCGCTATCGCTATCGCCGGGAAGATATGCCCGCCTGTTCCGCCTCCACTAATGACAAATCTCATGATTCGGTTATTATTTGTTCGGTTTCTACTTTTTCTTCTGTTTCGCTTTCTGTCGTTTCTTCGTTCCGTTCCTTGTTTTCTGTATCTTCAACGCTTCGTGTAACGCTCAAGATCATTCCTATGGCAAAACCTGTCATGAGCATCGAGGTGCCTCCTTTGCTAACGAAGGGCAGCTGTTGCCCAGTGATTGGCAGCAGTCCTGTCGAGACCCCCATGTTGATCATGGCCTGCATGATGAGGATGAAGGCGATGCCGAACGACATCATGGCTCCGAAGGTCAAAGGCCGTTTCTTCATGACGAGGACGGTTCGCGTGAGCAGAATGATATACAGGAGCATGACGAAGGCTCCTCCAACCAGCCCGTATTCCTCTATGATGATGGCGTAGATGCAGTCGTTGTAGGGCTTGGGCAAGAAGTTACGCTGTGTGCTTTTGCCTGAACCTTTGCCGAATAAACCGCCTCTGGCAACAGCCATCTTGGCGTACATCTTCTGCCTGTTGCTATCGGTGATTTTCAAGGTTTTGCGAGCGGTGCTGTCGGCGACGGCGCCTTCTTCCTTTTTGGTTCGCGACTGCCAAGTCTTCACACGGCTGACTCTGGGTTTTTTCTTTATTCTTTCCTGCAAGCTGGCGTCTTTTGGGTGTAGATTGGCCTCGGCGACCAACTTATCATATCTGTTTTGCCTGATGGTTGCCACCGTCTCATCGGTCAGGATGTAAAGCGTGAGGCCTAGTACCGCGATGCCAAGGATGATCAGGATGTGTTTGAATTTGATCTGTCCAATGAAGAGCATCACGATGCATACCGTGAAGAGCATGGCGGCGGTGGAGAGGTTCTCTGGGAAAATAGGTGTTACAATCAGGAAGATGGGCAGGAAGATGGGAACAATGAGATCCTTGAATTTGTAGTCCCGGCTGTTCCAGATGACAATGTATTTTGCTAAATAAACAATCAGAACGATTTTTGCGATCTCGCTGGGTTGGAATCCCATGAAACTTCTAGAGGCGTTGTGGCTTCTATCGCCCATGAAAGTGGTGAATATTAGCAGGATGAAGCAGAACAGCAGCACCAACTCGATGGCCCGTGAATAGCGACGGTAGTTGATCCTTGAGGCGATGAACATCGTGACGAATCCTCCAAATACTGTGGCGGCATGTCTGATCAGGATTTGCTTGTTGTAAGCCCCGATGTTGTCGTAAGCCTCCTTACTGGTGGCACTGTAAACCGCGATCAATGAGATGATGCCGAGCATGAGCATCACCACCCAGATGACACGGTCGCCTTTCAATATTTTGTTGATCCAACTCACGTTGCTTCCTCTTTTAGCAGGTCTGATTCAGTTTCTTTACTTCTTCCACAAATTGGTTGCCTCTATCGTCGTAGTCCATCCCGTGGTCCTTGCAGGCAGGCGAGAAGAGGACGAGGTCGTTCTCCTCGGCAATGATGGAGGCCATACGGACGGCTTCTTCGATGGAGTTGGCGCCGTAAATCTCCCTCACCGCGCCGCGGAACGTCATCTCAATGTTTTCTTGCTCGCTTCCGATGCTGATGATGGTTTTCACCTTTTTCCGGGCGGTGTCGATCAGCTCGCTGTAGTTGCTGTGGAACGAGCCTCCCACAATCCACACTACTGGGTTGACGATGTTTTCGAAAGTGAACCATGTGGCGTTGACGCTCTCGGCTTTCGAGTCGTCATAAAACATGACACCGTCGATTGTGTTGATGTACTGTTGGCGGTGCGATATGGTGTTGAAGTCGCCCATGCATTTCTTGATGTTCTCGTTTCTGATTTCAACGATCTTCGACGAGATGCCTGACGCCATGTTTTCTTGGCGTTGTGGCTTTAGGGTTTCCGCTTTTGCAAATAAGTATCTCATGTCTATTATGTTTATTATCTAATTTTGAAGGTGATCAATGTAAATGCGGCCAGCAGGATGGTGATGATCCAAAACCGGATGGTGATTTTTACTTCATGATGGACGGTGTTGTGCCCTTCGCCGTAGCCTTTGAAGGTGACGGTGCTGTTGGGCCATGCTTTTTGGAAATCGCTGTAGCTCGTCCGGAAGTGGTCGTGCAACGGGCCTTTCTTCCAGATGCGGTGTTTCTTGCCTGTCTTGACGAAGCGTTTCACGTCGAGGTCGGAGAGGATCTCGAAGAGGAATACGCCGCAGAGCAAGGGCAGCAGCAGCTCTTTGTGCAAGAGGATGGCTGCGACGGCGATGATGCCACCGATAGTGAGGCTGCCGGTGTCGCCCATGAAGATCTGAGCAGGGAAGGAGTTGAACCACAGGAAGCCGATGAGAGCACCGACGAAAGCGGCCAGGAACACTACCAGCTCTTCGCTGCCGGGGATATACATCAAGTTGAGGTAGTCTGCTGTCTTGATGTTACTGGAGATATAGGCTAGTAGTAACAAGGTTAGCCCGATGATGGCGGAGTTGCCTGAGGCCATGCCATCCATGCCGTCGTTGAGGTTGGAACCGTTGCTGACGGCGGCCACGATGAACACGGTGAGCAATACGAGGAAAATCCAGGCTAGTTTATACATCCAGTTGGGTCCGGCCCATTTGAACAGGTCGGCGTAATTCAAGTCGTGGCTTTTCACGAAGGGGATGGTGGTTCGGGTCGACTTCACTTTTGAAGTTTCCATCACGACTTCCTTGTTTTCTTCATTTTTTTCCACTTGGACGGTCATGGTCACGGCAGGGCTGAAACGCAGTGTCAATCCCACGATGAGGCCGAGTATAACCTGTCCTCCCAGTTTTACGATCGGCTTCAGGCCGTCTTTGCGTTTTTTGAAAGTCTTGATATAGTCGTCGGCGAAACCGATGATGCCAAGGATCAAGGTGGTGGCGACCATCAGGATGGTGTAGACGCTGTGTAGTTTGCCGATGAGCAGGATGGGAATCAGGATGGCCGCGATGATGATGACGCCGCCCATAGTGGGTACGCCTTTCTTTGCCGTGTTATACGGGTCGGTCTTCTCGTCACGCTGGGTTTCGACGATTTGTTTCCGTTTCAGCATCTTGATGAACCAGTTGCCGAACCACACGGAGACGACCAGCGCGAGGATAAGGGCAATGGCGGCACGGAAGGTGACGTAGGTGAAGACGCCTGCACCTGGAAAATCAATGCTATTTAAATATTTAAACAGATAGTATATCATGGCTTATTTCTCCTTTAATGCTTTTGACAGCTCTTCTTTGTCGTCGAAGTGCCGCTTCTCTCCTTTGATGATCTGATAGTCTTCGTGTCCTTTGCCGGCCAGCAGGATGATGTCGCCTTTCTGGGCCAGTGCCACAGCGGTGCGTATGGCTTCGCGACGGTCGGTGATGGAGAGTACCTTGCGCGTCTCGTCAGCGCTGATGCCTTCTTTCATCTGGCGAATGATCTCATCGGGATCTTCGTTGCGGGGGTTGTCGCTGGTGAGGATGACCTTGTCGCTGAGTTTTACGGCAACGGCGGCCATCTCGGGCCTCTTGCTGGTGTCTCTGTTTCCGCCGCAGCCAGCCACTGTGATGAGGGATTGCCCAGGTTTCCTCACTTCATTAATGGTTTTCAGCACGTTTTCCAGGGCGTCGGGGGTGTGGGCGTAGTCGACAATGCCGACGATGCCGCTGTCGCTGTGTACCATGTCGAATCGCCCGTTGGCACCATGCAGTTTGCTGATCTCGACCAGCAGCTCGTTTTTGTCGAATCCCAGTGCGAGCGCTGCACCGTAGATGGCAAGGATGTTGCTGGCGTTGAAACCGCCGACCAGCAGGGTGTGAAGCTCGGTGCCATTGACCTTCATGAGCATGCCGTCGAAGTGGCTTTCCAGCACGATGCCTTTGTAGTCGGCATCATGTTTCAGGGCGTAGCTTAGCTTACGTGCTTTGGTGTTTTGCAACATCACGGCGCCGTTCTTGTCGTCGAGGTTGGTCAGTGCGAAGGCATCCTGAGGCAGGTCGTCGAAGAATTTCTTCTTGGCGTTGCGGTAGTTGGCCATGGTCTTGTGGTAGTCGAGATGGTCGTGGGTTAGGTTGGTGAAGATGCCTCCGGCAAAATGCAGTCCTGCAACGCGGTGCTGATCAACGGCGTGGGAGCTGACCTCCATGAAGGCGTATTCGCATCCGTGGTCCACCATTTTTCTGAGCAAAGCGTTTAACTCTACGGGATCGGGAGTGGTATGGGTGGAGGGGACGACTTCGTGGTCGACGATGTTCTCGATGGTAGAGAGGAGCCCACAGGCGTATCCGGCGTCGCTGAAGAGGCGATAAAGCAGGGTGGCGATGGTGGTCTTGCCGTTGGTTCCCGTCACGCCTGTCAGCTTCAGCTGCCGCGAGGGGTTGCCATAGAAGTTGGCGGCTGCTACGCCTAGCACATATGCGCTGTTGTCTACTTTGATGTAAGTGACGTTTTCACGCAGTGTCTTGGGTAACTTCTCGCACACGATGGCGCTGGTGCCTTTGTCCAAAGCGTTTTCAATATAGGCGTGTCCGTCGGTCTGGGTGCCTTTCACAGCGAAGAAAAGAGTGCCGGGAGCCACGTCGCGTGAATCGAACGACACTTTGTCGATGTCGATGTTCTTGTCGCCGATGAGCTCCAACAGGTTGCAGTTTACTATAATGTCTTTGAGTTTCATTTCCTTGCTAGTGTTAATTTGATCAAACCTCCCGCTCGCAATGAATCGCCTGCAGGTACAGATTGTTGAACGACTTGTCCGTGTCCCTCGAAAGTGGTGATCCATCCCATGTTTTCAAGCAGGTAGATGGCGTCGGTGACGTTCATCCCTTTGGTGTCGGGTACTACCATGGGTGCATATTGCGACGGGTCGGTGACGGGTTTGTATTCGACGAGTTTGGATTCGTCTTTCTCTAATGGTGTTTCAATCAGTCCTTTGATGCGGATGGCGTATACTCTGTCGGCGATTTCCCTGAAGATCGGAGCGGCCACTGTGCCTGCAGCTCTATGGGCCTTGTTGACCACCACGATGCAACTGTATACTGGCTGTTCGGCGGGGAAGAATCCCACGAAGGTGACGTTGTAGTTTCTTTCAGCCCTGCCTTCCGCATTGATCCATTCATAGGAATGGGTCTTCTCGTTATAGAGCTTTGCCGTGCCGGTTTTACCTGCGATACCGTATTCGGTGCCGTTCTGTCTCTTGGCAGTGCCGCGCAACACAACGCCTTGCAGCATGCTTTGGATGGTGTCGATGGTCCTTGGTGATGCGATATGTTCGTTGAGCACCACGGGATCGATGGTCTGGAGCGTGACGCCGTCTTTCCTTACCTCTTTGACGAACATGGGTTTCATCATCCGGCCGTCATTGGCAACGGCATTGTATAGCGTGAGGATTTGCAAGGGCGACAGTTTAACCTCATAGCCGATTGACATTCTGGACAGCGAAGTCTTCCACCATACATCTTTGTTGTGTATGGGGTGCTTGATTTCGGGTGCGGCTTCTCCAAGTATACCCGTGTTCAACCGCTGGTTCAGTCCCAGGCTATAGAGGCCGTCGATGTATTCTTCGGGGTGGTTTCCGAAATAGTCGGTGATCAGTTTTGCGGTGCCTTTGTTGGACGACTGCTCAAACACTTCGCGGATGGTTACCCAGCCGCTTTCGTTGATGGCGTGGTCGTCGGCCATCGGCTTGCCGCCAAAGCTGAGTTTCGATCCGGCTACGCCGATGTTGACGTTTCTGGTGTTGACGTTGAGTTCCGGATGTTTCTCCAGCAGCACCAGCATGGAGGCCAGTTTGAAGGTGGATCCAGGTTCGATGCCGTCGGCGAGGGCAAAGTTGTAGTCTTCACGGCATTGGTTGGTGGAATAGTCGCGCTGGAGGTTGGTGAGGGCTTTTATCTCGCCTGTTTTTACATCCATGACAATGGCGCAGCCTTGATAGGCGTTGTTCTCGATGAGGGCGTCGCGCAGTGTGCGCTCGGTGATGTCTTGGATGCCAATGTCAATGGTGGTAACGATATCGTTGCCGTTGACGACTTCGATATTGTTCTCGTCTTCGACGGGAACCCAGATGTTGTTGTCGCCATCGTGTATTTTGCGTTGCTTGTGCAGTCCGTCTTTTCCACGCAGGATGGTGTCGTAGGCGCTTTCAAGTCCGACAATTTTGCCTTTCTTGATGTACCCAACGATACGTCCCGCCAGGGGGTCGTAGGGGTGGATGCGGATGAATCTGGGATCTTTTTTGAGGAGTCCCACTGTTTTATTCCCTTGATGGAAGATGCTGCATTTCTCAAGTTCGTGGTATTGGGCCAGCGTGGCATTGGCGTCGAGACGATAGTCTTTCTTGTTGCCTTTTTTGGCGTTGCTGATGCTCTCTTTCCATTGCTTGACATTTTTTCTGGGGAACATCTCAGCCAGCTTTTGGCACAGTTCGTCCAAGCCCTTTTTAAAGATGGTGTCGGGAATGGCGGAAGGGTTGATGCCGACTTCGAAGATCGGGACGTCGGTGGACAGTATGCTGCCGTCGCAGGCGAGGATGTCGCCTCTCGAAGCCTGTACGGTATCGTAACGGGTCTCCATCTGTTCGGCAAGGGCGCGTAGCTCATCGCCTTCCTTGGTTTGGACAAGAACGGCTTTGACCAATATCAATATCCCTACCGCCAGCACTGCGATATATACCAGGAACGTCCTGATCATACTCTTCGTTTTCGGGTCCCGTTTCATTGCTCTTCTTGCTTTTTGCTTCTGACGATTCTAGTTTCCATCGATTCCTTGATGCCATCCTTGGCCAACTTGTCGATCATGATAGTTTGGGTCGATTCTTTGGTAAATGCTGATTTTGCGTAGGTGTGTTGCACTTTGAGGTCGCGGAGTTGGACGGTATTGGCTTTGATGGCGCGGCTGGCGCTTTCGGCGATGTAGGCGTTGGTGATGATCAGCATCAGCAGCACGGTCACGTAGACCATGAAAGGAAAGATCTTGGAGAAGTCTTCGCGGGTGAGGAAGTTTCCTCCTAAGATTTTCATGACGTTTCCCTTTTTGGAAGTCTTTCTTCTTTCTCTTCTCATCTTATTTCCTTTCTGCGATTCTGAGTTTTGCGCTTCGTGCCCGGCTGTTGGTGGCGATTTCTGTTTCGGAGGGTACGATGGGTTTTCTATTTATTATAATATAAGGTGTCAATGGGTTGCCGAAGAAGTCTTTCTCTTCGATGCCCTCGGCGTTGCCTGTTCGTGTGAAGTTTTTCACCAGACGGTCTTCGAGGGAGTGGTAGGAGAGGACGACGAGGCGGCCTCCCGGATTGAGCACGTCGGCGCACTGGCTGAGGAAGGCGGTGAGGGCTTCCGTCTCGTGATTCACTTCGATGCGGAGGGCTTGAAAGATCTGCGCCAGTGTCTTGTTTTCGTGGCCGCGGGGAAGACGCCCTTCCACGGCTGCCTTCAGTTGCGAAGTGGTCTCGATGGGACTTGCCTCGCGTGCCATGATGATGTCGGAAGCCACCAGATGAGCGTTCTGCACTTCGCCGTAAAGGCTCAGTACACGGGTGAGGGCGGCGTGGTCGTAGGTATTGACGATGTCGGCGGCGTCGGTGGGGTTCGACTGGCTCATGCGCATGTCGAGCCTCCCCTCGAAACGGGTGGAGAAGCCTTTTTCAGGGGTGTCGAACTGGTGCGACGACACGCCGAGGTCGGCGATGATGCCGTCGAGTTTGCCGTTGTGGTACAGCTGGATGAAGTTTTTGAAATAGCTGAAGTTCTGCGGGATGAAGGTGAACCGCTCATCGTCGATGACGTTGGCGGCGGCGTCTTCGTCCTGGTCGAACGCATAGAGATGTCCAGTGCTGAGCCGTTCCATGATGGCACGCGAGTGTCCGCCTCCGCCGAAGGTGACATCGGCATAGGCGCCTTCGGGATTGATCTTCAATCCTTCCAGACATTCGCTCAATAACACTGGTTGATGGTACATCGTAACTCGTTTTAAATTCCAAATTGTAACTCTGAGAACAATTCTTCCACGCCTTGGGCGAGGTCTTCTGTAGAGATGGCGCTGACACGTTCGTCGTATTTGGCTTTATCCCAGATTTCCATGTTGGTGAACATGGAGTCGATGACGACATCTTTGGTCATGCCGCTGCGTTCCAGAAGCTCTTTGGGGATCTGGAGACGTCCGTTGGCGTCGAGTTTCACGCGTTTTACACCATCGAGGTATTTACGCATGATGTCGAGCTTGCGGCGGTCGAAGGTGTTGACCTGCATCAGGATCTCGCGGCGGCGGTTCCAGTCGCTGATGGTGTAAAGCTCCAGATAAGTGCCGTGCAGTCCCGGACGAAGGATGAAGTCCTCCTCGGTCTGGCCGCCCAACTGCTCCCTGAAATCGGCGGGAAGCATCAGTCGGCCTTTCGAATCGAGCTTGCAATTGAATGTTCCAGTAGGGTTACTCATCTCTTTTAATTTTTCAGAGAGCAAAATTATGCATTTTTTACCATTTTTTACCATTTTCCCCCACTTTTTTCAGCCAAAAGGTGGATTAGTTTTCAACAATTTTATCAACAGGGTTGTTAATTAATGTTAATTTATTGAAAATCAATAAAATAGATATCAACAAGAAAAAAAAACGAGTAAGACGGTCTTACGTATGGAATTTGTTTGTATTTTTGTAAGTTAATTGAGTCATTGGCCTATGGAGGATAAGTACGGTAATCTCATCGATCTCAGGAAGATATTCGAGTCGAAGGCACCCAAATTAATGAAACGGATGCCCAATTGGTTGTTCCGTCGTATCCAGCATCTGCTGCACGAAGAGGATATCAACAGGGTGTTGAGTACCTATGGTCACTTGGAAGGTGTGGACTTCGTCCATGCGGTGGTCGATGACTTCAACCTGAACATCGTGGTTGAAGGATCGGAAAACCTGACGGCTTCGGAGCGTATCTTGGTGGCTTCGAATCATCCGCTGGGTGGACTCGATGGCATCGCGCTGATCGGCACCGTCGGTAACTATTGCAAGGACCCTGTCACCCCGGTCAACGATTTCCTGATGTTCATCAAAAACCTCCAACCTATCTTCATTCCAGTCAACAAGGCTGGAAAGGGCGTGTCTGGCCTGCAGGACAACCTCCGCCTCTTCAATCAGACCTTCGAGGGCGACCGCGCCATCTGCTACTTCCCCTTCGGCCTCTGCTCACGCAAGTCCAAAGGAGGCAAGATCATGGACTTGGACTGGAAAAAGACGTTTGTCGCCAAGTCGAGAGAATACCACCGCGACATCATCCCCACCCATATCGACGGAAGGAACTCCAAATTCTTCTACAACCTTGCCAGATTCCGTAAACGTCTGGGAATCAAGGTGAATGTGGAGATGGCCTTCCTTCCTGACGAATTCTTCAAGCAACGGAACAAGACACTTACCATCGTGTTCGGAAAACCGATTCCGTGGCAGACTTTCGACAATCGCTACACCGATGTACAGTGGGCTGAAAAGCTGCGCTGCTTCTCTTACAACCTAACCCCTGGGAAGGATCTTGTGTTTGATCCCGACCAGGACTATCAGATTCCGTGATAAAACATCATTGAAGCTATGAAAACCATTATCGACCCTATACCTGTAGACAAACTCCTTGAGGAACTGACCGTGGATCGGTTCATCAGGAAGACGAACAATGGCAAGAACGAGTTGTATATTGTGGACGCCTTCAACGCTCCCAACGTGATGCGTGAGATCGGACGTCTGCGTGAGATCAGTTTCCGGGATTCGGGCGGCGGCACAGGCCTCGACTGCGATCTCGATGAATTCGACCTCAAAGAGGACAACTGCTTCCAGCAGCTCATCGTATGGAATCCCTACGACAAGGCTATCGTGGGGGGCTATCGCTACTTGCTGTGCGACCACCTGAAGCCAACCCCTGACGGTGAAATCGACACTCCTACAGGCGAACTATTCCATTATTCGGAAAAATTCATCAAAGAGTATCTGCCCTATACCATTGAACTGGGCCGCTCTTTCGTGCAACCTGAATACCAGCCTTCCAAATCGCTCTCCAAAGGCATCTATTCGTTGGATAACCTATGGGACGGACTGGGCTACCTGTGCAAGACGATGCCGCAAGCGAAATACTTCTTTGGCAAGGTCACCATGTATCCCCAGCTGGAACGGGTGTCGCGCGACATGATCCTCTATTTCATGAAGAGTAACTTCCCAGATCCCGATCATCTGCTGGAACCACGTCCCGAACTGAATCTCCCCATCGTGATGGATGAGGAACAGCTGAAGACTCTCTTTACGGGCAACGACTATAATGAAAATTATCGTATTTTGGTGAAGAACGTCCGTGAGCGCGGCGCTGCCGTGCCTCCGCTGGTCAACGCCTACATGAGCCTCTCCAGCACGATGCGCTCCTTCGGAACCGCCCTCAATCCGCCTTTCGGCAATGTGGAGGAGACGGGAATCCTCGTCACCATCAAGGACATCTACCTTGAAAAATACGAACGTCACGCTGATTTTGACCCCAATGAGAAACCCCTGCATCTAGGCTGATCATGAATATCACCGACGCTCGTTTTGTATCCAGCAACAGCCGCTTTGAGAAGCTCCCGAAGGACAATATGCCCGAGTATGCCTTCATCGGACGCTCCAATGTGGGTAAATCGTCGCTGATCAACGCCTTGGTGCAACGTCGTGGTTTGGCTAAGACCTCTTCTACGCCGGGCAAAACGATCGCCATCAATCATTTCATCGTTAACAACAGCTGGTACCTCGTCGACCTGCCGGGTTACGGCTACGCTCAGCGCTCCAAAAAGTCGCGCGAGGAATGGCGAGTGATGCTGGCCAACTATATCTCACGCCGACGCAACCTGCTCTATACCTTTGTCCTCGTCGACTCGCGTATCGAGCCGCAGAACAGCGATATCGGGTTCATGGAATGGCTCGGCGAGAACAAAGTCCCGTTTTGTGTGGTGTTTACAAAAGCGGATAAATTAAGCAAGACAGAACTTGAAAAAAATATAGATTCTTATAAAAAACGCCTGTTGGAAGACTGGGAAGAACTGCCGCCGGTTTTTGTCACCTCTTCGGAGTCAAAAATGGGTCGGGAGGAGATCCTTGATTTTATTGAACAACAGAATTTGGAACTTGAACAATATTTAAAAACGAAAGGATTATAATTAATTACATATATAGCTATGTTGTATAATATTATTGTTATCATTGCTTCGTTGATCGCTGGAGCTTTTATTGGAAGAATTGCCAATCGTCTCATGAACAAAGAGATGATGACCATCAACCCGATGATTTGTACGATCGTCGGTATGATCGGTGGCGGTTTGGGTAGCTGGATCTTCAGCACACTTCAATTGAACCTGGGCATGACAAGGTACTTGTACCAGTTCGCGGCCGGTATTGGACTTGCTATTCTGCTCCTTCTTTTCCTCCTTCCTTTCAGGGATAAGAGCGAAGGTGATGAGTAATTGTAGCTATTTGAGCTGCACTTTGGTAATTCCACTTCCACCTGTCTCGAGTGAGGCATCGCCGAAGCGTTGTACCTCATGGTCGTGACTGAGATATTCGCGGATGAGCTTTCTGAGGATGCCATTCCCTTTGCCGTGAAGGATACTTACTTCTTTAATGCTAAGTAGTTTAGCCTCGTCGAGGTATTTGGCTACAATGTCCAAAGCCTCTTCAGCACGTTTTCCTCTAACATCCAAAGTCATATCGAAATGTTCTGCCTTCTCGTTGAGTTCGTCGGCGAGTCCCGATTGCCATTTGCGGATGGCTTTCCGACCTTCGGCTCGACTCACTTTGCGTAGCTTTTCTGGGGTGGTGCGCAGTTTGACTGTGTCGAACATGATGGTGGCATCGGTGTCGCTGATGGCAACAATCTCACCGACAATTTCCATCTCATCGATGCAAACGGTGTCGCCAACTTTCAGCGTGGTCTCAGCTTCTGGCTTGGGCTGTTTGGGTTCTGCCATCTTCTTGGCTGTCTCTGCGATCTCCTCTTTGGTCTTCTTTAACTCCTGACGGATTTCTTTAGTGCGTTCCTTTTCGGCCTGAGCCTCCTTGATCTCGCGTATGGTGCGCTCGATACTGCTGTTGGCTCTGTCGATAAGCTCCTGCGCCTCGGCTGCGGCATCGCGCATCAGCTGTTTTTTCTTGCCCTCCAGCTCGCTGAGCAGGTTCTTGTATTTCTCTACCACCTCAGATAATAGGGTGTCGGCTACCTGCAGCTCGCGTTCCTTCTTGCGGATGGCTTTCTTGTCCACTTCGAGTTGTTGCAACTGTTGCTCAAACCTTAGATGCTGCTCGCCGGTGATGTGTGTGGCGTTGTCAAGGATGTCCTTGGGGAATCCGATTTTGCGGGCGATTTCGAAGGCAAACGAACTTCCGGGCTTGCCGGTGACCATGATATACATGGGTTGCATGAACTTGGTATCGAACAGCATGGCGCCGTTGAGGATGCCTTCGTGATGGTCGGCCAGCAGTTTCAGGTTGGCGTAGTGGGTGGTGACGATGCCAAACACCTTTTTCTTATTCAGTTCCAACAGGATGGCCTCGGCGATGGCACCGCCCAGTTGAGGCTCGGTACCAGTACCGAACTCGTCGATGAGGAAGAGGGAACGGTCGTTGGCGTTTTCAAGCAGCACCTTCATGTTGCGCAGGTGTGAGCTGTAGGTGGAGAGGTCATCGAGGATGCTTTGCTCATCGCCGATGTCGATGAACAGACTCTCGAAGAGCCCGCATTCAGAGTCGATGTGCATGGGAACGCAGAGTCCGCATTGCAGCATATATTGGATAAGACCTGTAGTCTTAAGGCAGACGGATTTTCCACCGGCGTTGGGGCCGGAGATTACTAGGATGCGGTTCTCAGGGTCGAGGTTGAGATCGAGGGGGACAATAGTCTTTCCTTCTGATTTTAATTTTTGTTCCAGCACAGGATGCCGGGCTTGGATCCAACGGAAGAAAGGTTCGTCTTTGACGACGGGCTTGATGGCGCTGATGCCTTGACTGTAAAGGGCTTTGGCACGGATGAAATCGAGCTGGCCAAGTAATTCCCAGGCTTTGAGTAGGTCGGGTAAGGAGGGACGGATGCGGTCGGTGAACTGCATCAGGATGCGTTGCACCTCTCTGCGTTCGGCATACTCCAACTCCTTGATCTCGTTGGAGGTTTCCACAATCTCGGAGGGCTCGATGTATACGGTCTGTCCTGTGGCGGACTCGTCGTGTACGAAACCTTTGATGGCTCGCTTGTCACCAGCGTGGACGGGGATCACCATGCGGCCGTTGCGGATGGTGAGCTCGGCTTTCGGGTCGACCCACCCTGAGGTCTTGGCATCGCTCATGATCTGCCGGATACGCCGTTCGATGCCGCCAGTCTTACGATGGATGTCGCGTCGTATCTCAGCCAGTTCGGGCGAGGCATTGTCGGGCATCTCGCCTTTGTCGTCGACAAGGCGGTTGGCTTCACTAAACACGATGGGGTCAACCTCGATGCCGTCGGTCAAAGCACAGAGCTCAGGAAAATTTGTTCTTGCCTCGCTCTGACCGAACTTCAGGATGTAACCCAAAGCATTCAAAGAGGGCTTCATGGCAAACAGGTCTTCGAGACGGATGCTCGTGCCAGGGATCCTGATATGTTGGAACGCCTCGCGCAGGTCGTGGTAATCCCTTACGGGGAAGGGGACACCGTTTTGCAACAGCTGCATGAACTCCACGGTTTGGTCGAGGCTTTTTTCGATGGCTTCGCGATCGGTGCTGAAGTCCATCCGCTCGGCCCGCTCCAGTCCCATGGCGCTGATGCAGTGCCCTTTGACGGCTTCCCTCACATGGGTGAAGCCGATTTTCTGTTCGAAGCGTTCAGGATAGATCATCTTAATGGTTTTACGGACGCAAAAATACGGAATAATTGCTATCTTTGCACAAATTCTTATTGTTATGATCCGTCTTGAAATCTGTGCCAACGGCATCAAATCGCTGCGCAATGCCATGGAAGGCTGCGCCCAATGTGTTGAACTCTGCGAAGCCCTCGAAGTGGGTGGACTCACACCATCGTTTGGAACCCTGGCCAAAGCCATCGACATCTCCTTCATTCCTATGCGGGTACTCATCCGTCCGCGACCGGGCAACTATATCTACGATGAGGAAGAAATTGACCAGATGAAGACCGACATCTTACTCTGCAAGAAGTTGGGTTTTGAAGGCGTGGTAATTGGCGCTTTGAATAACGAAGGGATGCCTGACGTAGAGGCCTTGAAAGTCCTTATGGAGGCAGGCGAGGGGCTGAAGTTCACCTTTCATCGCGCCATCGATGCTTGTGTGAAGCCGCTGGAGGCCATGGAGCAGATCATCGGCTTGGGCTTCGACAAGGTGCTGACTTCGGGTGGCAAGCCCACCGCCGAAGAGGGCATCCCGATGATTGCCGAGATGCAGCTGCGTTATGGTGACAAGATCGCTCTGATGCCAGGCGGCGGTATTAATTTAGGTAATGTCATGGACGTTGTCAACCAAACAGGTGTGGTCAACGTGCATGCCTCGCTGGGTCACTGGGTGCCGCGCTTCAACGAGAAACTTTATCCCAACCAGAAGGATGCCACTGGTGCTTCCATGGTCTGGACCGAGTCGAATTATGACATTATCTACGAGATGGAGAAACTGATTAATCCATGAGAAAACTATCATTAATCATCATCACTTTATTTTTGGCTGCTTGTACCCAGCGTCCCAACGTCGTTGAACAAAACTTGGGACAAAACTGGAACCTTACAGGCGACACTTTAAACATTAACCTCCAGGTTAGCGTGCCCTCGGTGGTTCAGCAAAACCTCTATGATGCCGGGCTGATCCCACATCCTTATCTTGGTACCGTTGAGGATGAACTACTCTGGATTTCCGATCATCCTTGGACCTATTCCACCCACTTCGATGTTGATAAAAACCTTCTGGAAAAAGAGGTTGTGGAACTTGTGTTTGAAGGCATCGATACCTATGCTTCGGTGTTGTTGAATGGACAGAAGCTCTTTGATGCCGACAATCAGTTCCGTACTTGGAAAGCCGATGTAAGACCGTTGTTGAAACCCAACGATAATGTTTTAAAGGTGGATTTCCCGCGTTATGACAGCACGCAGCTGGCTTTGTATGAAGCACATCAACCTCGGCTGCCTGAAAAGTACGCTCTAAGCCGTAAAGCGCCTTATCAACATGGCTGGGACTGGGCTCCGAAATACAAAAATGTGGGCTTATGGAAACCAGTAAAACTTCAAGGATGGTCTGACGCAAGGCTTGAGAATGCCTATATAGTCACCAACGAAGCTACAAAAGATCAAGCCTGTTTGACCCTGCATCTTGATGTGGAAAGCACTTTAGGAGGGAATTTTACAGCTGAGATTCTTAAAGACGGAAAGCCGTTCCAGGATTTCTCGTTCCAGCAGGGGAAGGGCGATCAGCATAAGATGTTCAACTTCACCATCGATAATCCTGAGCTTTGGTGGCCCAACGAGATGGGCGAGCAGTCGCTCTATCATTTCGAGATAGTGTTGAAATCTTCAAATAAGGTGTTGGATTCCAAAAAGATAACGACAGGTATCAAAACCCTTCAAATCATTCAGGAACCTGACGAGAAAGGCTTCTCGTTCTACTTCAAAGTGAATGGCGTACCGATGTATGCCAAAGGGGCCAATTATGTTCCCGAGGAGATGATTGAGACTTGGATCAATCCTGACAATACCTTGAAGTTGCTCAAAATGGCTCAAGAGGCTCATTTCAATATGTTACGTGTATGGGGCGGAGGCATTTATCCCTCTGACGACTTCTTCAATATCTGTGACTCATTGGGAATTTTGGTCTGGGAGGACTTTATGTATGCCGGCACGATGTATCCTTACGATGAGCCTTTCCTTGAAAATGTCAAAAAAGAGGCTCTGGAACAGGTGAAACGTCTGGCATCGCATCCTTCATTGGGCCTTTGGTGTGGTGGCAACGAAATCTCGGAAGGCTATTATAACTGGGGCTGGCAACAATCTCTGGGCTGGTCGGAAGAAGATGACCAAGCCATCAAGGCAGGTTATGACCGTCTCTTTGAGACCATTCTTCCCATGGTGGTTGACACCTATGACGGCACTCGTCCCTACTGGCCTAGCTCGCCTTCGAAAGGCTGGGGACGACCTGAGAGCCTGACCCAGGGCGATGTGCATTACTGGGGCGTGTGGTGGGGCGAGCAGCCTTACGAGGTCTACCGTGACAAGGTGGGACGTTTCAATAGTGAATACGGCTATCAGAGCTACCCCGATTACTCAACCCTTCAGAAAATAGCGCAGGGCGAGCCGCTGAGCAAAGAGGCCAAAGTTATTGCGGCACACCAGAAACATGCGCGTGGTACCCAACTGATCGATGACTTTATCAAGCGTTATTATCCCTCTGAACAGCCCAAGGATTTCGAGGAATATGTCTTCCTGAGCCAATGTTCGCAAGCCTATGGCATGGAAATCGCAATCGAGGCGCATCGCATCGCCAAACCTTATAATATGGGTACACTCTACTGGCAACTCAACGATGCTTGGCCAGTGACTTCTTGGTCGTCCATCGATTATTATGGCAACTCCAAGGTACTGCATGAAAAGCTCAAGACACTCTATGCGCCAGTGCTTTTAACCCTCGATCCTAAGGATTGTCAGGTGTTTGTCACCTCCGATCTGCTTCGCAGCATCAACGGAATGCTGTCGGTCTCAGTGATCGATTGCGAAGACAATTGTCTGTTCGAGCAAAAGGTGAAGGTGGTGATGAAGGCCAATGAAAACCAGAAATATTATGTTGAAGGCCTGCAAAACTTTTTACAGAATGCAGGCCTAGAACAGTTTTTCGTAAAGCTGGAACTGACGGAAGGGGGAAGCCTTACCGCTGAGCGTTATTCCCTTTTCGCTCGTAATGACCAGACGATCATCACAATGCCAACGATGACGAAGGGTACGCTGAGCCATTGACCCATGTCGAGCGTCATATTCTTCTCAAATTCAACTTGGACGTTTTTCAGGAACTCAATGGCGATTCGTGACCCGAAGATGATGACGAGGAAAGTGCCGAACATCATGCCGGGACGTTTGTCGCCGATGTTACGTTTGAAGAACATCCACAGCAACAGCGCCATGGCCACGAGGCAGAAGAAGGCTTCGTAAAGTCCAGTGGGATGGCAGGGCAGGAGTTCACCGTTGTCGCCGAAGAACTTCTGTTCGCCTTGGACGAAGACGAAGCCCCAAGGCAGGGTGGTGGGCTTGCCATAGATCTCGGAATTGAACACGTTGCCCAGACGGATGAGGGCGCCCACAAGACACACGGGGATGACGATGCGGTCTAAGATCCAAAGATAGGTGATGTGGGTTTTCTCGTTTTTATCCCTACTGGTTTTTTTGAGGGCTTTCTTGTTGAAGCGACGCACGTAGATCCACAATCCAAGGAGGATGCCGATGGCACCGCCGTGGCTGGCCAGGCCGCCTTCCCAGATCTTCAAGATGGAGATGGGGTCTGAGAGATAGGCTTTCGGCTCATAGAACAGGCAATGTCCCAGACGGGCGCCGATGACCGTGAAGACCAGCATATAGATGAGCAGAGAGTCTATCTCGCCCGCTGGCATTTTCTCTTTCTTGTAGACCTTGCTCATGAGGAGGTATCCCAAGAGAAAGCCTACCGCCCAGCAGATGCCGTACCAGCGCACCGTCAACGGACCCAGTGAGAAGGCCACCGGGTTGACGTTCCATGTGATGTAGTTCAAAACCATAGCTGTTTTGTTATTATTTCTTCGAGCGTTCCTCTATGAGAGCATCCAGTTGGAAGCCCATGTCGGTACGTTTAAACAGCAACGTATAATACTGCATCTGTTGCAAGATGCTCATGTTCAGCTCGATCTCTTTGGCGTAGTACTTTACAAACTTTGGCTCCATGCTCCTGTAATAGTCGATCTTCTCGCAGCTGTTTTTTGCCAACTTCTGCATAAAGTCGTCGCCTTTCAGGGAGTCACCGCAGACGTAGTATAACTCCGGGAACTGATACAGGCGGTATCCGTAGTGGAATTTCTCATCGGGGAAGAACTCTTGGAATTTGTCCATTACCACGATGGCGGAGTCGTACTCCTGATGCTCGCAGAGGC
Organism: Bacteroidales bacterium; assembly: GCA_017394865.1. Classification (GTDB taxonomy): domain Bacteria; phylum Bacteroidota; class Bacteroidia; order Bacteroidales; family F082; genus Limimorpha. Next base: position 72,345 of record JAFPWT010000011.1, read on the forward strand.
TCAGGGCGAGGCGGGCGTAGCTTTGTCGGGCAAACTCGTAGTTGCGCATGCTTTCGCGGTCGGGGATCACACCTTCTTGGTTCAGGCAACCCCAGCGGGCCTTGTTGACCAGCAGGTCGTAGCTGCCGTCGCGGTACACGCCGCCGATGTCCTCGTAATAGTCAACGGCGTCGACTTCGACGGGGATGAAACGGTAGGAAAGGCCTTCCATGTGCAAGTATTTGTCGATGCCTAACACCCCTGTCATGTCGCTGAAGCTGGTGAAGTACACCGGGCGTTCCCAGTTGTTCGAGGCCATGAAGTCGAGCAACAGCAAGGCGTTCTTATAAACATAGCCGTCTTTGATTTCCCAGCGGATCTCGTCGACGATACGGTCTTTCATGCTCTCCGGGACGATGCCGTTGCGCACGCAGGCTTCCTTGTCAACCGTCAACTTGAGGGTGCGGACAGGGACGTAGTGCGTGGTGCTGCCGTTGGTATAGTACTTCACGGCTCTGGGGTTGTGGATGAAGTCAATCACATCCTTGAGTTCGATGTATTGTCCTTTCAGGTTGTCATCTTCGTAGACGGGCAGCGATTCATTGACGCCGTTGTCGTATTCCTGAGGCGTCAAGGTTAGCGGCAGCCGTTCGGAGTCGTACACCTTACGTCCCATCTGGTGGGCGTACCAGTAGCCTGATGAGAGCATGTAGTTGACTACGCGCACATCGGTGCGGAAGCCTTCCACCTCTTGGATGTACCACAACGGGAAGGTGTCGTTGTCGCCACGGGTGAAGATGACCGAGTTGGGCGGTAGTTGCGCCAGATAGTTCACAGCCCAGTCGTGTGCCGCGGTCTTGCCGCTACGGTTGTGTTCGTCCCAACCTTGGTAAGCCATGAGGCCGGGGACGGCGCCGAGGCAGATTAATGTGACGAGGACGGTGACAATGATGTTGGGGGCCACGTGTTTTTTACCGATGATCGTCTCAAACAGGTTGATGATGGCCAGTGCGCCCAAGCCAATCCAGATGGCAAAGGCATAAAACGAGCCGGCATATGAGTAGTCTCGTTCACGTGGCTGGTAAGGTGTCTGGTTCAGATATATCACGATGGCGAGACCGGTCATAAAGAACAGCAGGAAGATGACCCAACTCGACTTTGGATCTTTGACAACCATCCATACCAAGCCGATAAGTCCGAGGATGAGCGGGAGGAAGAAATAGGTCGTCCTTCCGGGATTCTGCATACTGTCGGGGATGTCGCTCTGATTGCCAAGCCGTGCCGAGTCGATGAAGTTGATACCGCTGATCCAGTTGCCGTGGTCCAGCTCGCCTTGGCTTTCTATGTCGTTCTGACGGCCAACAAAGTTCCACATGAAGTAGCGCCAGTACATCCAGTGGCACTGGTAATCGACAAAGAAGTGCATGTTCTGGAAGAAAGTGGGCTTGTTGAACGTTTGAGTGTAGCCGCTGATGTCGCGCACTTTGACTTTCTTACCGACGAACTCTCCGCGTTTGTTCTTTGGACGGTAACTTTCATAGGTGGGGATGTGTTTCTTTGGATCACTACTCCACATGCGGGGGAACAAGGTCTTGGTCTTCGAGGAGTACTCGGGTTGGCTGTGTACCTTGTCGTCAGTGATGATGTAACGGTCTTTTTCCTTACCATTTTCCGTCACTTTACCTTTCACATAGATCGGTCTTCCATCAGAAGCATCGGAGATGGGGGCTTTGTAATAGGGGCCGTACAACAGAGGCCATGAGCCGTATTGTTCACGGTTTAGGTAGGCCAGCATCGAAAGGGCATCCTTGGGCTCGTTTTCATTAATAGGTGTATTGGTGTTGGCACGGATAACCAGCATGAAGAACGATGAGTAACCGATCAGGATGAACATGAATGAGAGGACGGCGATGTTACCGATGACCAGTTTGAAACGCTGGGTGAAGAACAGCCCAAGCCCGATGAGGATGATCAACAAGGCGAAATACACGATAGCGCCTGAGTTGAAGGGCATTCCGAGTGTGTTGACGAAGAACAGCTCAAACCGACCTGCCAAGTTGACGATCTGAGGCACAAGGAACATGTTGATGAGCCACAAGAGCGCCACGGAGATGATTCCGGCAACCAAGAAACCGCCAAACGAGGTCTTTTTCCATTTTTTGAAATAGACCACGTATACGAAAGCGGGGATGCACAACAGGTTGAGCAGGTGGACGCCGATGGAGAGGCCGATAAGATAAGCGATCAGGATGATCCAACGGCTGCTACCCGGTTCGTCAGCCACGCGCTCCCACTTCAGGATAGCCCAGAAGGTGACGGCGGTGAAAAATGACGACATGGCGTAGACCTCACCTTCGACGGCGTTGAACCAGAATGACTCAGTAAAGGTGTAAGCCAAAGCACCTACAAGACCAGCAGCCAATACGCCAATCTTGCGACTCCATGGTGACGCATCATCTTCTTTCATCCATACCTTGCGGGCGATCATGGTGATGCTCCAGAACAGGAAAACAATCGTCAAACCACTGCAGATGGCCGACATGGCATTCACCATCATGGCCACTTTGGTTACATCGTTGCCAGCAAACAGCGTGAAGAAACGCGCAATCAGCTGGAACAGCGGTGCCCCAGGCGGGTGACCCACTTGCAATTTGTATGAGGTCGAGATGTATTCGCCACAGTCCCACCAGCTTACTGTGGGCTCCATGGTGATGAAATACACGATGGTCGCAATGATGCCGACCAGCCATCCGAGAATGTTGTTTAGGTGTTTAAATTTCATGTTCTCTTTTCGATTGAAAATGCAAAAATACAAAAAATATCAAAAAACACTTGCTATAAACAAAAAAAGCCGTATCTTTGCACCCGCATTCAGACGAATGAAGGTGTCGAGTGGTGTAATGGCAGCACTGCAGATTTTGGTTCTGCCTGTCAAGGTTCGAATCCTTGCTCGACAACTTAGTGTGGAAGTTTGGAAAACCTGCTACGAATGTAACAGGTTTTTTTATTGGAAAAAATATTGTTAAAAATGATAAGTAAAGAGCTGATTACGAGTTTAGTAGAAGAGACCATCCAAAACACCGACCTCTTTCTGGTCGATGTCAAGGTGAAACCCAACAACGTCATCGAGGTCTACGTCGACGCTGATTCAGCGGTGAACATCGACCAATGTGTGAGCATTAGCCGTTTTGTCGAAAGCAAGATGGATCGCGATGTGGAAGACTTTGAACTGAGCGTGCTTTCATGGGGCCTTAGCGGTGCTCTGAAGATGGACCGTCAGTTGCAAAAGTATGTTGGGAAGGATGTCGAAGTGAAGAACAAAGAACTTGGTAAGTTTCAAGGGAAACTCGCCAGTTTCAATACTGAGAAAGTCGAAATCATCCCTGCTCCTAAGAAATCTTCAAAGAAAAAGAATGTCGAAGAACCCGTGAATCTCTTTCTGGATCGTAAAACCACTGAAATTAAACCTGCAATAATATTTTAAAATCATATATAATGGAAAATTACAAATTAGTTGAAACTTTCTCTGAATTCAAAGAATTCAAAAACATCGATCGCGAAGCCATGATGCGTATCATCGAAGACGTGTTCAGGGGTATGCTGAACAAGAAATTCGATACCGATACTGAGGATTTCATCGACATCATCGTTAATGTTGACAAGGGTGACTTCGAGATCTATCACAACCGCACTGTGGTCGACGACGACGCATTGGAAGACCCGCGCCGTCAGATCAAGCTCTCCGATGCCATCCGCATCGAGCCTGACTTTGAAGTGGGCGACGATGTCTCTGAGATCCTTAAGATCGAAAGCTTCGGCCGTCGTGACATCCTGGCCCTCCGCCAAAACCTCCAAACCAAGATCAGCGAGTATCAGAAGGAAAACATCTTCCAGAAGTACAAAGACAAAGTGGGTGAGATCATCAATGCCGAAGTCAGCCATGTGTGGAAACGTGAGATCGTGGCCGTCGACGACGAGAACATCGAGCTCATTCTGCCTCGCATTGAGCAGATCCCGTCCGACATTTATAAAAAAGGTGATGGCGTCCGTGCCATCGTGAAGAGTGTCGAAAACGTCAACGGCTCACCCGTCATCACACTCTCCCGTACCTCTGAGGTGTTCCTGCAGCGTCTCTTCGAAGCTGAGGTTCCTGAGGTTTACGACGGTTTGATCACCATCAAGAAGATCGTTCGTGAACCCGGTCAACGTGCCAAGATCGCCGTCGAATCGTACGACGACCGCATTGATCCCGTTGGCGCTTGCGTCGGCATGAAGGGATCGCGTATCCATGGCATCGTCCGCGAGCTGCGTAACGAGAACATCGACGTCATCAACTGGACCACCAACCCGACGCTCTTCATCACCCGTGCCCTTAGCCCGGCCAAGATCAGCAGCATCGTCCTCGACAACGAGAACATGCTCGCCAACGTCTACATGGACAGCGACCAGGTCAGCCTCGCCATCGGTAAAGGTGGATACAATATCAAACTGGCCGGCAAACTGACGGGCTATAACATTGACGTCTACCGCAACAGCGAGATCACTCCTGATGAAGAGGACGTCGACCTCCAAGAGTTCTCCGACGAGATTGAGCAGTGGATCATCGACGCCATCATCGGCATCGGCTGCGACACCGCCAAACAGGTGCTCGCCATGAGCCCCGAAGAAGTGGCTCGCCGCGCTGACCTTGAGACGGAGACAGTCAACAACGTGTTTAAAGTCCTCAAGGCCGAATTTGAAAACGACAATTAAGAGAAGGAGAACCTATGTCAGAAGATACCAATAAAACCATTAGACTGTCGAAAGCGGCTAAAGAGTTCAACGTGGGTATGGGTACCATCCTGGATTTCCTTGCCAAAAAGGGATTCCAAGTGGACTCGTCACCCAATACGAAACTCTCCGCTGAGATGTACGCCCTCCTTGTGAAAGAGTACCAAGGAGAGCGCGAAGTGAAGAACGAAGCGAAGAAACTAGGCGACCTCTCTTATAAAGGTGGCTCCGTCTCGGTGGATTCCACCATTCAAACTCCCGCAACTGACAACGAAGAAGATGACGCGGAAGTGTTTATCCGCTCTACAACCATCAGCCCTCAGACACGTCCTGAGACCAAGGTGGAGGAAAAGGTCGAGACCAAGGCTCCTGAAAAGACTTCAGCTGAGCCGGCGCAGACCGTCAGCCAACCTCAGGAAGAGAAGAAGGCAGATGAAAGCGAAACAGGTTCTCTTAAAGTGGTCGGTAAGATCGACCTCGACAGCTTGAACGCCAAGACACGTCCGGAGAAGAAGTCGAAAGCCGAAAAACAGGCAGAGGCTAAGAAAGCAGAAGCCAAGAAAGCGGAGCCCAAGAAGGCTGAAACTAAGAAACCGGAAGCCAAGAAGCCCGAGGAGAAGAAGCAGGAGCCGGCACCCGTTGAGCCGAAATTCATCAAGACGGAAGTCAAGAAGCTCGAAGGCCCCAAGATTCTCGATAAAATCGAATTGCCTGAGGAACGCAAGCGCTCCAAGCAACAGCCGGTGGCTTCGTCTGAAGGTAGTGGCGATGCCAAGAAAAAGAAACGCAAGCGCATCGCTGGAAAACCTGAAAACGCTGGTGGGAAAGTGCAGCCAGAGCAGCAAGGCAAGAAGAATCCCAAGAAAGATAAAGGCAAACCCCAACCTCGACATGAGGAAAAGGTGGAACTCTCCGATGAGGAGATCTCGAAGCAGATCAAAGACACCTTGGCACGCCTGTCGCCCCTGGGCAAGTCGAAGACCTCGAAACACCGTCGTGAGAAGCGTCAGCATGTCGCTGGCAGCATGATGGAGGAGCAGATGCGTCAGCAGGAGGAACAGTCCGTGCTGAAGCTCACCGAGTTCGTCACCGCCAACGATCTGGCCGTGATGATGGGTGTGCCTGTGACCAAGGTCATCGCCACCTGCATGGGACTGGGTATGCCGGTGTCCATCAACCAGCGTCTCGATGCTGAGGCCTTGTCAGTAGTGGCCAGCGAGTTCGGCTTCCAAGTCGATTTCGTCAGTGCCGACGTGCAGGAGGCCATCGCCGAGACCGAAGAGGAAGACCGTGAGGAAGATCTGGTGCCCCGTGCTCCTGTGGTCACCGTCATGGGTCACGTCGACCATGGTAAGACCAAACTCCTCGACTATATCCGTAACACCAACGTCGTGGCTGGCGAGGCAGGCGGCATCACCCAGCACATCGGTGCCTATGAGGTGACCACTGCCAGTGGCAAGAAGATCACCTTCCTCGATACGCCTGGCCACGAAGCCTTCACCGCCATGCGTGCCCGTGGCGCCAAGATGACCGACGTCGCCATCATCGTCATTGCTACTGATGACAACGTGATGCCACAGACCGTTGAAGCTATCAACCACGCTCAGGCCGCCGGTGTTCCTATTGTGTTTGCCCTCAATAAGATCGATAAACCTACCGCCAACCCCGACAAGATCCGTGAGCAACTCTCCAAGATGAACATCCTTGTCGAGAGCTGGGGTGGTAAATATCAGGAACAGGAAATTGCTGCAAAGACAGGTTTGAATGTTGAAGAGCTGTTGGAGAAGGTGCTTCTCGAAGCTGAGTTCCTCGACCTGAAGGCCAATCCTAATAAACTCGCCAAGGGTACCGTCATCGAGTCGGCTTTGGATAAAGGCCGTGGCTATGTGGCCAAGATTCTGGTGCAGAGTGGTACACTCCGCGTTGGCGACATGGTCCTGGCCGGTACCACCTTCGGTAAGGTGAAAGCCATGTTCAACGATCACAACCAGAAGATCAAGGAAGCTGGTCCTTCGACGCCTGTGCTGCTGCTGGGTCTCAACGGCGCTCCGCAGCCCGGTGACACCTTCAATGTGATGACCGACGAGCGTGAGGTGAAAGACATCGCCAACCGCCGTGAACAGTTGCAACGCGAGCAGACCCGCCGTACTAACCCGCACATCACCTTGGACGAGATCGGACGTCGTATCGCCATCGGCGACTTCAAGGAACTCAACATCATCGTCAAAGCTGATGTGGACGGTTCCGTGGAGGCCCTGTCCGACTCCTTGCTCAAGCTCTCCACCGAAGAAGTGCAAGTCAACGTCATCCACAAGTCGGTGGGTGCCATCAGCGAGTCCGACATCATGTTGGCCTCGGCATCCAATGCCGTCATCGTGGGCTTCAACGTGCGTCCTACCGTTCAGGCTCGTAAGCTGGCCGATCAGGAGAAGATCGATATCCGCATCTATTCCATCATCTATCAGGCCATCGAAGAGATCAAAGCCGCTATCGAAGGTATGCTGGCTCCCGAAATCGAAGAAGTGGTCACCTGCAACCTGGAAATCCGTGAGACCTTCAAGATCAGCAAGGTCGGCACCATCGCAGGATGCATGGTACTGGATGGCAAGATCACCCGTAACACGAAGATCCGCATCATCCGCGATGGCATCGTGATCTACACGGGTACACTGGGCTCTCTGAAACGCTTCAAGGACGATGTCAAGGAAGTCCCCGCCGGCATGGACTGCGGTCTGAACATCGAGAACTTCAACGACATCAAAGTCGGCGATATCATCGAAGGTTATACTGAGAAGGAGATCGCAAGAAAACTGTAAGAACTGGCTTGACTAGCCGATATGCCAAGAACAAATCTTGGGATATCGCTGGTTAAGCCAGATAAATACAGGATGGAGTGAGGTGACGGATATCATGCCGATGATGCCTCCGGCAAAGACATCCATCGCAAAATGCTGCGAGAGGTAGATGCGCGAATAAGCCCCCGTCAAAGCGAAGAGAAAACAAACCAACTGGATGAGATTCCGGTTGGTTTTTTTATGCTGGCTGTAGTAGTTTAATACAATGGACAAGGCAAAGAATAGCACAAAGAATGTGCTGGCATGGCCAGAAGGAAACGAATTGCTGCTGTGCAACTGGACTCCTTCAACGATGGGCAACGCATCCGGATGATTGGCCAAATCAAAGACGACGGCAGGTCTGGGAGCATGAACGATATGTTTCGTAATTTGAACAATGACTCCTCCCAATGCCTCTCCTGCAAGCAAATATAGACTGGCTCCAAATTTCCAGAACAACAGGATGAATGCGGCAATGTAGATGCCATAGGCCGCAATGAAAGTGTAGTATCGAAAGAAAAAGTCACCAAAAGGAGTATGGCAACAATTCATCCATAAGTGTAGTTCTTGCTTCGTGCTAAAACACAATGCAATACCCAACCCGGCAAACACGAAAGTGAAAAGCAGGAGAAAAAGAAGGTTCTCTTTGATGAATTTCTTCATTTTGTAGGGATGGTTTGTATTACTTTCAACAATTGTTCTCCTAGGCCAATGGTGTAGCCCTGTTTCATAAAATATACCTCGCCATGGATGTTGCCAACGATAAAGATGGGCAGGTTCCGATTTTCAAGCTGAAGACTGTCGCTGCAATTGTTCAGCAATGTCCCATCATTGATACCGTATGTTACCCGATGAGGTAAATTCTTGTAATCTTTTAACACGAACTCTTGATAGTCCTCTTTTGTGCTGAAGATGAAGAATATGGGAATAGCTCGGCTGTCAAAAGCATCTTTAAGGGTGGCGATGTCCTGCATGGCATGGGTGGTGGGTTCACTGCCAGAGTCAAGGAATCCAAGGATATAATAGTCGGAGCCTACCAGTGCCATTTCCGGAATGTTAACCTGTATGTTTTGTGAGAGTTCATGAAAATAGTCATTAGGTGTGAAATGCCCGATGGTCTGTAGGACGGTTTTTGGTTCTCTCAAAATTAGGTTTACAGTGGTGGTTTTACTGGAGGTAATGGTGAAGAACTCACTATGGGTTAGGGCGGTACCATCGTCAAGACGCGTACCGGCCGTGAGGATGTAATAGCCTTCATCCAAAGGAGTGGGATGGTCGAACGTGGAGAGCAGCATGCCGTCGTCGATGCCGGGATCTTTGGCATCGTAAGCCAAGAGCTTGAAGCTGCTGCCGTCGAACTTCTTGATGCTGAAGTGGGTGTAGTATTTCGGGTCGTTGATGGATCCATTGGGCTTGTATTGTAGGTCGAGGTATCCCACGGCGTTGTTTGTGGGTTCAGCGGCCTCGAAATCGACATTAATCCACTGATGATCGCTGTAATACTGCACATTCCCGTTTACGGGGTTGATTTGTGCGGCAATGCCGCGACTGCGGGCTAAGGCCACAAAGAAGATGTCACGAGAGTGGCGGTCGGCTTTGCGGGCTTTCAGCACGCCCAACGGTGAGATTGGGATACGCTGGGGGTTGAGGTCATCGTTGACTTCGATGTTTTGTTTTACCCAATCGACTAAGTTGTCAACAGGGAACAATTCCGAGAGGGTCTTTCGCCACGGCACAATCATCTCGTTGCTGATCCGAGGACTACAGGTGTATGGGTCAAATGGTGGCGTGTTGTCGAAATGGTCTTTCAACACCTCAAGTGTGATGTCTCGCAAATCCTTATCCGAAAGGCTCCCCAACAGCCTTACAGCCATGACTTCTTCACCTTGCTCCCTTGCGTAATCCATGAAATCGGCAATGGTCTGGTAATTGCCCCAAGTTTTCCCGTAGATGCTGCCCAAGGTTTTGTTGCCCGTGTTGGCAATCAACTCGTTTTGGGCTTTCTTGCAGTTGTCGATATATGCATTTCTAAGAGAATCCTCGTATTTGACACGACGGTCGTTTTCGGCCCTCATCTCGGGGGTGACTTCTGGAATGTTCGCTGATGGGGCAGGGGGTACCATGTCGAACTCGAAACTGTCGACAGTGCCTTTTTGATGGTCAAGCACGATGGTTACCTCATCTTGTTCGCCTGACTTGAACACCTGGAAACCAAACTTGCCATCTTTGGCGGCGTAGGCCATCATGGTACCCAGTCCGGCGGTGAGCCAGGTCTGGCCGTTGGCATCGGTGGTCTTCCGTACCACAGTGCAGAACTCGGCGTAATTGTAGATCTTGAACTCCACGGTGATATTCGGTTGAGGCTTTCCGTCTTTATCCGTCACGATGAAGGTGGTCTTGGCCGTCTTTCCGTAGTTGTCGACCACATTGATTTCCGTGTAATTGCTGTTGCGACTGATCACTTCTTCGGGTCCGTCGTAGTCACCAAATACGCGGGTATGGAGCAGCAAGGCCCTTGAGACTGGCTCGTTGAACCAGCCCAGATCCAGTACGGGCTCGGGTTCGCAGGCGCCGAGGAAGTGCCATTTCCCATCCACCCAAGCCTCCACCCAGGCGTGATTGTCGTCGCAATGGGCCCAACGGGGCGTATAGACTTGTCTGGCCGGGATGCCTACGGTGCGAAGGGCTGTCACCAGCAGGGTCGACTCCTCACCGCAGCGACCCCAAGAGGTCTTGATGGAAGCCATCGGGGCAGAGGTACGGCTGTCAGAGCCTTTGTAGTTCACATGTTCATGGCACCAGTGGTTCACCTCTAGCACGGCATCGTACAACGAAAGATTCTGTACTCTGCCTTTCAGCTCTTCATAATAAGTGGCCCTGAATCGGTCGAGGTTCTCGTTGTTCACCCTAGGCGGCAACACAAAGTGTTTGAACTCCCGCTCAGGGACGCTGTCGCCCCAAGGCAGCTCTGCTTTGGCCTTAAGTGCATATTGGATACACTCTCGATAATACTCCTCGGTGTAGTCTGCGCTGTCGCCAAGTGGCATGTATTGGTATAAAAATTCAAGGGCTTTCTCTTCGTTGAAAGCATCTTGTTTTGGCTCGCGATTGCAGGCTGCCAACAGCAGGACAGCAATAAGGGTTAGGAATAGTTTGTTTTTCATGGTGCCGATGTTTTCGGCAAAGATAATTAAAACTTGTTATTGTTTTTTTGCTTTTATTAAAACTATTGTTATCTTTGTCCGTTAAATCATTTCAAATATTGATAATTATGAAAAAACTATTTGTAGCAATCATGCTCGTTGCGGCTGTAGCCATGGCCGCATGTACTCCTGAAGACGAACCGAACGGCGGCGGCACTGGCATCGAAAACGGAGGTAACAACGGTGGCGAAGAGCCAGAAGTCCCCGTCACACCTACGGCCCCGACAGGCGCCGTCGATGGCACTTTCACCATTAACGCCCAAGGTGGCAAGGTCTATTTCTCACAAGGTAACTTGCAATATCAAGCCTTGACAAAAACTTTCCGTTTTGGCAATCCATGGGACTTCGTCGGTGGTACATACGGCATTACAGGCAATAATCCTAATGGCGAACCTTGGCCTGGCACCGTTGCGGCGAGCAACAACTGTCTGGCCTCGGCAACCTATGAGGGCTGGTTGGACCTGTTCTCATGGGGCACCAGCGGATGGAATGGTGGCGTTCTGTCCTACCAACCTTACAGCATTGTAGGGGATCCCTCTCCCTGTGATTGGGCGTGGCAGCACTACCTTGTTGGTAATGACGCCAATAACGGCCTTGTGGGTCAGTATGCCAACGCTGACTGGGGTGTGTATAACGCCATCAGCAATGGCGGCAACCAAGCGGGCTTATGGCGCACCTTGACCAGTGATGAATGGGAATATGTCATCAAGGGACGTGAGGGAAACCGCTTCTGCAAGGCTACCGTAAACGAGGTGAAAGGCCTCATCCTTATTCCCGATGGTTGGGACAATGCGGCTTTCGCACTGAAGAGCATCAACTCAACAGGTGCTGGGTTTGACGCCAACGTAATCAACCAGTCCACATGGGAAAACACTTGTGCACCTGCCGGACTCGTGTTTCTGCCTCAAACAGGAAAACGGGTATGCAATTACATGGGAGACCATTATTCCGTTTCTTTGGATTTAAGCGAAGGTTATGGCCTTTATTGGTCGTCGACTCCCAAGTCCGAGACTACGGCCTATCAATATAACTTCCACAGCGGAAACGTCAATCTTGATGGCGGATTGCGTTATCAAGGTTTGGCCGTCCGCCTGGTGCAGGATGTGCATTAAACCATAAACTCCTCTAAAGTGGAGTGTAGGATCTCCTGAAGTTCCCCGCGGTGGGCAGGGTCGGTCTTGGTGAACAGGAACCCCCAGATGCTCATCGCGGGGTTCATAATGTCACGAGTCTCCAACACGCCGTGGAAGTGTTTCTTGATGGCCTCAAAATCCAGGGCTTTTGTGGTTTCATAAGGCTTATCCAACACCACAAAGCTGAACACGTCGTTCTCAATGCCGTTCCACATGGTGGCATAGTCGGGGTGGGTGCCTTCGAAGAAAGCTTTCACGGGCAGCAAACCGCAGGTGTGGCGGGTGAGGTCGTTGAGGCACATGCCGGCGAAACGCAAAGGATTCACCTCAATCGGGATGGCTTTGCCCGTGCGTTTGTCGACGCGGAACTCCACATGCATTGGGAAGTTCTTCAGTTGCAATACGCCGTTCAGGTCGATGCAAAACTGGTTGAAAGCGGGGTAGTTGGCCTCGAAGATCTGCTTGCTCATGCAGTAGAGTCGGTCGCTCACATCGGTCTCGTCCTTGAAGATATGGTGGAAGATATTGATGATGTTGGGCTTGCCTTCGGCATCGTAATAGGCATCCACGGCGTATTCTTCGCCTTCGATGAACTGCTCCAGCACGAAGTTCTCACTGCGTACCACAGTCTCAGGGAACACGGCACACTGCTTGGCAAAGTTCTTGTCGATGTCGTCCAAAGCATTAAGCCATTCTTCTTTGCTGCGCACGATATACACGCCTACGCTCAGGAATCCCACAGATGGCTTTAGCACCAAAGGTAGCGGCAACTCATCGGGGTTCAGGTTGCGTAAAGCCTTCATCTCAACTTCCTTATAATAGAAATCGGGATATATCTGTTGGCAGATGCGGCGAAATGCAGCCTTGTCTTTCAAGATTTTAACCTTTTTCACCAACTCCGATTCAGGAAGCTGGGCATAGAGCCACACCAGGGCGTTTTCTGAAACAGCGTAGAGTTTCTTGGTTTCAAGATACTTTGCTACAAACTGCTGGTCTTCCAGTAAATTGAGCTTATGGCCTTGCTGGGTCAGCACATCGGCCATGTCGTTATGTAAAACGGGAATCTGTTTTTCTTCGAGATACGCCACCAACGGGGCGGAAACGTATGGTTTTTCTAAAATGATCATCTCAAGATATTTTGTGTCCTGTCGGGACCGTAAGAAACGAATTTGATCGGTACGCCGACGTAGTTTTCAATGAATTTGATATAGTTTTCCAGCTTTTCTGGAATCTGGTTTTCAATTTTCTGTTGCCATCCGGGAAGTTCTGTATAGATGGGTTCCATCGTCTCGGTGCAGGCAGCGAAAGGCAGTTGTCTGGTCTCAACGCCGTTGTAGCGATAGGCAGTGGCAACCTTGATGGTCTCGAAGTCGTCCATCACGTCGGATTTCATCATCATCAGGTCGGTGACGCCGCTGAGCATCACGGCATATTTCAGGGCCGGGAGGTCGAGCCAGCCGCAGCGGCGGGGACGGCCCGTGGTGGCACCGAACTCATGGCCGTTTTGGCGGAGCGTCTCGCCTGTGGCATCGAACAGTTCAGTGGGGAAGGGGCCTGTGCCTACTCTAGTGCAGTAGGCCTTGAAGATGCCATATACCTTGCCGATCCTGCTGGGCGCAACACCTAGGCCGGAGCAGACGCCGGCGGCAATGACGTTCGATGAGGTGACGAAGGGATAACTGCCGAAGTCCACGTCGAGCATGGAGCCTTGGGCACCTTCGGCCAATACTTTCTTGCCGTTGTCTAGAGCTTCGTTGATATAGTACTCGCCATCGACAAACTGGAACTGTTTCAGGTATTCCACGCCTTCGAACCATAGCTTCTCGTATTCCTCAAAGCTCACGCCGTCGAGGAGCAAGCCGTTCATGTCGAAGTCCACGGCGGCCATCTGGCGCAGGTGATGCTGCTTCAGGTTCTCGTATCTTTCCCGGAAGTCCGCTGAGGCGATATCGCCGATGCGCAAACCCTTGCGGGCGGTTTTGTCGGTGTAGGTGGGACCGATACCTTTCAGCGTAGTGCCGACTTTCATCTTGCCCAAAGCTTTCTCGTTGGCGGCATCCAAGGCACGATGGCTGGGAAGGATGAGATGTGCGCGGTTGGCAATCAGCAGGGTCTGACGCAGGTTGAAGCCTGCTTGATTCAGCCCTTCTATCTCTCCTTGAAGGATGTGCGGGTCAATGATGACGCCGTTGCCGATGAGGTTGACACAGCCTGGGGTAAGCACACCCGAAGGGATGTTATGCAACACGAATTTCTTCCCCTCGAACTCGATGGTGTGACCGGCGTTTGGACCTCCTTGGAACCGTGCCACGATATCATAATTTGGCGTGAGGGCATCGACAACTTTGCCTTTACCTTCGTCGCCCCATTGTAATCCTAATAGAATATCTATTTTATTCATGATTTGTTTTTGTGTCCGTAAAAAATTAGTGAATGATGAGTGATGACAACCCCTAACTCTCTTTCGATAGTTTGCTGGATCTCCAACAACCGAGGGTCGCAGTATTCCATCACCTGACCTGTGTCGAGGTCCACGAAATGGTCGTGCTGGCGGAACTTGTACGACCGTTCATATTGGGCGCAGTTGTGCCCGAACTGGTGTTTGATCACCAGGTTGCAGTCCAAGAGCAGCTCGATGGTGTTGTACAAGGTAGCGCGGCTCACGCGGTACTTCCGGTCTTTCATCTTGTTGTATAGATCTTCGATGTCGAAATGCCCGTCGGTGCTGTAGATCTCTTGCAGGATGGCAAAGCGTTCCGGTGTCTTGCGAAGGTTGTGGTCGTGGAGATATTCGGTGAATATCTTCTTGACGGTCAATGCTATAGTCTCATTCGTTTCTTTCATATCTAGATAAGACGTGCAGCTTTTCTCACTTCTTTGATTTGGTTCAGTTTATCGATAAGTGTATTGAGTTCTGTGGTGCTGTGTACGTATACTGACAACGTGGCCTCCACCAGGTCTTGCTTCGATTCCATCTGCAGGGAGTGAAGGTTGAGTTTCATCTCGTTGGAGAACAGGTCGGTGATTTTGTTAAGCAGCCCCACATGGTCGATGGCGGTGAATCTCACGCCGGCAAGGAAGGCGATCTCGCTCTTGGGCTGCCATTTAGCCTTGACGATGTTGTTGCCGTAGCGTGACATCATCTCGATGGCTTTGGGACAGTCGCAGCGGTGGATCTGCATCGGTTCGCCGGGGAAGTTGAAGGCCACCACCTCGTCGCCGGGGATGGGGTTGCAGCAGGTGGCTACGTTGAAGTCGAAGTCACCTGACGACTCCAGAATGGCTTCCTCTTGTTTCGGGTCGCTGCCGATCAGTCCGAAGGTGATGCGCTTCAGGAAGTTGCCTCCGCTGTTGCTTTGCGGTTTCAGCACCTTGGCGATATGTTGCTCGGTGATCTTGCCTTGGGTCAGGTAGTAGAAGAAGTCGACAGCGCTGCTGAGGTGCTGATCCTCCATCACCTTGTTGCGGTTGGCCTTGGAGGCTTCGAGGCCGAGTTTCTTCATAATGTTGTTGAAGATGTCCTCGCCTTTTTCACGGAAATCGCGCCGGTATTCCTTGATGCCGTTTTTGAGTTTCGACTTGGCGAAGGCGGTGTTGAGGAACTCAAACCATTTCTCCTGCGGATGTTGGGCCTCGGAGGTGATGATCTCCACTTGGTCGCCGGTCTTGAGCTTCTGGTCAAGTTGGACCAGCTGGTTGTTGACGTGGGCGGCGATGCTGTGGTTGCCCACCTCAGAGTGGATGCTGTAGGCGAAGTCGAGCACGGTGGAGTGTTTGGGTAGCGTGATGGCTTTGCCCTGCGGGGTGAACACCTTGATCTCGTCGGAGAACAGGTCGTTGGTGAAGGTGTCCACAAAATCGAGAGTCGACTCACTCTCGTCGTTGAGTAACTCCTTGATGCGTTTCATCCACTCGTCGAAACCGCTCTCCGACTGGTTTTCAGTGCGATAGAGCCAGTAGGCGGTGAAGCCTTTCTCTGCGATGTCGTTCATGCGCTTGGTGCGGATCTGCACCTCTACCCAGTTGCCTTCCTTGCTCATGAGAAGGGCGTGGATCGACTCGTATCCGTTGATTTTTGGGGTCGAGATCCAGTCTTTCAACTTGGAGACATTGGGCGTGTAGACGTCGGTGAGGATGGCATATATTTTCCAGCATTCGATTCGCTCCATGTCGCGGGGACAGTCGGTGATCAGCCTGATGTTGAAGTTCCCGTAGAGGTCGTCGAAGGTGAGCTGTTTCTTCTGCATGCGCTTCCAGATGGAGTAGGTGGAGCGTTCGATGATCTGCGCTTCGACATTGACGCCTCTTTTTTTGAAGGCTTCCTCGATGGGTACCAGGAATTGTTTCAGCTGGGCGGTCTTCTCGTCGCGCACGGCGTTCATCTGTTTCTGGATGCTTTCGTAGATGACGGGGTCGCGGTACTTGAGCGAGAGGTCCTCCAGCTCGCTCTTGATGGCGTGGAGTCCCAGGCGGTAGGCGAGGGGTGCGTAGATATAGGACGTCTCGGAGGCGATCTTCAGCTGTTTGTGTGGCGGCATAGAGCCAAGGGTGCGCATGTTATGCAGTCTGTCGGCCAGTTTCACGAGCACCACACGGACGTCGTAGCTGAGGGTGTTGATAATCTTCTTGAAGTTCTCGGCTTGGAGACTCTCGGCATTCTCCACCGAGTCGAGTTTGGTGAGCCCGTCGATGACGAGAGCCACTTTGTCGCCGAACAGTTGCCGGATGTCGTCGAGGGTATATTCGGTATCTTCCACCACGTCGTGCAGCAGGGCACAGGTGATGGAGGTGCGGCCTAGGCCGATATCTCTGGCGGCGATAGTGGCCACGGCGATAGGATGGTAGATGTAAGGCTCGCCTGAGCGACGGCGTTGTTTGTAATGGGCGTTGGCGGCAAAGTAAAAAGCGTCTTCCACTACCGCCAGATCCTGAGGCTCCTTGCGCGTTTGCCAGACGCTCAGCAAACGCTCATACCTTCGCAGGATCTCGGCTTTCTCTTCGGGTGAGTAACTATCGGGTAAAATGTGTTCCATGCTATTGTTTTTTTTAACTCGCAAAGTTACCAAAAAATAATTATTGTTTACCTTTGCAATCCAAAAAAACATTTCATGCGTAAACTTTTTATCGTTTGCCTCTTCTTGATGCTGGCGTTGCCGGTTTGGGCTACGCACCAGCGTGCTGCCGAGATCACCTACGAGTGGAAAGGGGGCAACGCCTATGAGTTTACGCTGACCTGTTATACTTACTCGCCCAGCCCTGCCGGTATGCAGCGCGACTCGCTGCTGGTGATGTGGGGCGACGGCTTCGGCGACTACGTGCCGCGTGTGGTGTACCAGAACCTCGGCGACGACTATACGTTGAATGTCTATAAGATGATTCATAACTATTCGTCGGCAGGTACTTATGTGATTAGTATGGAGGACCCTGACCGCAACTACGGTGTGGTGAACGTGCCCAACTCCGTGAGCGTCCCGATGTATATAGAATCGGAATTGGTCATCAACCCGTTCTTGGGTTACAACAACTCGGTACAGTTGCTCAATGCTCCTGTCGACAAGGGCTGCGTGGGAAGACCGTTTTATCATACGCCGGCGGCCTATGACCCCGACGGCGATAGCCTCAGCTATCGATTGGTGCCCTGCAAGGGGACCAACGGCGAGGATATCCCTGGCTATACCTATCCCCAAACGTCGAGCCTGTTTGAAATTGATCCTTTGACGGGTGTCTTGCGGTGGGAGAATCCTATGCTGCAGGGTGAATACAACGTGGCCATCCTGATCGAAGAATGGCGGCAGGGCGTGAAGGTGGGATCAGTGATTCGCGACATGCAGATTTTGATTGAGGCATGCAACAACAACCTTCCGCGTATTAATGCGATCAGCGATACCTGCGTCGTAGCAGGGAGTACGCTCGATTTTGTGATCACGGGCATCGATCCTGATGGCGACAAGGTCACGCTGGAGGCTTCAGGCGGACCGTTGACGTTGTCGGTCAGCCCCGCCGTGATGACGCCCCCGACGGACTTTGGCTTGAATCCGGCATTCGAGTTCACTTGGCATACCCAGTGTAGCCATATCCGAAAAACGCCTTACCAGTTGGTGATCCACGCCAAAGACAATTCTTTCCCCATCCCCCTTTCGAACGTCCACGCAGTCAATATCACCGTCATCGGCCCAGCAGTGGAAGGGCTGGAAGTGGATAATTCTCAACTTACTTGGTTGCCTTATGCGTACTGCACTAACGTCTCAGCCATCCGCGTGTATCGCCGCACAGGCTCAACGCCTTATGAGCCCGAATCTTGCGAGACGGGCGTACGTCCAGGCTATCAGCTGATTGCCGAGTTACCCGCCGATGCTACCTCGTATGTTGACGACAATGGTGGGGCGGAGTTCCTGCAAGGGGTGGATTACTGTTATCGTGTGGTAGCCTTGTTCCACGATGGAGCTGAGAGCCGTCCCAGCAACGAGGCCTGTTTCCAGATCCCAAACAACCAGCCGTTGATGACTAAGGTCTCCAACGACGAAGGCCATCTTTCTGATGGTCATATGCTGGTGGAGTGGGTGCGTCCCCGTGATATCGATCCGCAGTTTACAGCCCCCTTTACCTATCGGTTAATCCGTAATCTTGACGGTGTGGAATCTTCTGTTTATTCTGGTTTGGATTCTACCTTCTTTGATTCAGAAGTGAATCTCAAGGAGGCACAGTCTTTGAGTTATAAGGTGGAGATGAAGGATGCCAATCAGCAAGTAATGGGCACGAGCGCTCCTGCTGGTGCCGTGATGCTGACAGGTACAGGTGGCGACAAAACGGCATCCTTGTCGTGGACAGAGACGGTGCCTTGGGTGGTCGACAGCACCCAAATCTACAGGGAATTCGACACGGTGTTCGCCAAGATTGGCACGACTGCCGCCATGTCTTACGATGATATTCATGTCCAAAACGAGGTTACTTACCGTTATTACGTTTGTACCTTCGGACATTACACCATTGAAGGTTTGCCTCGTCCATTGGTGAACTATTCTGCCATCATTGAGGTGAAACCCACTGCGGAGGAGCCTGAACCTGAGCCGGATCATCCTGTTTATGAGTTGCCCAATGTGTTTACCCCTAACGGCGATGGCTTCAATGATGTGTTTGTTCCCATTCGTATCACCCCTGATCTTATCACCAGCGTGAAGATGCACATCTTCAACCGTTGGGGTCGCACTGTCTACGACACCGACGACATCTTCATCAACTGGGATGGACGTGTTGCCGGCAGCGGCCAGCCTTGTTCCACAGGCACCTATTTCTACGTCTGCGACGTGGAAATGATCACCTCAGAAGGGTCAGTCACCAAGCGTCTCCAAGGGTCGATTATGATCATCAGATAATATTGAAATGACTGACAACAACACCCAACGTATCGCTTATCTCGACATTCTCCGCCTCGTCGCGACCCTTGCGGTGATCTTCATCCATGTGGTGGCGGACGGTTTGCCGTTGTCGTTTGGGCAATACAACTGGTATGTCGCCGTGGTGGGCGGCAGTCTGGTACGTTGGGCGGTGCCGGTTTTTGTGATGATCAGCGGGGCTTTGTACCTGAATCCGCAAAAGCAGATCACGACTGAAACGATGCTGAAAAGAAAAGTCCCCAGGCTTTTGTTGGCTTACGTATCTTGGTGGTTGATCTATGCTTTGGCCATCGTGCTGGTGTGGTATGTTATCAAAAAGGAGGCGTTTCAGGTTGAATGGCTTGCTCCCCATTACCATCTGTGGTTTCTTCCCATGCTTTGTGGCGTATATCTGCTTATTCCCGTGTTGCGCCCCATTGCATCGGACAGGAAACTGTTGCGCTATGCCCTGGTAATCTGGTTGTGCTATCTCGCGGGCAGTTTCGCGTTTGTCGGGGAGATCAAGCAGATCGCTCCATTGTTTGCCATGAATACCATAGTCGGGTATGCTGGATACTTCCTCTTAGGTTATTATCTTTCAACTCTTGAGACAACAAGAGGCCAAAGACGGGTTATTTATATCCTAGGGGTTGTGAGTGCGCTCGTCACTATCGGCGGTAGTATCGGATTGTCGGTTTCCAAAGGCGCATTTGACGAAAAGTTCTACACCTACCTAAGCGTTCACGTAGGCATGATGGCTGTCGCGTTGTTTGTCTTCGTAAAGGAGAGAACGGCCGGTCGGGGGCCCAAGACCTATCGTTTGGTTGAATATATGAGGCACGATCTGTTCGGCATTTATCTGACCCATGATTTGTGGCTGATGGTGCTTAACAAAGAGATCATCCGGAACGTGTTCAATCACGCGGTCATGCTACCTTTGATCTGTATCGCCGTTTTCGTTTTGAGCCTTTACACAACGAAACTGATCCAAAAAATACCTTTCGTGAACAAAATCTTGATTCCATAAAAAAGGGGCGATCTCAGCCGCCCCTTCTGTCTTTCGACTTTTGGAATCAATACTTCATCATCTCAATGAGGTCAACCATTCTGTTGGAGTAGCCCCACTCATTGTCATACCACGACATGATCTTCACCATCTTGCCCATCACCATGGTGCTTTGGGCATCGAAGATGCTGCTGTGCGGGTTGTGGATGACATCGCAGCTGACGATTGGGTCTTCAGTATATTCAAGCACACCCTTCATCGGGCCTTCAGCGGCTTCCTTCATGGCGGCGTTGATTTCTTCCTTGGTGGCTTCGGTTTTCAAGGTGCAGACGAGGTCGACCAATGAACCGGTGGGCGTAGGAACACGCACGGCGATGCCATCCAGCTTGCCGTTGAGGTCGGGGATGACGATGCCCACTGCCTTGGCGGCGCCAGTGGTGGTCGGGATTTGCGACATGGCGGCGCTACGGGCGCGGCGGAGGTCGCTATGCGGACCGTCGAGGATCACCTGGTCGTTGGTGTAGCTGTGGATGGTGGTGATGTAACCCTGCTCGATGCCGAAGCGGTCGTTCAGGACCTTGGCCACAGGAGCCAGACAGTTGGTGGTGCATGAGGCGTTGCTCACGCACTCAATGTCGTCGGTGAGTTCATGGTTGTTCACGCCGACCACGATGGTGGCATCGATGGCATCCTTAGAAGGGGCGGAGAGGATGACCTTCTTGGCACCGTTCTTCAGGTGGTCGCCATAGCCGCCCTTGCTGCTTTCCTTCGAGCGGAACACGCCAGTGGATTCAACCACCACGTCGGGGGTCTTGCCCCACTTGATGTTCAAAGGAGAGCGTTCGGCAGTGACAGGAACTCTCACGCCGTTGACAATCAGCGCGGTCTCGTCGTACTCCACAGTGCCAGGAAACTTACCCTGGGTGGAGTCATATTTCAACAGGTGGGCCAGCACCTTGGTGCTCGTCAGGTCGTTGACGCCCACGATTTCAAGATTCGGACGTTCGCAGATGATGCGGAACACGTTGCGGCCGATACGGCCGAAACCATTGATACCTACTTTAATCTTTTCCATTTTTGTAAATTTATGATTTCTAATTTTTAAGTTGTCCACGTATTTCTTCTATCAAACATGGCTTCCATAGGATATTTTTTGCAAAACTACGATTTTTTTTGCGAAAAAAATTGCTTTATTGCGAAATTTCCTTTTTATTACGTTCTGAATGGAAGACAATATATGCTTGTTTTGGGAAGTAATTCCACTATGTTTTTTTCGCTTAAAAAGATGCTTGTGTATGTTTTTTTGTAATTTTGCCGCTTCAAAATTAAAAAAAAATGAATAGTGTTGGTGATTTACTTTATATCATGCTCTATGGTGGAGCGACCATGGCATCACTCATCGCCTGCCTCTATTTGTTGCTGCGCAAAGGCAATGCCTTCGCGCCCGATGTCACGCCACCACTGACGTTGCGTCGCTGGGCTGCGGCATTCTTTGCCGTGTCATGTCTGGGCCATTTTTGGTGGCTTCTTTTGTACTTCTATAGCAGGCATCTCAACATGATTGGCGTTATGGAGGCTTCTGTGCTCGATACCAGGCATCTCAACATGATTGGCGTTATGGTGGCTTCTGTGCTCGACTGCGTGGGGATGCTCACCACGATTGCAGGCACGCTGTCAGCCATGCTCCAAGACCGCAAGCGGCCTCTCTGGCCTGTCGTCATAGCGACTATGCCATACGCGGTACTATGGGCGTTGCACCTTGCCTATCCTGATGGCCTTTTCCTCGACATGGCCATCGCATACATGGTGTTGTCCTGTGTGCTCTTAACCGTTTATCTGGTGTTTGCCGCCTGGCGATACAGGCACTGGCTGTGCGACAACTATGCCGACTTGGAGCATAAGGAGATAAGGTCGAGCTATATAATGATCTTCATCACCGTACTGCTGCTCATCCTCTTTTTCGGGTTCGAAAGCCGCTACAAGGTCATCGGCTTTATCGTGCAATTCCTCGAGATTCCTTTCTTCGGTCTCATGCTGTGGAGGGTGGAGACGCTGCAACAATTGGATGGCATGACTGGCGTCGACACGGAAGATTCCCTTCCTGCCGAACCTGAAGAAACGGCTCCATTAGCCACGCTCTCCGGCATAGGAGCCCTGCTTAAGCGACATTGTGAGGATACCCAACTTTACTTGAAGCAAGACCTTTCACTTTCCCAACTCTCGCAGACCATTGGCACCAATCACTATTACCTCAGCCAGTATTTCACCCAGCAGGGCCTGACCTACAACGCCTACATCAACGGTCTGCGCATCAACCATTTTATCAACCTTTACCATGAAGCCGTCGCCACGCAACGTTCTTTCACTGCCCAGCAGCTGGCCTCCGAGAGCGGCTTCCGAAGCTACAGCACCTTCAGTGCGGCCTTCAAACAACGCATTGGACAGACCGTGACGGCCTGGATGCGCGACACCACTGGCGTGGAATAACAGCCCCCAATTACCTTCTTGTTTGACTTTCAAAATCCGCAAAGTCCGATCTGTAGAATCTGCAAAAACGGTTTCAGAATCTGCAATTATTGCTGATTTTGCAAAACTTGTTTTGGGATTTGCAAAACCTTCGGAAGGAGGTTTTGGGTTGGGTCAAATGGACTATTTTTGCAGCCTCAAAATAGAGGAAAAGGAATGAAAGACCTTTGTAATATATTGAATATCAATAAGTTAAGCAAAAATTCAAAGGGGGGGGTAAATCTCCTTTCCGAGTTTTCGCATACCCTTAGTCCAAGACAGGCTGGAATGGCTTGTCTTGGATTTTTTTGTGCCTGGCGGGCAAACCCCTCAAATCTTTGAGTCTTTAAATCTTAAATCTTTAAATAATACTAAATCCTTAAATCTCAACTAAATGAAAACAACCAAATCTTTGAAAACTGTCGCGTTTGCGCTTGGGCTGGCGGCCATGGGGCTGACAGCGGGCAACCTGAACGCCCAAACAGGCGGCGGGCTGTTTGGTAGAGGCGCAGAATCGTGGACAGACGCTTCTAACGAAAGCTTCATGCGCGCTTCGGGAGGCAACAGCTTCGACATCACGACCGGACTGTTCGGCGGCAACGGTGGCCAAGCAGGCGGCAACTACGGGATTAGCATCGGAACGTTCGGACAAGATCCTCCCGCACCGCTCGGCAGCGGACTCTTCATCATGGCAGCGGCTGGCGCGGCCTACGCATTTTCAAAAAAACGTAAACAACAGGAAAACAAATAAAAACACATCAGATACAATGAAGAAACTTAGCACAATCATCATGGCCTTGGCTCTCGTGCTTGGTATGAGCCAATGCAAGAAACAAGAAACTCCCACCAATGGCGATAGTGGAGAAAAGGTTTACGTCACCTTGAACGTGAACAACGGCGAAAGCCTCGATGTGAACGTGAACGACAACGGCAGCAGACACGCAGTGGCCCCGAACCTCGGCGTGATCCAATTCCGCAACGGTGATGTCCTCTATGTGGGTAACAGCGGCAGATACATCGGCCAACTGACCTACACTAACGGTGCTTTCAGCGGCGAGCTTGAGCTCCCTACAGGTAACGACTATCTGCACTTCTACTTCTTGGGCGGCAAGGCTCCCGAAACCGAAATCGAGGCGGGAACCACAACCGACTTCACCATCAACATTGCCGACCAAAGCCAGAACCTGCCCGTGCTCTGCTACGGCCACTCAAGCCAGCCATATACGGCGACTGCCACCAATTACTCAGCTGTTTTGGAATACAAGTGTGCCTTGGTGAGGTTCAACCTGGAAAAACAGGTGTATATGAACGTTAACCTGTCGAACGTGCTGACAGAGGCTACCATCGACTTTGTCCACAATGCCATTACGCCCACTGCAACCACTGGTACCATGACCCTTTATGGCGAAGAAGGCGTCATTACCCACAGATGGGGCATCCTGCTGCCCGGAACCACCCTTACTGGCAACTCAGACCTGGTATGGCAGGGAACTGGCAGCATGCCTACAATTGTGGCCAACGGCTATGTCGACGCTGGTGTAGGCGCAGGCTTCCTCATCCACAATCCTTCCATTCCTGCACCATCTCTGACTGATGCTGTCCATAGCGGCAATAACTTGTCTGTGTTCTCGGTGAGTCCTACGCAGAAGGTCTATTTCTCGAAGGCCAACCTGAAACGTACCCCTGACTCGGATACTTGGGAATTCCACAACAGCCAGGTTGAAGAGTGCTATGGTCAACCGGAATTCAAATATCTCGCTGGAACAATAGAAAGCATAAAACAATCGAATTATAGTAATGGTCCGCTGATAAATATTTATCAATCCAGCATGGATCGATTCTGCTGGGGATATTACACCGGATCCTCCGCACCCTTTATGGATGTGTCTTCAACTGATTATGTAACAGGACGTAAGGATTTGAGCCGTACGTTAGGGACAGATTGGGGATGTGCATTCCCGAATGCCTATTGGCGCACCCCCACTGCAAGTGAGTGGGACTATCTGCTCAATAACACAGCGAGGGGAGACAAGCGTTTCATGCTGGTAAGGTTTTTCAATTCCGATCCTCTCGAAGGGGAGCAAACCGAGGGACTTTTATTGTTCCCCGATAATTTTGTCGAACCCGAAGACCTCCATGAAACATGGACAAATCCTTATACTGGAAAAGTGATAACTTTTTTCAGTTCTAGTTGGTATAACCAAACCGATCAGTATTATCTGATTGATAGGCTAACGTGGGATTCAAGCGGTGACGGAGTCTGCACTCAGAGTAATTCTAATATGTATAAGTTGTTGGCTGCCGGAGCCGTGTTCCTGCCTGCTGTCGGCGTCCGCTCTGGCAATGGCGGTTATTATTATAAGTACAATTACTATGTAACTTGCACAAATAACTCTGATTTCCATGGCCAGGGCTACTATTGGTCGGCTTCGTTTAACGGTACTGATAGAAGCGCACAATACCTTTGGTTCGGAATTCATGGTAGCAAATACCAAGGTGATTCTTCACAACCCACAGTTACTGAGTATGTTGGAGTGAATAATCCTAATCTGTCTCGTGACCAAGGCTGCTGCGTCCGTTTGGTGTGGGATGCCAACTAAGCGGTTCGCAAGGAGGCGGGATTTCCAATTCCGCAAGCCGAGGGAAGGGAGATTTGCCATTCCCGCATGAAAATCGTAGAGACGTCACATTGTGGCGTCTCTATGTGTTTTATTGCGGTAGGATGGACGGCGTCAGCGTCAGCGGGTCAAGACCCGCTGTCCCTACCGGGGTGCTGCCTGTCGGGGAGCTGCCGTAGGTCGCCGACCTACGGTTAGGGGAGGTTGCGTCTTTCAGACGCGGAATGGCAGATTAATGGTAATTCGTGTTGGAAGACGAAAAAGTGCATGAATATGCAGATCTCCCAATCAGGGAATTTTTGCTATTTTTGCAAACCTTAATAAACAGACATGTCAGAACCCTTCAAATCACAGGCCCTCGAAGCCAATCTGGCGCAAACGCGCTACAAAGATATCTTCATCCCCGAAGAACACCAAAAGTTCATCAACCTTTCAGTAAAATATTTCGGCATCAACAAAAGAGCCAAGGAGTGCATCACCGAATACCATCACCCGATGTCGAACCATACTTTCGTCATTGAGGAGCTCCGAAAGATCCTCATGGACGACTTTTGGTTCTATACCAGAGAGGACGTGCCGGCCGATGCCCTGATGATCCCCTTGGAGATGATGAGAAGCCTTTTAAGGCCTGATGTTCCGAAAAAACTTAGGCTTAATGTTGTGAATACCCTGTTGGAGTTTGCCACCAAGTCAAAACTTCTTGATGAGGTCTTCGACGTGCTCAACGAACGCTTCGAAACCAATCGCGACTGCTATATCTTGGCTTCGAAATATGCCATTAAATACCTTGATCATCTGGCCCATGACGAACAATACGGCCCAAAGGCGATGAACCTGGTAAGGATGATCCTGCAAGAGACCTACCGCTATTGGCAAGAGACCACCCAGGTGGAGAAATGGCTGACCGAAAAAGCCACACTTGTGGAGCCCCAAGAGGCACAATCCATCAAAGATACCATAGGCGAGCCGTATTTCAGCCAGTTAAATAATGACCTTGCCCAAGCTGACACTTGGGAGAAACTCGCCGATATGCCGGTCTTTGACCAGATTGCTGCCCGTTTCACCAAGTCAGAAGAGACCTTCCCGCATTTCATCACCAAGTTCCACTATGTGTTTTATCTGCTTCACCTTCCGGGCATGGAGAGCCAACGTGAACGCCTCATCTGGAACATGAACCGCATGCTCCGCGACGCTGTCGACGAAATGCCCCAAGAAGATATCGAGCCTTTCATCGACACCATTTTCGATCTCGCCCAAGAACTCCGCGGCGACTACATGTCGGCCGTGCTCGATTTCCAGCTGACCCTGGGCCTGAAGATCATCGACATCGACCAGACCGAACAACGCGACATCGTCAACTACTTCGAAAAGAAACTCATCAACTTCGGCTTCGTCACACCAGGAAAGGTGTTCGTCAATGAGGACTGGCAGCTCTCGGTGGACGAAAACCACCTGAAAAACATCCGCGTGTGGCTCGAACTCATCGAACACTCCAAATACCCCATGGAGAAACTGCTCTCCTCCCTCATCGTCAACCTCAAATTGGGCGGCATCTTCCTCAGCGACACGGACCTCTTCCAACGCGAGATTACCAAAATTCTCAACTCGAACATCAGTCCCTATTATAAGAAGGTGAAACAGCTCACCCGCATCTTTCCGGTCTATTTCAACGAAATCGGCGCCGAAGGCGAGATTCGCAATGTCACCACCAATATGGACGAAATCTCGGGTCGCGAGGACAAACTGGTGCATTTCCTTCGTAAGCAAGTGCATACTGAGAGTAACAACACACTTATCGGACTGACATTCAGTGTCTTCCAATTTTGGAATGACGGTGTCAAAGAGAATCTCAGGTCCATCCTTCCCAATAATGTCTACGATAGCATCGACGTCAATAGCGAGTGGTTTACCTATGTGCACGATATTACCGTCACCATGAGTGAGATCAGCTGCCTCGATGCGGAAGACCTGCTGATGCTCTCTCGCGATGACTTCGACAAACTGATTACCCGTGCTGCTGAGAAACTGCAACTCAATCAAGAGCTCGCCGATCGTGAGCATGCCCGTCTGATGGACATCAAAGACCTCTACGCTTTCCTTCGTGAGAAGTACTCGTTTGAGAGTGTGAACATCTTCCATTCCCTCAGGAGTTATCCTTTCCTTATAGACAAAGAGATTGATGAGTTTGAAGTCGCCTATAAAAACAAGGAGATTGGCAAGTCGTTGAAATTGATCTATAGTTTTATGGAGAAATTGAAACAGATCATCTTTAACCCCGAGGAGAGCGAAGGCTGGGAAAACATTTACCACAAGCGCCATATCGCCATAGGCATCCCTTCGATGTATGGTACCTATCGTGAGAACAAATTCGAGGCCATGGGCTTGACGTTCCGTCTCGAACGTGTGGCGACCCAGCTGATGGAACAGGTAGTGCAGAGTATCAACCTCGAATACATCTCCGCCCGTACTTTAGAGGTGATTTACGACATCCTTGAATACTTCCGCGAAGGCCTTGAACTCGATGGCATCACCAACCAAGGACTCAATTCGAAGCTTAAGATGCTCAAGTACGCTTTGACTTCGCGAAGCTTCTCGTTCGACCAATACATCAACATCTTCCAGTTTATCTCGGAAGACGTGAAACGCATCGTCATCAGCTACTTCCTGAAGTCTTACGAATACCCCCTGAAGGTCATCGTCCCGCAACTCTTCGATCCCGAGGACCAGCTGGACGAACGCGAGACGGCCGCCTTGATCAGCCGCAAATCGGAAGAGTTCCATCGCGACCTGCTGTCGGACGCCTTCCTGATGCAGCCTTTGGACAACTTCATCGCTCGCATTTTGAAATCACTGAGAGGCATGGCGGCAGATCTTGACCAGAAGCTGATCAACGACATCATGACCTACAACTCCGAGATGCTGATCAGCCCCTTCTGGAAAGCCACGCCTAAGATGGATAACCAGGTGTTTATCGGCAACAAGGCCTATCACTTGAAGAACCTTTACCTGAACGGGTTGCCGGTGCCTCCGGGCTTTGTGATTACTACCGAGACTTTCCGTCGCAACGACACCATCAATACCATTCCCGAGCTGCGTTCTGAGATCCATGGCATGATTCGTAAGTTCATCACGGGTTTGGAAGGCATCACCCAAAAGAAGTTTGGTGATCCGAAAAACCCACTGCTGCTCTCGGTGCGTTCCGGTACGGCCATCTCCATGCCGGGAGCCATGGATACTTTGCTCAACGTTGGCTTGAACGATGAGATTGCCGAGACTGTGGCTCAAGAATCTGACAAAGGTTGGGCGGTTTGGGATTCCTACCGTCGCCTGCTGCAGAGCTGGGGCATGGCCAAGGGTATCGAGCGTGATGTCTTCGACGATGAGATCAATGCCTATAAGCAACAGACAGGTGTGGTGATGAAGGCTGATTTCAGTGCGACACAGATGCGTGAAATCGCAATGGCATACAAACGCATCCTTGATGGGCATGGAGTGGTGTTCGAACAGGACTCTTTCAAACAACTCATTGAGTGTGTCAACATGGTCATCGACTCATGGAACAGCGAGCGTGCCTTGGCCTACCGCCGTCACCTTGGTATCTCTGAGAACTGGGGTACTGCCGTCATCGTGCAGCAGATGATCTTCGGCAACCGCAGTGCCACCTCGGGCACCGGTGTGGTGTTCACACAGAACCCCAACCGCGAGCGGCCTGGCGTACATCTTTATGGCGACTTCACATTGCGAAGCCAAGGCGAGGATATCGTGGGTGGCCTTGTGAAGCCGTTGCCGATAGGGGAGACCCAGCGTAAGGCTGCTGGGCTGGAGGGTCCCTCGATGCAAACGATGCTGCCCGATATGTACCGTAAGATCTACAATACTGCCGTCAAGCTCACCGAGGAACTTGGTTACAGTCCGCAGGAGATCGAGTTTACCTTCGAAAGCGACAATCCCGACGACTTCCATATCCTACAGACCCGCGATCAAGACTTGAAGACAACTGAAAACGGAAAACTGAAAACGGAAAGTACCTTTGTCTTTGAGGATGCTTCGCAAAGGCTGCAACTCTCGGTGGGACGTGGCATGGGCATCGGTGGGGGCGCCATGAACGGCCTTGCTGCCTTCAACGCCAATCAGATCGAAGAGCTCCGTAAGCAATATCCTTCGGAAAACGTTATCTTGGTGCGTCCAGATACGGTGCCCGATGACATCGGCATGATCTTCGACTGCGATGGTCTGCTTACTGCCCGTGGCGGTGCCACTTCGCATGCTGCCGTCACTGCTGTCCGTCTGGGCAAGGTCTGTGTGGTCAGCTGCGACGGTCTCGATGTGGATGTCGATGACGAGTTTGGCGCCATCAACGGCCATCCTTTGAAGATGGGTGACAAGATTGCCATCGACGGCAACCAGGGGTTGGTTTATTTGGGACATTATCCTGTTGAGTGAGTTGTTGCACCCTGTTTTTTTTTTCTGTACTATTCCCTTGATGGGAAAGTGCCAAAAGTTCAAGGCCGACATGATCGGCCCACCGCCCGGTCGTCCTAAAGGTTTTCTTGTCTCAATCAGCGATGATTTGAATCCCCATCGTTTGTTCCAGTTTTGTTAGGGTTTCCAGGGACATGTTTTCTTTGCCTTTGAGGATTTTTGAGACATATTGTTGGGTGCAGCCCAACCGTTGAGCCATGGAGAATTTTTCGAAGCATTTGTATCAGGTTTTTTCTGATGAAGAAGATGAAGAGATTCGTCGTCGTTTCCCATTCCGATACTTTGAGGTAAGCGAATAAGAGATTGTCATCCAAACTTGTTCACCGCAATCACCTAATAGACCCACTGCGATAATTACGTCAAGGTTATATATTCTTGTCGGTTTAAATCTTGAAAGCCAATTTGTCGGGCAATGGAGAAATAGTTATCTTTGCAAAAATTTCCCGAGATGAAAGAACTGAAATGTCCCAAATGCGGAAGCGTGTTCACAGTGGATGAAGCTGACTATGCCCTCATCCTCAGTCAAGTCAAGAATCGCGAGTTTGATGCGGAAGTCAACCGCCGTATCAACGAACTGCACCAACAACATAATGCCGAACAGAAAGCCGCTGAGGCCCAACTGGAAAAGAACCACCTGGCTGAACTGAATAAGAAAGACCAAGAGATCGCTCAGCTGAAGGCTCAGATTGCGCAAAGCGACAGCCGCCAACAGATCGCGGTCATGGAGATCCGGCAGAAAGCCCAAGGGGTGCTGAACCAGAAAGATGCTGAGATAGCAAAACTCAAGGCTGATGCCGAAGTGAAGACCGCCGAGGCGGCCTCGAGCATGGCCATCCTGAAAGAACAATACGAAGGCAGGCTGAAGAGCGCACAAGAGCAGGTGGAATACTACAAAGACCTCAAAGCCCGCCTGTCAACCAAGATGGTGGGAGAGACCCTTGAGATCCATTGTAGCACTGAGTTTGAACGGGTGCGTCCACTCTTTCCTAACGCTTATTTTGAGAAAGATAATGACGCCTCAGGAGGCTCCAAGGGCGACTTTATCTTCCGCGACTTCGAGGATGACATTGAATATATCTCCATCATGTTCGAGATGAAAAACGAGATGGATGAGACCGCATCGAAGCACAAAAACGAGGATTTCTTTCGTAAGCTCGATGCCGACCGCAACGCTAAACACTGTGAGTTCGCTGTCCTCGTCAGCCTCCTTGAGCCCGATAGCGAATTGTATAACACAGGCATCGTCGATGTGTCGCATCGTTATCCTAAAATGTATGTCATCAGGCCGCAGTTCTTCATCCCACTCATCACCTTGCTGGTACAGACCTCCAAGAAGAGCCTCGAGTATAAGAAGCAACTCGTCATCGCTCAAAACCAGTCGATCGATGTTACCAACTTCGAGAGCCAGCTCACCGATTTTAAAGACCGTTTCGGAAGAAACTACCGGCTGGCCTACGAGAAATATCAAACTGCCATTGACGAAATCGACAAGTCCATCGCACATCTTCAGAAGATCAAAGACGCGCTTATCAGTTCTGAAAACAACCTCAGGCTTGCTAACGACAAGCTGGAAGACCTCTCCATCAAGAAGTTGACTCGCAACAATCCGACCATGAAGGCGAAATTTGACGAGGCCCGTGAGCAAAATATCGAATAAATCCGTATTTTTGCACCCCATGAAAAACATCCGAAACTTCTGCATCATCGCCCATATCGACCACGGCAAGTCAACACTCGCCGACCGTCTCCTTGAACTTACCAAGACCGTCAGCGAAAAAGAACTCGTCGACCAAGTGCTTGACGACATGGACCTCGAACGCGAGCGTGGTATCACCATCAAGAGCCACGCCATCCAGATGAAATACAACTACAAGGGCGAGACATATACCCTCAACCTTATCGATACCCCCGGCCACGTCGACTTCTCCTACGAGGTGTCACGCTCCATCGCTGCCTGTGAAGGCGCTCTGCTGGTGGTCGATGCCACCCAAGGTATCCAAGCCCAGACCATAGCCAACCTGTATTCAGCACTGGAGCACGATCTGGAGATCATTCCCGTGATGAACAAGATCGACATGGATAGCGCGATGATTGACATTGTGGAAGATCAGATCGTCGACCTGCTCGGCTGCGATCCATCTGAGATTCTTAAGGTGAGTGCCCGCACCGGTGAGGGCGTGCCTGCCGTGCTCGATGCTATCGTGGAAAAGGTGCCCTGCCCTAAAGGTGATCCTGATGCGCCGCTGCAAGCGTTGATCTTCGACTCGGTGTTCAATTCTTATCGTGGCATCATCGCCTACTATCGCATCATGAACGGCACCATCCATACCAATGACTTGGTGAAGTTCTTTGCCACAGGTAAGGAATATAACGCCGAGGAGATTGGCGTGTTGCAACTCAAGCAGGTGCCCAAGGCTCAACTTTCTGCTGGCGATGTGGGTTACATTATTTCGGGTATCAAGACCTCCAAGGAGGTGAAGGTGGGCGATACTATCACCCATGTGGAACGCCCTTGCGATCAGCCCGTGGCCGGCTTCGAGAATGTTAAACCTATGCTTTTCGCAGGTATTTATCCTGTGGATGCTGACGACTACGAAGAACTCCGCGCTTCGCTTGAAAAACTGCAGTTGAACGATGCCTCCCTAGTGTGGGAGCCTGAGTCGTCGGCCGCTTTGGGCTTCGGTTTCCGCTGTGGCTTCCTCGGACTGCTCCATATGGAGATTGTGCAGGAACGTCTCGACCGTGAGTTCGACATGGATGTCATCACTACCGTGCCTAACGTGTCATTCAAGTGCTTCAAGACCGATGGTGAGATGATCGAGGTTCATAATCCTAGCGGGCTGCCCGAGGTGACTAAGATCGACCATATCGAAGAGCCATATATTATCGCGCAGATCATCTCGAAGAATGATTTTACTGGTCCGATCATGACGCTTTGTATCGATCGGCGTGGTGTGCTCAAGAACCAGGTGTACCTTTCCACCGACCGTGTGGAGCTGACTTTCCAGATGCCGCTGAGCGAGATCGTGTTCGACTTCTACGACAAGCTCAAGTCGATCTCCAAGGGCTATGCTTCGTTCGACTATCATATTGCCGGTTACCAGGATGCCGATTTGGTGAAGCTTGACATCATGCTCAACGGTGAGTCGGTAGATGCCTTATCTACCTTGATCCACCGTGGACATGCCTACGACTTCGGCCGTCGTATGTGTGAGAAGTTGAAGGAACTCATCCCACGCCATCAGTTCGATATTGCCATCCAGGCTGCCATTGGCGCCAAGATCATTGCCCGTGAGACGGTACGACAGGTGCGTAAGGACGTGACAGCCAAGTGCTATGGCGGCGACGTGTCCCGTAAGCGCAAGCTCCTCGAGAAGCAGAAAGCTGGTAAGAAACGCATGCGCCAGATCGGTAACGTGGAGGTGCCCCAGTCAGCCTTCCTCGCCGTTCTTAAGCTGGACTAAACGTCATCGCTCCTCGCAATGACGTACTAGCCGCAACTTTTTGGTCACCCTCTTAACATCGTTGATAGCGTTTCCCCGGCAACGCCAGTAGGATACCGTCAAATTCCAAGTTGAGCAGCAGACTCGCCAGTTTGGTGGTGGGTAGGTCTGTCTTTACGATGATGTCGTCGAGGCTGATGATATCTTGGTCGTCAAAACAATCCAAGATCAGCGTCTCTTCTTTCGAAAACTCCCTGAAGATGGAGGTCTGCCGTTCTTCGGCTTTTCGGCGTTCCCAGCGCATTACGTAGCGTAGCTGGGCCACGCTTTCCATGAGATGGGCACGGTTGGTGCGGATCAGGTAGTTACAGCCTTGGCTATAAAGATCTTTTATTTTTCCAGGGTAGGCGAACACGTCGCGGCTGTAAGAGTTGGCGAGGTCGGCGGTGATCAGCGATCCGCCTTTTAGTGCCGACTCGATGACGATGGTGGCGTCGGACATACCAGCGATGATGCGGTTGCGTCGAGGGAAGTTTTCTCTGTCGGGCAGGGTGCCGCTCATACACTCGGTGAGCAGCCCGCCGTTCTTCAGCATTTCGACGGCCAGCTTTTTGTTGGCCGCAGGATAGATCTGCTGAAACCCGTTGCCGAGGACGCCCACGGTGGGGATTCCCACTTTCACTGCTGTGCGGTGTGCCGTGGTGTCGACCCCGTAGGCCAGTCCGCTGACCACCAGCACCCCATCGTCGACGAGGTCGTTTACCAGTTCGGTACAGCACTCTTTGCCATATTCTGTGATGTTTCGTGTCCCCACTATTGCGACGACACGATTTGTGTTCAACGGGACATTCCCTTTGTAATATAGCATCATCGGGCTGTCGTCGCATTGCAACAGTCTTCGGGGATAATCCTTGTCCTGGTAAAACAAGGGCTGGACGGCGTTCTTCTCGATGAACTCAACCTCCTGTTCCGCCCTTTTCAGGATGTCCTTCGGGTGACACAAGGCATCGATGGTGACCTCCCTCATGCCATTGATTTTCTCTAATGCTTTGCGTTTCTCTTGAAACACGGCCTCTGCGCTCCCGCAGTAGGCAATGAACTTCTTTCCGCTGATGTCTCCAATCCCTGGGATCAGCGTGATGGCGATTTGATATATTAATTGGTTTTTCATATTTAAATTAATTTTTGATGCAAAAATAGTAATAATATTTTAATACTATGTATATAATCTTGAAATCTTGAAATCTGAAATCTTTTAATTTATTATCTTTGCGCCGTGAAAGGCAAAGTCATTAAATCAACGGGAAGCTGGTACATCGTCCTCGACGAACAGGGATGCCAATGGGAATGCCGCCTGCGGGGCAAGATACGCCTCGATGGGTTGCGTTCCACCAACCCCGTGGCGGTGGGCGACAATATTGTGTTTGAACGGGAGCCTGGGAAAGATACTGGTGTGATCACGAAGATTGAGACACGCAATAACCTCATCGTCCGCAAGTCAGTCAACCTGAGCAAGGCCTCGCACATCATCGCTGCCAACGTCGACTTGGCCATCATCGTGGCCTCCGTCACGCAACCGCGTACCTCCACGGGATTCATCGACCGCTTCATGGTCACCGCCGAGGCCTATCATATCCCAACCGCCCTGGTGTTCAACAAATGTGATCTCTACAATGACGACCAGATAGGGGAGATGGCAGTGTTGATAGAATACTACCAAAGCATTGGCTACACCTCGTTTGGGGTGTCGGCTAAGACGGGCTTCCAGCTTGACCAGCTGAAGGCCTTGATGCAGGATAAGATCTGTCTCTTTTCGGGACACTCCGGCGTTGGGAAGTCTGCTTTGGTGAATGCCTTGGATCCAAGCCAGCATCTGCGTATCGGAGAGATCTCCGATGTCCATAACAAAGGCAAGCACACCACCACCTTTGCCGAGATGCATCATCTCGACTTCGGAAGCTGGATTGTGGACACTCCCGGGATCAAGGAGTTTGCGCTTTACGACATGGAGACGGAGACTCTGGCGCAACGTTTTCCCGAGATGCGCAGTTTGATGAGCGAATGCCGCTTTGCCAACTGCACTCACACCCACGAGCCGGGCTGTGCCGTCAAAGAGGCTGTAGAGCGCGGCGACATCGCCGATTGGCGCTATAACAACTATTTGAAAATGTATAACAACGAGGATTGGAGCTATGGAACCGACGATTAAGGACTTATTGATGAAGCAATTGGAGACCTATGAGGCCTGTCTGATCCAACTGGAGATGGGGACGTACGACTATAGCCTCGCTGAGATTGCAAGGATTGTGGAGGAAAACGACGCCAAGATCTTGGGCTTGACTGTTGATGACATCCCTGAGGAGCCTGGGAGGATCGTGGTAATCCTTCTCATCAACCAGCCTGAATGCGGTGCCATCGTCAAGAGCTTCTATCGTTATAACTATAACGTTGTCAGCACTCTTAGCTCGCCTGACGAAAACCATGACCTGCTCGACAGGTTCTCGTTGTTGATGCGTTACATGAATGTATAAAATGAAAAACCTATGAAAATTGCCATCTATGGAAAGACCATTGCTCCTGAGAACGAGGGGTATATGAACCAGTTGATTGAGGAGCTGAAGAAGAACGGTGTGGAGATCGTGACCTGCTTCAACCGAAGGGAGCCGATTGACGATGATGTGGACCTGTTGCTTTCCATTGGCGGTGATGGCACCATGCTTGACGCAGTGCCGCTGGTGGGTGCCTCGGGTATCCCGATGCTGGGGATCAACATGGGACGGCTTGGCTTTATCTCAAGCGTGGCCAAAGAGGAGATCCATCAGGCGGTGAGCCTGCTTATGGAAGGCCGATATACTACTGAGAGTCGTACATTGCTCGAGTTGGTGGCCCCGCAAGGTGTTTTCAACGACAAGGTCAATTATGCCCTCAACGAAATCAACATCATCCGCAATCCCGAGCATTCACTGCTCTCCGTCAAAGTTTTCGTCAACGACCTCTTCCTCAATACTTACTGGGGTGATGGCATCTTGATGGCTACTCCAACGGGTTCCACGGCTTATTCGCTCAGCGCCGGAGGGCCTATACTCACGCCCGACTCGCATAATTTTGTGATCACCCCGATCGCTGCACACAACCTTACAGTACGTCCCATCGTCATCCCCGATGACAGTGAGGTGCGCATCCAAGTGGAAGGCCGGGAAAAAAAATTTGTGTTCAGCATGGACTCGCGTGTATGTGCCTTGGATACCTCGGTGGAGCTGGTGGTACGCAAGGCCAACTTCTGCATCCGTACCGTCAGGATGGAGGGTACAGACTTTTTCAGCACCATCCGCAATAAACTCATGTGGGGCAAGGACAATAGAAATTGATTTTCTGCGTTGTCACATTATTAAAAAAATTGTCTTAACTTTGCACACTTTTAATTTTATGAAGAGAAGACTGCGTTTTTTGATGGTGACAATGAGCCTGGCTCTACTGAGTCTGGCTGGCTCTGTTTCGTACGCCCAAAGTCCAAAGACTATCGAAGTGGGGCCTCATTTCGGTGCCACTACCTATGCCGGTGATCTGAATGTTTGGCGAAACCTTGGTCAATGGGAATGGAGAAGTCTGAAACAATTTCATTACGAATGGGGTGCTGTGGCACGTTATAACTACGACTCTCGTTGGTCGTTCCGTCTCGATTACACCCATCTCCATCTCAGAGCTGGCGACTCCATTGCCGCTTGGCGGCCTCAGGGTGACCTGAACTTCAGGACTACCGTCAACGACTTGAGTTTTGTGGTGGAATTCAATTTCTTGGACTACTACACAGGCAAATACGACAAGGGATTCTCTCCATATATCTTCTTGGGCATTTCAGGCATGATGTATGACGTGCAGCCTTTCACAGGTGATGAGGCCTGTGATACGCTGTATTTCAACAATCTCCATATGGACGATGCTGGCGCTGATGCTTTCACCGTTGATGGGGTGCGAGAGGGATTCAACTATGGGCTTTCCATCCCGTTTGGCCTTGGCTGCAAGATGTCCATCTCAGAACATCTCGCTGCCACTGTTGAATGGCGTATGCATTATGCTTTGACCGATTATCTCGATGGCGTTCACGGCAACTACGCCAAGGAACACGCTGTCGCCAATGAATACGATTTCACCGATCCGACGGGGAACTTTCCCGAAGGGTACCAACGCGGTAATGCGCGTACTAACGACTGGTTTGGGATGCTTAACCTCTCGCTCACTTGGAAGTTTGTGATCCCAGACAGCGCAGCTTGTAAAATGACCGACCATTGAAAATGACACTGAAAGAACAAATCAACATAGAACGTCTGCCCAGGCATATCGCCATCATCATGGATGGTAACGGACGCTGGGCTAAAGAACATGGCAAACCGAGACTCTTTGGTCATCGTTCGGCAGTCCAATCTGTCAGAGATGTGAATGAGGCATGCGCTGAACTCGGCGTGGAATACCTCACCTTATATGCCTTCTCGACTGAGAACTGGAATCGTCCAGCCGACGAGGTGAGTGGATTGATGACGCTGTTCTCGCAAACCATCAAGAAAGAGACCTCCACGCTACTGAAAAACGGCATCCGCCTGAATGTGATCGGCGACACTGAACGCATGTCGCAAGGCATCCGTGACGAATTTTCCCGTGCCATCGACATCACCAGCAAGGGCGAACGCATGGAACTGACTCTCGCATTGAGTTATTCAGGCCGTTGGGACATCACCGATGCGGCACGCCGCATGGCTCAAGCCGCCAAGGAAGGGACGCTTGACCCCAATACCATCACCGAAGATACCGTCAGTAGCTATCTCTCCACGGCAGGGCGCCCTGATCCCGAATTGTTGATCCGTACCAGCGGAGAACTCCGCATCAGTAATTTCTTGATGTGGCAGCTGGCCTATTCGGAGCTGTACTTCACTTCGAAATACTGGCCTGACTTTAGGAAGGATGACCTCTATGAAGCTATCATCGACTACCAACACCGCGAACGCCGATTTGGCAAGACCAGCGAACAAATAACCAAATGATTAAAATGAAAAATAATATACCCTTGAAACGTTTTTTGATCTTCTGTGGACTTCTCGTCTTCCTGATGGCGGGTAACAGCGTCATGGCGCAGATCAAGATCGGCGACGACTTGTCGGATATCGACTATAACAATCCCCAAAAGTACACGATAGGGGGTATCACCGTTGAAGGCACAAAATTTGTCGATCCTAACGTTTTGGCCAGTCTTTCCGGCTTGAGGGTTGGCAGCGAAATTACGGTGCCGGGTGATGATATTGCCATGGCTATCCGCAAAATCTGGGATCAGGGAATGTTCGAAGATGTTGCGGTCAACGCCACCAATATCGTGGGCGGAAAGATCTTCCTGCAAATCGTTGTGCAGGAACGCCCCCGCGTTTCCAGGTTCTCTTTTGATGGTATCAAAAAATCAGAGGCTGACGATATTCGCAATAGGATCAACCTCTCCAGAGGTGATATTGCCACCAACCATTTGGAAACCAAGACACGGCGCATTATCGAGGATTATTATTCTGAGAAGGGTTACCTCGATGCGGAAGTCACCATCGTCCAAGTGCCTGACACTACCCGTGAAAGCTATGTGGATCTTCAGATCACTATTGATAAAGGCAAGCAGGTGAAAATCGGGAAGATCAACCTGTATGGTAATGATAATCTCTCCGATGCCCAGATATATTCAGCAATGGAGGAGACGAAGCAAAAGGGCGTGTTTAACCCTCTTGAGCCTCTAGGTCCCATGGTGATCAATACCTTGGCTGACGCCTTGACGTTGAAGCCGCTGAAGGCCATCACTGACGTGGAGGAGTATTTCTATGAAAACTACCGCCCCAGGATCTTCAAGAGCTCCAAGTTTTTGGAATCAAATTACGAAAACGACAAGCAGAATATCATCGCCAAATACAATACCAAAGGATACCGCGATGCCATCATTGTCAGAGATTCGGTTTACAAGCTCGATGATGGTGACTTGGGCATCGACATTGTGATTGACGAAGGCAGCCTTTACCATTACCGGAATATCTCTTGGACGGGCAACACCAAATACAGCAGTGAGACGCTCGACGGCGTACTCGGCATCA
The DNA here is from genome assembly GCA_017394865.1 of Bacteroidales bacterium. GTDB lineage: Bacteria > Bacteroidota > Bacteroidia > Bacteroidales > F082 > Limimorpha. The sequence continues at coordinate 111,804 of JAFPWT010000011.1, forward strand.
AGTCTGGCGATGTATACAACAAGGAGCTGCTTAACAACAACCTCACCTATAGCGAGACTACACTCGACATCTCTTCGCTATACATGGATGATGGTTACCTCTTCTTCCGTGTGGATCCTGTGGAGGTCCAAGTGGAGAACGACTCCATCGACCTTGAGATCCGTCTTAGCGAAGGCCAGCAGGCTCGAATCAGCAATGTGACTTTGAAGGGCAACACGAAGACCAACGACTTTGTGGTGATCCGTGAGATGTATACCCGTCCGGGACAACTCTTCAGCCGTAGCGATGTGACCCGCACGGTCAGAGAACTTGCTACATTGGGATTTTTCAACCAGGAGTCGATCAATCCCGATGTGCGTCCGAATTATCAGGACAACACCGTCGATATCGAGTATCAAGTGGAGGAAGCCAGTGCCGACCAGGTCTCGTTCTCCGCTGGATGGGGCTATAGCATGTTGATTCTTCAGGCAGGCCTGTCGTTCAACAACTTCTCCATGAGAAATCTGTTTAAAGGCGATGCCTGGAAACCTATCCCTGGTGGTGATGGACAGAAGCTGTCGCTCAATGTGTCGACTTACGGCACGCGCTATATCGGCTACTCAGCCTCATTTACTGAGCCTTGGCTCGGCGGCCGTAAGCCCAACTCGCTGACGACCTCCATCTACCAGTCGTATTACAGCAACGGCTTAAGTAGGAGTGATGAGAACTTCGGATATTTCCGCATGACGGGTGCCACGGTGGGTATTGGAAAACGCTTGACGTGGCCTGATGACTACTTCACGCTATATCACGGCATCTCGCTGATGCAGTACCGCCTGAAGAACTATGCCAGCGTCCTCAACTTCGGCTCGGGCAACGGCAACTTCAACATGATCAGCTACAACTTCAATATCGGACGTAACTCCGTTAGCCAGCCGCTCTACCCGCGTAGCGGTTCGGAGGTGCAGCTGTCGCTCGAGATCACCCCGCCCATTTCGCTCTTCACCGATAAGAACTATGCAGGATTGTCGGAAGACGAACGTTATAAATGGATTGAGATGCACAAGTGGAAGTTCAAAGCAGCTTGGTATTCTGAGCTGTATGAAAAGCTGGTGCTGATGACCCGTGTGCGATTTGGCTATCTCGGTTACTATAACGAGAACATTGGTCCGACGCCGTTCCATCGTTTCTATCTCGGCGGTGACGGCCTTGGCACATATAACTTTGACAGCCGTGAGATTGTGGGTATGAGAGGTTATAAGAATGAGTCGCTTACCCCGGAAAGCAGCAATGGCGTTGCCATAGGTGGCAATATCTTTGCCAAATATACCATGGAGTTGCGTTATCCCTTGTCGCTTAACCCTACGGCCACCATCTACGCCATGGGCTTTGTCGAGGCGGGCAACTGCTGGCTGGGATTCGAGAACTTCAACCCATTCAAGGTATATCGTTCCGCCGGTATCGGCGCCCGTATCTACCTCCCGATGTTTGGACTGTTGGGTCTTGACTGGGGCTACGGATTCGATGCGGTACCAGGCGATGCCAGTGCCAATGGCAGCCAGTTCCACTTCTCCATCGGAGGCTCTATTGACTAAGGATGGAAATCGGCATGGTTATTGATGAAATTAATTTTTTGTAAATCAATCAAACAACAATAGAAAATGAAAACTCTTAAATCACTGCTTTTGACCGCCGTCGTGGTTTGCTTTGGCACCATCAGCGGTTTTGCACAAATGGGCGGACAGAAATTCGCTTACGTCGATTCGGACTACATCCTGAGCAATATTCCGGAATACGCTGATGCTCAAGAAGAGCTCAATACCCTTTCCATCAAGTGGGAAAACGAGGTGAAAGCCATTTATAACAAGGTCTCGGAGATGTATAAGAAATATCAGACCGAAATGGTGCTGCTCTCTGAAGATCAGAAACGCGCCCGTGAGCAAGATATCGTTAATAAAGAACAGGAAGCCAAGAACCTTCAGATGCAGTATTTTGGCTCGGACGGTCTTCTCTACCAGAAACAAACGGAGCTTGTCCAACCTATTCAGGAGAAAATCTATACTGCGTTGACCGAATATGCCCAGACCAAAGGCTACACCTTTATCTTTGACTTGGCTTCGGGCACTTCCATTCTCTATGCATCCGACAAGGTCGATGTCAGCGACGATGTGCTTGATCAGCTCAGCAACGTGATGCAGACCGTCCGCCGCGAGGACCGCAAACGCGCCAATGCCGCATCTAACAACACTGGATCGAAGTCATCCAACGTCAAGCCTAAGGGTGGAACCAAAAAATAATTTCAGAAGTTGCCGTATCGAGTTTTTTAGTATCTTTGCGGCCTCAAACGGAAAAGTTAAATCATTAAATAATACGTAAAATGAACAAAATCATCAAAGTATTCTTCCTGGCCGTCGCTCTGTTCGCTATGAACGGCTTTGTCAGCGCCCAGACAGTGAAGATCGCGCATGTCAATACCAGCAAGATCATGGAAGACATGCCTGAAAGAACCAAGGCCGAAAAGAGTCTTGAGAACTACTACAACGAACTTCAGGAACAACTGAAGACCATGCTTGGTGAGTATCAGAACAAGCTTCAGGACTATCAGGCCAATGCTGAAACCATGTCGAACCTGGTGAAGCAGTCGAAAGAAAAGGAGCTTGTCGACCTTGAAAGCCGTATCACCGCTTTCCAAAACAGCGCTGAAAACGATTTCGAGGCTAAACGCGCTGAACTGCTGAAGCCTCTGCTTGAGAAGATACAAAATGCCATCGACGCTGTGGGTAAGGAAAAGGGATTTACCTATATCCTCGACACTGCCACTGGCGCTGCCGTTTACATCGGCGCTGATGCCGTGGATGTCACCAAGGACGTCAAGGCAAAATTGGGAATCAAGAAATAATATCTTTCTAGATTGACAACACACGGGGCTGCCACAGCGTGGCAGCCCCGTGTTGTTTTTGGCATTTTCGGGCTTTTATTGTTCATTTGGAAAGATTTTTGCTATTTTTCTCTTTTGTTCAGGGTAAAATGCGTATCTTTACCCCTTAAAACTTTTTGTGATAATGAAATACTACTGCAAAATCATTCTTGCCCTTGTGATGACTGGCTTGATGCTGTCATCCTGCAACAATAAGGAAGGTGAGGGCGGAACCGGCACCGTTCGCGGTCATGTCAAACTGGTGCATCATCCTGATGACGACTACCAGCTGGGGGCCGATACCATCGATGCGGCCAAAACGGATGTGTTCATCGTTTATGGCGATGAGGAGTTCTATGGTGACGACACGGAGACCAATCCCGACGGTCTTTATGAGTTCAATTACCTGACCCCGGGCGACTATACCGTGTTTGCTTACTCTACGCTTCCTACTGGAGAGAAGGTCGCCGTTTCCGAGACCGTGACCCTGCATCGGGGTGGGGTGGCTGAAGTGCCGACCATATACATCCACGATGGCAAGGCCTATGGCACTTCCATCATCACTGGCAAGGTGTGGGCTTGGTATTTCCATAACAACGAATACCGCGGTGAAAGCTGGGCTTACGAGCACCGCGTCTACCTCCGGAAGCTTGGCGACACCTACCATATAGATGATGCCCGCGTCGGTCTTAACGGCATCTTCGCTTTCCAGAAGGTGTTGCCTGGTGCCTACGAGGTGATCACTTACACACAGGATGCCCAGGAAGTTCCTTCGCCGGTTATCGATACCGTCACCGTCGAAGCCAATGAAGTCTTCCAAATGGTACCTGATACCACGTTTATTGTTCGAATTCAAGTTTAAAAGAGATGAAGAGATTAATGTTGTTATTATTTGTAGGTTTTTGGGCACTGCCAGCCTTCTCCCAATCCGTCTCCGATGCCACCATCCATAAGCGTGAGAACCGTCGTGGCATGGTGCTGAAGGAATGGAACACTGCTGTGGGTGCCAAGACACCGTTCCTTGATCATGTCACCACTTACGATGAGCTGGGACGTAAGATCGAGGAGATTGAATACGCCAGCTATGGCCAGAAGTCGCGTGTGGTCAGCGAATATCCGCCTGACAGCGATGTCACTGCCAAAGTGGTGCGCGAGATCGAGTACAACGACCGTGACCGAGTCGTGCGCATCCGCAAGTTCGAATACAATGAAGACGGCTCAAAGAGCCGACAACTCAACTATTACCCCAACGGGAAACTCGAGTCGGTCAAGGTTTACGAATACATCTCCAAGTGAACCCCGCTATCCTTGACATAGTAAACACCATGAAGCCGATTACGCTCGACGAAATGAAGGGCGTTAAGCTGATGAACCGTGTCGATACGAAGTATCTGGTGACATCCGGACAACTTCAAGACATCCTCAATGGTATTCATGACTATTACTATGCCCAGGAAGTGGAAGGCAAGCGCCTGTCGGCCTACGACACCGTCTATTACGACACGCCTGACCTGAAGATGTATACCATCCACCATGACCGTCATCTGGTGCGCGATAAAGTGAGGGTGCGTACCTATGTGGATTCACACTTGACCTTTTGTGAGGTGAAGCACAAGACCAATAAGGGCCGCACTAAGAAGAAGCGCATAGAGATTCAGCCAGGCATCGATGTGACTGTAGACCCCGAGGCATCAGCTTTTCTCGCTGAGAAACAGCCGTATCCCGTGGAGAGCCTCAACCCCAACCTTGAAACCGTATTCGACCGCTTTACGCTGGTCAACGATGAAAAGACCGAGCGCCTTACGATCGACTGCAATCTGGTGTTCAACAACTTTGTATCGGGGACGTCAGCTACAATCGATCCTTTGGTAATTATGGAACTCAAGCAGGATGGACGTGCCCGCTCCCTGCTGAAAGAGGTGCTGCTCGACCTTCGGATCAAGCCCTATAAAATCAGCAAATACTGCATCGGCACGGCCATGACCCGCCCCGAAGTCAAGCAAAACCGCTTTAAGAAAAAAATCAGAAGAATTAATAAACTCCTAACGCTTAACTCATAACTATGAACTTATTACAAACTGCTCCGGCTTTTGATCCTGACATCGCCCGTGAATTCGGCAACGGTGGCGGTGTGGCCGACATCAATTTCTTGGGTGTGCCGTTGTTCGACTCCATGAGCCTGTGGACACTGCTGTTCCGTTTCGCACTCAACTTCCTGGTGTGTTGGATCATCATTCGACTTTTCTATTACAGGAAATCGAAACGCCGTGATTATTATTTTACCTTCATGATGTTCGCTGTTGTCATCTTTTTGATTATCACCTTGATGGATAATATGAAGATGAACGTGGCCTACGCCCTGGGTCTGTTTGCCATTTTTGGCATGATCCGATACCGAACGGAGACACTACGCATTCGCGAGATGACCTACCTCTTTGTGGTTATGGGCGTTTCCATCATCAACGGTCAAGCACTGACAACGAGCTATATCGAGCTGTTTATCACCAATATATTAGTTATTCTGGCGATCTGGGCTTTCGAGGGCAATCGCCTCTCGAAACAATTGGTGGAGAAGGTGATCCTGTACGATAAAATCGAGCTGGTGAAGGTAGGTAAGGAAGCGGAGTTGAAGGCTGATCTCGAGGAACGCACCGGCATCAGAATTGAAAAGATGGAAATCGGGCATATCGACTATCTTCGTGATGCAGCTTTCATCAAGATATGGTATAGACCAGCTCCCGGTGAGACGGGCTCGATAGGTACATTCACCAAAATCAAGGAGTTCTAGAAAGTGGAAAGTGGCAGGAGGAGAACGGGAAGCCTATTAATCGCACTGCTGCTGGCAGTGGCGTGGCCTGTGTTTGGCCAAAGTGGAAGGACCAGTGACTTCGGCGCCATCCTCAGTGCGAAATACGACACCGACTTGACGGGAAAACTCGCCATCGAGGTGGAGGAAGAGCTTCGTTTTGACCACAACTGCACTCAGTTCGACCGTTGGCTTAACTCGGTGACCCTTGAATATCCGTTCCTTCACAACCGAATGCACGTAGGTCTGTCGGGAGGCTATATCCGTCGTTACAACGACCGTAACTTCTACGAAAACCGTACCCGTATTGGCCTCGATGTCAACTATGCGGAGACTTGGCGACGCTATAAGTTTTCCTTTAGGACCCGGCTGATGACGACGTTTCGCGACGAGCGGTTAGGGGACTATCGTGTCAATCCCAAGATGTACTGGCGCAACCGTTTTCAGGTGGCTTACCAGATGCCGTACAGCCGTTTTAAATACGAACTTTCCACCGAGCTCCACTGGCTCCTCAACGACCCCAAAGCCAATGTGATCGACAATATCCGCACCGTGTTCACCGTCGATTACCGACTGTCGCGGCGTGAGCATCTCGAATTCTCCATCCGCATGGATAATGACATCCAAGTTACGGAACCCATTGATAGACTCTATCTCGGTTTTACCTATCATTATAAGAATTAACTCATAATAACTCGAAATATGGCACTGTTTAAGAAAGGCGAAAAAATCGGAAAATACATCGTGAATTCCTTCATTAAGAAGGGCGCGTCGGCGGAATCCTATACGGTTTACGGCGGCGATGACATGCTTTACTTCTGTAAGATATTCAATATGACAGACACGCCGTCCTCCATGCTTTTTGAAGGCAAGGAGGTGTTTGAAATCGTGTTTTGCAAGGAACTGAGTGCCGAAAGGAATGAAAATATCATTCATTATATCGACAACGGCGGCTTCAGCAAGGGCGGTAAGGAATACCATTATCTTGTGACGGAGTTCTATCCGGGCGAACTGCTCAGTGAGGCGGTGGAGAAAGAGGGCGTGTTTGATGTGGAGGATGCTTCGCAGATTGCCCTTTGCGTGCTGAATGGCTTGAAGTATATGCATGCCAAAGCCCTGCTCCACAACGACATCACACCGTCCAACATCATGTTGAAGGAACTGGAGGATGGGATGCTGCAACCTACGATTATCGACTTGGGCCATGTCTCCTATATGGTGATGGGACGGCCCAACTTCTTTGTGGGTGACCTGGCTCCGTTTTTCCGGGCACCGGAGACCTACAGGGGCATCTACACTCCGAAATCCGACGTGTTCTCGGTAGGCGCCCTGCTGTATTATCTGATTTTCGGCAAAGCGCCATGGGAGACCGATATCTCGGCGTGCGGCGACAATTTGGATCTTGTTCGCGACAAGGTGAAGGAAGCCCGCAAGGCGCCGCTGGCCTTGGAAATGGGTGGTATCGAACTGCCCGATTTCATGAAGGAGATCCTCAAAAAGGCGTTGTCACTCAACATGGCTCGTCGTTTCCATTCGGCGGACAGCTTCTTTAAGAAGTTGATGGAGAAGATCGCTCCCGAGGAGAGTGAAGGAGATGAGAGACCGGAGGATGAATCGCAGAGCGTTCTCGACAATCTGGAAAATGCGCTGAAGAATGCCTTGACGCCTCAGCAGTTCCAGCCTATTCCGTTCAAGAAAGGCTCTGGTAGCGGTTTCGACCAAGTGGCTGGCCGCGACGAGCTGAAGGAGCAGCTGCGCAAGGAAGTGATTTTTGCCATGCAACATCCTGATAAAGCCCAGTTATACCAACTGCCGAAGATTAACGGCATCCTGTTCTATGGCCCTCCTGGATGTGGCAAGAGCCTCGTGATGGAGTGTTTCGCCGAGGAGTTGGGATTCAACTACACCATCTTGAAAGCCTCCGATTTTGGCAATATCTACCAGCCGGGAGTGCTCGACAATCTGCAGCGCATCTTTGACGCGGCATCCATCAAAGCCCCGTTTGTGCTTTGCTTTGATGAGTTGGAATACCTGATTCCCGCCCCGGGTACCGAAGGAATCACCAAGGAAAGCGTCGCCATGCTGAACCTCATGAACGACTGCGCTGAGAAAGGCGTCTTGCTGGTGGTCTCCTCCAGTCAGCCTGATCAGGTGGATCCCTTCTTGCTCCGTCCCGGATGCATCGACAGGGTGTTTTTCGTGCCGCAACCCGATTTCGCGGCTCGTAAGGACATCTTCAAGAAACACCTGAGCAACCGACCCTGCGATGAGATCGATTACGAAGAGTTGGCACGACTGTCAGACGACTTCGTGGCTGGCGATATCACCGAGACCGTCAACGAGGCTGCTATGACCGCAGCTTACATGGACGTGCCCATCTCCCAGAAGATCCTCGTAGATGTGCTGAAGTACAAGAACCCGACCTATTCCACCAAAACAAAAATAGGATTCCACAAATGAAGTCTGTAGCCAAAAATCTACTGCTTGAATACCTGAAAGCCAACGGTATCGCGGCCAAACGCTCGAAGGTGGGCGTTAACTTCGTGTACGAAGGGTGGAATTTCCTGCTTTGGAACGATGCTGACGATCCGCTGTTTTTCCGTCTTGCCCTCCCTGGCATCCTTGATGTCACCGACGAGAACTATGCCCGCGCCTTGATGGCTTGCAACACGCTCAACTGGAATTACAAGGTGGTGAAGGCTTCGCTATACGAATACGAAGAGGCTGGTAAACGCCAAGCTTCTGTCTGGGTGTGCTTTGAGCAGATGCTCGACGGTTCTTCCGACGACCCGGAGATTGTAGCGCGTGCCGTTGCTGCCTTGACGGATGCTGCTGAACAATTTCAGAATATTTTGGAATAAACAATATGAAAAAGACAATGCTATTATTGCTGGTTTTGACAGGCTCTGTCGCCTTCGCACAATATGCCCCCAAAGGCGACAAAATCAAAACCCGCTGGGCTTCGGAAGTGAAGCCCGATAAGGTGCTTCCCGAATATCCCCGCCCTTTGATGACCCGCCAGGCATGGCAGAACCTCAACGGATTGTGGAATTATGTGATCACCCCGAAAGATGCCAAGCAGCCATCTGATTACGAAGGTGAGATCTTGGTACCGTTCTGCATTGAGTCGTCACTGTCAGGCGTACAGCAGACGGTCGGCGCTGACAAGGTGCTATGGTATCAGCGTGAGTTTACGGTGCCACGAGGCTGGAATGGCCAACGGGTGTTGCTGCACTTCGGCGCTGTCGACTGGCAGACCGATGTGTGGGTGAACGATGTCAAAGTGGGCAGCCACACTGGTGGGTACACACCTTTTACCTTCGATATCACCCAGGCATTGAACGACAAGAAAAACACGCTGGTGGTGCGGGTATGGGATCCCACCGACGATTCCTATATCCCTCATGGCAAACAGGTGAACAAGCCTCGTGGCATCTTCTATACAGCTGTCACCGGCATCTGGCAGACGGTGTGGCTGGAACCCGTTCCCGAGAACTATATTGCCTCCCTGAAGACTACACCTGATCTTGACAGAGCTACGGTGACCGTGACCCCAGACTTCAAAGGGCCTGCTGACGATGTCCTTTATCGGGTAGAGGTTTTGTATGACGGGAAGACGGTTGCCTCGGGCAAAGCCCTCGGCGGTCAGTCTGTGGAGGTGGCCATGCCCGAAGGCTTCCTCACCTGGACTCCCGACCATCCGCATCTCTATGACATGAAAGTGACAGTGCTAAGAAAAGGCAAGACCGTCGATCAGGTGGGTAGCTACTTCGCCATGCGGAGCTTCGGCACCCAACGTGACGAGAGTGGTATCGTCAGGTTGACTTTGAACGGCAAGCCGATATTCCATTTCGGTCCCCTCGACCAGGGCTGGTGGCCTGATGGACTATATACCGCGCCCACCGATGAGGCTTTGGCCTACGATATTGAAAAGACCAAGGAACTGGGCTTCAACATGATTCGCAAGCACGTGAAGGTTGAGCCGGCACGCTGGTACTACCATTGCGACCGCCTCGGGATGATTGTGTGGCAGGACATGCCTAGCGGTGGGAGAGGCCCGGGCTGGCAAACCGACAAGTACTTCGACGGCCCAGAGAGCCTTCGCTCGATGGAATCAGAAGAATGCTATAAGAAGGAGTGGAGAGAGATCATAGAGAGTTTGATTTCGCAGCCCTGCATCGGGGTGTGGGTGCCTTTCAACGAGTCATGGGGTCAATTCAAGACCACGGAGATCGTTGAGATGACAAAAAAGTTGGATCCTACTCGTTTGGTGAATCCCGCTTCGGGCGGCAACTTCTACGCTTGCGGTGATATCCTCGACCTGCATCACTATCCAGAGCCGAAGATGGTGCTTTACGACCCCAGCCGTGCCACGGTGTTGGGTGAATATGGTGGCATCGGCCGCAAGGTGGAAGGCCATACCTGGGTGAAGGACCAGGGCTGGGGTTATGTGGAGTTCGATACCGAAGAAAAGGTGACCGATACCTATGTGGAATATGCCAATCAGTTATATAATATGATTTCACAAGGCTTTTCGGCGGCGGTTTACACTCAGACCACCGATTGTGAGACCGAGCTTAATGGCTTGATGACTTACGACCGTGAGGTGATAAAGTTGAATCCCAAACGGTTATTGGAGATCAACCGAAAGATCAGCCACGCCTTGGCAGAATGAAAAAACGCTCCGAATTTTCGGAGCGTTTTTTTCACGTAAAGCGTAAGCTAAACTTATTTGGCTTCGCCAGAGATAATTATCTTGGTGCCGTTAGGAGCTTCTACAGCAACAGAAGTGCCGGTGATATGAATGGCGTGATAGTTGCCTTCAGCGTCTTTGGTGACAAGCACGTCGTCGTAACGGGCACTGGCGTTGCAGTCGATTTTATTGTAATCGGTGCAAGCGGGAACTTCCGGATCCTCATAGAGCATTTGGAAGAGGCCAGCGAGATTGGAGGCGGTTTCAACGGCTTCGAACCAATCTTCACTGTCGTTTTCAATCACGTAGAGGGCGCAACCTTCAGCAGGATAAATGTGTACGAAAGGTGATTTCCAGTTGTTTGCCTGCATTTCAAGGCCATAAGCGGAAAGGTCTTCAACAGTATGACCCCACTTTGTCCATTCGATAGAAGTGACTTCGAGGGCTTCTTCCTTGTTGATGTCAATTTTGAAGCTGGTTGAGTTGGAAAAGCCGTCGACGTCGGTCACGGTGGCGGTGATTTCGGCTGAACCGATGAGGTCCTTTCCTGCAGGTTCAAAAGAGATATAGTCTTCGAAAACGAATTCGGTGCCGTCGATCAAGGTGTCGTAAATGACACTGGGTTCTTCGGTTTCATCGCCGCTTGTAATAGCGCAAGTGACAACGAATTTGGCCAGTTCGGCTTGGGTGTTGACGTTAGAGGCAGCGCGGAAGCCATAAAGACCGAGTTCGTTGAGGTCAAGGACATCACCGTTTTGCAGGTAACCGTCTTCAGTGAGAATTTCGATGGACGGTTGCACTTCCTGAATGATTTCTTCGGGATCGCAGCTTGCAAAGAAAGCAACGCTGACGAGGCACACGAGTGCCAAAGCTAATTTCTTCATTGTTTGATTTGTTTAGGTTAATAAAATGAATTTAGTGTTTTTCGTTTTTGTGTTTTTAAAAAGACGGGGCAAATATATCAAATAATTTGCCAAAAAAGCGTGTTTTGGTTGAAAAAATGAAAAAAGCCTGCAAAAACAGGCTTTTTTTCATTAAATGCGGAAAATGCACTTAATATTTAGTCCTCAACGATAGCATCGTTCGGGCAAGCGCCGGCGCAGGTGCCGCAACCAACGCAAGAATCAGCGTCGATGACGTAGATGCTACCTTCTGAAATAGCGCCAACCGGGCATTCGTCGATGCAGGTGCCGCAAGCAATGCATTTGTCTGTGATTTTGTAAGCCATGATTTTTAAGTTTTAAAGTTAGTTTTCTTTGTTTGAGCATGCAAATATACTGGTTTGTTTGTTATCCGAACAGGACTTTGTGCAATTTAGAAATAGTCTAAAAAACGATTTAAAAAGTTTTTCTTTTTTTTAATTAGGTTATGCCGATTAAATGACGTACCTTTGCAGCCTCAAAAAGGATACCAGATTAATTCTTTAAATATTGAATTTTTAAATCTTAATAGTTATGACAGGAAAAAGTAAAGTTGTAGCCCTTGAGCATGTCGTGATCCGCTTTGCGGGCGACTCGGGCGATGGTATGCAACTTACCGGAAATCTTTTCTCCGACTCAACGGCATTCGCCGGAAACGATTTCGCCACCTTCCCGGACTATCCTGCTGAGATCCGTCCCCCGCAAGGGACCGTTGCCGGTGTGTCAGGGTTCCAGGTGCACTTCGGACACAAACCGATCCACTCCACAGGAGACCTCTGCGACGTCCTCGTGGCCATGAACCCGGCTTCCATCAAAGCCAACATGCGCTGGCTCCGCCCCGGCACCATCATCATCATCGACACCGACTCCATCACCGAGAAAGCACTGGAGAAGGCCGGTTACGAAGATGACCCCACCGTGGACGGCACCCTCGCCGACTACCAAGTGGTGAAAGCCCCGATCTCGGAACTCACCAAGGAAGCACTGAAAGACTTCGGCATGGACAACAAGTCGATGCTGAAATCCAAAAACATGTTCGCCCTCGGTATCGTGATGTACCTCTTCAACCGCGAGCTGGACACCGTCTACGCCTACTTCGAGACCAAGTTCAAAGGCAAAGACCAAGTGATCAAAGCCAACCGCACCGTCCTCGACGCCGGTTACCACTACGCCGACACTTGGGAGCTCTTTACCAATACCTATAAGGTGGAAGCCGCCAATCTTGAAAAGGGCAAGTACCGCAACATCACGGGCAACACCGCCGCTGCATGGGGCCTCATGGCCGCCTCCGAGAAGTCGGGTCGCCCGCTGTTCCTCGGTTCGTATCCTATCACCCCTGCCACTGACATTCTGGCAGAACTGACAAAATATAAGAACTTGAACGTGAAGGCCTATCAGGCTGAAGACGAAATTGCCGGCATCATGTCGTCGATTGGCGCCGCCTACACTGGCTGCCTCGCCGTCACCACCACCTCAGGCCCCGGCCTCTCGCTGAAGAGTGAAGCCATGGGTCTCGCCGTCATGACGGAGCTCCCGCTCGTCATCATCGACGTGCAACGTGGCGGCCCGTCCACAGGTCTTCCCACCAAGTTCGAGCAGAGCGACCTGCTGCAGGCCCTCTATGGCCGTAACGGTGATGCTCCTTTGATCGTCATCGCCGCCCGCGGCTCCGCGCAGTGCTTCTACGCTGCCTTCGAAGCCGCCCGTCTCGCCCTCGAGCACATGACCCCCGTCATCCTCCTCAGCGACGGCTCCCTCGGCAACGGCTCCGAAGTGTTCCGCATCCCCAAGATGGCCGACCTGCCAACCATCACACCTCCGCTGGCCAAAGCCAACGACCCCGAATACATGCCGTTCCGCCGCGACGAGAAATGGCTCCGCCGCGAATGGGCCATCCCGGGAACCCCCGGCCTGCGTCACCGCGTAGGCGGCCTGGAAAAGGAAGATGGCAAGGGTAACCTCTCCACCAATCCTGAGAACCACCAACGTATGACCGAACTCCGTGAGGAGAAAGTGATGCGCGTTGCCGACGACATCCCGATGCAGGAGATCTACGGTGACCCGAATGCCGACCTCCTCGTCGTCAGCTGGGGTGGCACCTTCGGCGTCATCCGTACCGCCGTCGAGAACCTCATGGAACAAGGCAAGAGCATCGCTCATGCCCACTTCGACTACATCATGCCGCTGCCTAAAAACACTGAGGAAGTGCTGCAAGGTCACAAGAAGATGGTGGTCTGCGAAATTAACCGCGGCCAGTTCGCCAAGTACCTCCGCATGAACTTCCCGGAATACAAGTGTGAGCAATTTAATAAGGTGATGGGTCTGCCGTTCACCATCAACGAACTGGAGACCAAGTTTAACGACCTCTTAAAATAATACGACCATGGAAAATCAGAATATCGAACAAGAAGTCATGCTGACTAAAGAGGATTTTGCAAGTGACCAGGTGGTGAAATGGTGCCCCGGCTGCGGCGACCATGCCATCCTGAAGGCCATGCAAGACGTATTTCCCAAGTTGGGCGTTAAGAAAGAAGACATCGTGGTGGTGTCCGGCATCGGATGCTCCTCGCGCTTCCCTTATTATATGAACACCTACGGCTTCCACAGCATCCACGGTCGTGCCGCTGCTTGCGCCACTGGCGTGAAGCTGGCCAACCCGAAGCTGAGCGTTTGGATGATCACTGGCGACGGTGACTGCACCGCCATCGGTGGTAACCACTTCATCCACGCCTGCCGCCGTAACATCGACATCAACCTGGTGCTCTTCAACAACCGCATCTACGGTATGACCAAGGGCCAGTTCTCTCCCTGCACCTTCCGTGGCACCAAGACCAAGACCTCACCGCAAGGCACCTACGAGGATCCGTTCAATCCTGGTGAACTCGCCATCGGTGCCAAGGCGACCTTCTTCGCCCGTGGTGTGGATGTCAACCCCAAGGAACTCACCGAGATCTTCATGGAGTCGTACCACCACGACGGCATCGCCGTCACGGAGGTCCTGCAAAACTGCATGATCTTCTCAAACGGCGTGCACGAGAACATCACCGGCAAGGACGTCCGCGACGACATGCAAGTGAAATGCGTCCACGGTCAACCCCTGATCTTCGGAAAGAACCGCGACAAAGGTATCCGCCTGAATGGCAACCAGCTCGAAGTGGTGAAGATCGGCGAGAACGGCATCACCGAGAAGGATATCCTGGTACACGACAAGACCCTCGAGGATACAGGTCTCCACATGATGCTCGCCCACATGGCACCGCCTCATTTCCCGGTCGCCATCGGTGTCATCCGTGACGTGAAAGCCCCGACCTTCAACGACAGCCTCGACCAAGTCATCGCCAACGAAAAGGCCGCCTCCAAGATCCATAACATGGATGACCTGCTCAACAGCGGTTCCACCTGGAACATTGAATAATCTGTTTATCAGATAATTTGAAAAAATCCCGTTCGATTGAGCGGGATTTTTTATTTTTGCCCACAAAACCCTTAACCTCTAACCTCAATGAAGATCCCTTTCAAACCTGGAACCTTAATCTATCCTCTCCCTGCAGTGATGGTCACTTGCGGCGATTGCGAGGAGAACTATAATATCATCACCATTGGCTGGACCGGCACTATCTGCTCCGACCCGCCGATGTGCTACATCTCCGTGAGGAAAGAACGCCATTCCCATGACATCATTCTGAAGAATAAAGAGTTTGTCATTAATCTGACTACGGAGGATTTGGCTGCGGCCACCGACTGGTGCGGTGTACGCTCTGGTCGCGATTACAACAAGTTCAAGCAGATGCATTTGCATCCAGAACCGGCACAGATTGTGAAGGCTCCATTAATTAAGGAGTCGCCGTTGAGCATTGAGTGCAAAGTGGTGGAAGTGAAGGAACTCGGCTCTCATGATATGTTTATCGCTGAAGTTGTTGCTGTCAACGCTGAAGAGGACTTGATCGATAAAGGTACTGGAGCGTTCCAGCTAAACCACGCTCGGCCGTTGGCGTATTCCCATGGCAAATATTATGGCTTGGGAGAGAAGATCGGTGGTTTTGGTTTTTCAGTGAAAAAGAAGAAATAAGCAAATTAATTATACAAATACGACAATGAAAAAAATACTGGTAATCTTAATGTTTCTTTCTTTTGGCGGGAGAATGGTAGCTCAATGCCCAACCGAAGTGGAGGATATTAGTTTTACGGATTGTTATGGTAATGAATATGATTTGTTCGATATTCTCGATGGGAATCAATACATTTTGATGCATTTTACTCATTATAACACGGGGACTGGGATATATTCTTTAAGCTCATGGTATCATAACTATGGTTGCAATGGACAAGATGTTTTCATGATGGAAATTATGCCCAACACTGTTGATTCCATTTGTGTGAACTTTGCTCAAAATACAGAGTGGCCTGTGATTGGTGGTGATGGGGGAGGATACACTTTCTTTCAGCAATATCGGGATTGTTGCTATCCTTGTAATGTGATGTTGATTCGACCCAATCATGAGATTGTTCAGGATTCTTTGATTTTAACGTATGGTTTGGGACTGATGGGTGAAGTGTTTGAGCAAGAGGGCATACCGTTGTCGAGTTGTGTCTGGGGTAATCATGCGGCGCCAGCCAATGTGAACGCGAGCATGGAAGATGGGAGCTTTATTTTAAGATGGGATGCTGTAGAAGATGCCGACCATTACCATGTGTATTTTAGGAATTGTGTGAATGAATTCAATTGTATAGCAAATACAGGGGGAACCCAGTATTCTGGTAGTGCTTATTATCCCTATTGTAATAACGATTATTATGTCGTATCTTGTTTTGCAGACGGGGCGGAATATGCTTCGGATACGGTGTCGTTCGGTCACCAAGCACCTGATTTTACTGCATCAGACTGTCATGGTCATGAAATCCATTTGTATGACATTTTGGATCGTGGCCAGTATGTTTTTCTTGACTTTTTCCATTATTCTTGTGGGCCTTGTCGAGATCAGATGCCGTATATCGTTGAGTCATATTATTATTTTGGCTGTAATTATGAGGATGTTTATTACATCGAAGTTTCTCATGTGGACAATGACGAGAAGTGCTTGCAGTGGTGTGATGAATTTGGTGTTGAGTATCCAACGATTGGAAGGGATGGCGGAGGAGTGGGCGTGAAAGGGAAATTTCATGCGCCATTCGATCCTTTTTTGATGCTGATTGCTCCTGACCGTTCAATTGTGTTGAATTCCTGGGCTACTTTTAGTGGAATAGAAAACCTTCAAATGATTATTGATGCCTATGAGCCTTTTGAGATAGAGCATCATCAATGCTATGCTGGTGTTGCTGCCGATGACAGGACTACGGTTGGAGTTTTTCCCAATCCTGCTGACGGTTTCGTGAATCTCTCGGTCGATGAATCTGGTGTGGTGCGGGTTTATAACGCCTTAGGACAGATGGTGGATTCGTTTGTGGCTGAAAGCGGAATGGTTCGATTGGTTACAGAAAAATATCCCAATGGTTTATATTTCGTTCAAGTGAATGGTTGCAGTGTTGGCCGTTTTGTGGTGAATCACAGATGAATTAAGTCGAAAAACGAAGATGGTATTGGATTGTCCTACAGGAAAAATCATTTTGGCTTTGAGCGGCGGCATCGACTCGATGGTGCTGGCTGACCTGCTGTTGCGGGCTAAAGCGGACTTCGTGCTGGCGCATTGCAATTTCCATCTGCGTGGTGAGGAGTCAGATGGCGATGAACAATTTGTTCGAGATTATGCTGCAAAGCACGACCTAACCCTCTATGTGAAGCATTTTGATACCGAGAATTATGCCAAAGAACATGGCATCTCCATTGAGATGGCCGCCCGTGACCTGCGCTATGCCTGGTTTGAGGAGCTACATCAACATTTGGGTTATGATTACATTGCTGTTGCCCATCACGCCGATGACCAGTTGGAAACTTTTTTCATTAATTTATTAAGAGGTGCCGGCATCAGAGGCTTGAAAGGAATGCAGCCTGTCAATGGACATATCATCCGACCACTGTTGGACATTTCGAGAGCGGAAATCCGGCAATATGCCGAGGAGCATCATCTCCAGTGGCGTGAGGACCATACCAATGCCGAGACGCTGTACCTGCGCAATAAGATTCGTCATGAACTATTGCCAGTGATTGATAGTATCTCCAAAGAGGGGAGGACTTCCATCCTGAAATCCATCAGCCATCTGGCCTCGGAAAATGAGCTTTATCGGGAGTTGGTGAGCGAAAAGCTATCGCAGTGGGTAACAAAAGATGCTTTGTCCATGTCATTGCGCAACACGGAGCCTAGCGGAGCGGGGTACTCCCTGCAGCACCTTGCCGTAACTCCCGCAGGGAGTTATGCAGTGCCGCAGGGAGTACCCCGCTCCGATCAGTTCCCTTCCGGTCAACTTCTATTTGAATGGCTTAGGGACTATGACTTCAACTCCGACCAAGTCCATTTTATCTATGAAGCCCTAAAAACCAGCCAACCTGGCACCTGTTTCTTTTCCCCGACACATCGGGTGACCATCGAACGTGATGGCCTTGAATTGATGCCGATTTGCCAACAGGATGAGTCCCTCCTGGAATTGTTGTATGAGCAAATCCCTAACGATAATAGCTTTGTCATGGACGCTTCCTACAAGGTAGCCCAATTGGATTACGATAAGCTAACCTTCCCATTAAACCTCCGTAAGTGGCAAGTTGGCGACCGATTCTACCCCTTGGGGATGAAGGGCTCCAAACTACTGAGTGATTTTTTTGTGGATCAAAAAATGACTACTCGTCAAAAAGAGGAATGCTATGTGCTCGCCACAGCGCATGATGAGATCGTATGGGTGGTTGGGAGACGTATCGACGACCGTTTCAAGGTGACAGACAAAACAAAAACTATTCTGAAAGTTCAAATTGTTTAAATAGTTTTGTAACTTTGCCCCTCGATTTTTATTCTTACTTAAATAATAACTAATTCAATATGAAACGTTTTCTGTTATCTCTATTATTGGTGCTTGTCACAACCTTCTCTTTGCAAGCACAGCTGAAGGATCCCGTGAAGTGGAGTTTCTCCTTTAATGATTTGAACGGTGAGGAGTTTGAGTTGGTAGCCACTGCTACTATCGAACCAGGGTACCATCTCTATTCCACCGAGATGCTTGCAGGTCCGATGCCTACGGCTTTTGTGATCGAGCCTTCTGCCGATTATGAAGTTGTCGGCGAGGGGAGAGACGTCAGCGAGGGTGAACTGTTTTACGATGATAATTTCGGAGTCGAATATACGCGTTTTGAGGGGACGGCTGTCTTCGCTCAGACGATGAAGCGTTTGACCGACAAGCCTTTCACGGTGATTGGTGAAATCACCGGACAAGCTTGTAATGTCGGGTCATGTGTTCCTGTCGGCGCAGATATCGAAGTCAGTATTCCAGGAGCTGATGGCTCTATCGTCAGCACTTCCAGTACTCCCGTCGAGGGAACGGATACAACGGGGCAAGCCACAGACCAACAAACGGCCTCATTAAGCGATGCCGACCGCGAGTACTTTACCTCGGAAGGCGCTGAAAGCACCGACACCAGCCTCTGGGGCATGATCCTGTCAGCTATCCTTTGGGGACTGGCGGCCTTGCTGACACCATGCGTGTTCCCGATGGTGCCTATGACGGTGTCGTTCTTCATGCATGGCGACGGCGAAAACAAAAAAGACGGCCGCTTCAAGGCCTTCATGTACTTCTTGTTTATCGTGTTGCTCTATACGCTGCCCATCGCTATCATTATTCTGGTTACCTATTTCGTTGGCGGCGAAGGAGTCACCTCTGGTATTTTTAACTGGTTGGCGACAAACTGGATACCTAACCTGATCTTCTTCTTGGTGTTTATGATCTTCGCTGCTTCGTTCTTCGGTGCTTTTGAAATCACCTTGGGAAGCGGATTGATCAACAAGAGTGATAGTAAACAAGGGAATAAGAATCTGGCGGGCATCTTCTTCATGGCTCTGACCCTTGTTCTGGTATCGTTCTCGTGCACAGGCCCCATCGTCGGTACGGTACTGATCCAATCCACTCAAGGTGCCGTTTGGACGCCAATCATTTGCATGTTCGCGTTCTCCGTCGCTTTTGCGTTGCCCTTTGCCCTGTTTGCCATGTTCCCGAATCTGCTGCAGAAATTGCCGAAGAGCGGCGGCTGGATGAACTCGGTGAAGGTGGTCCTTGGCTTTGTTGAGGTCGCCCTGGGATTCAAGTTCCTGATGACCGCCGACCAAGCTTATGGGTGGGGTCTTCTTGACCGCGAGGTCTATCTTGGCATCTGGATCGTCTGCTTCACGCTGCTAGGCTTTTATCTTCTGGGCAAGATTCGCTTTAAAGGTGAGAAAGAAGTCAAAGAGCTGGGCGTGTTCCGCCTGATCCTCATCATTGTTGACTTTACTTTCGTGATTTATATGATCCCTGGCATGTGGGGTGCTCCGCTGAAGGCGCTTTCTGGCTATCTGCCTCCGCAACAGACCCTTGATTTCAACTTGGATAGAACCATAAAATATGTCGAGTCGCAACTGCCTCCGCAACTCTGTGAAGATCCAAAATATGGCGATGTGCTCGAACTGCCTCTTGACCTGAATGGATACTTCGATTATGAGCAGGCGATGAGCTGCGGTCGTGCCCAAAACAAGCCTGTGTTTGTTGACTTCACCGGTCATGGATGCAACAACTGCCGTGAGATGGAAAACAGCGTCTGGAGTGATCCCGAGGTGCTGAAGATGCTTCGCGACGAATATGTGGTGGTGGCACTGTATGTCGATGACAAGACCCAGATGCCGGAGGAAGACTGGGTTACCTCGACAAAGAATGGCAAGTTAAAGAAGACTATTGGCTCCAAAAATATTGACTTCCAGGAGACAAGATTCAATGCCAATGCGCAGCCTTACTATGTGTTGCTTGACAACGATGGCGACATGTTGATGATTCCACGTTCTTACAGCAAGGACAAGGCGGCTTTCCTCACCTTCCTGAAGAAGGGCCTCGACAACTATAAGAATGGCAGGAAATACTTTCCTGAGAAATATCAATAAACAACACGTGTTTGAGTTATGAGAAACCGGTCCGTCATTGCCTTGCCGTTCCTCTTCGCAATGATGCTGTTGCTTTCATGCCCTGTGCTGGCCTGCACCTCGGTCATTGTCTCCGGTCGTGTCACCAAAGACGGAAGACCGTTGATCTATAAGAACCGTGACACCAAGACTCTGAGCAATATGACCATTGTGGTTCAGGGCCCAAAGTACCGTTACCTTGGCTTGGTGAATGCCGAGGATACGACTCCCGAAAATGTCTGGGGTGGCCACAACGAAGCGGGCTTTGCCATTGTCAATACGGCGGCCTATAACCTTAATGGCAACGGTGGCGACACTGATGGCGACGGTATCTTAATGCGCAAAGCCTTGGGTTTATGTGCCACTTTGGCGGATTTCGAACGTCTGATCGACACGGTGAAGAAGCCCATGGATGTGAACTCCAACTTCGCTGTGCTAGACGCTCAGGGCGGTTGCGCTTATTACGAGACGGGTAACTATGGCTTCGTGAAATTCGATGCCAACGACCCCGAGGTGGCTCCCGATGGTTATTTGATGCGCACCAACTTTGGTACCACGGGTAACCATAAGCTTGATCAAGGGGTGGAGCGGTATGCAGCCATCACAGACTTCATGAAAGTGGCCTGCAGCGAAGGCCATCTGGATCACGACTATCTTGTTACGCATATCCCGCGCTATATGACTCATGGTCTGACCAAGAAGAACATTTACGATTTCATGCCGGCCACAGCAGCGGATACCACGTTCTTTCCCTTTGCGGATTACACCGTCCGTTATAGCACGGCCTCGGTCATTCTCGTGCAGGGTGTGAAGCCAGGCGAGTCTCCGTTGAATACGGTCAGCTGGACCATCATGGGTTGGCCCTTGACCACCATCGCTATGCCGTTGGTGCTTACCCCTTCGGGTAAACTACCCACTATCGTCACCGATGACGGCACTGGTCATTCATGGCTCTGTGAGAAAGGTCTGGAATTAAAGTCACGGGCTTTCTCCTTAAAGCGGGGTAACACCACTTCCTACTGTAACATCGCCGTCCTCTTCAACAAGCAAGGCACCGGCATCCTACAACAAATCCTTCCCCTCGAAGAGGAGGTGATGCGCCATGGTGAGGAGGCTTTGAAAGAATTCCGTAAGCATCCGAAGAACGCCGAATCGATGGAATCTTACTATGATTGGGTAGATACGTTTATTAGGGAGATTTATCGGGTTTTATTCGAAGAAGAATAATCCGAGTAATAATGGCGGTTAATCAATTATTGTTTTATTTTTGTAGGTCAGAAAGGAAATCATATGCGAACCACAATGGTTACAACCCCAAAAGCAAATACAAATCCCAGTCGTCCCGAAAAAAAGTCTTACCCAAAGACTTTGAAAGGTTGCTTTTCATTTGAAGAATTCCAGGACCTCCTCAATGAGAAGATCAGGGAACATTATGAAAAGGTATGAAATCGAATTTCGCAAACAGATAAAACTTGATATCGATCAAATCAAGGATTTTATTGTTAAGAAAAAGGTGATAATTGACAAGATTTTGGCTTCAAAACTTGTTGTGGAATAAAAAAGCCCAGGGCAACGCCCTGGGCTAGAAGATTATCGCCCCTGCGGGGCGTTTCTAATTCGTCAACGAATTATTTCCCTTCCGCGAAATGCTGATAGAACTGGATGATCGTCTCGATGCCTTTGTAGAAGTGGTCGAGGCGGTAGTTCTCGTTGGGGGAGTGGATGGCGTCCTCGCCGAGGCCGAAGCCCATGAGGATGGACTTGATGCCCAGCACCCTCTCGAATTCAGAGATGATCGGGATGGAACCACCTGAGCGCATCGGGATGGGCTGCTTGCCATAGGTGTCCATGTAAGCGGCCTCGGCGGCTTTGTATGCCGGCAGGTCGATGGGGCAGCCGTAAGCCTGACCGCCGTGTAGCGGGGTGACCTTCACGGTGACGTACTTCGGCGCCTTCTTCTCGAAGTAGTTCTTCACCAGCTTAGCAATCTTCTCGTGGTCCTGGTTCGGCACCAGACGGCAGGAGAGCTTGGCGTAGGCCTTGGAGGGCAACACGGTCTTGCTGCCTTCGCCGGTATAGCCGCCCCACATGCCGCAGAGGTCGAAGGTCGGACGAATGCCGACACGCTCAATCTTGGTGTAGCCTTTCTCGCCGCGCAACGCCTTCACATCGAGGCTTTCCTTATAGGCTATCTCATCGTAAGGAGCCATGTTCAGCAACTGACGCTCCTTGCGTGAGCAGTTGATGACATCATCGTAGAAATGCGGGATGGTGATGTGGTTGTTCTCGTCCATGCAGCCAGCGATCAATTCGCAGAGCGTGTTCAAAGGATTGGCTACGCTGCCGCCGAAGATGCCTGAGTGCAGGTCAGCGTTGGGGCCGGTGACCTCGATCTCCCAGTAAGCGAGACCACGCAAACCAGTAGTAATCGAGGGCACGTCGGTGGCGATCATCGAGGTGTCGGAAACTAGAATGACGTCGGCCTTCACCAGGTTCTTGTATTTCACGATCCATTTAGCGAGGCTGCCGGAGCCGATCTCCTCTTCGCCTTCGAGCATGAACTTCACGTTGCAGGGCAGGGTGCCAGTCTGCACCATGGTCTCGAAGGCCTTGGCGTGCATGAACGACTGACCTTTGTCGTCGTCGGCGCCGCGGGCCCAGATGCGGCCGTTCTTCACCACGGGTTCAAAGGGCTTGGTCTTCCACAGCTCAATGGGATCCACGGGCATCACGTCGTAGTGGCCATACACCAACACGGTGGGCTTCTTTGGGTCGATGATCTTCTCGCCATACACAATGGGGTTGCCGTCGGTAGGCATCACCTCAGCCTTGTCAGCACCAGCCTTCAGCAGGTGTTTGCGCCAGCACTCCGCGCAGCGGATCATATCAGGTTTGTGTTCTGCCTCCGAGCTAATGGAGGGGATACGGATCAGTTCAAACAATTCCTCAAGGAAACGATCCTTGTTGTCTTTGATGTACTTGTCGGTTTTTTTCATATTTCGAAATGTTAAGATTTATGATTCTTTATAATACTTCAACACCATCGTCTCCCCGTCGAACACCGCGTAGGTGAAGTCGTAAATCCAGTTGCCCACTACGGTGGTTAAAGCGTGCTCACCGCTTTGGTATTGCATCGGCTTGTGCTGATGGCCGAAGACGAAGAAATCAATGGATGGATCCAAGGCGGCTTGCTCCTGTGCGTACTGGTAGAGGCGGGTTTTCGGGATGTCATCGTAGTAACCCCGTTCCACCTCGTTCTTGAGTTTTTTCAGACGATGGTTGTGCGACCAGCGCAGGGCCAGACGGATACCGATGTCGGGGTGGATGTGACGGAACAACCATTGGTTGAATTTGCCCGAAAACACCCTTTTTAGGAACTTGTAGCCTTTGTCACCAGGGCCTTCTCCATCGCCGTGAACCAGATAAAACTTCTTGCCTTTCAGCATCATGATCTCAGGCTTGCGATGCAGCTGAAGCCCCAACTCATCATGGAGATAACCGAAGCACCACAGGTCGTGGTTGCCAATGAACATGTGGACGGGGATGCCGGCATCGGTAAACTCGGCCAGCTTGCCTTGGATGCGTACGAAGCCGCGGGGTACCACCGACTTGTATTCGAACCAGAAGTCGAACAGGTCACCCATCAGGAACAATTCCTCGCAGTCGGCCTTGATGGCGTCGAGAAACCGCAAAAGTTTCAGCTCGCGCTCATGGCTGTCCTCAAGTGTGGGGATGCCTAGATGGAAGTCGGTGACGAAGTAAACGGCCATCAGAACTGGATTTCGGTACTGCGGCGGATGAGCTCGGTGATGAGGGTGATGAGCTTGGGCTCAACGGCGTTGACGGCCTTGATGACCTCCTCGTGGGTGATGGTGCTGGTGTGGTTCATACCGTAGATGTTGCCCATGTCGGAAACGATGCTCAGACCAAACACCGGTAGCTTGCCTTGGCGTGCCACGATGACCTCGGGGGTGGTGGACATGCCGATGGTGTCAGCGCCGATGGTGCGGAAGTAACGGCACTCAGCCGGGGTCTCGTAGGTGGGGCCTGTGGTGGAGCAGTACACGCCGTGTTGCACCCAGATGTTCTTGTCCATGGCAATCTCGTCAGCCAACTTGATCAATCGCTTGTCGTAAGGCTCGCTCATATCGGGGAAACGTTCGCCAAAACGGTCATCATGCGGACCAATCAGGGGATTGGGCATGGCGTGGATCTGGTCGGTGATGATCATGATGTCGCCCACATGGAAATCCGGATTGAGTCCGCCTGCGGCGTTGCTGAGGATGAGGAACTGGATGCCCAGTTGCATCATCAGGCGGATGGGGAAGACGACGACCTCCATTGGATAGCCCTCGTAATAGTGGAAGCGGCCCTGCATGGCGATGACTTTACGTCCGGCGATGGTGCCGAACAACAGCTGTCCCTGGTGACCTTTGACAGTGGAGACGGGGAAGTTGGGGATTTCCGTATAGGGGAGGGCATACTCTACGGTGATGCCGTTGGCCAGACCGCCTAGTCCGGAACCTAACACGACGCCGACTTCAGGCTTGAACCCGTTGGTTTTTAAGTTGATGTAATCAACTGTGGTGAGCATTTTTTCGTACATAACTCAATATTTCTTCATTAAACTTTTCTTCTTGATAGATTTTGATGCTGATAGGAGCCACGAAAAGCGGGACCGATTCAAACTGACAAAGGTAAGTAGAATTTATGAATCTCGCATAATCTTTTTCGGTGGTGACGATGATTTTCTTCGTTCCTTGGAGGTGTTCGGCTTTTTTCAAGATGTTTTTTACATCGTTTTCAGTGTAAGGATGATGGTCAGCAAATTGCAGCACTTCCACCTGTTGGAAATGCTGTTTTAACTCCTCTTCCAAGACCTGTGGATGGGCGATGCCACAGAACAGCAGGATGGCGTCGGCGCTGTCGGGATCAGTTGTTTTTGCTGCTTCGTTGACAGCTTTCAGCGGTTCATGTTCTAGGGTGGAGAAAAACACTCTTTGATGGGGCAGAGGCTTCAGTTTTGCACTGATTTCTTCCTGTTGAGAGACGCTCAGATCTTTGGGCGTCTTTGTCACCACAATGATATCGGCGCGACGTGCAGCGGATTTAATATCGCGCAAGGTGCCGGCAGGGATCAAATGATCGTCGCAATACAACTTGTCGTAGGCGGTCAAAAGGATGTTGAGTCCAGCCCGGGTGCTACGGTGCTGGAAGGCGTCGTCGAGCAGATAAACCTCCGGTGGACGGTCGATGGTGTTCATCAACTCAATGGCGCGGTTGCGGTTTTCATCGACGGCAACCATCACATCCTTGAACTTGTTGACATACTGTGTGGGCTCATCGCCGATAGTCTCGGATTTACAGCTACCATTGGCCAGCTGGAACCCCTTGGTCTTTCGCCCGTAGCCGCGGCTGACCACGCAAATACGATATTGCTCTGAAAGCAGGTCGATGAGATATTCCACATGGGGAGTCTTCCCTGTGCCACCTAGCGCCAGATTACCCACGCAGATGACGGGCTGCTCGAAACCTTTCGATTTCAGGATGTGCCAATCATATAGTTTATGCCTGAGTTTCAGGATGATATGGTATAAAAACGCTATGGGAAGCAGCAAAATTTTCATATTGGGGTCAAAAGTAAATATTTTTCTCTAATTTTGATGCCCTAAATTGTGAAAAATATGACGGTAAAGGATATTATGACCTGCATCACGGAGATCGCTCCTTTGCAATGGCAGGAACATTATGATAACGCTGGGCTTCAGGTGGGTGATCTTAATGCTGAGGTTCACAAGGCTTTGATCGCCTTGGATGTCACTGAGGAGCTGGTGGACGAGGCAGTGGCCAAAAACTGTGACCTCATCATCAGCCATCATCCATTGATTTTTCGCGGGCTGAAACATTTGACTCCGGAAACCTACATTGAGAGAGTGGTAGTGAAGGCCGTCAAGCACGATATCGCCATCGTCTCCATGCATACCAATTTGGATAACAGTTACTTGGGGGTGAGCCGTGTGTTGGCTGAAAGACTGGGATTGACCAAATTGTGTTTGTTACAGCCTTCCGAAGCTGAGCCTGATGTTTGTGGTGCTGGCATGATTGGCGAATTCCCAACACCGATGGGTGAGATCGATTTCCTTCAGCTTGTGGCTGAACAGATTGGATCGCCTTGTCTGAAACACTCTGCCTTGACAGGTCGTAAAATCAGTAAAGTGGCGCTATGTGGTGGCTCAGGCACGCCTTTTATGCCTGATGCCCTGCGCCAGAAAGCCGATGCCTACCTTACAGCCGACATCAAATATCACGATTTCTTCGTGCCTGAAGGCAATATCCTGCTGGTCGACGGAGGCCATTTTGAGACAGAACAATTCACTAAACAATTAATTAAGGAGATCATTCAAAAAAAATTTCCTACCTTTGCAGCCGAAATCGCCGCGACCAACACCAATGCGGTTCACTATTATTGCAAGAAATAAACAATTAAGCATATTATGGCAAAGAAAGAAGCAAAGAAAGAAGTCAAGAAAGCAACGACCAACGAAGAACAAGTTGAAATCAGCATCGAACAGAAGCTAGAGGCCTTATATACCTTGCAGCAGGTGGACTCGAAGATAGACAAGATCCGCGCCTATCGTGGTGAGTTGCCGCTTGAAGTCCAGGATCTGGAAGATGAGGTCGCCGGACTGGAGACTCGTATTGAGAAATTCCAGGAGGAAGTCAAGAAACATACTGCTGACATCTCCAACTACAAGATCAAGATCAAAGAGGCAGAGGCCCTGATCAAGAAGTACGAGGATCAGCAAAATAATGTCCGCAACAACCGCGAGTACGACTCCATCAGCAAGGAGATCGAATATCAGCAACTCGATATTCAGCTCAGCGAGAAACGTATCAGAGAGGCTACAGCCAAGTCTGAGGAAATCAATGCCAAGATCGCTGCCTCACAGCAACGTCTTGAGGAACGCAAGCAGGATCTCTCCGTCAAGAAAGACGAGCTTCAGTCGATTGTGGAAGACACCCAGAAGGAAGAAGAAGCTTTGCTGAAACGCTCATCGGAATGTGAAGGTATGATCGAAGAGCGTCTGTTGGTGGCCTACAAGCGTATCCGTAAGAACGCCCGTAACGGTCTCGCCGTGGTCGGTATCAACCGCGATGCCTGCGGCGGCTGCTTCAACAAGATCCCTCCGCAACATCAGTTGGATATCTGCTCTCACAAGAAGATCATCGTTTGCGAGTACTGCGGACGCATCTTGGTCGACAAGCTCATCATCGACAATTACAAAGAGTAATGAAAAAGCCGCTTTCGAGCGGCTTTTTTTTGTATCACATTTTCACTCTCATCGTGACGACAAGTTTGTTGCGCCACTGGCGCTGAACGATGTCTTCGACGATGTTTTCCTCATCAACATAATACTGGTAAGGAGTGTAGCCTCTTACACTGCCGCTGAGTTCATAGGCAAAATCCCAGATGGTTCCGCCTTCGGTGGTAAAGCCGAATCCCAAGGCCACTTTCTTTGTACTGCCGTATTTCTCGCCGAAGCCGTAAGGACTACCGTAGTAAGCTGCACCGCTCCTGAAGAAGTACTGCCGGATGCGCCATTCCATACCCAGCCTGATGTTGTAGCTTGGCTTTAGGATGTCCTTGATGTTGTTGTTGGCGTTTTCAAAGCCGTCACCGATGAACTCAGATGTGCCATAGTCTAGGTAATCCACATCGGCGGTGAGCATGGTTCTGGGGAAGATGAAAGCTACACTGCCAGTGAAGGAGTGCGGCGAGCGAAAAGCATAAGTTTGGTATAGCTCTGGAGAGAGGTATTTGCGGTACCTGTCGATCGTTGTGGCAGTCTCGGTGGCCCAAATCTCGCCGACGGAACTGCGGGTACGGGAATGCCAAGCGGCACCAACGCGGAACCAAGAGGTAGGATAGTAGATGACGCCGACTTTACAGTTGACACCCCAGAGGGTGTCGGACAACTCTTCGCGATGGGTCCAGTTGTCGAAACTGCCGTCGAGGCCGGTCTCGGTATAGTCGCGCTTGCTGATTCGTTTTATATGGCTCACTCCCAGACTGGCACCGAGAAACAGCTTGTCGTAGTAGTTGGCGGCCAAGGCAAAGGCCCATTCCTCGGAACGCCCTTTGCATGACACCACGTCTGTCTGGTCGACGTTGCCGGGAGGTACGGGGCTGCCGAAGAAATAATGCCCTGTTGAGTCGTCGATGTAACGGTCAATGAGGAAGGTCTCCCAAGCGGGACTGAGGTCGTAGGGGAAGTTGTCGGCGAGATAATCGCCGGGGTTGGTGCTGGGTTTCAGCAGGTCGTCGATGCTGTTGGCGACTTGGAGGTATTCATCAACCATGGAGCTGTTTGGATTGACTCCAGAGGCCTTTGAATAGTAGTTGAAGTCGTTGGTACGGTTGAGCGTCACGCTGAACTGGAGATAGCGGAGCGGTTTGTAGTTGCTGGCATACCAGCTCGTCACGAGGCCGACGTTAGGGATAGATAGCCTCATCTGGTAGTCGCTTTGGCTGTCGCCGTAATAGCTTGAAAGGGTGTTGACGTGTTGCAGTCCCGTGGTGAAAGCAAACTCAGAGCTTCGGTAAAGGCCGAGGCCGGCTGGGTTGATGCATAGGGAAGTGAGGTCGCCGCCCATGGCACCTGTTGCTCCTCCCATGGACATGCTTCTGGCCGTCCCTTCGTATCGGGTCTGGGTGAAGTTGACGGCATCGTCGACCCCTTGGGCGCATAGTCCAGTTGAGATGATGAGGAACGCTATGATGAGTTTGATATTTGTTTTCATGGTCAAAAAAAAGACTATCCTCATGCAAAGATAGTCTTTTTCGGTTAACCTTTTTTAAATTTTAGAGTTTTTAGCGTCTTCCGCCGCCGCTGCGTCCGCCACCACTGCTGTGGCTTCCTCCGCTGCTATGGCTTCCTCCGCTGCTGTGACCACCGCCACTGCTACTGCTACGGCTTCCACCGCTGTAGCTGCTTCCGCTTGAGCTGCTTCTTGAAGATGAGCTGCTGTGGTTGTAGCTTCCGCTGTTGCTTCTTGAAGGTGAGCTGTTGCGGTTATAGCTTCCGCTGTTGCTGCTTCTTGAGGATGAGCTGCTGCGGTTGTAGCTCCCGCTGTTGCTGCTTGAAGAAGGTCTGTTGGAAGACTGCGGGCGTACGTACTCAGAGCTAGAGCGTGACTGACGGCTGTCGGACGGCGAGGTGTAAGGCTTGCGAGCCGAGGTGGTGTTAGCCGGACGGCTGGTGTTGCCTGCAGGACGTTGGCTGGTCGTTGAAGGACGGGAGGTTGCCGTTGAAGGACGTGAAGTCGTTGTTGAAGGACGGCTGCTTGTGGTTGGACGATTAGCCACTGTCGGACGGCTCGAAGTCGAAGGTCTCACGCTGTTGCTGCTTGGACGTGAACTTGATGCGCTAGGTCTGACGCTGCTGCTGTTGTTGTTCGGACGACTTGAGGCACCGGCGGTTCTCGGCTTGTTGGGCTGAGGGGCGCGGCTGCTCAATGATCCTGCGGTGTTGCTGCGACGCACGCTGGCGACGTAGTTGGTGAGATCGTTATGGCCTCCTGGGTTGTGGCCTCCGAAGCCAGGACCATGACCAGGGCCGTGACCGGGACCATGACCGTAGTGGTCGAAGTGATGGTGATGGTGGTGGTGATGCCACGGATGATACCAGTAGGGATGGTACCAGCTCCAATGGTAGCTGTACCAGTAGTATGGACGGTACCAGTAGTAGTCGTAATACCACGGGTTGTAGTAGCCGTAGTAGTACGGGTAATAATAGGAGTAACTGTACGGATAGAAGCCCCAGTTCCAGCTATCGCCCACGTAGATGTAGGTGGTGCCGCCGGCGCTGCTGCCTCCGGTGTAATAGTCATCGTAATAGTCCATGGTGGTGCTGGCACCGGTGCCAAAACGCTTGACGCGGGCTGCGAAGTCCTCGTCGTAATAGGTCTCGGTGGTGGTGTAAACTACGCCATTGGTGTCGGTCACCGTCTCAGTGGTCTGATACACGGGGTCGATGTTAGGCTGGTAATTCTTACTATCGGAATAGTAGGTCTGATAATCGTAGGTGGCGTTGCTGCTGATGCCCGACGTGGAGCTGCCGCTTCGGCCTGTGTGCTGCCTCCCGGGGCTGTTGTAGGGCGAATAGTAGGTGTCGTCATAGGCCATCTTCTTGTTGGACGAGCATCCAACGGCCATAAGACCTGCCATCATTACCGTAATTATTCTAATTGCTTTCATTTTGTGATGTTTTATGATTTATTTTCCTATTTTTGCAATCTCAAAAATCAAGTAAAGACATACAAATATTATACCAAGATGGCAAAAGAATTAACAACTCGCAAAGAAAATTATTCGCAATGGTACAACGACCTCGTGGTGAAGGCTGATTTGGCCGAGCAATCCGCCGTGAGGGGGTGTATGGTGATCAAGCCTTATGGCTATGCCATATGGGAGTTCATGCACGATGCACTCGATAAGATGTTCAAGGAGACAGGCCACGTAAACGCCTATTTCCCGCTGTTTATCCCCAAAAGCTTCTTCAGCCGTGAAGCCGATCACGTGGAAGGCTTCGCCAAGGAATGTGCTGTGGTGACACACCACCGCCTGATGAACGACCCCAACGGTAATGGTGTGGTGGTCGACCCTTCAGCCAAGCTGGAAGAGGAGCTGATCGTGCGTCCCACCTCAGAGACTATCATCTGGGATACTTATCGTAACTGGGTAAAGAGCTACCGCGACCTCCCCATCCTCTGTAACCAATGGGCCAACGTGGTGCGCTGGGAGATGCGTACCCGCTTGTTCCTCCGTACCGCCGAGTTCCTGTGGCAGGAGGGCCATACCGCCCATGCTACCATGGAAGAAGCTGAAGAGGAAGCCAAGAAGATGTTGGGGGTGTATACCGACTTTGCTGAGAAATGGCTGGCCATCCCTGTGTATCAGGGCGTGAAATCAGCCAACGAGCGTTTTGCCGGTGCACTCAATACCTATTGCATCGAGGCTATGATGCAGGACGGCAAGGCCCTGCAGGCTGGCACGTCGCACTTCCTTGGACAGAACTTTGCCAAGGCTTTCGACGTGAAGTTCCTCAATAAAGAAAACAAACTTGAGTACGTTTGGG
Source organism: Bacteroidales bacterium (assembly GCA_017394865.1). GTDB lineage: Bacteria > Bacteroidota > Bacteroidia > Bacteroidales > F082 > Limimorpha. Next base: position 143,322 of record JAFPWT010000011.1, read on the forward strand.
CTACTTCATGGGGTGTGTCGACCCGACTGATGGGCGCTCTCATCATGTCTCATTCCGATGATGACGGTCTCGTGCTTCCGCCTAAGATTGCCCCGATCCAGGTGGTTATCGTGCCGATTTATAAGAACGATGAAGAAAAGGCCTTGACCTTCGCCCGCTGCGAAGAGATGAAGCAACAGCTTGTCAAGGCTGGCTTGCGTGTCAAGTTCGACGATCGCGATACCCAGAAGCCGGGCTTCAAGTTCCACGAGTGGGAACTGAAGGGTGTGCCGGTGCGTCTGGTGGTCGGTCCGCGCGACGTAACCAACAACACTGTTGAAGTGGCTCGCCGCGACACCATGACCAAGGAGTCGGCCTCTTACGAAGGCATCGTCGAAAAGGTTCTGGCTTTGATGGATGAGATCCAGGTGAACCTCTATCAGAAAGCTCTGAAATACCGTAACGACAATACTTACGATGTCAATACTTGGGAAGAGTTCAAGGCACAGATCGAAAAGGGTGGCTTTGTCCATGCCTTCTGGGATGGCACCACTGAGACTGAGCTGAAGATCAAGGAAGAGACCAAGGCTACCTTGCGTTTCATCCCGCTCGATGTCAAGGAAGAAGAAGGCATCGATGTGTATTCGGGCAAACCGGCCAAGATGCGCGTCTACTTCGCCAAAGCTTATTGATTTGTTAAGCTATTCACGCTCTTTCACCAGTCCTGGAATATCGTTGTTGTAGGTCCAGATGTCGATGTATTCGCTGTTATAACGAATCACTTTCGGACACAAGACTTGCTTGATGATGGTGTCGATTTGGAGCAGCGTGTCGTTCCATACATGTTCTTCTTCGGTTGTCCAATATTGTAGATAGTGGACTTCTCCGATGTTTCCGTTCTTGACATCCAGTAGGTGGTAAGTTTTGGCGTTGATGACGTTTGTTCCGTTTGTGTTGATGTAATGTATATGTGAGTCTAGTCTCTTACTGTTGATAACTCCATGACTATCATAATCAGCAAAAGTATATGCTAATGTTGTTTTTCCATTTATGTTAATGTCGGAGGTACCATGAATGCATTTTGTCGTCAGTTTATAACAGTTGACTGACACATTGAAATTGCCGGAGCCTCCTTCCACTTCGAGGAGAAGGTTGGATGCCAGCGAGTCCCATTCGATGGTGTCTTGGACGAAGTGGGTACTGAGGAGGTAGCCGTGCAGGGTGTCGGTTTGCATAAGCTCGGCGTTGGAATTGAAGGTGATTTTGAGCAGACTGTCATAGTATACTGTCATTTCCCGAGTGTAATCGTAGGGTCGTAAGTAGCTGAATGCATTGTTGTTGGTGATGACAAGTGCATTCAAAGTAAGGGTGTCTTCGTTGTTTTCGATGAGTCGTTCTTCGATCTCCGTTCCTATGTTGTCGATGAGGTTTTCTCCGATTTTGATGATGATGGTGCCTGCGGGATGGTTGGGGTCGCAGTGCTTTAACGACACGTTGAGGTTGTCGTTGATTTCAACGATCTGAAACGGCTGGCCGGCTTTTCGCTCGTATTGGTAAACCTCTCCGTTGGAGAAAGGGTTTTTGCTACACGAGCAGAGCACGCTAATGCACGCCAGGAGGAAGATGACGGGTGCCTTTTTCATGGTTCAGATAGTATTTTTGATTGAAACGGTAACCGAGACCGAAGCAGAGGTAGTCGGCTCTGCCGAAGTGGGTCATCAGGCCTAGATGTGCGTAGATGTTGTCGCTCAGCTGGTATCGGGCGGTGACTTTTTGATAGATGTTGCCTTTGGGGAGAGGGACTTTGTTGTATTTCAGGTGCCAGCCGAACTCGAAGTAATAAGACAGTCGTTCCATGGTCATGGCGTAGCACAGGTTGAAGTTGAGTCGGGTGAGTTGGTAGATTTCGACTGGGAAGGTCTCCTGATGCCCTTCTGGGTCGATGACAGTGACGTATAGATTGTTGTCGTTGTCGCGGGAATAGCCGGGCAGCGTTTGATCCGACAGGTCGAGCACCAGCGAGAGACCCACGCCAGCGCGGCTGTACGGGGTGAATTGGGCCAGCAGGTAAGTGGAGAGGTCGTGGACGCGGTAGTACTGGGTGGAGTCGCCGCCGAGGGTCTGCGACACGTTTTTGAAGCCAATGCCGTAGTCTACGTCAAGCGAGAGCCATTTCTTACGATCGAACTCGAAGGGATAGTTCTCGGGGCGACTGGCTGGTGTGAGGTTGAGACGTGGCTCTCGGAGGTAATAGGCTAGGCCGATGGCTCCGCTGAAGGTGTTCAAGCCATAGTTGGGCAGCTTGGTGGAGCCATTGGAGAAGTGGGTGAGTCCGAACGAGGCCACAGTGGTGAACCGACGTGTGATGCGTTGCCGGTACTCGAACGAGAGGTTGGCGGCGGCATTCAGATGTGACCCGATAGAGAAGTTTTGGTAATTATCAAGATTGTCGAAATGCTTGGTCAGGTAGCCCAGTCCCACGCCAAGTTTGAAGGTCAATTGGCATTGTTCACTGGGGTTTAGCGGGTAGTTGATGAAAGGATACAAGGCGTACACGCTACCCAGGGCGTCGCCCACCGCAGGGTTCTGCTCGAAGTTGAAACCAAAATTGGCATGGTAGAAGGTGACGCCGATATAGGGATAGTTATAGGCCGACTCCCACTCGTTTTTACCATAGGTGTTTTGGTAGATGGATGCTTCGATGGCCGGATAACGGGCGCTGAACTTTTGCATTTCGAAATGATGATGCCAAAAGACTCCGGCATGCACGCGAGCCTCCACCATGATGTTATTGTGCGAGAGCCAGGGATAATCCTGTCCTCGCGCTACGACGCCGCATAGTAATAACGTCAGCAACAACAGCACACTATGTGTCTTTGAACACTTCATCTCGAACAAAACTGCAAAATTAGTCATTTTATTATTGAAATGCGTATTTTTGCAGCCTAAAAGCTATTGTTATGGACGAACGTCTGGAAGCATTCAAGCGTCTGCTCGACATTATGGATCAGGTCAGGGCAGGATGTCCGTGGGACAGCACACAGACCATCGAGAGTCTGCGGCATCTCACCATTGAAGAGACCTATGAGCTGAGCGAAGCCATCTTGGCCGAAGACCTCAATGAAGTGAAAAAAGAACTGGGTGATCTGATGCTGCATCTGGTGTTTTACGCCAAGATTGGCAGTGAGAAAGGCGCTTTTGACATTACCGATGTGCTTAACGGCATCTGCGACAAGATGGTGGTGCGGCATCCACACATCTTCGGCAACGAGAAGGTAGAGAATGCTGAGCAGGTTGAGCAGAACTGGGAGAAGATCAAGCTGGAGCGGGAGCACAACCGCAGTGTGCTGGGTGGCGTTCCTAAAGGACTTCCTTCATTGCTGAAGGCTTATAGAATGCAGCAGAAGACTGCCGGGGTGGGCTTCAAATGGCCTAGCACTGAAGACGCTTGGAACAAAGTGGAGGAGGAGAAGAAAGAACTTTTTGAGGAATTGGAGAAGGCGGATAATCAAGAAAAAATTGAGGCGGAATATGGTGATTTGCTGTTCGCGTTGGCAGCCTATGGTATATATATAGGAGTGAATCCTGACGATGCCTTGGAAAAGACCAATAAGAAATTCCGTGAACGTTTTACACACGTGGAGCAATGTGCCCGTGAGCAAGGCAAAGGCGTGCAACATCTGACCCTAGAAGAAATGATAGCCTATTGGAAAGAGTCGAAGGAAATGGAAAAATGAAAGTGGAAAGTGGAAAACAGAAAAAAAAACATACAGTTTTCTGAAAAATTGTTATATTTGTAGCCCGAAAAATGAATTGAATCAACATCTTAAATTTATTTATTATTAACTAAATCAATCATTATGAAAAAGTTATCTTTACTCATTGCGATGATTGCCTTCGTTTGCGGCAATACTTTCGCTCAGTTGAGCTACGACTTTGAAGACGGCACTGCCGGCGCTAAGATTGCTCAGACCTATGGTATGCCTTGGACTACTTGGACCAATAGTCCTGGTGGCTCTGAAGACGGTGTCTTCGATGAGGCTGGTGGCTCAATGGCCGCTCACTTCACCTATGGCAACGACCAAATCCTTTATCTTGGCGACCACGAAGTCGGTGTTTACGACCTTGAGTTCGATGCCTATGTCCCGAATGGCAAGAACGGTTACTTCAATGTGCTTCACCACTTTGACGGTAACAACAGCAACAACTGCATTTGGGCCATCCAAGTTTACATGCATGAAACCAACGACGGTCAGAACTCCACCAGCGCTCCCGGCCACGGCACTGTGCACGCCGGTAGCAGCGGCACCGCCGACCTTCCTTGCGTTTACGACCAGTGGATGCACTTCCGCGTCCATGTCGATGCCGACAACGATGTCGCTCAACTCTACTTCAACGTGGTTGGCGAACCCGAAGTGATGTATGCCGAATGGCAGTGGAGCTTGGACAGCTTTGGTGAGAACACCACCAACCGTATCCTCGGCGCCATGGACTTCTTCCCGCCTGAGAATGCCGCTACCTCTGAGTATTACATCGACAACCTCACCGTCACGCTGCAGAGCAACGACGAGGAGTTGATCTACGATCCTTTCGAGGAGTACACCGTGGGTAACAAGATCGCCACTGAGGCTCTTGCTGCCGGTCACGACTGGTGGACCACTTGGAGCAACGCTCCCGGCGGCGCTGAAGACGGCGTTGTTGCCGACCTCGATGGCAACAAGTGCGGTTACCTCACCTATGGTACCGACCAGGTCATCCTCCTCGGCGATGCCGACAATGGCAACTACGACCTTGAGTTCGACATCTATGTCCCGAATGGCAAGAACGGTTACTTCAACGTGCTGCACCACTTCGCTGGCCAAAATAGCACCTGGGCCATGCAGTGCTACCTCCACCTGACCAACGACGGCCAGAACTCCACCAGCGCTCCCGGTCACGGTACCATCCACGCCGGTAGCAACGGCACCGCCGACATCGAATGCGTCTACGATGCTTGGATGCACTTCCGCCTGAACATCGACACCGACACCGACGAAGCCAACTACTACTACACCGCTCCTGGTGGTGAAGAACAACTTGTCTGCACCTGGCAGTGGAGCTTGGACAGCTTCGGTAACAACACCGTGGGCCGTACCCTCGCCGCCATGGACTTCTTCCCGCCTCAGGACGCCGCTACTTCTGAGTTCTATGTCGACAACTTCAAACTGACCAAGATCGGTGGCGAATCCGCTCCTGTGCTCAGCTTAGATACTGAATCGATTTCCATTGAACTGATGGAAGACGACATGGATACCGAAGAGATCGTCATTGAAAACAGTGGCAACTCCATTGGCGACTGGTCTGGTTGGGTTGACTTCGGCGAAGGTGGCACTGGCTCTCAGACTGCTCAACTCTACTATCACGACAACAACACTGACGCTGCTAGTGGTATTGGTTCATCCGATGCATACAGCCGTGAATTCGGTATCCGTCTGCCCGCCACTGCTTACGCTGGCTCCGCTATGGGTATGAAGATCACCTCAGCTCAGTTCTATGTCAATAGCTATACCGCCACTGACTACAACTACGTCTTCCGCGTCTATGGTCAAGGCCTCCACAACCAGCCTGGTGAACTTCTCGCTGAAAAGACCGTCAACACCACGGCCACGCTGCAGTGGATCACCGCTACTTTCGACGAGCCTGTTTACATGACCGGTCAAGCCATGTGGGTAACCGTAGCACTTGAACAGACTGCTGGTGAATATCCTATGACTATGGACTCTGGCGAATATGGTGAAGAACAAGATGGTAACTGGCTCAGCACCAATGGTAACAGCTTCAGCCACTGCTACAGCTCCGGTAACTTCGGTGGTGCTTGGATGATCACTGTCAACTGCCAAGGTACCCAAGTTCCTGCTACATGGGTTTCCGCCAATAAGACTGAAGGCACCATCCTGGGTGGACAGTCAGAGACCATCACCCTTACCTTCAACACCATCGGTCTTGAACAGGGTGAATATGGCGCAACGATGATCATCAATACCAACGACCTCGAACTGCCTCATGTTGAGATCCCGTTGAGATTGGTGGCCAACTACGACGCTGTTGCTGAAAGCACTGTCAATGGTTACGAGATCTATCCTAACCCTGCCACCACTTCAGTGAACCTGAAGGGTGAAAACCTCAGCCATGTCGCTATCTACAATGTGGCTGGTCAGCTGGTCCGCGTGGTGAAACTCAACGATGTGGTCAACACCATCGACATGAATGTTGAAGCTGGTATCTACTTCTTCAGCATCTACGACAACAACGGCGGTAACACCGTCCAGCGTGTCGTCATCACTAAATAATCTAATTCATAGATTTATTCAAAATGTAGAGACGTGCCATGGCGCGTCTCTACGTTTTTTTTATATTTGCACCATGAAAGAATTGTTGGTCAGAACGATCTCAGGTGCGGTGCTGGTGGCCGTTATTGTCGCCTGTGTCCTTGTCTCTTCGTGGACCTTCTGGGCACTGGCGTTGCTGATTGTTGCCATAGGCACCTTCGAGATGAGCCGGCTGATGCATGTCAAGAGTTGGTGGCAACTGATGCTTGGCGAGGTGTTGACCGTGGGAACCTATGCCTATGTCACGCTGGGAATGCTGAGTGAAATGCCGTTCTCAAACTTGGCTTTGCTGCTTCCCCTGCTGCCTTTCCTGTTTGCCTTGTTTTCCACCACTACCGATTTCAAGACAATCGCCTCTTTTAACTTTGGCTCCATAGTTTTGCTGAGTCTCCCATGTATCTTAATGGTATGGATGCATGAAGTCTTCACGCCGAAGATGCTGTTGCTGGTGTTTGTCGTGCTATGGGCCAACGACACTTTCGCATACCTCACTGGACGTTTGCTTGGCAAGCATAAGCTCTTCGAGCGCATCTCGCCCGGAAAGACCATCGAGGGTAGTATCGGAGGTTTGGTGCTCACTTTGGCTGGCATGGTCATCTTCAGTTATTGTGTGGATTGGCTACCTCTTAAAACCGCCATCGGTATTGGTTTGATCGCTGTAATATTCGGCACCTTGGGCGATCTGTGCGAGTCGATGCTGAAACGTCAGGCCGGGGTGAAGGATTCAGGGAAACTTATTCCTGGACACGGTGGCGTCTTGGATCGATTCGACTCAGTTTTGTTCGCTGTGCCGTTTGTTTTTGTATTTTTGTTTTTTGTATGAGACAGATTCACAAAAGGATACACGAGGAAGGAACCAAGGCGATTCTGATTACCCTATTGATTATAGCGGTGCTGGCGACAGGAATCAACCTGTTGTGGCCAGTTCAAACAGTGTGGCATATTCTCGCCTATGTTTTCTTCGCTGTTGTCTTCGTGCTAATTGTGCGTTTTTTCCGGGTGCCGATTATGCGTAGAACCACTATCTTGGAACATGCGGTGATATCGCCCGCCGATGGGGTGGTGGCTGCCAACGAGGTGGTGATGGAGGACGAGTATTTCCATGAGCAGCGGCGTCAGATCTCCATTTTTATGTCGATCTACAATGTGCATATCAACTTCTTTCCTTTTGATGGGGTGGTGACCTATTACAAGTATCATCCGGGCAAATTCCTGGTGGCCTTCAAGCCCAAGTCGTCGTCCGACAACGAGCATAACAGCATTGTAATACAAGATCATCAAGGCCATGAGGTGATGGTGCGTCAGATTGCTGGTTTTGTGGCACGGCGCATTGTATGTGACCTAGAACCTGGTGAGCCTTCCATTGTCGGCGAAGAGTTCGGCATGATCCGTTTCGGTTCACGCGTTGATGTGTTCCTTCCTGTCGACGCTGAGGTGAATGTCCATATTGGACAGGTTGTCAGAGGACGGTCCTCTGTGCTGGCAATGCTGAAGTGAGTTATTTCTTCATTGCAGCTTCGATTTCTTCAACTTCCACTGGGAGTTTTTCGAATAGATTAATAGGCTTGTCTTCCGTGATGAGCAAGTCGTTCTCGATGCGGATGCCGATGCCTTCTTCGGGGATGTAGATGCCGGGTTCAAGGGTGAGGACCATGCCAGGGACAAAGGGCGTGAGCATGTCTAGATTGTCGTGGGTGTCGAGTCCTACGTGGTGGACGACGCCGTGTGGCAGGTATTTTCGGACCAGAGGGTGTGCTGGGTCTTGGTTGTTCACATCCTCTTCGGTAAAGAGCCCCAGCTTGATCATTTCTTGTTCCATCAGGCGATAGGTTGTCTTGTTGACGAGGTCCATGTTGTTACCGGGGACATAAACTTTTTCCACTTCTCTCATCACGCGAAGCACGGCGTTATAGCATTCCTTCTGGCGTTCAGTGAACTTTCCGTTGATTGGGATGGTGCGGCTCAGGTCGGAGGCGTAGTTCTGATACTCGCATCCGATGTCAAAAAGCAGCAGTTCGTTGTCGTTGAGTCGGCCTTGGTTTTTCTGATAATGGAGCGCGCAAGCGTTTTTGCCTCCTGCAATGATGGGAGCGAAAGCATGACCGTTGGTGTTGTTGTAGCGAAAGACATACTCCAGCTCGGCTTGCATTTGGTATTCGTACATTCCAGGCTTGACGGTGGTGAGGCATCGCATGAAGCCCTCGGAGGTGATGTCGCAGGCGCGTTGCATGGTGGCGATCTCTTCCTCGGATTTCACCAGACGAAGGGCAGTGAGGATAGGAGCGGTGTAGCCATATTGGTGATTCGGGTAGCGTTGTTTGATCTCCTTGTTGAATCTTTGCTGGATGGTCTCAACGTTGCACTCGTATTTCGGGTATTCATAGGTATTGAGAAAAATGGTCTCGCAGTGGCCGGAATTCAACATCTCCTCTAAAGTGGCATAGAAATCATCGCTGTTTTTGATGGTTTTGATACCGGAGTCTTTTGAGGCTTGTTCGGCGTTGAGTGCCTCTCCCTCATAGATGGCCTTTATTTCGTCGTATGTCTCTATGAACAGGATTTCGCGGAGGCTCTTGTCGGGATAGTCGGGTGCGATGATGAGGAAGGAGTTCTCCTCGTTGATTCCAGTGAGATAATAGTAATCCGATTGTTGTCGGAAAGGATAGAATTCATCGCCATTGCGCGGCATCGACTCGTTGGCAGTGAAGAGTGCTATGGATTTGGGCGGCAGTTGCGCTGCAAGGTTGGCACGGTTTCCAGAGAAAAGGCTGGAAGACTGTGCGTTGGCAAGATGTGTAATGGCCATGGCTGCGATGATTAATGTGATTTTTTTCATATGTGTTCTATAGATATTTTTTGATTTCCAACAGGTTATGAACTTCGAAAGTCCGTTCGCCGTCGGCTTTTTCGCCTGAGGCATTGAAGAAGATCTGGTCGATGCCGGCGGCACGGGCACCGTCGATGTCGACAGCCATCTCGTCGCCGATCATTAGGCTCTCTTCAGGGGTGGCGTTGGCTTTTTGGAGGGCGTAACGGAAGATCTCGGGATTGGGCTTTTTCACGCCGACTTCCTCCGAGACGGTCAAGGTCTCGAAATAGGGCTCCATACCAGAGCCACTCAGTTTGAGATGCTGTATCTCTTGGAAGCCGTTGGTGATGAGGTGGAGGTGGTATTTGGGCCTTAAATAATCGAGTAGCTCCATGGTGCCGGGCACGAGTCTGACGATTCTGGGCGACCAATATACGTAATCCTCGCTGAGATGGTCGGCCAGTGCCACGTCGTGGATGCCATAATGCTCCAAGGGCTTCAGGAAACGGGTACGGTTGAGGTCGTCTTTGGTGATCTGGTTGGCACGGTAAAGTTCCCATAGCTTCTCGTTCAAAGGGTGATATACCATATGAAACTCATGGGCGCTTGGGATGCCGAGGTCTTTGAGGTGGTATTGGTCATAGATGCGCTCGAAGGCCACTTCGGCGGCAGCGTCGAAGTCCCAAAGGGTTCGGTCGAGGTCGAAGAAAATGTGTTTGTACGTCTTCTGTCTTCTTGATAACATCTGTCTTTGCCATTCGAAGAGTGCGACGGCGGCGGCGTGGCTGACGTTGAGGGATCGGGTAGGGCCGGGGACGGGGATGTAGACCACCATGTCGCATTGCTGGAGGAGGTCGTTGCTGAGCCCCTCACGCTCGCTACCTACGATGAAGGCAACGTCCTCAGGGAGAGGGGTGTCGTAAATGCAGGTGGCGTTGTCGGCGGTCTCGATGGCCACGAGGGTCTTGTCTTTGGGGATGAGCTTGTGGAGGTTAGTCTCTTCACTGAAATACCAACGGATGTTGTCGCGGCTGGAGGCGGCGGCGCGGCGTACCTTGCCCAGCCGGTGCTCGTCTTCGCGGCCTAGAAAGCATACCTCGGTGGCCCCGATGTTGTCGGCCAAACGGATCATGGCCCCTAGGTTGTCAGGGGTCATCAGGTGGTCGGCGATGAGCATTGGTCGGGGGATATGTTGATAGAGCTCCTCCGTGGGGATGCACTTGAAAAGATCGTTGGATTTGATATAGGCCATAGGAGGGTTATTCGTTGGGAAGCAATGATTTATCAGTAAGAGTGTTAAGGAAGGCTTTCAGCTGTCGTTTTTCCTCTTCGGTGAGTTGGACGCCGCCTTGCATCACGTGGTGCATCAGGGGACTGATGTCATCGGAGTACTGCACGCCTTCGGAGTAGAAGTCGATGACCTCGTCGAGGGTCGAGAAGCGTCCGTCGTGCATGTAGGGAGCGGTGAGGGCGATGTTGCGCAGGGTAGGGGCCTTGAACGCATCGTGGCTGTGGGCATCGAGGCCGTTGTTGTAGCGCAGGTTGGTGGTGAACAGGGCGTTGGCGCCTCCGCCGTGGCAGTGGAAGCAGTCGGCCCCATTCTCGGTGCTGAAGAGCAGGTAACCGTTCAACTCGTCTTGCGTGAGCTGCTCTTCGCCGTGTAGATAGCGGTCGAACTTGCTGTCGGCGAACACCAGGCTTCGTACATATTGGGCTATGGCTTTCTCCACCATGACAAAGGTGATCTCGTCGGTGCCGAAGGCCTTCTTGAACAAGGCAGGATAGACATTGGATTGCTGTAGTTGTCGGACCACCGCGGAGGTGTCGGCGTCGATCTCGGCGGGGTCGGTGTAGGCAGCAAGCACCATGTCCTCAAGGGTGGCCACCTGACTTTCCCAGCCCACTCCCGTGGTGTTCCAAGCTAGATTGATGAGCGGCAACATGGTGTGTTGTGTGCCTAGATGTTCCAGTGTTCCCTCGGGCCCCATTTCAAAACTGTATTCCTTGTGGTGACACATGGCGCAGCTTCTTTCCTCGAAAAACAATTTTTCACCTAGGGCGATCCCTTCCTCAGTCATCGGGTTGTCGGATGGAATGTTGTTTTGGGTGGGAAAGAACAACGGCGAAGGCAACTCATAGGGCGTCGGCTGGTAGGATTCTTCCGACTGGGGTTGGCATGCAAAGAGTGCCAACAATGCTAGTATTCCTATGATGTTGAAGTGTTTCATGGATAGATGATGTGGAATAGGTCGTTTCCGTTTTCTTTAAGGATATGCTGGGCTTCCTGGTTTTGCATGATGGCACTGCCGTAAGTGTTGAAGTCATAGACATTAGGATTGCGGAACCAGTTGTTGAGGTTGAAGATCAGGCCGAGAGTGCTACCTCGACTCTCCGTAATGGTAAAATCGATAGGTAACTCGACGACGAAGCTGTTGTCGTAGAACTCGGTGAGGTCGGCGTTCTGTCCTCTGCCGAGATGGATGGCAAGGGGAGCCAGCAGGCTGTCAGCAGTGAGGTATTTGCCGTTGAGTTTCATGTAATGATAGCCGCCGCCTATCTCATCAGGCCAAAACATGTTGCTTTCCGGAGGATTGCTGAAGCGTCCTGAACGGTTTTCGATGTCGTTCAATCCAAAGGTGAACCGCATAGTACGGTATGTGTTGATGGGCACATCGGTGATTTGGATCTTTGTGCTTTCAGGGATGTTGGAGTCAACATACCACGCCTCGGTTAGTGGAATCCATCGTCCTTGAACGTCTTCTATCTCCAGTTGAGTCAGGAAATACTGCACTTCGTTGACGAGGTAGTGGTTGCCGGCCTCGTTCGCGTAGCGTAGCGTGTCGGTGACCAGTGGCTGGCCGTCAATCTCGTGAGAGACAAAAAGCGTGAAGCCTCCGTGTTTTTCGCGGTCGGTGCAGGCAGTCGCTAGCAATGCCAGTAGTATTAGGATGATGGACTTTGATTTCATTTTTTGAATTTCCGATGCAATGATACGAAATTCTTTTCAGATTTGTATCTTTGCAACCTAAAACCTTTGTTTATGGCAGGATTTAAGATTGGCGACCGTGTAAATTTTCTGAGTAGCACCGGTGGCGGGAAAGTGACGAAGATCATCGATTCGCGCATGGTGATGGTGGAGATCGAAGACGGCTTTGAGGTGCCGTGTCTGATTAGCGATCTGGTGATCGACTACCGTTCGCAACCCGCGAGGCAGCAGCAAATCGTCGATGTGGTGCAAAAGGAGATCAAAGAGAAAGAACTTTTGCAGCAACGGCAGGAAGAAGATGCCCGTCACGGAGGCCTTCGCCGTTTTGCAAAGGAGGCGGAGAAAGAGGGCGTTTATTTGGCCTTCGTCCCGCACGAACAGCAGTGGCTGTTGACCGGTGCCATGGATGTGATGCTGGTGAACCATACACCTTATGAGATGCTCTACACTTTTACCGTGAAGGAGCCTGATCAGTTTGTGAATGTCGACTATGGCCAGATGGAGAAATACGAGAAGGTGGTGGTGGAGACTATTTCGCGTGAGGACTTGGAATATTGGTGCAACGGCATCGTGCAGGCTGTGTTCACGAAGGACAGTTCCGACATGGTTTTGTTGCCTTTAAACGCACCGTTTTCGCTCCGTACCAACCGTTTCTTCAAGGAAGGCAGCTATTTGATGTCGGGCATCCTTGGTGAGAAAGCGGTGATGGTATGTCTCTCGGAACTTATTGCACTGAAAAGTGGTGAAGCCGACTTGATGAAAATCGCCAAGGAAGGCATCGGTTCGAATGCTCCGAAGAAGGATTTGGTCAAGCAAGAGGCACCCATCGACAAGCATCGTACTACTCCGGGAGAGGCTACGGTCGACCTGCATATTGCTGAGTTGGTGGAGAACATCGCCGGCTTGTCGAGTCACGATATGTTCCAGATTCAGATGGATTATTTCCGCAAGATGCTGGAGAGTGCCATAGCCGCTGAATACAGCAAGGTGACTTTCATTCACGGTGTGGGCAACGGTGTGTTGAAGAATGCCATCATCGAGGAACTGAAGAAATACAAGAATACGGAAAATAGGATGGCTTCGATTGCCAAGTTTGGCGTCGGGGCTATCGATGTGGTGATTAAAGATAAAGAGATTAAGAATTGATGGCCATGAAACGGTATATGTCTTTCTTCGTTCTGATCATTCTATTGTCGTCATGTCACCGCAACGATGATCCGTTTTTTGGCCGTTGGACTGTCGATCGTGTCAACGTGGAATTTGACGAATACAAGGCTACTCCAGAGATGGTTCGTCAATACGGCGAGCTGGAGAAGGGCAATGTCATTGAGATCAGCAATGACTCGGTGCTTACGTTTATTTCCGATGGCGATACCTTAAAGGGACAGTGCTCACTGCGAGGGCAACAGTTGCTTCTCGATGGGAAAGCGTTCGGAAAGATCGAGGATGGTCTTCTGACGACAGAGACCTCCACGCCATTGGGGAAGGTGAGGGTGGTTTATAGAAGAAGTGAGGGGCATTGAAGCGGACGTGCTTTTAGATACTTCCAAAATTTCAACAATTTATTGAAAATCAGTTGAATAAATCTTTCGTCACCTCTTGCGAGGTTTTAGAAACTGTTGTATTTTTGCAGCGAGATACAAAGTGAACTGTGTTTTACAAAGTCCAAAATAAATGTGATATGCATGATGGACGAAATGGATAATTTGACACCTGTATCGAATTCTGTGGAGGAGGTAAAACTTCTTCTTGCGGAGCGTTTGAAACGGATTGCCGAAGGCAATGCCGTTACGGTTCAGCATGAAGAAGTGAAACGCCATATCAAAGCCTTGCTCCAAGATGAATATCAGATGGCTTGACTCCGCAGAAGAGGATTTGACAACGACGAAATAATGTCGCGCGTAGATGATCTCCTTGAGTTTCCTTATTTGGGAATTGTGGAACCCTCGTATAAATATCAAAATCTCGATATTCGGGTGCTTCATGAATGGCATACGAGGGTTTACTATACGATAAGCAATGAAGAGATTGCTATTGTTTTGTATTGGGATAATCGCAGAGATGATAAATTAATCGAATCCGCTATCAAAACAGCATTATAGTAGGAAGTGAACCCGCAGGGAATCGAACCCTGATCGAAGGAACCGGAATCCTTTATTCTATCCATTAAACTACGGGTCCTGCGCTAAGGCGCTGCAAAGATAAGAAAACTTTCCGTTCTCCGTTTTCCGTTTTCAACTTTGTTTCAGGTGCTCCACAAATTCATCGATGCGCTGCATCTCTGCGGCGATGGCGATCTTCTGTGGGCAATGTGACTCGCACTGGTGGCATCCGATGCAGTGGCTGGCCTGTCGCTCGTACGGCACTTTTTCGTCGTAGCCCAACAGGAAGGCGCGGCGGTTGCGGCGGTACTCCTCGGCTTCGGGGTTCCCGGCGGGCATGTTGCCTTCGGTGATGAAGTCGTTGTAATGCGAGAAGATGACGGGGATGTTGAGGCCGTAGGGACAAGGCATGCAGTAAGCACAGGCAGTGCAGGGCACGGTTTTCAGCTCCACAAACTCCTCCGCCACTTTCTTGGTGAGGAAATCGATTTCTTCATCAGAAAGGGGCCGGAGCGGTGAGTAGGTGGCTGCATTCTCCACCAGATGCTCCATATAAGTCATGCCACTAAGTACCACAAGCACGCCTTCAGGTGTTCCGGCAAAACGGAAGGCCCAGCGGGCTACGGGACTCTCTGGCTCACGTTCTTTCATCTGCTTCACGATGAAGTCGGGGAGCTTGGCCAATCGGCCGCCCAGCAGAGGCTCCATGATGACCACGGGGATGCCGCGGCTGTGCAGCTGCTCATACAGATAATTGGCATCGACATTGTCGGGGTCGATGCGGCTGGCGTAGTTCCAGTCGGCATAGTTCATCTGGATCTGCACGAAGTCCCAATGGTATTTGCCTTCGTCATGCCATTGCAGCATGGTGTCGAACACCTTCACGTCGCCGTGGAACGAGAAACCCAGGTTGCGGATGCGGCCTGCCTCTTTTTGTTCCACCAGCCAGTCGAGGATGCCATTGTTGATGAATCGGGCGTTGAACATCTCCATGCTGGTCAGGGCGTCGTTGCTGCCACCGATGCTGTGAAGCAGTAAATAGTCGACATAGTCGGTGCGCAGCTCTTTCAATGAGTTCTCGAACATCGCCTTCGAGGCCTCGGCAGTCCAAGTCGAGGGGCTGAAATTGGATAGTTTAGTTGCTATGAAGTAACTCTTTCGGGGGTGTCGTGAGAGGGCTGTGCCGGTAACGCCTTCGGAGCGGCCTCGGGTGTAGACCGGGGAGGTGTCGAAGTAGTTGACGCCGTGTTCGAGGGCATAGTCGATCTCTTCGTTCACCATCTCTTGGTCGACTTGAGCGTTAGGATTCTGGCGCAGGTCGGCACCGCCTTCGATGGGGAGACGCATCATGCCGTAGCCTAGGAGCGACACTCTGTCGCCACTGTTGGGGTTGGTGCGGTAGGTCATCTCGCCTTGGCCGTCAGTGACGTTGGAAGGGGTGATGAGAGGGTTGCTTCTCTTTGAATCACAGGCGGAGAGCACCACCGATGTCGCTACGGCAGCGCCGCCCACTTTCTTTATGAAATCTCTTCTTTTCATGGTTTCAGTCCTTTTGGTGAACGATATTTCCTTCGACGTAGATGGCGCTGAATGGCCGTGAGGGGCAGAGGTTCTCACACTTGCCGCAGCCGATGCATTTGTTGGCTTCGGGGAGCGAGGGAATCATCACGGTTTGGCCGTTATGCTGATGTTCCACCATCAGGATGGCTCCGGTGGGACAGTGGCGGGCGCAGGCACCGCAACTGACACCGTCGGTAAGCACCACGCACTTGTCCATATTCCAAACGGCGTGACCCACACGGATGGCGGTCTTCTCTTGTTTGGTGATGCGCTGGATGGCTCCTGTGGGACATATCTCTCCGCAGCGGGTACACTCGGGACGGCAGTAGCCGATCTCGTACGACATGACGGGCTGCATGAAGTGCATCAGGTCGGTCGAAGGACGCAACACGTGGTTGGGACAGGCTGTCACGCAGAGCTGGCAGGCGGTGCAATGTTGTTGCATGTGACGTGCAGATATCGATCCAGGAGGAGTGATGGGCGTCTCACGCTTCGAAGGTTCTTTTTCGGTGATAACGGCCAAGCCGCCGTCGACTTTCATTTCGACTTGGGCCATGGCGGCGGTGCCGGCAGCCAGCGCTGTGCCAACCAAGAACGAGCGGCGTCCTTCGTCGTGTTCCATAGGGACTGTCTCAACTTTTGAAACGGGCTTCTTGGCGGTGTAATGCAATGCATCGAATTTGCATTTGGCGGTACAATCGCCGCACACCACGCAGCGCGAGTAGTCGACTTTGCCGGCTTTGAAGTCAATGGCTCGGGCTTTGCAGTTCTTCTCACAGAGACCGCATTGCTTGCATTTGCTCTCGTCAAAACGCACACGGAACAGCGAGAACCTGGAGAAGAAGCTGAGGAAGGTGCCCACGGGACAAATCGAGTTGCAGTAAGCCCTGCCGTAAAGGAAGGCCAGTACACCAAGAATCAACATCACCACCCATGCGATGATGGAGACGGCGATGTTGTTCATATAGAAGCTGGTGATGATTCGTCCGTAAGTGCCGTAGGGAGCCAGTAGTGTGGTGATTGGCGCAAAGCCGATGATGAGACAAACGATGAAAACCACCAAGACGGTGTAGCGTAGCCATTTGTGCTCTTTCACGTAGCTGAAGCGGTTCTTCTTGAACTTGCCGCCAAGCCAGCTGTAGATGTCCTGCATGATGCCAAGCGGACAGATGACGCTACAATAGAGGCGGCCGAAGAGCAGGGTGGCGACGAGGAGCACAGCCACCACGATGAAGTTCAGCGAGAGCAGGGCCGGCAAGAACTGTATTTTTGCCGCCCATCCTGTCCATCGGTCGATGCCAGGGCCGACTTCGTAGCTGATGCAGCCGACTCCCACCAGAAGCAGGGTGATCAGCAGGATCATGATGACGGCTAGGACGATTCGGATTTTTCGTAACATAATGTTGCGGATTTATTTGATGATGAGTTTCTTAGTTGTTTTTTCGGTAACCACTACATATATGCCGGGCTTCAGTGATTCGGTGTATCTGACCCGTTGTCCGGCAATGGTATAGAGGGTGGCTTTGCTGAGGTCGATGTCGGTTTCTTCGAGGGTGATTTCTTCCATGCCGTCGTAGCCTACAAAGGGGATGAAAGTGACGAGGCCGAGGCTGGGGTCGTCAACTTGGTGGAAGATATGGTCTTCGATAAGGGCTTCGTCAGTGACCCTCCAGTCGTTGCCCACAGCCATGATGTCGCAGCTGGCGTTGTTGTAGAGGTCGTAAGTGACGCCGCCGTTGCCGTTGTTGTAGATTTCGTTATAGCCCCAGTCGTCCTCGGTGCCGAGGTCGATGTCGTGGAGGTAAATGGCGGTGATGCCCCACAGGTTTCCGGTGATGACGTTGTTGCGGAGAATAGCCTTATTGTTGGTGGAGGTGCCGTAGATGGAGATGCCGCTACCACCGTTCATGGGGTTGTCCTCGTGGTTGTTGTTGATGAACCTGTTGTCCTCGATGATGGACGAGATGGTCTGTCCTTGTTGGTTGTAGCCATAGCGTCCGTCTTTGATGGTGTTGTCTTTGAGCAGCACTTTGGTATCGCCAATGCCCATGAGGTCGGCTACAGAGATGCCACCGGTGTGGAAGGTGGCCCAGGTGCCGTGGATGTTGTTGCCCACGATGCGGATGGTATCGTCGCCGCCGGGGCCGAGGTTGATTTGTGGTACGTTGAGTCCGTCGACGTTGGCATCGAGTTCGCAGCCGGTGATCTGCGGAGAGCTCTGTCCGTTGGCGGGTGAGCTTATGGCGGAACCTTCATTCAGCATGAAATAGCAGTTGTTGATCACTGGGTCGCAGTTGAAGATATCGATTACGGCATGGCAGTAGTCGGTGTTGAAATACACGAACTTGACATCGTCGAAGGTGATATCCGACTCGACGACTTTGATGCCAGCGCCGTCGGAGAGATAAAGTTTATGGAGATAACATTCGGAGGCGTTGTCGAACCTCATGCTGAACTGTTGGGTCTCGGTTCCGTAGATCTTCACGCGGTCGCCGGTATGGCTGCAGGTAAAGGAGCCATTGATGGTGATGAGCACGCCGGGGGCGTCGATGCGGGTGACCTGGTTGTCGATGAGCAGCACGTCGCTATACGAGATGGTGAGGTCTTGATGGATGGTGAACACGGTGCCTTCGTTGGTGACCACGCCTTCGGTAGCAGCTACCAGATCGGGTAGGGTATAGGTGATGCCGTCGCCAGGGCTGACCCACTGGGCGTTCAATGTTGTTGATAAACCGATGATTAATAAGAAAATAGGTAAAAGTCTCTTCATGATAAGAATGGTATTATTTAAAGGACAAAGATACGTGTTTTTTTCTTATTTTTGCAAACTTTATCAAGACAAGAAAAGTAGTTTGGAATTATTACTAGAAAGAATCAATAAATAAGATACACATGAACAGAAAACAAACCCTCTACAAAGTCCTCGCGGTGATCCTGCTATTTATCGGATCGTCCGTGGCATATGCCCAAACATGTGAAATAACAAAAAAAGTAATATCTTTGCCATAAGATTTACGCTTATGTCACGAATACTAATCATCGACGACCAGGATCCTATCCGCCGTGTGTTGCGCGACATTCTGGAAAATGAGAAATACCAAGTGGACGATGCCGCCAATGGCCCCGCCGCACTGGAAATGATCAAAGAGCAGGAGTATGACGCCATCCTGTGCGACATCAAGATGCCCGACATGGACGGCATCGAGGTGCTCGAACAGGTGAAGGCCATGAACGACACGCCTGTCATCATGATCTCCGGTCATGGCACCATTGACAGCGCCGTCGAAGCCATCAAGAAAGGGGCGTTCGACTTCATCCAGAAACCGCCTGACTTGAATCGTTTGCTTATTACGGTGCGCAACGCCCTCGACAAACAGAGCCTCAGCACCGAGAACAAAGCGCTGAAGAAAGTCGTCAGTAAACAAAACGAGATGGTAGGCCAGTCGGCGCCCATGATGGAGGTGCGCGACATGATCGAAAAGGTGGCGCCTACCAATGCCCGCGTCCTCATCACCGGCGAAAACGGAACCGGCAAGGAGTTGGTGGCCCGACAGATGCACGAGCTCAGCCCTCGCCGCTATGGTCCATTCATCGAGGTCAATTGCGCTGCCATCCCTGCGGAACTTATCGAGAGCCAACTGTTCGGTCACGAAAAAGGCTCGTTCACCTCGGCTATCAAGCAGAAGAAAGGCGACTTCGAACTGGCCAACGGAGGTACGCTGTTCCTTGACGAAATCGGCGACATGAGTCTGGCAGCCCAGGCCAAGGTGTTGCGTGCCTTGCAGGAGAACAAGATTGTGCGTGTGGGTGGTGAGAAGGAGATCCCCGTGGATGTCCGAATCCTCGCAGCCACCAACAAGGATCTGAAGAAGATGATCGACGAGAACGCTTTCCGCGAGGATCTTTACCACCGCCTAAGCGTTATCGTGATCCATGTGCCGCCGTTGCGCGAGCGTAAGGATGACATCCCGCTGCTGGTCAACAGCTTCGTGGAGGCCATCGCCGCCAACATGGGACAGGCTGTCCCGAAATTCACTGACGAGGCCTTTGAAGAACTCAAAAACTATCAGTGGACTGGCAACATCCGCGAGCTGCATAACATCGTGGAACGCCTGGTGATCCTTTGCGGCAGCACCATCACAAAGGAGGATGTGGTTCACTTTGGGAACCCGCTGAAGTAATTTTCGTTTCTCACTTGCGGTGGAACATTTTTTGCTGTAATTTTGCAGCGCTTTTGGGGGTGACCGGTTTTGACAGCAAGATGAATTGTCACGGAAGCATGCCGAGCCTCGCAGCGAAGCTCGTAAATCTTAACTGCAAAAAAGTAATTGGCGAAAATAACTACGCTTTCGCTGCCTGATCGAAGTACAGTAGATCACTGGCTTAATCCACCCACAAGGTGGGTGGACGAAACATCCCGCAGGTGGAGATGCCTGATTCCGGCCTGAGCACGGGGTGCTAATCAATTTCGGGATCGCCCGCTCGGAGCTCCGACGCGCGGGTTAAATCAAGGAGATAAGGTCAGGTTTAGGGCGTCTGCTCCCTTGCCTGGCACGAAAAACAACAGCAGAATAAGCATGTAGAAACCTTGGGGGTTCCTTGTTTGGACGAGGGTTCGACTCCCTCCATCTCCACGGAAACTAGAAAAAAGCCCACTACAGGTGGGCTTTTAAATTATCTTTGTGGATTGAAACATCTGAGATGAAACACCTTTTTCTCTCGATATTGCTCCTTGCATCGCTGTTTTTACCAGCGCAAAACGTCTGGGTGGGCGGACTCAACGCCTGCCAGTTCGGACGGATGGACCTCGACGGCGATGGGAAAAAGGACTTGCTGGTGTTCGATCGACACGGCGACAGGTTGCTGTGTTATATCAATAAAGGTAGACAAGGAGAAATCCGATATGAATATACCTCGGCCTATGATACGGCTTTCCCGAGGCTGAATGGCTGGGTGGTGTTTGCCGATTACGATGGCGATGGCAAGGAAGATGTATTCACCTATTCGAAAGGCTGGGCGGGGATCAAGGTCTATCATAATGTGTCAACTTCGGGGCAACTGTCATTTGAGCTGACGGTAGGTCCTTACCTGACCTCGTGGCAGGGCGGAGGGGAGGTGAACATCCTTGCCACCGATGCAGACTATCCAGCCATCATGGATCTCGACGGCGACGGCGATCTGGACATCCTGACCTTCGGCGTCATGGGCGTCTTTTTGGAGAAACATGTCAACCTCTCCGTGGAACGTTACGGCGTTAGGGATTCGCTAGTCTTTGAACGGACTGACCAGTGCTGGGGCCGTGTGGCAGAGAGCGAGGAAGATAACGTGATGTACCTCGATACTTGCCTCTTTGGTTATGGACTTACGGTGAATAAAAATGACTTCCGACACCGCGGGGCGACCGTTACCGTGCGCGACATGAACGGCGATGGACTGCTTGACTTGCTTCTGGCTGATGTGGATTACCCGGGACTGACTTTATTAATGAATGGCGGTGATGCCTCGAATGCGTTGATGGTCAGCCAAACGGAACAGTTCCCGCCCTCTACTCCGGTGGAACTGCCTTCGATGCCGGTGCCCTATTTTACCGATATCAACAACGATGGGGTGGACGACCTGCTGGTGTCGCCCTTTGATCCCAACCCGATGGCTTCGGTAGGGAAGGAGAGCGTGTGGCTTTATCTGAATCACGGGACGAATGAGCATCCTGATTTCCAACTTTATACTAAGTCGTTTCTTCAGGAGGAGATGATCGATCTAGGCCACGGGGCGTATCCTCTGGTGGTGGATTGGGATGGCGATGGACTCAAGGATATCCTATTGGGTACCTTGGATGAACCTTGTTTGAAATGGCTCCGAAACGTGGGATCGATGACGGCTCCGGCATTCCAGATCACAGACGTTTCTTTTGATTTCGGCGATCACACAGGCCTAGTCCCGGCATGTTGCGACTTCGACGGTGACGGCCAACAGGAACTACTGGTGGGCACTGCCGAAGGGCGCCTTATGCTTTACGCCCACGATGGCACCTTGCTCGATGGGGATTACCTTCATTATGATAAGCCCTTTTCGGCACCTTGTTTTTTTGATGTGGATCAAGATGGTGTGGTCGATCTGGTGGTTGGGAATATCACGGGGAAGCTTTCGTTTTATAAACGGGATTATATAACTCATGAATGGGGTGGTGTAGACGTTCGTGATTACACTACATCCTATTATGGCTACAGCGTTCCAACGTTGTTCCAGTATGGTGACGAAACCCTTTTGGCAGTTGGCTCTGAGTCGGGGAAGGTGTTTTTGTTTGACGGCGTCACTGCTGAGGCAGACGTCGCGTTTAGTGAAGTTCCTGAGCGTTGGTCGGAATTATGTGAAGACCTGCCGGTTCGTTTTGGAATGCGTTCGGCGGCTGCGGTAGCGGATTTCAATAACGATAGCCAGTTGGAGATTATGGTGGGCAACTTTGCTGGCGGTTTGCAGCTTTTCAATGCCGAAATCTCCATCCATAACATTGGATTATCTGAGATAGAGGATGATTTTAAGGTAGAGATCTTCCCTAATCCGGCATCATCGATCATTCATGTCATCGCAATAGATGATGCTATGAAAGCTGTGACGGTTACAGATCTGTATGGCCGTAAGCTAATGGAAAAATCTGTCAACGCGGAGGAGACAGTGTTGGAGGTGTCGATGTTGCCTAAAGGCGTTTATTTGTTGGTCGTGGAGCTGGATCGTGGTTTGGTGAACCGGATCTTTCTCAAACGGTAGTTGATGGTGGCTTTTAGCCGATAGAGGAGGTCTCCGCCGATGATGCCGTCGATGGCGGGAAGTCCCAGTTTTTGGTAGGTTTCGTGGATGTTTTCAAGGTCGAGGGCGACGGCTTCGTAGTCTTTGATTTCGATGTCGCCGAATACCAATGAGTTGATGATGAAGGTGGAGGCGTCAAGGTCGCTGCTGCCTACGCCGGCGGTGATGCCGGGTTTCTTCTCAAATTGTGGGTTCTCGACGAAGCGGCTGATGACGGTGGGGTCGAACACGGAGCGTGAGGCACCGGTGTCGATAATGAAGTTGGCTTCCATGCCGTTGATCTTTCCTTTGATCATGACATGGAAGCCGTCTCCTTCGATATCCAAAAGACGAAAGGGAATCTGCATCAGAGTTCCAGGTTGGGTTTCACGCTGAAGCGGTGGTAGAAGTCCTCGATCACCTTGACGGCTTCGTCGGCGGTGTCGACCACATGGAAGATGTCGAAGTCCTCTTCGTTGATCATCCTCTCGGGGAGCATGGTGTTGCGGAACCAGTCGATGAGGCCTTGCCAGTAGTCTTTTCCGACGAGCACGACGGGGAAGTCGCATAGTTTCTCGGTCTGGATGAGGGTGAGGGCTTCCGACATCTCGTCGAGGGTGCCAAAGCCGCCAGGCATGGCGATATAGCCTTGGGCGTAGCGCATGAAGATGTTCTTGCGGACGAAGAAGTAGTTGAAGCGGATGTTCTTGTCGAAGTCCACGTAGTCGTTGCATTTGCCTTCGAAGGGCAGCAGGATCTCGAGTCCGACGCTGGTTCCGCCTGCTTCTTGAGCGCCTTTGTTGCCAGCTTCCATGATGCCGGGGCCGCCGCCAGTGATCACGCCGAAGCCCAGTCGGGTGATGCCGCGGGCGATATCCTCGGCCATCTGGTAGTATTTGTCACCCGGTTTGGTGCGTGCAGAGCCGAAGATGGCCACACACGGTCCTATTTTTGACATCTTCTCCATTCCGTCGACAAATTCGGCCATGATCTTGAAGACCGACCATGAGTCGTGGGTTTTAATGTCGTTCCACGATTTGGGTTGGAAGCTCTGACGGATGATTTTTTCTTCTCTTTCTGTGATTGGCATAGATATTTTCTGTATTTTTGCAATCGAATTGCGAATGTAGCTCAGTTGGTAGAGCATCAGCTTCCCAAGCTGAGGGTCGCGGGTTCGAACCCCGTTATTCGCTCAAGAATGGGGTTGCGCCATCGCGCAACCCCATTTCTATTATGCTACGGGTGTGCCGCACTCAGGGCAGAACTTGCCGGTCACTTCGGTGCCGCATTTCGGGCATTTCTTTGGACCGTTGTCGGCCGGGATGGGTGTGCCGCATTCAGGGCAGAACTTACCGGTGGTCTCGGTGCCGCACTTCGGGCATCTCTTGGCTGCCTTGGGGGCTGGGGCCGGTGTGCCGCAGTTGGGGCAGAACTTGCCGGTGATGGGCGTGCCGCATTTCGGGCAGGGGACGCCTTGCTGTTGTGGGGCCTGCTGCGGAGCGCCTTGGTTGTAAGGATCGTAGTTGGTCTGAGGAGCCTGTCCTTGGTTGTTCCAGGCGTTCTGCATCACGCCGCCGGTCATGCCGCCGGTGCCAGCGTTCATCATGCCAAGACCCATGAAAGCACCTCCAGCGCCTCCGGGGTTGTTGGCTGCATCGCCCATGACATCGATGATCTTGCCTTGCTGCATCATCGAGTTGGAGCTGAATTCGTAACGGTCGATCTTGGCCTGGCTGGCTTCGTCGAGCGAGACGGACTCCACGGTGAAGCTCACCAGCTTGATACCGCGGGCGCGGATGGGCTCGTCGAACACCTTCTCGTCCATCACCTGTTTGATCTCATCGGTGTTGCTGGGCAACTCGAGCACGGGCACGCGGTGTTTGCTGTTGCCCATCTCGTTCAGCACGTTCTGGAAGGCGGCGATCACCTCGCTACGCATCTGCTCGGTGATGTCGGTCTTCTTGATGACGTTGCCGGTACCGGCGTGGATGCGCATGAATATGGCCATGTCGTCGATACGGAAGGTGTATTTACCATAGCAACGGACGTTGACGCCCATCGGACTCAGCGAGCCTGTCATCTGGTTGGGGATGGCGTGCGACCAGTCCTGGAAGGGGATCGGCGTGGCTGTCCCGAACTTGTTGTCCAGGATCTCCTTGATGTTAAAGAAGAAGATGGCCTGTTCCTTGGCGGGGGTGCCGCCATAGGTGAAACGCTGCCACATTTCCTTGAACACGGGTCCGAACTGACCTCCGAAGAAGGAGGGTGAGCTCGACTCGTCGAAGGTGTAGACGCCTTCTTCAGCGGAGGCATCGAGCACGGAGCCGCTGTCGTAGATCACGACAGCCTGGCCGGGAGCTACGATGATACGGCTGCCTTTGGAGATCTGCCCTGTCTTGGTGGTCTGTTTCACCATCAAGGTGTTCATGTCCATGTTGTCGCATTTGATAAGATCTAACCACTGGTCTTTCAGGGTTCCGCCGATGGCACCGCCAGCTGCGCCCAGAATCTGTTTAATAAGTCCCATAGTAATACTTTTTTAGTTATTTAATTGTTGTTGTTTAGTTTCTAGAGTGGATATCGGTCAAGACCCAGTCGTGTTCGCCGTTGGTGACTACGCTGCCGCAGTAGGGGCACTGTCCTGAAGAGGTGATCTCGGTGGGTGCGCCGCAGTTGGGGCAGTTGGTGACGGCGTTGCCTCTTTGGCCTGGGTTGGTCTTTACGCCAGCCTTGCGGTTGAAGACCATCTCATAGTGCATGTACCAGTCGCGGTTCGGATCGCTCTCGAGCACTTTCTTGGTGGCGTCGTCGATGACGTAGTCGCGCATCACGGCGTTGAGCCATACGGTGAGCACCTCTTTGTCGCCGTCTTGCTGGAAGCTATGCAGCGAGCAGTGTTGGATGGCAATCTTCTCAACCACGTTGGTCTTGCCCAGGCGGATGTATTCGTCGAGTTGCTGTTTATGCTGGTTGAAGAGTGCTTCGCTCTCGAAGGGACGGATAGGCTTCCAGTCCTTGGCGGTCCAAGCGGCCTGGATGGTCATGAACACCTCACGGGCAAAGCCGATGAACTTGTCGGACGAGAAAGCCGGGTCGATGGCCTGAAGCTGTGCGGCCACCATGGCGCTATTGTCGAAGGTGCTTTCAGAGCGGACTTGCTGCTGCACCCGTTGGTTGATGACGTTGGCGTTTTCGCCGTTCTTTTTCTTCTTGCTCTTGATAATGAAATACACGATGCATACTGGGATGACGATGATCAGCAGCCATGGGTGCTCAAAGCAGATGTGGATGAGCCATAACAGGGCGCCCAGGTCGAAGTCGCCGTCACCGCCACCGCCGTCGGAGCTGTAGCGGTTGTTGTTACCTACGTCGCCGAAAGCAAAGGTGCATGCGAGCAGGCCTCCCACCAATAGGATCAGTGGCAGGTACTGTTTCGCTTTTTTCAAGAAGTTTCTCTTCATAAATGCAAAATTTTGAAAGCAAAGATAATAATAAATCTCAAAAAGTATACCGATTTGAAAAAAATACTTATCTTTGCCGCCTCAAAGGGAGCTTAGCTCAGTTGGTTCAGAGCATCGCCCTTACAAGGCGGGGGTCGTTGGTTCGAGTCCAACAGTTCCCACAAGACATTGAAAAAGCCAATTCCGTATGTGGTCCCTATAAAAGGGTACTTGCTTGATACGGTTGGCTTTTTTTATGTTAACCTCTCAATCAGTTCGGTATATTGAGGATATCTCCGTGATAGTTCGTTTTTGTCGGCAAGCTCAAAGTTCTCGAAAGTGAAAGCTGGAGCCACAGCGCACCCCACCAAACAAAAGCCGTTTTTAGAAGGAATCTCAGCTGCAAACCACTCTTCGGGCTGAATCACCACCTGCATCTCTCCGTCGGGCGATAGATTGTGAACGGCTAGCTTTCCATTTGCATCGATAACATAAAGGTTGAGGGGTTCGCCGGCATGATAGTACCAAATCTCGATAACGCCATGCAAGCGATGGAATGCTGATTTGTCGTTGGCGGTCAGCATGTAGTAAATGGTCGAAACATCCTTCTTTCCTGAGGCATCGTTGCCGTAGAGTTGACGATAATAGCCACCTTCGGGATGGGGCTCAAGTCCAAGTTTATCGATGTAGTGTTGGGCTGTTGTATTCATGTCTGAATGAGATGTGATGCTGTGGCAAAGATAATCAAATTTTTGTATCTTTACCGCCTCAAACAATGAACAATATGAAGAAAATAATCATCAGCCTATTAGCACTCTTGGGATTGGCTGCATGTTCCCAGCAAACCTATGACAATGCCGACCCTAACGTTTTCGCCACACGACTGACAGAACCCGATGTCGTATTGCTCGATGTAAGGACTGCCGACGAGTATAATGAAGGTCATATTGCCAACGCCCTCAATATCGATGTCAAGGAGGAAGGCTTCATGGAGAAAGTGAAATCAACCATACCTGCCGATAAAACAGTTGCCGTGTATTGCAGGAGTGGAAAACGCTCTGCCAACGCTGCTGGGATGCTTGTTCAAGAAGGCTATAAGGTCGTGAATCTCGTGGGTGGTATTATGGCATGGAAAGAAGCCGGGATGCCAATAGAGACCGCCTATGCCACATACGAGATTGATAGCTTCACCACGAAAAACGGGAAGACCGTCCAGATTCATGCTCTGGTACATTCATCGATGCGCATAGAATATGACGGCAAGGAGATTCAGATTGACCCGGTGACGAAATTGGGCGAGAAAACCATAGACTACGCTTCCATGCCTAAGGCTGACATTATTCTCGTTACCCATGAGCATTTTGACCATCTTGATACCACGGCTATCAGAACCCTCTCCGGCGACAACACACAGCTTATCACAAACCAATCATGCGCTGATATCCTCGGTTATGGCACGGTGATGGCTAACGGCGATGTGCTTCAGTTGGCAGATGACTTTACCGTTGAAGCCGTTCCCGCATACAACACCACCGAGGGACATCAACAGTTCCATCCGAAAGGAAGAGATAACGGTTTCATCCTTACCCTCGATGGTCTGAGAATCTACATCGCCGCCGACACCGAAGACATCCCCGAAATGGCTGGGTTGAAAGACATCGACATCGCTTTTCTCCCGTGCAACCAGCCATATACCATGACCACCGATCAGCTTATCAACGCGGCACGAATGGTTAAGCCGAAAGTGCTGTTCCCATATCACTACAGCCAAACGGATGTAAGTGGCATTCCATCACAACTGGAAGCTGATGGGATTGAAGTGAGAATCAGACACTACGAATAAACCCAAGTCTACTAATTAAAAATCAACTGAGAAATGAAACTGAGAAAACAAACATTGTTAATGACAGCCGTTCTAATCCTAGCAATGGCGTCATGCGTCAATAATTCAAATGAAAAACCCAGCGAGGCGAAAGATACACCCGTTGTTGAGAAGCCCTCGATACAAGAGCAAGCCCCTGTGGTCGGGCCACTTACCGCTTATTATGCAACAGAGGACTTTAATGCTGGCTATTTTGAATACAAGAAAGGACAATTAATCTGCGACTCAAACGACCCAATTAACAGGATTGTGGAAAATGATGCCGATAACTATAAATATGAAGGTGATGACACGGGTGAATACTACTCGTGGCTGCTCCCTAAGTCAAAAGTGGAGAAGAAGACCTTTACGATGAACCAACTCACTCCTCAGAATGTTGGCAATAAAGCGGTTTTTGTGTCGAGTGATGGCTGCACAGCAAAGATTTTTTGGTCAAATATCAATGGACATCAATACTATAACTATGATGGGAGTGAGGAGAACTGGCGCGAAACAGAGCGTTTGTCCGAGTGTTACGTCTTAAGTGTTGAACTGATCAGTGCCTGGAGTGGAGAAAAATATCTGTTTGAAGAACAACTGGAAGAAAAACAGGGCTTTATTAAATTATTTGCGGAGGATCCTTATGGCAGAGATCACGGTTTGGTAGGCTTTGTTGTAGAAAAATGGCTTAATAAGGAAGGATGGGGTTACGCGAAAACAGCCTATGACGAAAGCGGAAAATTACTTGTTGACCAATGGGAGTGCGCCGATATTCCAGAATATATCTCCATTGCCTATATTGCTGATTTGGATGCTCTTTATATTGAAGGAGATTTATATTTGCGTAAGCTATAAAAAAACGTAGAGACGCCATTTTATGGCGTCTCTACATGTTCTTATCGGGAATCGAAATCAATCCACCATCTTCTTCTGAGTGACGAGCCTGCCGTCTCTGGTCAGGCCTTGGACGATGTAAACACCTTTGCTCAATTCTTCGAGGTCGGCATTCCGGATCATCTGGCCGCTCAAAGTGTAGATCTTTGTGACGGTGACGATCTCCTCGTCCGTGTTCTCGGGTACTCCGGTCACGGTGATGAAAACGTAGTTGTCGCCTGTCTCGGTGAGGGCGTAGTCTGACTCGCAGTCGTCGTAGACGGCAGTGAGTTTGTAGATGTAATCTCCAGCACCAAGTTCTTCGATGTAGGAAGTGTATTCAGGGTCAATTTCGATGACATCTTTGAAGCCTTCGCGATAGAGGTTGTAGTGGAGCGGGGTGGTCTCAGGGGCAGTCCAATATAGTTCTACTCCGTACCAATGGCATTGACTGTCAAAAGAATAAAACCCATAAAAGTCAGTGGGTGGATCGCATGGCACGGGAGGGGTAGGAGGCGTGATGTCGCCCATGGTGCCATCCCAGCCGATGTTTTGACCGTAGAGGCCGCCAGAGCCTCCAGTGACAGAACCAGTTGCATTGACCCATGCGATGACGTTTTGACCTTCGCGGAAACCTGTCGTGTTCTCGCACATG
The DNA here is from genome assembly GCA_017394865.1 of Bacteroidales bacterium. Taxonomy (GTDB): domain Bacteria; phylum Bacteroidota; class Bacteroidia; order Bacteroidales; family F082; genus Limimorpha. The sequence continues at coordinate 172,738 of JAFPWT010000011.1, forward strand.
TATCGGGGATAGCTGGTGGAGCTCATGGTGGTGGCCCAGGTCTGGTTTGCTTTGTCATCCATACCTACGGCTTTTACGATTTCGTTGTTACCGTCGCCTTCGCCGAAGATAACGCAGAATCCGCCACCGTATTCAAAGGCATCGACCAGGACGTTGGAGTAGTGGTTTCCGCCGAGGTATTCGGCTGCCAGGCGGCCTTCGCCCCACAGCCTGTCGCCGATGGTGTTGAAGCGGTTGACGTAGACTCTTGACTCGGATTGCGAATAGGAATCGGTTTGTTGGTAGGCAATGATGAGGTCGTGCGTCACGGGATCGAGGGTGGCGTAGGCATCCAGATAGAGGTTATCAGGATCGATGGAGTGCACGGGAATACCGTTGGGATCGTTGATGGTGTTGGCTCCGAACTGGTCGAAGTGGAAGACGTAGGTGTTGTGGGTGCCTCCCGTACCACCAGCATGCCATATGTAGACGTAGCCGCCGCCGAAACCGTCGGGTACTACATGATGGATGTAACTTCCAGGAATGATCACGGGCGCCATGAGCTGGATGTCATCGGAAATCTGCGTACCGTCTTTACTGTAGCCCACTACGCGGACGTCTTTCTCATAAAAATAACTAGTGGCCCACTGCTCTTTTTCGTAGACGACGAAAACGTTTCCGTTGGGTGCCGGCACCATTAGTCCAAATGTGCACATTTTCCCATCTGAATCGCTGATGGTGATGGTGGGATTGGTGGTGCCGTTGGCTTCGATATAGCAAAGATAGGTATTGGTTAGGTCGGTTGCCATCGCCCATACGCCGCCGTCTTCGCCGGCAAGGAGCTCGGTGCGTGATCCACCCATGCCACCGAAGAGCGTGATGCCAGCATTGCCCCAGGCGAAGGTGCCGTCGGCGTTAATCTTTACGGCTATGCTTTGTCCGTTTTCATTGGAGAAACAGCTTACCACTGCGTTGTCGGTTGTTACGGCCATGGCAAAGCCTTGCGACCATGATGCCATGGTGTGCTGAGCGCAAGGCGTCAGGCCGTCGGCTGACCACTGTGGAACGCCCTCGGAGTTGAGACGCTGTACCTTCATACCCCATCCGCCTGAGCTGACGAACTGTGACCATTGTACGTAAATGTCGCCCGACACTGGGTCGGTGCCGAGGTAGACCTCACACGCATCGGCCGAGGTGTTGGCGAGGAAGGTGTTGCTGGCAGCGTTGTTAACCCACTGGGCTTGAAGCGCTGTAAAAGCAATCAAGGTTGTGAAGAGTAAAAATAATCTTTTCATGGTTACTGTATTTATTGAATTACTATTTTCTTGATGATTAGTTTTCCGGTGGAGGTCAAGCCATGAATGAGGTAAACGCCGGGGCTCAATGCTTCAAGATTGGCGTTGCGAATCATTTGACCATTCAAGGTATAGATCTTGGTGACGGTGACGATTTCTTCGTCGACGTTTTCGGGAACGGCTGTCACGGTGATGAGCAGGTAGTCGTCACCGCTCTCGGTCAGTGCATAGTTCGATTCGCAGTCGTCGTAGACGGCGGTGAGCTTGTAGACATAGTCGCCGGGCTCCAAGGCTTCGAAGTAGGAGGTGTATTCTGGATCGATCTCGATGACTTCTTTATAGTCTTCGCGGTAAAGGTTGTAGTGGATTGGGGTGATCTCTGGAGCATCCCAGGAGATCGTGGCGCCGAACATCTCGTTGGTATAGATATATTCTCCTTGGAGGTTGGTTGGCGGGTAGCATGGCACTGGTGGGGTGGGAGGCGTGACTTCGCCCATGGTGCCGTCCCAGCCAATGTTCTGGCCGTAGACGCCGCCATTTTGTGTGTTCACCCATGCTACGATGTTTTGCCCACGAAGGAAGCCAGTGCTGTTTAAGCTGATTGATTTGGTGTAGCGTGTGGTGCTCATGGTGGTGTTCCATAGGGGGCCTCCATACATGTCGTAACCAGCTGCATTGACGGTGTTTTGCCCGTCGGTGTAGATCACGGCATAGCCTTCGCCATATTCAAAGGCCTCGGTCAGGATGTCGGAGTAGTCGCCGACATCAGCGGTCACGGGAAGTCCGTCTTCCCAGAATTTCTCGCCGTCCGGGGTGATGCGGTTCATCAGCACCATGTCCTGTGTCTGTGTGTCGCTGTCGGTTTGGCGGAAGGCGATGATGAGATCGTGGCTTGCCGGGTCGACGGTGGCATAGGCGTTGGTGTAGAAATGGCTGGGGTCGGTGCTGTGTACGGCAACGCCGTTGAGGTCAAGGATGGTTGGCGCTCCATTGGCGTTGAAATGGGTGACGTAGGTGTTGTAGGCGCCGCCGATGTTGTTGTGCCATTGAAACACGTAACCACCTCCATTGCCGTCGGAAATGGCATAGTGGATGTAGCTGGCACCCACGGATTGTTGTCCGAACAGCAGTGTCTCAGGGAAGATCTGTTCTCCGTCTTTGTTGTATCCTGCGACGTAGATTGCCTTGTTGTAAGTGGTGTAACCTTGGATGGTATGTTTGGAGTAGACCACGAAAACGCCGTTGTAGGTGGGTATCAACACGCCGTTGGAGCATTTCTTCGAGGGGTCGTTGATGGTGACGTAATTTCGTAGTGTGCCGTTGGCGTTGATATATTGCAGGAAGGTGCTGTCCATGTCGGTGCCCAAGGCCCACACCCCGCCATCATCGCCTGCGATCATCTCGGAGCGGCCTCCGCCCTCGCCATTGAAAAGCACGATGCCATGTTCACCCCATGGTAAGGACCCGTCGTTGTTGATCTTGACCACCCAGTGATGAGCGTCGGCGGTGCGGAACATGCTCACCACGCCGTCTTCGACGGCGGCCAAGGCATAGCCTGGCGACCAGGTGGCAAAATTGGGCGTGGTGATATGGATGCCGTCGGCAGGCCACTGTGGCACGCCTTCGTCGTTAAGCCGCTGTACCCAAGGCGACCAACCGTTGTCGGCGCCATAGAGCCACTGTACGTAGGTATCGCCCGAAACGGGATCGGTCGAAACGAGAACCTCACCGGCGCCAGTGGCGCAGTTGGCGATGAACGTATTGTTGTTAGGGTCGTTGCTCCACTGGGCCTGAAGTGCCGTGATGGCAAAGATACCTGCAAATAAAAGGATGATCCTTTTCATGGCTGAAATCATTTTTTTCCCTACAAAAATAAATAAAAATAAAAAAATCAACCCGTTCCGTCAGAAAAATTCCTTTGGAACGGGTTGATATAGAGGTTAGAGGGTAACCTTATTTGATATTCGGCTCTTCCAGTCCGAGATGTCTCTTCTTATCAACGGCTTTCAGCACGATACCCAACACAAGGGCTGCTGCACCGAGGCATGCAAACATGGCGAGCGGAATTGTGTGGCTAAGTTCAGTGGGAGATGTTCCTGGGGGATTGGTGTTTTCAAGAATTTTCCCGTAGAGCAGTGGGAAGAGCCACAATCCGATGTTCTGGATCCAGAAGATTAGTGCGTAGGCTGATCCGATAATTTTTTCGTCAACCAGCTTTGGCACGCTGGGCCACAAAGCGGCAGGAACCAATGAGAACGAAGCGCCAAGCACTAGGATGGTCGCATAAGCGATGATGACACCGCCAACGGCATTGCCCTTGAATTGGGGCAAAATGAAAGCGAAGGTGAGGTGGCATAAGATGAGCAATAAGGAACCAATTATCAACATGGAGGCCGCCTTTCCCTTATGGTCGACGTAGTTGCCAAGGATGGGTGTGATGGCTACAGCCAGCAGTGGGAATACGGCAAAGATGGAGCCGGGAGTTCCGATCATGAACCCCATCCAGCAGTAAACCACAAGTGCCACTACGGCAACTCCCATCAGACCGTACTTTATTCCTTTGTTTTTCGAGAAGTTGCTGGTGAACGAACAAGCGGCTACCACCAGCATGATGATGTATTGTATGATGGTTGCCGTGTTACTGGCCCAGAAACCGTCATGGGGATTAAGGGTGAGGTTGCACTGAAGCATGTTGGTGGCATACTTCTGGAAGGGGAAGATGGCGCTGTAGTAGAGCACGCAGAGCAGAGCCACGAGCCAGAAGCCAAGACTCGACAGGATCTTGCCGATGTCGGAAATCTTGAAGGGATCGTCTTTTTCTTCGGCTTCGCCAGTTTGGGCATCGAGTTTCTTATCCATGAAGAAGTAAACAATGAACATGATAAGTGCGATGCAGAGTAGCACCACGCCGAAAGCTACAGAACGGCTGACGTTGGGTTTCTCGCCAAGGTTGGCAAAGTAGGGGGAGAAGATCATGCAGGTGGCTACACCGAGACGAGCCAGTGCCATTTCGGAACCCATAGCCAGAGCGGTGTCGCGCCCCTTGAACCATTTGACAATACCACGGCTCACGGTGATACCAGCCATCTCAGTGCCGCATCCGAAGATCATGAATCCAAGAGCAGCAAGTTTGGCGGAGGCGGGCATGACAGAACTCACCGAGATGAATTCCATCGTATTTGCATCAAACTTGACCGAGTTGATGGTTTTTTCAGCACCATCGATCATTACATTCCAGTATTCCCCGTAGAAAGGAGCCACGCCCAGTTCGTCAAAGCCCGGGATGTATCTGAGGTTGTTGGTGAACCAAACCGCAAGCCCAGAATCGGCGAAAGATTCAGTTACAGCGTAGTATTTGATCAATCCGCCAACGAGCATTACAGCGCCTGATAGTACGGCGGTGAAACGTACCCCCATTTTGTCGAGGATGATGCCAGCAAAGATGAGGAAGAACACGAAGACGTTCAAGAAGGTTTCGGAACCCTGCATGGTGCCGAAAGCAAAGCTGTCCCAGCCACGAGTGGTCTGCATCAGGTCCTTAATGGGGGACAGGATGTCCATGAAAATGTAGCTGCAGAACATGGCTAAAGCCAAGAGCAGCAAGGCAATCCACCGCATGGCGGCATTGTCTCTCAATGTGGTTTTTTGTGTCATTATTTTATAAAGTTTAAAATTTAATTCCGTTTATTTCGGGAGCTGTACCACTTCTTTGTGGTAGCCTTTCAGGATGACCTTGACCAGGTTGGCGATGTCGTCGGCGGTGACGCTGTTGACGAGTTCGTCGTAACCATCAACCAGGTTGATGCCGTCGCGGAAATTGGCCTGGATGCTGTTCAACCAGTAGCGGTTGTTCTCAAGGTCTTCGGCGTGTTTCTTGAGCTTGTACTCTTTCACCTTTTGGAGATCCTGCGGACGCGGTCCCTCGTCGGCGATGCGCTGCAGCTCGGTCTTGGCGATGCCCATCAGCTTGGCGTACATTTCTTTGTTGGTCTCGAAGCCGATCATCAGCAGGAATTGTCCTTCAGGATACTTCTGGATCGTCCCGCTGGTGCCTACGCCGTAGGTGCCGCCTTCGTCTTCACGGATCTTCTCGGTATAGACGATGTCGAGGATGTCCGACAGGAGCTCCATACGCATGAGGTTAGTGGCATTGTACTCCATGTCGCCGTTCCAGAACATATAGCAGGTAGCCTTGGGGTTTTCCATGGCTTTCTCGTAGTTGCAGATGTGGTTGGTCTTGGGGAAGCTGCGGCCGTTGTCGCGCCAGGTCTCTTTGTTCTTGGAGGCTTTCATGCCGCCGAGGTACTGGGTTACCAGGGTCTCGAAGTTCTCGGGGATGTTGCCCACGAAGATGAACACGAAGTTGTTCGGGTCGGCATAGCGCTGGGCAGCCATCTTCATGGCCTTGCCGTAGTCGATCTTGTCGTAATCCTCAGCTTTCATACGTTTGACGAGCGGGTGGTCGTTGTAGAGTACCTTGATCAAGCTGTCGCTGAAGGCGGTCATCGGGTCGGACTCCACGTTGGCGAGCATGGCCTTGGTGCGGGTGATGTACGACTGGAAGGCCTCTTCATCGCTACGCATGTTGGTGAAGTATAAATAGGTGAGCTGCAGCATGGTCTCCAAGTCTTTGACGGAGCAGTTGCCGTCGATGTTTTCGGTGACGTTGGCGATGGTGGGGTTCACTCTGACGCGTTTTCCAGCGAGGACCTTCGGGAGGTCGACGGCGCTGAAGTTACCCACGCCGCCCAGTGTCATCAGGGAGTTGATTTCCTGGAGAGTGCAGGGGTTGCTTTCGTCCATGACGGACATGCCGCCAAAGCTGTAAGCGACCATCAGGATTTCGTCGTCTTTGAAGTCGGTGGCTTTATAGATGACCTTCACGCCGTTCTTCATGGTGAGCATTGTGGCGTCGAACTCGTTGATCAGCTCGGTCTTGACGATCTTGCCGGGTTTGGGAAGCTCTGACAGTAAGGGCTCGTCGGAGACGGTCTCCTGGTAGGCTTCGACTTCCATCTTGTTGGCTTTGTTGAAGAGTTCCAGCAACTCGGCTTTGTTGGGCAGGACTTCGCCTTCTTTCTGCGGGCCGGTGAGCACGATCACGATGTTGTTGTCGGTGACCATCTCATGGGCATAGGCGTTGATGGCTTCCAGCGGCAGGGCGGGAAGGATCTGCTGGACGAGGGCATATTCGGTCTCGATGCCCATCAGCGGCTCGTTGGTGAGGAAGTGGGCGAGCATGGGGTTGAAGTAACGTCCCGTCTCCTGTTTGTTGCGTTCCTCATACTGGGTCTCATAGCGGCGGAGCAGGTCGGCCTTGGCGCGCTCATATTCCGAGTCGGTGAAGCCGAACTGTTTCATGCGGTTGCTTTCGTTGACGAGGGCGGTAAGGGCTTCGTCGATGCCGTCTTTGTCCTTTGCGACGGTGGCGGTGGTCCAAGCGTCCTTAGTGTCAGAGATCAGGAAGGTGCCGTAGTAGCCGTAGCCGTAGATGAACGGCGGGTTGGGCTTCTGGGTGAGCTCTTCCATGCGGTTGTTGAACATCTCACCGATCAGATCTTCGACGAGAGTGCCGACCCAGTAAGTGATGTCGCCGCGTTCCTCCATGGGGGTGATGTCGTGTTTATAGCAAATGGAGATGCTGTAGTTGGTCTCCTCCACATCGGTGGCGATGGTCACGATGGGCTCCTCGTTGTCGGCTACGGGGAAGTAGACGCGCTCGGCGGGATTCACCGGGGCCTTGATGTCGGAGAACATCTCTTTCAGGCGAGCTTCGATCTTGTCGACGTCGATGTCGCCGATGATGATGATGCCTTGGAGATCGGGACGGTACCATTTGTGGTAGTAGTCTCGGAGGAACTGGTGGTCGAAGTGGGCTACGACTTCTTCGGTGCCGATGATGGGCATGGGGACGCCATAGGGGCTGTTGGGATAAATCTCAGGTAGGATCTTGTCGTAGATACGCATCTGGGCGCCTTGTCCCTGACGCATCTCTTCGAGGATGACGCCACGCTCGCTCTCGATCTCGTCGTCTTCCAGGGAGATGAAGCTCGACCAGTCGTGCAGCACGAGCATACACGAATCGATGAGGCCGGGGTTGGTGGTGGGGATGTTGTTGAGCATGTAGACGGTCTGCTCGAAGCTGGTCCAGGCATTCACGTTGGTACCGAACTTCACGCCGTTGCGCTCCATGTAGTCGAGCATGGTCTTCTTGGGGAAGTGCTCCAAGCCGTTGAAGGCCATGTGCTCCAGGAAGTGGGCAAGGCCACGTTGGTTCTCCTCTTCGAGGATGGAACCGACTTTCTGCGCAATGTAGAAGTTGGCGCGTTGGGCGGGTTTCTCGTTGTGACGGATCAAATAGGTGATTCCGTTGTCAAGCTTGCCTTTTCTGACGTTAGGGTCCAAAGGCGTCGGCATGGCTTGCTGTGCAGTGACGGCAATGCTCATGGCCAATGTTGCGATGAATGTAAATACTAGTTTTTTCATTGGATTATTTAATATAAATGTATAACATATTTCTCTTCGAAGTATTCTTCCTTGAAGTATTTTGAAACAGGGGTTTTCTTGTAATGCCAATATTTGGAGATGGCCTTGAACTCTTCTCTGAGGTCGCCGCCTTTAAGGTAGAGGATGCCTCCGGCTTCTTCGTCGCCGCGGATGCGGAGTTTGTTGCCTGCCAGGTTGGCGATCTCGGGCAGGGTCATCACGGCGCGGCCGGTGACGATGTCGAACTTCTCCTTGACATCCTCGGCGCGTTTGTGCTCGGCCACCACGTTTTTCAGCCCGATGGCGTCTTTCACGGCGTTGACCACGTTGATCTTTTTGCCGGTGCCGTCGATGAGGTAAAACTCGGCCTCGGGAAACATAATGGCCAGCGGGATTCCGGGGAAGCCGCCGCCTGTACCGAGGTCCATCACCTTCATGCCGGGGAGGATGTCGAAGTATTTGGCGATGGCCAGCGAATGCAGCACATGATGCTCGTAGAAATGCTCCATGTCCTTGCGCGAGATGACATTGATCTTGCTGTTCCAGTCGAGATACAAGTCTTTCAACTGGCTGTATTGATCTTTCTGCGTCTCGGAAAGGTCTTTGAAATAACTGAAGACGAGTGTTGTGTCCATGTGCTTCTCCAAAAACTTACAAAAATAGGAAAAAATTGCATACGGCTGACTATTTATGAAAAGTTTTGTATCTTTACACTCTCAATCCTTGCTCAATGAAACGTCATTTCATCTTGTTTTTATTGTTCCTTCCCGTCGCGCTGATGGCGCAGAAAATCACTGTGGAAGAGTATATTGAAACGTATAAGGATATTGCCATGAAGGAGATGCGGAATCATAAGATACCGGCTTCCATCACGTTGGCCCAGGGTATCCTTGAGTCGGGGGCAGGCAACAGCAGATTGGCGCGTGAGGCGAAAAACCATTTTGGAATCAAATGCCACAAAGGTTGGACAGGAGATACCTACACCATGGACGACGATGAGAAGGATGAGTGCTTCCGCAAATACAAGAAGGTGGAGGACTCGTTTCGCGATCATTCGGAATTTTTGACCGGCCGGTCGCGGTATGCCGATTTGTTCAAGCTCGACATCATGGACTACGAAGGCTGGGCCAAGGGGCTGAAGGCAGCCGGTTACGCCACCAGTCCCACCTATGCCACTGCGCTGATCAACCGCATCAACATGAACAAGTTGTATTTGTACGACCAGTTGGCCATGGGCCTCATCACTGAGAAAGAACTTAAAAAGCGGATGAAGGAAGAGAGCGGTACGCCCATCAAAGGATCGACGGAATTGGAGTTGGCCTATTCGCCTAAGGATCGCTCGTCGTTCGAGTTGGTCGACATGACGGCCGACAAGCGTTTCCTATATGAGAACAACGGCGTTCGTTTTGTGTATGCCAAGGAAGGGGAGACGCCTGAAAGTATCGCCAAGGAGTTTGGTATCAAGCAGAAAAGGCTTTGCGAATATAATCTGATCACACGTCCTGAAGAGGTGGTGTTCCACTGTGGCGATGTGGTTTATCTGGAGAAGCTGCACAAGCGCAACAGCGACACGAAGCGTTATACCGCTGTCGGTGGCGAAAGTGTTCGCGACATTGCGTTGCGTTTCGCTGTGCGGCCCGATAAGATCATCAGCCGAAACGACCTAGAGGAGGGAGAGAAACTCAAGCCGGGTCAGGTGATCAAGCTACGTTAAAATAACAGAGCCGCAGGAATTCCTGCGGCTCTGTTATTTTGTGGAGAGTGGAAAACGGAAAGCGGAAAGAAAAGCTCCATTTTCCGTTTTCGGTTTTTCGTTTATTCCTTACGGCGTTTGGCGACAGCATAGGCTGCTCCAAGACCGATGAGCATGAGGACGCCACCAGCGAGCGGAGCGTCTTCGTTGGTGGTCAGGCCATGGTCGGGCAGGCCGGGGGTGGTGCTGCGCAGGAGGCCGAAGAGAGTGTTGTCAACCTCTTGATCCTGGTAGAAGCCATACCATGTCATGCCAACGGATTCCTCCTCGGGGGTCTCGCCGTAACCGAAGAGACCGCCGCCTTGGGCAAACGAGCAGAGGCTCAGACCGAGAACGATTGTGAATGTTAATGCTAGTTTTTTCATTTTATGACGATTTTTTGTGTTTTCACATTGTTTCCATTGGCCAAACGTAACATGTAGACGCCGGCGGCCATGTTCTCGGTGGAGATACGGTTGGCGCCGTTGGTGCTGCTGATCATGCGTCCGGTGACATCGAACAGCTGGACGGTGGTGCTACCGTTGATGCCGTTGAGGATGATTTCACCGTTGTTGATGAAGGCGAACTGTTCGCTGGCATTGATCTCGTCGTTGCCATTGGTGCTGAACATCAGTTTGAATCTGCTGGCGTAGTCGTTTGCATTGGCCTCGAAGGTGTAGCTCGGGTTGGCGAGCAGGTCGACGTCGTTGCCAGTCAAATTATCGATAAGATGCAGATAGCCGAACTCAACATTCTCAGTGTTGAAGCTGAGGGTGTAGGTTCCGCTCTCGGCAGCTTTGAAGTTTACGGGCATTTCGCCTTGTTCTTCGGCGTGGGTTACCGCATAGTCTTTACCGTCAACGGGAACAAAGACCTTGGTATGATTCGGGTTGAGCTGGAACTTCTCGAGGCCGTTGCATTCGTCGAAACTCAGTATGGCGCGGTCGACGAGTTTGCCGTTTGTGGTGAGGCTCATATCCAAGCCTTTGGAGCTGACAGTGTGTTTTGCTGCTGAGAAAAATGCATATTGGTCTGCAGCGGAAGATTGGACGAAAATACCTTCGCAAGGCTTAACCATCTCGTTTCCGTTGGTGGTCACAATCTCGTCGCCGTCGTCGTTCATCTTGTAATAGTACATTTCAGTAGCATAAACGACGTTGCTGCCTTCAATGGTTCCTAAATAAACATATGCGTTGTGCGGGAACATGTTGCCCACGAGATTCCATGTTCCAAAAGGCGTAGTAGCATCGTAATTGAGCGTGGTGCCATTATAGTATAAATTGGTGTATTGTTTGCGCACTGTTCCTGTAAAGTGCAAGGTGATGTCATCGACATTGGCATAAAGATATCCGATGCCTGCTGTCATATTGAAGGTGCTTGCTTCGTAGTTTCTCCATTCTTCACTTTGCATGGTTCCATCGAAGCTGTAGAGGTCGTAAGCACCCGAGGCGATGCCGCTGGTTGCAGGATTGACATTGGAGTTCAACGGATTGGCGATGAAATAATAGTGGTCGTCGTCACCCGAATAGCCTGTGATGTCTTTTTCAACCGTGGCCTGAACGTTGTTATTGCTATGCAGCTGACCACCGTCCTTGATGGTGATGGAGCCGCCGTCGAGTGTGATGACATCAGCGATGGCGTCATAGTTGGCGGGAATGACGGCATTGGCTTTGATGACGACGTTGCTGCCATCGGGAGGAACTACGCCAAGATACCAGTTGTTACCATCGTTCCAGTTTCCGTCGGTAATGAAATGGAGCCCCGCATCGGTGGTGAAATAGGTGCTGACCCAATCGCTCTTGCCTTCGGCACCGCAATTCGAGTGAACCTGGGCAATGTAATACGAATTGGGATCCAGTCCTGTCATTGGGCATGTGGTTGTGGTGCAAGAGGTTGTTGCCCAACTGATGTTTTCCAAATTCACATTCTCCATATAGGCATTGATGATCCAACCCAAATCGTTATTCTGGCCTGTTGCCCAGGGACCCCATGTGCTACCGTTAAGATACCATCTGTTGTTGTCGTCGGTACATGTACCGCAGAAGAGGGTGTAAGTGCCTGTTTCAGTGAAAGTGATCCACAGGTTCTTACCGCTGGTAATAGACACAGGTTCGGCGAGCGTAACCGTTTGTAAGCCGGTAACGGGAACAACAGTTTCGGTGTAAAGCAAGGTACCGGGGGCATTCTCGCCGCCAGAGTATACTCTAATGATAATGTTGCCACCGGTGTTGTAAGTCAGGTTGTCATAAAACTCAATTTTGGTCAATACATTGCCGGTGACTTGGCTAGCTGGATACATTACACCGCGGGTTCTGGTATATACGGTTGTCGAGCCATAGTTTGAAGACGGCGTTACATTGTAAGTGAGCCAATCCTGATCCAAAATGCCGTCTTCATAAAGACCATATCTGACATCGTATTGTGCGGCGAGGCCCTCCCAACTTAATGTGGCGCTTTCAGGAGTGATGTCGCTCACTTCAAGATTGTAGGGCTCCGCGCATGGAGCCGTGGTCTCGAAATCAGTGGTATTCCATTCACTGGTTCCGTTTCCTGCACCGCAATTTGAGCGGACTTGAGCCAAGTAATGTGTCTCCTCGGTTAATCCAGTCAGTGAATAGGTGCTTTCCGTGCAAGACCCCGTGGTCCAAGTTACAGCATCGTAATCCATTGTTTCCATGAGACCGTTGATGATCCAACCCAAATTGTTGTTTTGGCCCGTTGTCCAAGGCCCCCAAACATTACCTGACAAATACCAGCGATTGTCGTCTTCTGTACATTCGCCCACTCCCAAGGTATATTTGCCATATTCGGTCATCGTAATCCACAGATTTTCCCCTTCAACAATATTCACAGGTTTAGCCAGTGTAACGGTTTGCAAACCGCTAACTGTGGGAGAGAATTCTTCGGTGTAGAGCAACGTGCCAGGGGCGTTTTCACCACCGCTATAGATGCTGAAGATGGTGTAGCCACCGGTGTTGTAACTGAGTACCTCATAAAACTCGATTTTGGTCAGGAGGTTGCCTGTGATTTGTGAGGCAGGGTACTTCACGGCTCTTGTCTTAGTGCTTTCAGTTGAAGATCCATAAACACTACCAGATTGTGTGACATTGTAGGTTAACCATCCTATGGTGGTGCTGCTTGTCGGATACAGACCATACCTGACATCGTAACCGCTTGAGGTGCCCGTCCAATTCAACGTGGCAGTGCTTGAAGTGATATTGGATGCTGCCAAAGCGGATGGCATCGTGCAAGGAGCAGTGGTGAAATTCGTCGTTGTCCATCCGCTTACGCCTTTGCTTGAATTGGAGCGAACTTGAGCCACGTATGTTGTTTCGTCGGATAAGTCGGTCAAAGGGTAGGTGGTTGCAGTGCTGGAACCTGTTGTCCAACTCACGGCATCATAACTCACGGTTTCCATGTAGCCATCGATAATCCAACCAAAATTATTGGTTTGACCAGTCGTCCAGATCTGCCATTGGTTGTTGACGAGTTGCCATCTGTTGTTGCTGTCGGTACAATTTTCACCATAGTAAAGGGTGTAAGTACCATATTCAGTTAGTGTAATCCACAGGTTTTCTCCACTGACAAGATATACAGGCGTGTTAAGGGTAAATGTCAGCAAACCCGTGGTAGTGGGGTACACCGTCTCAGTGTAGAGAAGCGTTTCGGGGGCATTGTCGCCACCAGAGTAAACATTGATGGTAACATAACCACCCGTATTGTTATTCACGCGATCATAGAATCTAACTTTGGTCAGGACGTTGCCGGTGATTTGTTCTGTAACATACTTGACTCCACGAGTTCTGACGGAAGCAGTGCTTGATCCATAGGCACCCTTATACGATAAATTGTAAGAAAGCCATTCTTGCGAGGTGCTGCTTGTGGGATAAAGTCCAAATCGTACATCGTAGTTGTCGGCAGAGCCGGTCCAGTTTAGGGTAGCCGTGCTGGAAGTGATGTTTGAAACGGTCAGATTGGTAGGAGCTTGTTGTGCCTTTATCGTCCACGGCACAAGCATCACCGTGAACAATAGCAATCGGAGTAATGTTTTTTTCATCATGACTTTTTTATTTAGTTTGTTTAATGATTGATAATCAGACCACAAAGATAATAAAAAAGTAATAAAGCTGCAATTTTGCAGCCTGTTTTTTTAATTCAGGGAATCAAAAAACTTCTTTGAGATATTGTCCCGTATAGCTTTCGGGGCACTGTGCCACTTGCTCAGGGGTGCCTTCGCAAACGATGTAGCCGCCGCGGTCGCCGCCTTCAGGCCCCATGTCGATGACCCAGTCGGCCAACTTGATCACATCCATGTTGTGCTCGATGATGACCACGGTGTTGCCTTTGTCGACGAGTTTGTTCAGCACGTTCATCAGCACCTTGATGTCTTCGAAATGCAGTCCAGTGGTGGGTTCGTCCAATACATACAGGGTCTTTCCGGTGTCGCGCTTGGCCAACTCGGTAGCTAGTTTCACGCGTTGTGCCTCGCCGCCTGAGATGGTGGTGGAAGCCTGACCCAGGGTGAGATACCCCAACCCGACATCTTGCAAGGTCTTGATCTTCTGGATGATCGAAGGGATGTTTTCAAAGAACGTCACTGCCTCGTTGATGGTCATGTTGAGCACATCGTTGATCGACTTGCCTTTGTAACGCACCTCCAGGGTCTCACGGTTGTAACGCTTGCCTTGGCATTCCTCGCACACCACTGACACGTCGGGGAGGAAGTTCATCTCGATGAGCTTCACGCCGGCACCCTTGCAGGCCTCGCAGCGACCGCCCTTCACGTTAAACGAGAAGCGACCGGCCTTGTAGTTGCGGATCTTGGCCTCGGGCAGCTCGCCGTAGAGCTTTCGGATGTCGTCGAACACCTTGGTGTAGGTGGCGGGGTTGCTGCGTGGCGTACGTCCGATGGGAGCCTGGTCGATCTGGATGATCTTGTCGATGAGGTTCATTCCCTCAATGCTCTCGTAGTGGAGCGGTTCCTTCACCGAGCGGTAGAACTTCTTGGTGAGGATAGGGGTGAGGGTCTCGTTGATCAGGGTGGATTTTCCAGATCCGGAAACACCGGTGATGCAAGTCATTACGCCTAATGGCAACTTAAAAGTGACGTTTTTCAGGTTGTGGCCGGTGGCGCCGTTGATGACCAGGAATTGGCCATCTCGGGGCGGCCGTCGGTATATCGGTAAATCGATATTTCGGCGGCCACTCAGGTAATCGCAAGTGATGGAGTGCCCTTGCATGGCCTCTTCCGGAGTGCCTGCAAACACTACTTCGCCGCCGTGACGGCCTGCGCCGGGGCCGATGTCGACTAGATAATCGGCGTTGAGCATGGTGTCCTTGTCGTGTTCCACTACGATGACGGAATTTCCGATGTCGCGCAGTTCCTTGAGCGACTCGATCAGTCGGTGGTTGTCGCGTTGGTGGAGTCCGATGCTGGGTTCATCCAAGATATAAAGCACGCCGGTGAGCTGCGACCCGATCTGGGTGGCCAGTCGGATGCGCTGGGCCTCACCGCCGGAGAGGGAGGCCGCTGGGCGGTTCAGGTTGAGGTAGTCGATGCCGATATCAAGCAGGAAATGCACACGTTTGTCGATCTCCCTGAGGATCTCCTTGGCGATTTCGTTCTGGCGTTCGTTGAGTTTCGAAGGGAGTTCCTCTACCCATTGGCAGAGGCTGTAGATGTCCATCTCGGCGACTTCGGCAATGTTTTTGCCGTCAATCAAAAAGTATTGTGCCTCTTTTTTGAGGCGGGTGCCGTGACACACGGGGCAGGTGACGTGGTTCATGAACGAGCCGGCCCAGCGTGCGATGCTGGCTGGAGCTTCCTCGGTGTTCTGGCTTTCGATGAATCGGATGATGCCTTCGAAATTGATCTTGTAAACACTGTTGATGCCAATGTATTCGCGCTTCACCTCAAAAGTTTCGTTGGTCCCGTAAAGGATCACGTCGAGGGCTTCTTCGGAGATCTCCTTCATGGGAGTATCGAGGGTGAAGCCGTATTTTAGGCCGATGGCCTCCAGTTGATGGAAGATCCAGCTACCGGCCTTGTATTCGCCTGCAGGGGCCAGTCCGCCTTTCTTGATGCTCAAGTCGGGGTTGGGAATGAGTTTCTCCTTGTCGACCACGGTGATCTCGCCCATGCCATTGCATTTGGGACAGGCGCCGTAAGGTGAGTTGAAAGAGAAAGTGTTGGGTTCTGGATCCTCGTAGGAGAGCCCAGTGCTGGGGCACATGAGCAGACGGCTGAAGTAGCGCACTTCCTCCGTGTCGTAGTCCATCACCATCAGCAGGCCCTTGCCGTAACGGAAGGCGGTCTGCACCGATTTGCTGATGCGGCTTTTGTTGTCGCCGCTGACCTCGATGCGGTCGATGACGATCTCGATGTCGTGGGTCTTGTAACGGTCGAGCATCATGCCAAACTCAATCTCACGCAGTTTGCCGTCGACACGCACGCGGGTGAATCCTGCCTGGCGGATATGTTCGAATAACTCGCGGTAATGGCCTTTGCGGCCTCTGACGGAAGGAGCCAAAACAATGATTCTTTTCCCTCCGTAGTCCTTCAGGATAAGGTCGGTGATCTGCTCTTCAGAGTAACGCACCATGCGCTCGCCGGTGTTGTAGGAGTAAGCCTCGCCGATACGGGCGTAAAGCAGACGCAGGAAGTCGTAGATCTCGGTGATGGTGCCCACGGTGGAACGGGGGTTCTTGTTGACCGATTTCTGCTCGATGGAGATGACGGGGCTTAGCCCTGTGATCTTGTCCACATCAGGGCGTTCCATGTTGCCGATGAACTGACGGGCGTAGGCCGAGAAACTCTCCATATAACGGCGCTGTCCCTCGGCGTAGATGGTGTCGAAGGCCAGTGACGACTTGCCACTGCCGCTGATGCCGGTGACGACCACCAGGGCATTGCGGGGGATCGACAGGTCGATGTTCTTCAGGTTGTTCTCGCGAGCGCCTAGAATTTCAAGCGTCTTGTCTTCTGAGAAGTCGTTCATCTCGGTAATTTGATCACGTAGCTGTTGCCTTGAGAGATGGTCAAAGAGTTGCTGCGGAGCCAGGGATTATAATATTTGAGCATCTTGAGGTTGGTGCCTTGGGTGAGGGCGAACTGTGCGAGGTCTTCGATCGACTCGGTGACGGTGATGGTCTTGTAGTCGAGCGGTTGGTACCAGCCGTCGTCGCTGATCTCGAAGCCGTATTGTTTCGGATTCTCCATGATGAGCTTGAAAGCCAGGATGCGGTAGACGTAGCGTTCAGTCTCGGCTGGCAAAAGCATGTCGTAATAGGAGTTGACCCCTTGTTCCTCGATGGTGCGGCTGATTCTTCCACCACCGCAGTTGTAAGCCGCCGCAGCCAGTGTCCAGCTGTTGAATTTACGGTGCAACTCGTTCAGGAATTCACAGGCGGCCTGGGTCTCCATCTCTTGATCATAACGTCGGTCGACCTCTTTGTTGATTTCCAGGTTATAGTGTTTTCCAGTGCTTTCGATGAACTGCCAGAACCCCACGGCTTTGGCGGGTGACACGGCATTGGTGAGGTTGCTCTCGATCATGGCGAGGTAGATGAAATCTTCCGGAAGTTTATTTTTCCGCATGATGGGTTCCAGTACGGGACGCCAGCGGGTGGTGCGTTTCAACAGCATCAAGGTTGAGGAGTGGAGGTGGGCGTTGACGAGGATCTCGCGTTCGAGGCTTTCGCGGACATAGAAACGATCCAGCGGCACCGGTTCGCCGCAGAAGTCCATGGTCTCGGGCAACTTGATGTCGTGAATGTACTGGTCCATGTGGTCGAAGGCCAATGCTTCGGCAGTGTAGCTGACATGGAAGTTGTCGTCGGCTTCAGCTGTAGGGCTTTGTGCAATACTGAAGGTGACGGCGGCAGTGGCACCTATTAATATAATAGCGAGGCCGCAGGCTAATAAAACGTTTCGTTTCCTCATGATATGATATCTTTCAATTTTCAATTAAAGGGGGTGATGAAATCTTTGAATAAGGGTGATGCTTTATCTTTTTCCGAAAGAATGGGGTTGCTGATATTCCATTGGATGTTCAGGTCAGGGTCGTTCCAGCGGATGCTGCCTTCGGAGGCTTTGTTGTAGACGTTGGTGCATTTGTAGGTAAACACCGAATGATCTTGGAGACAGACGAAACCGTGGGCGAAGCCTTCGGGGATCCAGTACATGAACTTATTGCCTTCGGTGAGTTCCACCGACTCCCATTGTCCGTAGGTAAGGGAGTTCTTACGGAGGTCGACGGCCACGTCCATGACGGCGCCTTTCACCACACGTACCAGCTTGCCTTGGGCATAGGGTGGCTTCTGGAAATGTAGTCCGCGCAGGACGCCACGCATCGACTGCGACTCATTGTCCTGCACAAAGGTCATGTCCAGCCCATGTTCCAGAAAACGTTGCCGGTTATAACTCTCAAAGAAATAGCCGCGTTCGTCCAGAAACACATCTGGCTTGATGATCAGCAGGTCTTTTATTTTAGTTTCAATGATCTCCATTTTTTATAAGTGTACGCATTCGTTATAGGCTGCAGCAGCAGCTTCCATGATGCCTTCCGACATGGTGGGGTGGGGGAACACGGCGTGGATGATGTCTTCACCTTTGGCGCCGAGTTCACGGCAGAGCACGGCGGCGGCGACCATCTCGGTGACGTTGTCGCCCACCATATGGCAACCCAGCCAGTCGCCAGTCTTGGCATCGAACACCACCTTGATGAATCCGTCTTTGTTGCCGGCGGCGGTGGCTTTGCCCGAGGCGGTGAAGGGGAACTTGCCGATCTTCACTTCATAGCCGGCGGCGATGGCCTTCGCTTCGCTCAGGCCGACAGAGGCGATCTCGGGAGTGGTGTAGGTGCAGCCGGGAATGTTGGCGTAGTTCAACGGTTTCGGGTCGAGGCCGCAGAGTTTCTCCACGCAGATGGTGGCCTCGTGATCAGCCTTGTGGGCCAAAGCGGGACCGTGCACGATGTCGCCGATGGCATAAACACCTGGTACATTGGTGCGATAATAGTCGTCGACGATGACCTTGCCGCGTTCGGTGGCGATACCCAAGGCTTCCAGCCCGAGGTCGTCGATGTTGGTCTGCACGCCGACGGCGGAGAGCACGATGTCGGCCTCCACGATCTTGTCGCCTTTCTTGGTGGCGATGGTACAAACGCATTTCTCACCGGTGGTGTCCACATGGGTCACCGAGGCTTCGGTCATCACGGTCATCTTCAGTTTCTTGAAGGAACGCTCCACCTGTTTGGAGACTTCCTCGTCTTCATTCGGTACCACGTTGGGCAGAAATTCCACCAAGGTGACTTTCACGCCCATGCTGGTGAAGAAGAAGGCAAACTCCGATCCGATAGCGCCGGAGCCGACCACCACCATGCTCTCGGGGAGCTTGTCCAAAACCAGGGCCTGGCGGTAGCCGATGATTTTCTTGCCGTCGATGGGCAGTGCAGGCAGTTCGCGCACACGGGAGCCGGTGGCGAGGATGATATGTTCGGCCTCATGCAAGGTGACGTTGCCCTCAGCATCGGTCACGGAGACCTGTCTGTCGGCGGTGAGGCGGCCGTAGCCGTTGATGACTTCAACGTTGTTCTTCTTGAGGAGGAACTGCACGCCTTTGCTCATGGTCTCGGCCACGCCGCGGCTGCGGGCGACCACCGCTGTCATGTCGGGGGCGGCTTCGCCTTCCACCTTGATGCCGTAGCTTTCGGCATGTTTGATATAATTGTAAACCTGTGCGCTCTTCAAGAGGGCTTTGGTAGGGATGCAGCCCCAGTTGAGGCAGATGCCACCCAGCTCGGCCTTCTCAACCACGGCCACTTGTTTTCCCAGTTGTGATGCTCTGATGGCAGCTACATAGCCTCCAGGGCCGCTGCCGATAACGATAACGTCAAATTTCATATCTGAATTAATTTATGTTTTCTAAGAAAGTGCGAAAATACGAAATTATTTTTGAGAAACATCGTTTTTTTGCTATCTTTGCCATCCAAAAAACAACATTTTTAAAAACAAAAGATTATGAAAAAAACAAATTTTGCGATCCTGTCGCTCTTGACGGCGGGCATCTTGACGTTGGCCCTGACGGGCTTCAAAACACTTGGTAAACCCCATAAACAGCCTCTTAAGGTGGAACGGCAGAATCTTATGCTGCAACACATGGTAGGCAACATCCCTTCCGAGGATTTCGACATTGGCATCATGATGGATATACCCGTGAGCGGCCCGACTATTCTGGTGGACTCTGTCACTCGTCTGCTGAACCAATCCCTTTACAATTTCTTTGACGACAAAATGGATCCACGCTTCACCCCCGATGAGGTGTACTGCCCCGATGGGAAACGCGTGCTCCAACATTACCGCGAGGCCTACAGTCCTTATATCGAGGATACCTGCGAATTCCATGGCTGTTGCTCTACTTTCGATTTTCTAAGCGTTACGATGGTCGAGCAAACCGAGTCGTTTGTGACCTACCAGGTCTCCGACTATTTTATCGGTGAGGGCGACTGCAACTATTTGAAATGGGTTACCTTTGACAAACGTGACGGGCATCGGCTTCGCCAGGTGATCAACGACAAGGATATCCCCGAACTCCTCAAGACTGCCGGCGAAACAGAATATAACGTATGGTTTGAAGCTGAATACGATCTCTTGGAAGGCTATGAGATCGCCTGGAGGTGTGACTTCGGCTTGACTACCGACTCGTTGCGGTGCCAATATTTCCTTGCCCCGGGCATCGTCGATACTTTTACGCTCGACATGGAATCGGTTCGCCTGTTTCTCACCGACGAGGCCAAAGAACTGTTGAAAGAAGAATGAAAGCTATGTTTGCGAGTATTCCTTGGAGAACGATTGTCCACTACGGGCTTCACTTTGTAGCTCCTATTCTGCTTGCGCTTTTTTTCAGGAAAGACCGTCGCTTGAAAGCATATCTGGTGATGTTGGCGACTATGGTGGTTGATGTCGATCACCTGTTTGCCAACCCGATTTTTGATCCGAATCGGATGAGCATAGGCTTCCATCCGTTGCATTCCTATTATGCTATTGCTGTTTATGTGATCATGTGTTTCCTCCCATATGAGAAGATGCACTGGCCGTGGTGGCTTCGTGCCGTTGGTATCGGTTTGGTGTTCCATATGTTCACCGACTGGCAGGATTTTGTTTTATGGCAGTAAAATGAAGTTTTAAAAGATAATAAATATGAGACAAGTAAAATTATTAATAATCGCCCTGTTGCTCGTTGTTGGTGGAACGGTTGCGGCGCAGACTAAATCCGAAGTTCAGGAGGTCCTTGAACAGTTTTGTACGGCGTACTATGATAACTTCTTTGCTCCTCGTCAATATGTGGTGGGGACATTGAGGGTTACCTCCATTGATATTGATAAGGCGAACGAGAAAATTAGGGTTAGGGGAACTCATACCTGTCGTGGACGACATGTCCCGCTTTTTGGGAGAAAGACCTATGAAGGGCGCGAATTCAAGGCTGAGATAATGCCTGCAAGATCAGGGCTCAGAGTTAAGTTTTGGAGATGGTATGCCCCTGATCTTCCTAGACAGGAGGGGTATTGGGAAGGCCCATGTGAAAAAAGTTTTATTCCTGATTAATAATTTGCCATGAAGAACTTTAGATATTTTCTTTTGCTGGTGATTCTTTTAGCGACGATGCCCATCTTTGCCGGTCGGCCAAAAGTCGGCTTGGCGCTTGGGGGCGGTGGTGCAAAAGGTGCAGCAACCATTGGCGTGCTGAAGGTGATCGAGGCTGCTGGAATTAAAGTGGATTATATCTCTGGGACGAGTATCGGCGCAATTGTCGGCGGACTGTATGCCGCGGGTTATTCTGCATCGGAATTGGAGACACTGTTCCTCTCCCAGGGATGGCTTGATGTTGTAGAAGGTCATAGAGTGGAAGCCACGCTGAAAACGCTCCTCGAGGACCGTGGCGTCGTGCAGTTCAGGGATACGAAGATCCCGTTCAGGTGTGTTGCCGCCGAGGAGAACACCTTTGAAGAAGTCGTCCTTTCCAGCGGTACGCTGTATAAAGCCATTCGGGCTTCGATGTCAGTCCCGGAAATCTATGAACCCGTGAAGTGGGGGAGTATGTATCTGGTGGACGGGGGCGTTGTCAATAATCTTCCTGTGGATGTGGTAAGAGACATGGGGGCGGATATCGTCATTGCTGTCGACTTGCAGCAGAAGGGAAGTATCGGACTTGGACTTTCGACAAAAGGCGGTGTTTTCGGTTGGTCGTTTAAGCGCCCCGATGTGAAACGGCATACTCAGAGTGTAAAGGATGCCGATGTTTACATCCATCCGAATCTGAAGAGATTTACCGCTGCCAATTTTGGCCACAGAGACTGCCAGCAGATGTTGAATTTAGGAGAGGAGGAAGCGAGACGTCACTGGGACGAGTTGATAGAGATCAGGAACAGGCAAAGGTATTAGCTTTGGTGATCAGTGTCCTCTATTTCTTCGTCAGTTTCCTCTGAGGAAGGGTCGTTGTGTCGTCTCTTGTTAGAGATATACTGCGTTGCCTTGGCCAGCAATGCCCAAAGGACGAAAAAGGCGACAACGCCAACAACCCAACCGATAATGATTTTCTTGACCATATTAATATATAGGTGCAAAAATAAAGAATTCCTTTAATTTTTTGCACCTATTTTTTGGATTCTTCAGAATAATCCTTAAATTTGTACCTCAAAACTAAAAAATAGCATTGCCATGAGTACCATTGACAACAATCCGGTTCACATCCTTTACGACGACAATAAGCTTCGCGAGGTCATCATGATGATCATGAATGGCCGTAATGACACGATGGGTATTACCTTTGTCAACCTTTGTTACCAAATCCTTCAGTTGGCCGAGCAGGAACAGATGGTGGAGGGCAGTGAGGTGATGCACACCAGTAATGAGATCGCTCCGGAGGATCAAGTGCGCGTGAGTCGCGTGCTTTGGGAGCTCATTTGGGACAAAAAAATCTTCCTTCTTTTCGGCAGAAGTCCCCTCCTTGGATTAAGCAATGGAGAAGACCGTTTTGTGAAATACTGATTTCTTCGAGAATTTTTTTCCACAAAAAAACATCGTTGTTAACCAAGCGAAGCGTTCTTTTAAGACAATTTTTTTGGCTTTAAAGTGCGCTTCGCTTAATTTTTTCTGTTTATTTTGGCGGTCAAAAAGCATTAAATTCAAATTAACTAATTGATAATCAATAAATTAATCAAAAATTACTTTTTTTTTGAAAAATTTTATCAGAAACTGTTGTTGATAAAAGAATTTGTTGTACTTTTGCGCCGCTGAATTAGTGAAAGGTTTATCCTTTTGAATAGATATGGTCGGGGACCTGAAAACTAAACCGTTATAGGTCTCTGCGCGATGCGGACAAAAGTGTCAAAAATAGAGAAAGCATCGTGGGTTTATAGACTTCAGGCCTGAATTATGGCCGAAAATCTCCCTGACTACATCTTGAAAAACGTGAATCTTGAGCTGTGTTCAGCTTGAGCAAAGAAATATTTGTCCAAAAAAATAGGATTAAAAAACAAACAGTTAAACAAATTCTAACAAAATGCCGACTATTCAACAATTAGTGCGCAAAGGGCGCCAAAAATTGATCGACAAGAGCAAGTCTCCCGCGTTGGATTCATGCCCTCAGCGTCGCGGTGTGTGCGTTCGTGTTTACACGACCACTCCTAAGAAGCCTAACTCAGCCATGAGAAAGGTGGCCAGGGTTCGTCTGACCAACCAGAAGGAAGTGAACGCTTACATCCCGGGCGAAGGCCACAACCTGCAGGAGCACTCTATCGTGATGATCAGAGGCGGCCGTGTCAAGGATCTTCCGGGTGTCCGTTACCACATCATCCGTGGTGCTCTGGATACCTCAGGTGTCGACGGACGTCGCCAGCGCAGATCCAAGTACGGTGCCAAGAGACCTAAGAAAACCGCCGCAAAGAAGTAAGAGGCAAGTAAACAATTAAGACTTTTTGAGAAATGAGAAAAGCAAAACCAAAGAAGAGAATCATCCTTCCGGATCCTAAGTACAATGACGTGCAGGTCACGAAGTTCGTGAACAACATCATGCTCAAAGGAAAGAAGAATCTGGCTTATGAGATTTTCTACGAAGCTATGGACATCATTGAGGAGAAACTCAATGAGAATCCCGTCGAGGTGTGGAAGAAGGCTCTGGCCAACGTCACCCCTCAGGTCGAGGTCCGCAGCCGCCGTATCGGTGGTGCCACCTTCCAGATTCCTTCAGAAATCCGTCCTGCCCGTAAGCAGAGCATCGGTATGAAGAACCTGATCAACTACGCTCGTAAACGTCACGAGAAGTCGATGGCCCTGAAGCTCGCTTCTGAAATCATGCAAGCCTACAAGGAAGAGGGTGCAGCCTTCAAGAAGAAGGAAGAGATCCACCGTATGGCCGATGCCAACAAGGCCTTCTCGCACTTCAGATTCTAATAAAGAAAGGTATTAGCAACAATGGCAAACGTCCTTGAAAATATGACCAACCTCAGCCTCACGCGTAATATCGGCATCATGGCTCACATCGATGCCGGTAAGACGACGACGACCGAGCGTATCCTCTATTATACAGGACGTAGCCATAAGATCGGTGAGGTTCACGACGGTGCTGCCACCATGGACTGGATGGTCCAGGAGCAGGAACGCGGAATCACCATTACTTCAGCTGCCACCACGGTGTACTGGCATCTCAACAATGAGGCTTACAAGATCAACATCATCGACACCCCCGGCCATGTGGATTTCACAGTGGAAGTGGAGCGCTCGCTCCGCGTCCTCGATGGCGCTATCGCCATCTTCTGCGCCGTGGGCGGCGTCGAGCCTCAGTCAGAGACCGTGTGGCACCAGGCTGACAAGTACAGAGTGCCCCGTATTTGCTTTGTGAACAAGATGGACCGTGCCGGTGCCGACTTTTATAAGGTCATCGACGAGATCCGTGAGCGTTTGCACGCCAATCCTGTTCCGCTTCAGCTGCCCATCGGCGTCGAAGACAGCTTCGTCGGCGTGGTCGATCTGCTGAAAAACAAAGCTTACGTGTGGGACGAGGAAGACAACGGCTCGCATTTCGAGGAAGTCGCCATCCCCGATGACATGAAAGAAGAGGTAGCCAAATACCGCACCATGATCATCGAAGGCGCCGCCGAAGACAACGAGGCCTTGTTCGAGAAATACATGGAAGACCCCGACAGCATCACTGAGGAAGAGCTGATCGCCCAGCTCCGCAAGGAGACCCTGGAACTCAACATCTGCCCTGTGTTCTGCGGCGCTTCCTTCAAGAACAAAGGCGTGCAGATGCTCCTTGACGGCATCGTCAACTATCTGCCGAGCCCGCTCGATGTCGACCATGTGACCGGCATCAACCCCAAGACCGAACAAGAGGAAATCCGCAAAGCCGACCCCGAGGGTCCGTTCTGCGCTCTGGCATTCAAGATCGCCACTGATCCTTTTGTCGGTCGTCTTTGTTTCTTCCGCGTCTACTCAGGCACCCTGAAAGCCGGCGAAACCGTCTTGAACACTGGCACGGGCAAACGCGAACGCATCGCCAAGATCGTTCAGATGAACGCCAACAAGCAGACTCCCATGGAGGAGATCTCAGCTGGCGACATCGCCGCCGCCATCGGCTTCAAGACCATCCGTACCGGCGATACTTTGACCGTCGAAAACAAACCGCTGGTGCTCGAGAACATCAAGTTCCCCGACCCGGTGGTGAATGTCGCGATCGAGCCTAAGACAACTGCTGATATCGACAAGATGGAGTCCTCTCTCGCCAAGCTGGTGGAGGAGGACCCCACCTTGTTTGTACACCTCGACGAAAACTCGGGACAGACCATACTTTCAGGTATGGGCGAATTACACCTTGATATTATTATCGACCGTCTCAGAAGAGAATTTGGCGTTGAAGTCAACCAGGGTCGTCCACAGGTCGCATATAAGGAAACCTTTACATTCACAATTCAGCACCGTGAAGTCTATAAAAAACAGACCGGTGGCAAGGGTAAATTCGCTGACATTGAGTTCACTATGGGTCCCGCTGACGAGGGTGTCAACGGTTTGCAGTTTGTTGATGAAGTTAAGAACGGTGCCATTCCGCGCGAGTTCATGCAGGCTGTCGAGAAAGGCTTCAAGGGAGCCCTCTCCAACGGCGTGCTTGCAGGCTTCCCCGTGGAAAGCGCCAAAGTTGTCGTCACCGACGGTTCGTTCCATCCAGTCGACAGCGACGCCCTCTCGTTCGAGTCGTGCGCGCGCATCGGCTTCAAAGAGGCTGGCCTCAAGGCAGGCCCCGTCCTCACGGAACCTATCATGCGAGTCGAGATTCATTGCCCTGACGAATACATTGGAGATGTCACGGGCGATCTGAACAAGAAGAGATCCATCTTGCGCGAGGTCAATGCCAATATCGGCTTTCAGGTCATCAAGGCCGACGTGCCGCTGGCGGAGATGTTCGGTTACATCACTACGCTGCGCTCGATCACCTCGGGCCATGCCACGTTCAACATGGAGATCAGCCATTATGCTCCGGTGCCTGCAGCCATTGCCGACATCGTGATTAAAAAAGCAAAAGGAATCTATTTTATTAATTAAGAAATCAAATCTTATAAATAATAATTATTGTGAGCCAGAGAATTAGAATTAAATTGAAATCGCATGATCACAACTTGGTTGACAAGTCAGCCCAGAAGATTGTGAACACGATTAAGTTGACTGGAGCAGTTGTCAGCGGTCCCATTCCGTTGCCGACAAACAAGAAGATCTTCACCGTCTTGCGTTCCACCTTCGTTCACAAGAAGTCAAGAGAGCAGTTCGAGCTTTCGACTTACAAGCGTTTGCTCGATATCTACAACTCGACTTCACAGACGATCGACGCACTGATGAAACTGGAGCTCCCCAGCGGTGTAGAAGTAGAAATCAAATTGTAATTAAACCTATCTAGTACAAAAAAATTAAAGCTAAGTAGCAATGTCAGGATTACTAGGAAAAAAGATTGGGATGACGAGCATCTACGACGAAGCCGGTAAGATGATCCCCGTTACGGTCATCGAGGCAGGTCCTTGCGTGGTCACCCAAGTCAGAACGATTGAGAAAGACGGTTACAGCGCCATCCAGTTAGGTTTCGACGAGAAGAAGGTGAAGAACACCTCCAAGGCTGAGCAAGGTCACTTTGCCAAGGCCAACACGACTCCTAAGAAACTGGTGCGCGAGTTCACGCGTTTCGAAGAAGGCCACAGAAAACAATTAGGCGAAACGCTCACCGTCGATGTGTTCATGGAAGGCGAGTTTGTCGATGTCAGCGGCATCAGCAAAGGTAAAGGCTTCCAGGGCGTTGTGAAACGTCATCATTTCAATGGCGTTGGTCAAGCAACTCACGGTCAGCACAACCGTTTGAGAAAACCGGGTTCCATCGGTGCCTGCGCTTATCCTTCGAGAGTGTTCAAAGGATTGCGCATGGGTGGTCAGATGGGTAACCATAAGGTAAAGGTCACTAACTTGCAGATCGTGAAGATCGATGCTAGCAAGAATTTGTTAGTCGTGAAGGGCGCCGTTCCGGGCCATAAGAATGGATATTTAATGATTGAGAGATGGAGTTAACAGTTTATAACATCAAAGGCGAAGACACCGGCCGCAAGGTCCAGCTCAACGACAGCATCTACGCTGTTGAACCCAACGAGCATGTCATGTATCTGGCAGTGAAGCAATATCTCGCTGACCAGCGTCAAGGAACTCACAAGTCAAAGGAACGCAGCGAACTCTCCGGCAGCACTCGCAAACTCTTCCGTCAGAAGGGTACCGGCGGTGCCCGTCGTGGCGACATCAACTCTCCTCTGCTGAGAGGCGGTGCCCGCGTGTTCGGTCCCAAGCCCCGCGACTATAGTTTCAAACTGAACAAGAAGGTCAAGGCTCTTGCCCGCAAGTCGGCCCTCACCTGCAAAGTCAACGACAACGAGATCGTCGTCGTGGAAGACTTCACGTTCGATGCCATCAAGACGAAGCAGATGGTTGAGGTTCTCAACAGCTTCAAAGTCAACGGCAAGAGAAACATGTTTGTGTTTGCCGAACCCGACCGCAACGTGGTGCTGTCTGCACGCAACATCCAGCGCACCGAGGTGGTTCTGGCCCGCAACCTGAACACTTATGATATTCTGAATGCCAAGAAGATCTTCATCACCGAGAGTGCTCTGAAGCCTATTGACGAGATTCTTGGATAATGTTTAACTTTTAAAACACGAAAAGAGATGATTATCATAAAGAAACCCGTCATTACAGAGAAAATGACCGCAATAAGCGAAAAGCTTAACCGCTATGCTTTCATCGTTGACAAGCGCGCCAACAAGCTTCAGATCAAGAAGGCTGTTGAAGACATCTACGGTGTGAAGGTCGCCGCCGTCAACACGATGAATTACGAAGGAAAGTCAAAGTCACGCTACACCAAGAGCGGTGTCATTACCGGCAAGGCCAGTGATACCAAGAAGGCTATTGTGACGTTGGCTGAAGGTGAAACAATTGACTTTTTTAGCAATATCTGAAAATGGCTTTAAAGAAATATAAACCTACGACACCAGGTCAGCGTTTCAAGGTTTTGAGCGCTTTCGACGAGATTACGACCGATAAACCGGAAAAGTCATTGCTTGCTCCCAAGAAGAGCACCGGTGGCCGTAACTCCAGTGGTAAAATGACTGTTCGCTACAGAGGTGGCGGACACAAACAGATGTACAGAATCATCGACTTCAAGCGTGACAAGGACGGCGTTCCGGGCATCGTGAAGACTATCGAATACGACCCGAACCGTACTGCTCGCATCGCCTTGGTATTCTACAAGGACGGCGAGAAGCGTTACATCATCGCCCCTGCCGGTCTGAAGGTCGGTCAGGAAGTCATCAGCGGCAAGGGAGTCCAGCCCAACGTTGGCAACACCTTGTTCCTGAGCGAAGTCCCCTTCGGTACGATTGTTCACAACATCGAGTTGCGTCCCGGTCAGGGCGCCAAGATGGCAAGAAGCGCCGGCAGCTATGCACAGCTGATGTCGCGTGAAGGCAAATACGCCATCCTTCGTATGCCCTCTGGCGAGACTCGTATGATTCTCCAGGCTTGCAAAGCCACGATCGGTTCGGTTTCCAACGGAGACCACAACCTTGAGAAGTCAGGTAAGGCTGGCCGCAGCCGCTGGTTGGGCCGCCGTCCTCACAACCGTGGTGTTGTCATGAACCCTGTCGATCACCCGATGGGTGGTGGCGAAGGTCGTGCCTCCGGCGGTCACCCGCGTTCACGCAAGGGTTTGCCGGCAAAGGGCTACAAGACCCGTTCACCAAAGGCTGCCTCAAGCAAGTACATTATCGAAAGAAGAAAGAAGTAATCATCAGGAAAATCGCATAATACTATGAGTAGATCATTAAAAAAAGGCCCGTACATCCACTACAAACTCTATCAGAGAGTGATGGAAAACGTTGAAAGCGGCAAGAAGACCGTTATCAAGACATGGTCAAGAGCATCCATGATTTCTCCTGATTTCGTCGGACAGACCATCGCCGTCCACAATGGCAACAAGTTCATCCCGGTTTATGTGACTGAGAACATGGTTGGCCACAAACTCGGCGAGTTCGCCCCGACCCGTATCTTCAGAGGTCATGCCGGTAACAAAGATAAAGGTAACAAGTAATAGGAGGACGTAACAATGGGATCTAGAAAACACAACAGAGCCGAAGCCATCAAGGAGGCTCGCAAAACTGTAGCCATCGCACATCTTAACAATGTGCCTACTTCACCATTCAAGATGCGTCTTGTGGCCGACATGATCAGAGGCCAGAAGGTTGAGATCGCCTTGCACTCCCTGCAGTATTCCACCAAGGACGCTGCCAAGCCGGTGTACAAGCTGCTCCGCTCAGCCATCGCCAACTGGGAGGCCAAGAACGAGGGAAAACGCGTTGAGGACAGCAACCTCTACGTCAAAGAGATTTGGGTCGACGAAGGCCGTACGCTGAAGCGCATCCAGGCTGCCCCTCACGGACGTGCATTCCACATCCGCAAGCGCTCGAATCACGTCACTATTATTGTGGACAGCAGAATTGCCAAGGAAGAATAAGTTGAATAATTAGATAAGTAAAAATGGGACAAAAAACTAATCCTATAGGTCTTAGATTGGGAATCATCAAAGGATGGGATTCCAATTGGTATGGCGGAAAAGACTTTTCAGCCAAGCTCGTTGAGGACGACAAGATCCGCAAGTATCTGAACGCCCGACTCGGCAAGGCTGGCATCTCAAAGATCGCCATCGAACGTTCCTTGAAGTATGTCACCGTTACTATCTTCACTGCCCGCCCGGGTATGATCATCGGCAAAGGCGGCGAGGAAGTCGACAAGCTGAAGAAAGAGCTCGTCAAGCTGACAGGCAAGGAGATCCAAATCAACATCAACGAGATCAAGAGACCTGAACTCGATGCTTACATCGTGGCTAGCTCGATCGCCAAGCAGATCGAAGGCCGTGTCTCGTACCGCCGCGCCATCAAGACGGCTTCGACAGGTACCATGAGAATCGGCGCCGAAGGCATCAAGATTTTGATCTCGGGTCGCGTCGGCGGTGCGGAAATCGCTCGTTCCGAATCCTTCAAGGAGGGACGTATTCCGCTGCACACCCTGCGTGCCGACATCGACTACTCCTTAGTCGAAGCACACACCTCCTACGGCCGTCTCGGCATCAAGGTGTGGATCTGCAAAGGTGAAATCTATGGCAAGCCCGAACTGGTTCCGACAAGCGTCAACAGCGCGGCCAACAAACGCCCCGCTGCTGCTGGCAAACCCGCCGGTGCACCTCGCCGTGGCAATGGAAAACGTAAATAATTTGTGAACTTTAAAAGTTAAGTAACGATGTTACAACCGAAAAGACAGAAATTCAGAAGACCCCAAAAAGGTAAGATGAAAGGCAACGCTTTCCGTGGCCACGAACTAGCTTTTGGATCTTTTGGAATCAAGACACTGGAAGAGGCTCTGATCACCGCTCGCCAGATCGAGGCAGCCCGTCAGGCCGTCACACGTTATATGAAACGTGAAGGACAGATTTGGATCCGCATCTACCCTGACAAACCCATCACCAAGAAGCCTTTGGACGTCCGTATGGGTAAAGGTAAGGGTGACCCGGAATACTTTGTAGCTCGCGTTACCCCCGGCCACATGCTGTTTGAGGCCGACGGTGTTCCGATGGCAGTCGCCAAGGAAGCTCTCCGTCTCGCAGCCCAGAAGCTGCCCGTAACGACGAAGTTTGTGGTAAGAAGAGATTACGTCGAATAATTCAAGAAGGAACACGCTATGAAAAAAGAATCATTAAGAGAGTTGAGCGTCGCCGATCTGAACGAACGTCTTGAGATCGCCCGCACACAGCTGGTGAAGATGAACCTGAACCACGCTGCTTCTCCGCTGGAGAACCCGAACCTGATTCGCGCCACGCGCAAAAACATCGCACGTCTCCTGACTGAGTTGAGAAGACGCGAGCTCGAACAGAATAACTAATTTTAACGGCGAATAGACAAAATGGAAACAAGAAATTTGAGAAAAGAGAGAATCGGCGTGGTTGTCAGCAACAAGATGGACAAATCCATCGTCGTGGAGATCGAACGCCGTGAAAAGCACCCGATCTACGGTAAGTTTATCAAGAAAACGAACCGTTTCATGGCTCACGACGAGAAGAATGAATGCAACATCGGCGATACCGTGCGCATCATGGAAACCCGTCCTATGAGCAAAAACAAATGTTGGAGATTAGTAGAAATTATCGAAAGGGCTAAGTAATTATGATACAACAGGAAACCAGACTCGCAGTAGCTGACAATAGCGGTGCAAAAGAAGTCCTCTGCATCAGAGTGTTAGGCGGAACCAAGAAGCGTTACGCCCACACCGGCGACATCATCGTCGTCACCGTGAAAAGCGCCATTCCAAGCGGTAACATCAAGAAAGGTACCGTTTCAAAGGCAGTCGTAGTCCGCACCAAGAAGGAAACCCGCCGTCCCGACGGTTCCTACATCCGTTTTGACGACAACGCTTGCGTTCTTCTGAACAACGCCGGCGAACTCGTCGGAACCCGTATCTTTGGTCCCGTTGCCAGAGAGTTGCGTGAAAAGCAATTTATGAAAATAGTTTCACTTGCTCCAGAAGTGTTGTAATCCAAAAAAGAATTGACTATGAAATTACATGTTAAGAAAGGCGACACTGTCCTGGTACTCTCAGGCAATGACAAAGGCAAGCAAGGCAAAGTGATGAGCGTCGACGTGAAATCGCAAAGAGCTATCGTCGAAGGCGTGAGAATCATGTCAAAGCACATCCGTCCGAACGCCGAGCATCCTCAAGGTGGCATCATTAAACAAGAAGCCCCCATCCACATCTCCAACCTCATGGTGGTCGACAACAGCGGCAAACCCACGAGAGTCGGACGTAAGAAAGATGAAAAGACTGGCAAGTCAGTCCGTTATTCAAAGAAAACCGGAGAAATAATTAAGTAAGATGAACTATCAACCCAGACTTAGAACTCAATACAAGAGTGAAATCGTGCCTGCATTGATGGAGGAATTCCACTATAAGAGCGTGATGCAGGTTCCACGGCTTTTGAAAATTTCACTCAATCAGGGTATCGGTGCTGCCTTGGCAGACAAGAAACTGATTGATTATGGTGTAGAGGAGATGAGTGCTATCACCGGTCAGAAAGCCGTTCCGACTATCTCACGTCACGACGTCAGTAACTTCAAACTGCGTCGCGGCAACCCGATTGGCGTCCACGTCACCCTGCGCGGCGACAAGATGTACGAATTTCTCGAACGTCTCGTCTGCGTCGCTCTCCCGCGTGTCCGCGACTTCAGGGGTATCAACGACAAAGGCTTCGATGGCCGTGGAAACTACAGCTTCGGTATCACCGAACAGATTATCTTCCCGGAAATCGACATCGAAAAGGTCAACCACATCAATGGTATGAACATCACCTTCGTCACTTCAGCCAATACTGATCAAGAGGCTTTGGCTTTATTGAAGAAATTTGGTCTTCCTTTTAAAAATCAAAAAAAGTAAACCATGGCAAAAGAGTCA
>JAFPWT010000002.1 GCA_017394865.1 Bacteroidales bacterium
GCCAACCAATCTAACGGTAAGCAACCTCGCCGAAACGGTTGCTACCATTGGTTGGACCGAAAATGGCAACGCCACCCAATGGCAGCTTTGCCTCAACAATGACCAAAACAATCTGATTGCCGTCAACACCAATCCTTTTACATTGGAGGGCTTGACCCAAGAGACGCATTACACCGTCAAGGTGCGCGACTGTTACGAAGGGTATAATAGTGCTTGGAGTGATGCCGTTGATTTCACCACGCTTGCCTATTGCGCTGCTCCCACGGACCTTGCCGTTGACGGGATCACCCGACTTTCAGCCACCTTGAGCTGGAATGCCGACAGCGATTCCTACAAGGTGTTTTACAGAACCACGGGAGAATGGGTCCTCGCCACCGAAAACCTCACTGAAAACACTTTCACCTTCACCGGACTCAGCCCCGAGACCCATTATGAAGCTTATGTAAAGGGTGTCTGCAATGGCATTGAGAGTAACGCTTCAGGCATTATCGGTTTTACCACGCTGCTCGATAACGTCCCGACACTTACGGTAAGTGGTATTACTTATACAAGTGCTGGACTCTCTTGGACGGAAACTCCTGGGGCGAATAGCTATGAGGTTAGTTTGAACAACTCCACGGGAATCCTTGTTACTTCAGGTTATACGCCCACCGATGGTACCGTGACTAACGAGAACGAGAGCTATTCCAATCTGGTGGATAACAACAAAAATTCAAAGTGGTTTGTCAACACGGGAAATGGTAGCAACTTTACCGGTTGCTATATTGAGTTCTGCAGCCAACATGACTTCGTTCCCACAGGTTATGTCCTGACCACGGCCAATGACACTGATACACAAGGCACTCATCCAGGTCGCAACCCTAAAACTTGGGCCATTATGGCCAAGTTGCACCTCGAAGATCCTTGGACGGTTATTGAAAGCGTCACAGACAACTATGTGATGCAAAATGTGCCCCTAACCGACTACGAGTTTACGCTTGACAACAATACTCCTTACCGCTACTTCCGCTTTGAGGTGTTGGATGTGCAAAACTCCAGTAACCATAGGTTTCAGCTTGGTGAGATGCGGTTCTTGGGATACTCTAAAAACAGCGTTTGCCTTACCGACCTCGAACCAGCAACAACCTATTCCGCCAAAGTGCGCGCCAAAGTCGGGGATTCGTACGGCGAATGGAGCGATGAAATCAGTTTCAACACATTCGGCGGTCTCGGCGCTCCAACGCTTACTGTTAGCAATGTCGCATCGACTTCCGCCGACCTCAACTGGACTGAAAACCCCGAGGCCATTGGCTATGCTGTAAGCCTCAATGACGCTATCGTTAGTTTCCCCAGTCAGATCATTACAGGTTACACGGCCACCTCAGGTGCGGGAGGCTACAACACAAACGAGGGCTACGCCAACCTGGTGGATAACGATAGGAGTACCAAGTGGTGCCGCAAGATGGAAAATGTCTATATCGAGTTCCATAGCGAATCGAGATTTGTCCCTACAGGGTATATCCTGACCACAGGCAGCGACAATGCTACGGCTCATGGCCGTAACCCCAAGGATTGGGTTATCAAAGCCAAGTTGAAGGTTGGCGATCCTTGGACGACCATCGCCACCGTCACCAACGACCAGGTGCTGCAAGACGTGAACACCACCGACTTTGAGTTTGCCATCGATAATCACTTGCCTTACCGTTACTTCCGCTTCGAGGTGTCGGCGAACCAAGGCAACGATTCTTTCCAGCTCGGCGAGTTCAGGTTTTTGGGATATGTCCCAACCAACAGCCTGCACCTTGCCGACCTGCTTCCTGACACCGACTATTCCGTCAAAGTGCGCAGTGACCTGGGAGCATCGTACTCCGACTGGAGCAATACGGTCGACTTCAGAACGCTTATCCAGTCACCAACCAATTTGACTGTTACGGATATCGATTATACTTCAGCTACCTTGGGTTGGGCCGCAAACAGCAGCATCACCCAATGGCAGATCTGCCTCAATGGCGATGAGGACCATCTGATTCTGACCGACACCAATCCCTATACCTTGACGGGACTGAATCCACATACCCATTACACCGTCAAAGTGCGAAACTGCCAAGAAGGAGCTGACGATGCTTGGAGCGATGAAGTCGGTTTCACTACGCCTCTCTACATCACTCCTCCCACACTTACGGTCAGCGACATCAGCCAGACCTCCGTTGTCCTCAATTGGACGGAAATCAGTGGGGTGGATGGCTATACCATTAGTGTGAACGATGCCATCATTCCCGATCCGATCATTACAGGCTACACGGCCACCTCTGGCGCGGGAGGCTACAACACAAACGAGGGCTACGCCAACCTGGTGGATAACGACAGGAACACCAAGTGGTGCCGCTCGTCGAGCGGTGTCTACATCGAGTTCCACAGTCAGCAAGACTTTGTTCCTACAGGTTATGTGCTGACCACAGCCAATGACACTCATAAGAATCCACAACGCAATCCTAAAAACTGGGTCATCAAGGCCAAGTTGAATGCTGGTGACCCTTGGACGCTCATCGCCACCGTCACCAACGACCAGGTGTTGCAAAACGTGAGTACCACCGACTTTGAGTTTGCCATCGATAATAGCGCTACTTACCGTTACTTCCGCTTTGAGGTGTCAGCAGTCCAAAGCGGTGACAGCTTCCAACTCGGCGAACTGAGGTTCAGAGGGAAGACACCGACCAATAGTCGGATACTCACCGGACTCCTTCCTGAAACCGAGTATGCCATCAAGGTACGTGCCAACTTAGGGGAGTCCTTCAGTGTTTGGAGCGAGGAAGTCCACATCATCACATTCGATGGTATCACCTTCTTTGCCGATGGCAATTGGCATGATGCCGGAAACTGGAATGTTAGCCGGGTTCCTGGTACTGACGATAACGTGAATATTGCCGCCCAAGCCGTTGTCCCTGCCGGTTATACTGCCCATGCCAAGCATGTCGATGTAAACGACGGTGGCAGCATTACCATCGAGGACGGAGGACAGTTCGTCGCCGAGAATGAGGTCAAAGTGGCCATGCAGAAAAACATCGCAAAGACATCCTATTGGGGTGCTGGAGGTGGATATACGCCCGACAACTGGTATTTCATTGCTCCTTCGGTCGATACGGAAGGCTCAGATTATAGCGTTACTGGACTCATCACAGAAGGCGATGGGAATGGCTATGACCTTTATCGACTCAATACCACTGTTTGGGAGAACTATAAGGCAGTGGGTGGCCACTATCAGTTCGACCTGGAAAGAGGACGAGGCTATCTGTATGCCAGCGAAAACGGCACGGAGATCACGTTCAACGGCAACGCCATACCCTTTTCTGAAACGTCCATCCCATTGTCAGATGGCTTCAACCTCGTGGGCAATCCCTATACGTTCAACACCTACGTCAACAGGCCTTATTATAAGCT
This sequence comes from Bacteroidales bacterium, assembly GCA_017394865.1. Taxonomy (GTDB): domain Bacteria; phylum Bacteroidota; class Bacteroidia; order Bacteroidales; family F082; genus Limimorpha. The sequence continues at coordinate 3,418 of JAFPWT010000002.1, forward strand.
GAACTATGACCGTACTGATATCGAATTGGTGAACAACAACGCTGTCATCGCCCCTTGCGATGGTGTATTGATCGATGCCGAGGGAACAGATCAGGTGACCTTTACCAAGACGAACCAATTGGCTCAGGCTACGAATAACGGCAGCCTGGCTATCGCCGTTGCACGTCAGACCTCCAACCGTGGTGTTGCCGCTCCTTCTGATAAGGCTGTCGTCAGCTTCAACGAAGGCAGTCAACTTGGTAAGTTCTACTTCATGCAACAGGATGCCAACATTTACATTCCACAAGACGGCAAGGACTTCGCCATTGCCTTCAGCGGGAAGCGGGGAGAGTTGCCGTTGTGTTTCAAGGCGATGAAGAATGGCAAATATACCATTACGGTTGTTCCTGAAAACGTGAAAGTGGATTACCTACACCTCATCGACAATCTAACTGGTACCGACGTCGATCTGTTGGCCACGTCGAGCTACACCTTCGAAGGCAGGACTGGCGACTATGCCTCCCGATTCAGATTGGTGTTCAATGTTACTGAAAATGGTGATAATGAAGATTTTGCTTTCATCAGCAACGGCGACATCGTCATCATCGGCACAGGCACCCTTCAGGTGATCGATGTCCTCGGCAGAACGTTGCTCAGTCAGGACCTCTCATCTCTCAATTCTCACCTCTCAAATCTCCCCTTTAATTCCGGCGTGTATGTGCTGCGCCTCATTAAAGGCAGTGATGTGAAGGTGCAGAAGATCATTCTGCCATAGCCCTGACAATCTCCAAAGCCTGCGTCACCGTGCTCACTTCCTTCATGGTGAGGATGAGCTTGCTCTCAGTCTGCTTGAGGGCGCAACGTTTCGGATGGTTGATGATGTACTGCATCACCTGCTGATAGGTCTCGGTCTCGTAGTAGGGTGACTCCTGGTTGCTCACGAAATGGGCGGTCATGAGGTTGTCGCGTAAGGCAATCTTCTCAAAGCCAAGATCCTTGGCGATCCAGCGTAAACGCACGGTGTTGAGCAGGTCGTTGACGGGCTTGGGGATGGGGCCGAAGCGGTCGATGAGTTGGTTGGTGAACTCCATGAGGCGTTCCTCGGTCTTGATATGGTCGAGCTCGGTATAGAGGCTGATGCGCTCGGCAGTGGAGCTGACGTATTCGGAAGGGAGCATCACCTCCATGTCAGTCTCGATGGCGCAGTCGGTCACATAGACCAACTCGGTCTCCTTGTCGAAGAGGTCGGAGAATTCGTTTTCTTTGAGTTCGGCGATGGCCTCATCGAGAATCTTATGGTAGGTCTCAAAGCCGATGTCGTTGATGAAGCCACTCTGCTCAGCGCCAAGCAAATTGCCTGCTCCTCTAATGTCGAGGTCGCGCATGGCGATATTGATGCCGCTGCCGAGGTCGGAGAACTCCTCTAAGGCTCGGAGGCGCTTCTGGGCTTCCTCGGAGAGGGTATTCAAAGGCGGGGTGAGCAAGTAGCAGAATGCCTTTTTATTGGAACGACCGACACGTCCTCTGAGCTGGTGCAGGTCGCTGAGTCCAAAACGGTGGGCGTCGTTGACGATAATGGTGTTGGCATTGGGGATGTCGAGACCCGACTCAACGATGGTGGTGCAGAGCAGCACGTCGTACTCGCCGCCAATGAAGTCGAGCATGATCTCCTCGAGTTTGGAGCCTTCCATCTGGCCGTGGGCCACGGCGACACGACATCCAGGCACATAACTCATGATGAGGTCGTGCACGTCCATGATGTTCTGCACCCGGTTGTGAATGAAGAACACCTGCCCGTTGCGCGACATCTCGAACATAATGGCTTCGCGGATCAAATCGCCGTCGAAGGCACGGAGCTCGGTCTGAACAGGATAGCGGTTGGGTGGCGGGGTGTTGATGACGCTGAGGTCGCGGGCACCCATCATGGAGAATTGCAGAGTCCTAGGTATCGGGGTGGCGGTCAAGGTGAGGGTGTCGACGTTGGCCTTCATCTCCTTGAGTTTCTCTTTGGCGGAGACGCCGAACTTCTGTTCCTCATCGATGATCAGTAATCCCAGGTCTTTGAACTTCACGTCCTTACCCGTCAATCGGTGAGTGCCGATGATGATGTCGATTTGTCCTTTTTCTAGTTTCTCTAGAATCTCTTTCTGCTGTTTAGCGCTTTTGAATCTATTGAGGTATTCGATGGTGACGGGGAAGCCGCTCAGTCGGTTGCTAAAGGTTTGATAGTGTTGCAGGGCCAGCACGGTGGTGGGCACGAGCACGGCCACCTGTTTGCTGTCGGTGGCGGCTTTGAAGGCGGCTCGGATGGCCACTTCGGTCTTGCCGAAGCCCACGTCGCCGCAGACGAGGCGATCCATGGGACTCTCTGATTCCATGTCGCGTTTCACGTCGTTGGTGGCCTTGAGCTGGTCGGGGGTGTCCTCGTAGATGAAAGAGGCCTCAAGTTCGGTCTGTAGGTAGCTGTCGGGGGCGAACTGGAAGCCCTTGCTGCGTTTGCGCTCGGCGTAGAGCTTGATGAGTTCACGGGCGATGTCCTTGACCTTGCTCTTGGTCTTGGACTTCAGGCGGTTCCAGGTGTTGGAGCCTAGGGTGCTCAATGAGGGCTCTGCCCCGTCTTTGGAGCTGTATTTAGCAATCTGGTGGAGCGAGTGGACGCTGATATAGAGCGTGTCGCCGTGGTTGTAGGTGATGCGCAGCACCTCCTGCTCCTTGCCGTGTAGCTCGATGGTCATCAATCCCTCGAAACGCCCAATGCCGTGGTCGATGTGGGTCACGTAGTCGCCGGGTTTTAGGTCGTAGAGGTCTTTGAGGGTGATGGCCTGCTTGGTGCTGAAGTTATCGCGCAGATGGTAGCGGTGGTAACGCTCAAAGATCTGGTGATCGGTGTAGCAGCAAACCTTTTTGTCGTGGTCGATAAAGCCGGCATGAATGGCGATCAACCTCCGCTCAAAGTCGCTGTGCAGCTCGTTGTGATGCTGGATGTCGTTCAGGATGGCCTGGATGCGGTCCAGTTGCTTGGAACTCTCGGAATAGAGGACGATGCTGTAGCCTTTCGACTTGTAGTCGTTGATGTTTTCAATCAGAAGGTTGAAGTTCTTATTGAACACCGGTTGTGCCGTCGTATGGAAAATTCTGTCTCCTGACTCCTGACTTCTGAATTCTATGGTGTCATGCTCCTTTAGGTGTTTCAACAGCTCTTCCGACTTGGCGAACAGTTTTCCGGGATTAATATTCTGTCTTCCGTCTTCTGATTCCTGGTTTCCTAGCTTCTCCCACGCTTCAACGGCTCTCTCGTATTCCTTGTCGATCTGTGTGGCGAAGAAGTTCATCTGCTCGATCCAAACGGTAGTGGCCTTAGGTAGATATTCCAATATCGACTCGCGTTCTTCGATAAAAGCCTGCTGCTGCATATTGGGCACCAACACGATGTTGTTGAACCGTTCGATGGAGAGCTGGCTGGCGATGTCGAAGCTTCGGATGCTGTCCACCTCGTCGCCGAAGAATTCGATGCGGTAGGGGTTGTCGTTGGCGAAGGAGTAGACGTCGATAATGCCGCCGCGGATGGCGAACTGTCCAGGTTCTACTACGAAGTCGACGTTCTCGAAGCCATATTCGTAAAGCAGATCGGTGAGGAAGTCGAGGTTGATCTTGTCGCCTTGCTTCACCTTGGTGGTGTTTTTGGATAGGAGTCGGCGGGTAAAGACCTTCTCACTCAAGGCCTCAGGATAGCTGACGATGACAGTGCGACGTTCGCTGGTGGAGATGCGTTGCAGCACTTCGGTACGCGAGAGGATATAGGTGTTGTCAGGCCTTTCAGGCTCGTAGGGTCGTTTGTAGGAGGTAGGGTAGAAGAGGATCTGCTTCTTGCTGTAGTCCATCTCTCGCTCTCCGAAGAGGGCCTCCAAATCATTATAGAAGTAGGCAGCGTCTTCTTTCGAGGCGCAGATCACCAGATGTTGTCCGCCGTTTTGGCGGAAGTGTTCCTCCACGGCGAAGGCCTTCGCCGATCCCACGAGGCCGCTATAAAGAATATGTTTGGGTGTTTCTGACAAGATTAGGTGTTGTTAGAGGATGCAAAAATAGTCTTTTTTTCTAAATGCTACGCTGTAGCATGCCTCCGGGAAACTCCCAACCATTCCTCATCCAAAACATTTTCCTGATTCATTTTGCAATTCCGAAAAAAGCTTTACCTTTGCCCTAGTTCTTATGGCTTAACCCGACGACATCATTAATAGTTGCGCCCGACACGAAACAGGGAATAGTAAATGAAAAAACTATTATTTTGTTTAACCATTATTGTCCTAACAACACTTGCCAGTTGTACTAAAGAAACGACCTATTCTTTTACTGATTACACTGATTATTCTGGTCTTAGCATCAGGGAAAGGATATTTTGGTTAAAGGAGTACGATATCAATGGAAGTTGCGTGAGTAATAATAGACTTGAATCTCCTGTTAGAGGGAAGGCATATGTTTTTACTGCTAATGAAAGATCTGAGTTAATAAAGATTTATATTAGCGTGAAATTTCAGAATGGAAGTCCCCTCTATAGTTGGGTGCAACAAGTGTATTATCTCAAAGAGGGGGGAAATGTGGATATTAGTATTGATGGAAACACCTTGGTTGGACCTTCAGAGCCATAGTATTTTAGTCTGATTTACGACCTTTGTGTAGTATATTATTCATGGTACTTGGCTGCTGTTTATCAAGGCCTTCACTTCTTCTTTCAAATCCAGCACCTTTAATTCCCAATAGGACAAAGGCTTGAGGCTGACGATTCCCATGGGCGACTCTTCCACTTGATCCACTTGCTGAAGTCCATTGATGATATCCTCCTTGGTGAAGGAATAAGGGTCTCTTTGTAAGGCCCATTGGATCATCTCCGCTAACGAATAATTCTCCAGTAAATCGTGAACATCCCAATAATCCTTCTGTCGATAAATCTGGTTTCCAATCACTCCCAGTTTCATGGCCGCAATCTCCCTTTGGTCGGCAATGCGCAAGCCATCTTTCTCAATGGCTGGGAAAATAAAAGGTTCGGTATAGAAAAAATCGACTTTGATAGGAGGTTCTTGCCCCTCACTGAGGAATATGTGATAACCATTAGCAGGCATGCTCATGGATTCTGTCCCCCTGTGGACTGGAAACTCTTTTTCAAGGTAATCTCTCATGTCTGCAACGGGCATGTCGGAATAATCCAAGTCGGTGAACAAGTCAATATCGACAGACCTTCGATGTCCCCGCTGAAGTGCTAATGCAGTTCCTCCAACGAGCCTGAAATCTTTGAACACTCCCGATGACATGAGCCGTCTTAGAATCGAGAGTAGAGGAGTAGAAACCGTTTCATAATACAATTTCATAATCCAATGGTTTTTAGGTTTTTCAAAGCAACATCATATAGCATGAAGCCTTTAGGATTCTCCTTGATTTTGACAAAGGCATCGTGGCCATAAAAACGGTACAGTTCCTCTATCTCCTCTTGGGTTCCGTATTCCAACACGCGCCGGATGGCCCAATCTCGGCATTTCATCCACTCAAGTTTCGACAAATCAACATCCCAGAAAGTAGTTTGAGTGAGTTTGTTGAGATTCGGTTTAGGTTGATTGTCGGACAACTGGGCTTGATAGACATCGTGATTGGCTTGAATCTTATAGAAAAAGCCCTGTAGAGAAATGTCCAAGGCTCGTTCGAGCACTAAAGAATTAGAAGGCGTGAAGCGGCGGCGACCCATAATTAGGTCATTGATTCTTTGGGGAATCAATCCTGTTTTTTGAGCCAATGTGGTTTGGTGCATGTGCTTTTGTTGGGCAATCCGATAAAGGATGGCTCCTGCGGGTACAGATGACATGTTCAAGTAGGTGTCGGTATTCATTTTTTAATGCTTTCAGACCGCAAAGATAAACAAATTTTGAAAAAATAACCAAAAATTGGTTATAAATTGTATAAAAAGTAGAGACGTAGTGTTACGTCTCTACAAACCATATCTATTATTATCAATTAAAATAGATTCTCTAGAATCTTGTCATCCACCAAATTCGGCAGGGTGACGCGGAGCTTGGGTTCACGCTCCATGGCGCGCTTGATGGCAAAGGTGGCGCCTTCGTTGCGGGCCCAGTTACGACGGGCGATGCCGTTGTTGACATCCCAGTGGAGCATGCAGTGAAGTCTTCTGTCAGCCTCGGGCGTGCCGTCGAGTACCATGCCGAAGCCGCCGTTGATGACTTCACCCCAGCCTACACCGCCGCCGTTGTGGATGGAGACCCAAGTAGCACCACGGAAACCGTCGCCGATGACGTTCTGCACAGCCATGTCTGCTGTGAACGAAGAGCCGTCGTAGATATTTGAGGTCTCGCGGAACGGGCTGTCGGTGCCGGAAACGTCATGGTGGTCTCGTCCCAAGACCACCGGACCGCTCAAGCGGCCATCGGCGATGGCTTTGTTGAACTCGGCAGCGATCTTGGTGCGGCCTTCGCAGTCGGCATAAAGGATACGGGCCTGCGAACCGACCACGAGGTGGTTGGCCTGGGCACCGCGGATCCACTGGATGTTATCGCGCATCTGCTGCTGGATTTCGGCAGGAGCAGTGCGAGCGATCTCTTCAAGGACGTTGCAGGCGATGTCGTCGGTGACGGCGAGGTCCTCAGGCTTGCCAGAGGCGCAGACCCAACGGAAGGGACCGAAGCCGTAGTCGAAGCACATGGGACCCATGATGTCCTGCACATAGGAAGGATAACGGAAGGTGCCGTCTTCCTTCATGATGTCGGCACCGGCGCGTGAGGATTGCAACAGGAAGGCGTTGCCGTAGTCGAAGAAATACATGCCCTTTGCAGTCAGCTTGTTGATGGCGGCCACATGGCGGCGTAGCGAAGCCTGTACCTTCTCCTTGAAGAGCTCGGGGTTCTCGGCCATCATGGTCTTGGACTCCTCGAAGGTCTGTCCGACGGGGTAGTAGCCGCCGGCCCAGGGGTTATGCAGTGAGGTCTGGTCGGAGCCGAGGTCGACGTGGATGTCGTGCTCGGCGGCATATTCCCAAAGGTCCACCACGTTGCCTTGGTAGGCATACGAACGGGCTTCTTTCTTCTCGAGGCTGACGTTGACATGCTTGAACAGCTCTTCGATGTTGTCGTACACCTCATCCACCCAGCCTTGGTCGTAGCGCTTCTGCGTAGCGGCGGGGTTGATCTCAGCGGTGATGCTCACCACACCGGCGATGTTGCCAGCCTTGGGCTGGGCGCCGCTCATGCCACCCAAACCGGCGGTGATGAAGAGCTTGCCGGCGGTGCTGCCACCGTGCTTACGGGCAGCATTTAAAACTGTGATGGTGGTGCCGTGGACGATGCCTTGTGGGCCGATATACATATAGCTACCGGCGGTCATCTGGCCGTATTGTGTCACGCCGAGGGCGTTGTAACGCTCCCAGTCATCGGGTTTGCTGTAGTTCGGGATCATCATGCCGTTGGTGACCACCACGCGCGGGGCGTCCTTGTGTGAGGGGAAGAGTCCCATCGGGTGGCCGCTGTACATGGCCAGGGTTTGCTCGTCAGTCATGTTGGCGAGGTACTGCATCACCAGGCGGTACTGGGCCCAGTTCTGGAAGATGGCGCCGTTGCCGCCGTAGATGATGAGCTCGTGGGGATGTTGCGCCACAGCGGGATCGAGGTTGTTTTGGATCATCAGCATGATGGCTGCAGCCTGTTGGCACAGGGCCGGATACTCCTCGATGGGACGGGCGTACATCTTATAGGAAGGACGGAAACGGTACATGTAGATACGTCCGTATTTCTCCAACTCCTCAGCAAATTCGGGAGCCAGCGTGGCGTGCCACTTCTCAGGGAAGTAACGCAAGGCGTTACGGATGGCAAGCTTCTTCTCGGCCTTCGTCAGGATGTCCTTGCGCTTGGGTGCGTGGTTGATGTTAGGATCGTAAGGTTTCACCTCGGGCAGCTCATCGGGGATGCCGGCGAGGATCTCTTTCTGGAAATCGTTATATTCAATCATGACGGTAATATTTGTGTTAGAAGTCGCAAATTTACGATTTTTGTTCATCACTCTCACAAAAAAGTTTTATCTTTGCATCCTATTTCGTTTCAGGAAGCCTATGAAAAGAAATCAGTTCCGTCTGTTGCCCGTATTCGTCCTGGTGCTTTTGATGTTCCCTTTGGGGATGTTGAGAGCGCAGGATCAGGATACATGTCTTATTAGAACCAACATGAAACAGCTCCGTCTGACATGTGGTAATAACAATTCTGACAATGGACGGACGGCGCAGGTGAAGGTCAACGTGAGCAATGGAGTAGCCCCATATACCTATTATTGGGAAGAGGGTTTCGGCGTTGGTCGCTGGGGGCCGCTGAGCCTGATGCACGTCTCACCTAACGATGCCTCGGTGGCCATTGGCCTCAAGGGCCGCAGATGGTATCGCGTGGAAGTCACCGACAGCCGTGGCTGCACCAAACTCGACAGTATCTTCACCAGCGCTTATCTCGCACCTGTCATCGAAATCACCTGCGATCCAGGCGACACGGTCTACATCCAGAAACCTGATGCCACATTCTCGTTCGAGAACCTCTCGGCCGACACCCTCGGCATCGACCACTTCTTTTGGACCTTTGAACACGACATCACGTCAACACAGGAACAGCCGGTGTTCACCTATGTGGAGACGGGCAGCTTCTATCCTTCACTGACCGTTTACGATGATCTGGGCTGTGACACGGTATATGTCAAAGAGATATACGTCCATCCTGTCAAGCTGAAGATCCCCAGTGTCTTTACCCCCAACGGCGATGGCATCAACGACACTTTTGTGATCACGCTGGGCAGCGGAAGCGACACTCCTGGCGGTGGCTTGGGAGGCCAAAATCGTAGCGGTGCGGCCGACGAGCTCCCGATCAATACTTATTATAAGTCGACAGACCTCATGGTGATGAACCGCTGGGGCCGCGTGGTGTACCATTCCACCGACTATCAGAACGACTGGGATGGCGGCGGACTCTCCGACGGCACCTATTTCTACGTGCTCAAGTGCAAGGGCCTCAAGGAGGAGATCCAGTACCAGGGCTCGGTGATGATCATAACCAAATCGAGACAATGAGGAAATTAATCAAAATAACGTTGTTGATGGCCGTTGCGGTGCTGCTGTTCTCATGCAATAACGACGACGGGAAGCGGCTTTCAGGCGATTTAGTGACCAACCCTAAGTCGGCGGAAAAGCCAACGGACGTTAAGCCGGTGATTCAATTTGAAAAAACGGAATACGACTTCGGAAAGATCCTGCAAGGCGAAGTGGTGTCGTATACCTTCCACTTCACCAACGCTGGCAATGCCCCACTGATCATCACCAGCGTCGACAAGAGCTGTGGATGTACTGCCGGCGACTTTCCACGTGAGCCGATTGCCCCAGGTCAGCGGGGCGATATCAAGATCACCTACGACAGCAAAGGCCACTTTGGCTTCCAATCGAAAGCCGTCGTCGTCAATTCCAACACTGTGCCGTCGCAGACTACACTGAGAATCAAGGCTGATGTGAAGACACCAGACCAATTATAATCGAATTTCATATTTAATCATTAATTGTAGAGAGATGAATACTTTATTAATTTTACTTGACGAAGCAGCTGCTAATACCGATAAAGGCGGAGGATTCATGGGCATTCTGCCAATGCTGTTAATCTTTATCGTTTTCATAGTGTTTTTCATGATCATTCCTCAGAGAAGGAAGAACAAGGAACAGAAGAAGTTCCGTGAAAGCTTGAAGAAAGGCGACAAGGTCGTTACCATTGGTGGCTTCCATGGCAAGATCACCGAGGTGAGAGAAAACACCGTGATGGTGTCGATCGCCCCTGATGTCAACGTTGAGATCGAGATGTCCGCTCTGGTGCAGAATGCAGCCCAGGTAGGCGGTCAGAACTGATATGCGCGTTGACAAGGTCAAGGAAGAGATAGCCGGAAAGGACAAGAGGAAATTCTTGACCTTTCTGGTCTTTTTATTGATCTCCGTAGCGTTGTGGTTCCTCATCAAACTCACCAAGGAATACACCACGCAGACCGAGTTCACCGTGGTTTACACCGATGTGCCGGCGAGCAAGTGGATATCCACCTCAGAACAGCAAGTGAAACTCTCGTTTGTGGCCGATGGCTTCATCACTTTGAGGCATAATATGGTGCGACCTCAGAAACGTGTGGTCGACATTTCACTTAACGACGTGCCTTATCGCCTCGAGGGTGGGAATACCTATTCTTATAGCGCCCAGTATGTGGCGGAACGGGTGGCCGATTGGCTTGGCGTTTCCAGTGGTGATGTCACCGTGAACGACGACAAGCAGTATTTCAACATGGAAGAACTGCAATCGGTAGAATTGCCAGTGGTGGTACCGCTCGACGTGAAGACACAACGGCAGTATTTCATCTATGGAAGTCCACAAATTGTCCCTGCTACGGTGACGGTTTATGGACCGAAGAGGGTGCTCGACACCATGACAATGGTACATACGGAGACCTTCCGTGCCATTGACGCCGCGGGCGTGCTCACCCAGACACTTCCCATCGACTACTACGATGGTGTCGTACGCTCTGAGCAGCCAACGGCAGAGGTGACCCTCAGAGTGGAACAATATACTGAGGCCGACTATGAGGTTCCAGTGACAGTGACCGACACACTGGACTGTGTCTTTTTTGAAACCATGAAGGTGAAATGTCTGGTCCCCGTGTGTGATTATGCTGCCATCAACGCCTCATCCTTCACGGTGCTCGCCGATACCGCACAGTTGCATCAGCGTCAACCGCTGGTCGAGATCCATCTGACACGGGTACCTGAAAACGTTCAAGTCGTCAAGACCGAACCCGATAAGGTGGATTACAAAATCATGGAATGAAAAAAATAGCCATCACAGGAAATATCGGGTCGGGGAAGAGTTACGTCTGTTCGCTGTTCAAGCGACGGGGAATCCCTGTCTTCGACTCGGATTACGAAGCCAAATTGCTTTACGATCTCCCTGAAGTCAGGACGAAGATCGTGGAGCGTTTCGGCGAGGAGGTCTATGATGCGGAAGGGCATCTTGACCGAAAGCGGATGGCTTCTGTGGTGTTTGGCAATCCTTGCGCTCTGGGTTATGTGGAGTCCGTACTATATCCCGTCCTCAACGAGCGTTTTTTAAAATGGGCTGAAACGCAGGATGCTCCTTTTGTGCTTTACGAGTCGGCATTGATTTTTGAGAAGCATCTGGAGTCGATGTTCGATGCCATCATCGTTGTAGCGGCGTCGGAGCCGGTGCGCATCAGTCGTGTGATGCTTCGAGACCATTGCACCGAGGAACAGGTACGGGCGCGGATGGCGCTACAACTGCCGCAAGCCGAAAAAGTACAAAAAGCAGATTACGTCATCGTGCATGAGAACGACGATGAAGATGAGTTCCTTATGGAGCAGATACTTAGTTTGAAGCCTTCAATCTTCCACTGATGCGTAAAACAGGCGTCAGCAAGGCGAAAACGAAATCCCAAAGAATCAGTCCCGGCAACAAGCCTTTCTCGCCTAAACGGCGTGAAGTGCCACGATATATGAAGAGCTGGGTGAGATAGCGTAGCAGGAACAAACCACCTAAGATGGGATAGTAATAGGCTGCAACGGGCGCCTCGGTCGGAAGAGAAAATGCCTGTGGCAAGGCCATTAAGGCAATGAAGCAACCATAGAACAGGAACTGTGACCAGTAATGAAGTGATAAAAGCACTTTCGCGCCATTGTTGTATTTGCTGATGGTCGTATTACGGCGACGCTGTTCGAAGGCCCAAAGCTTGAAGGAGGCTGGCGCGGCACATACTACGGTGTTATCAGCATCGATGTGTACCCCTATGTTTTTCTTTGTCGCAGCCTGATTCACAAAAAGGTCATCGTCGCCAGCATCCATGGTGTAATGCGAGGTGAAGCCCTTCTGCCGGAAGAACAGCCGTTGACGGTAGGAGAGGTTCTTCCCGATTCCTGCATAGGGCTTGCCAGCCAACGCGGCTGAGAGATACAGCAACGCTTGCTGCACTGCATCGAAACGCACAAGGAGGTTCAGCAGGCCACCCGTCTTGACATACGGCGCATACCCAACCACGATCTCGGTGTTGTTGCCATAGCAACCTACCACGCTGCGTAACCACTTCGTGCTGGTGGGACGGCAGTTGGCATCGGTGAGTACCAACAGGTCATGCGAAGCTGACTTGATGCCCATCGAGAGGGGGAATTTCTTTCCGTTGAAGAAGTTGAGATGCTGCCGCAACTGCACAGGCTTAATGCGTGGCTCGTGACGCTCAAGATCCTCAAGGTAAGTCCCCGTCTCGTCATCGCTGCAGTCGTTCACCACCACAATTTCAAAATCAGGATAGTCTTGGTTGAGCAGGGCAGGAATGAGCTCTTTGAGATGCTCGTAGGAATCGCGAGCACACACCACTACCGATACAGGTTCCAGCGCATCATCGGGCTTCGTCCGTGGGCTGCTCTTGGTGAAGGCGAGCTTGGAGAAACGGATCCAATGGATGCACAACTGGATGACGAGTGATAGTACGAAGACGGCTAAAACGTAAAACGAAAGACGGTTATAGAAAAAATTGATGCTCACGGGGGATCCTCCAAAAAGTTGTGCAAAGATAGACGATTTTCTTTACCTTTGCAAAAAATATCCACCATGAAATACACCCTTTCTGCTTGTGACCCGAAGAGCAATGCCCGCGCTGGCGTGCTGTACACGGGTCATGGCCCCATAGAGACCCCCATCTTCATGCCGGTAGGGACGGTAGGCTCTGTCAAGGCTTGCCATATCCGTGATGTCCGCGACGAAGTCAAGGCGCAGATCATCTTGGGCAACACTTACCATCTTTACCTCCGTCCCGGTCTTGACGTGCTGGAGGCGGTAGGTGGATTGCACAAGTTCAACGGCTGGGATCGTCCGATTCTCACCGACAGTGGAGGATTTCAGGTGTTCTCGCTTACGGGGATACGTAAGATGAAGGAGGAGGGCGTTACCTTCCAGTCGCACATCGACGGGTCAAGGCATCTCTTCACGCCGGAGCGTGTGATGGATATCGAACGCAGCATCGGAGCCGACATCATCATGGCTTTCGACGAGTGTACGCCCGGCACGGCCGATTATCATTATGCCAAACAGTCGATGGAGCGCACCCACCGCTGGCTCGATCGTTGTGTGCAGCGTTATGAAGAGACTGAACCCAAATATGGCTACGAGCAAGCGTTGTTTCCCATTGTCCAAGGTTGTGTGTATCGAGACCTCCGCACGGAGTCGGCTGAGTATATCGCTGCGAAGGAGGCTGATGGAAATGCCATAGGCGGTCTCGCCGTAGGTGAACCTACCGAGAAGATGTATGAGATGATAGAGCTGGTCAACACCATCCTGCCAAAGGATAAGCCCCGTTACCTCATGGGCGTCGGCACACCGGCCAACATCCTCGAAGGGATTGAAAGAGGGGTGGATATGTTCGACTGCGTGATGCCTACCCGAAACGGACGTAACGGCATGATTTTCACTTCAGAAGGCGTTATCAACTTGAAGAATGAAAAGTGGCGCACCGACTTCTCGCCAGTAGACCCTTATGGAGAAACTTTTGTGGATGAGCAATATTCTAAGGCTTATCTGCGTCATCTGTTTGTCGCAGGCGAGATTCTCGGCCCCATGATCGCCAGCCTTCACAACCTCGGTTTCTACCTTTGGCTTGTCAAAGAGGCTCGCAAACACATTGTCGAAGGCGACTTCACCGCATGGAAAGCCGACATGATGCCTAAAATCACCAGAAGACTGTGAAACGACTCGACCGTTACATATTGTTCAAGTTCATAGGCACCTTCTTTTTCGCGGTGTCGATGCTGATGGTCATCATCATCGTGTTCGACCTGTCGGAGAATATCGATGCTTTTCTGAAGCATGATGCCCCTTGGCAGCGTGTCGTCGTGGATCATTACCTTACCTCCATCCCATATTTCACCAACCAGTTCATCCATCTCTTTGTGTTCATCTCCGTTATCTTTTTCACTTCGAAGATGGCCAACCACTCCGAGGTGGTGGCGGTGCTCAGCAGTGGCGTCAGCTTCTGGCGATTCCTGTGCCCGTATCTGATGGGGGCGTTCATGTTGACGCTGATGTCGCTGTATCTTGGCAACTTCCTGATCCCCAATATGAACGAGATCAGGCGAAAGTTCAAGGATGAATACATCGAGCACCTTACCAAGAGCGCGGGGCGAAACGTGCATCTGCAGACCGACAAGGATGAATTTGTGTATGTGGAGTATTATCAGTTGAGCCGCGACCTTGGCTATTGTTTCTCTGTGGAGCGTTACAAGGACAATGAACTCGTCTACAAGATGGCTTCCGACGTGATCTATCACGACTCGATAGAACCTCACAAATGGCGCATCGACTTCGTGACGGAGCGCACTATCGACGGCGACAGGGAACATATCGTGAATACGAGACGCCTTGACACGATCATCGAGCAACTTAGTGCTTCCGACTTTTATAATATGAAAGAGGATTTTGAGGAGATGAATTTCTTCGAGCTGCGCGATCATATCCAAGTCATGCGTCAGCGAGGCACAGAGGGCATCCGGCTTTATGAGGTGGAGATGCACCAACGCATGGCGCAGCCTGCAGCCATCCTCATCCTTACGCTTATTGGCGCAGCCCTCTCGAGTCGGAAGATCAAAGGAGGCATGGGCATGCATCTTGGATTCGGCATCGCTGTTGCTTTTTTATACGTGCTGCTAGGACAAATCGGCAGGGCCTTCGGCATCAACGGCGTGATGTCTCCTGCACTCGCTGCTTGGATCCCCAATGCCATTTACGCTGCGCTCGCCGTCGTTCTCTTGGCCAGGGCACCAAAATAATTCCGCATTCGATATGCTTCATTCCGAATTATTTATTATCTTCGCAGTTTGAAAAACACTTAACGCTATGCATATCGCTATCGCCGGAAATATCGGAGCGGGCAAAACCACACTGACCCGCCTGTTAGCCAAACACTTCGGTTGGACACCCCATTTCGAGGAAGTCGACCACAACCCTTATCTCGCCAGCTACTATGAGGACATGCAACGCTGGTCGTTCAACATCCAGATATTCTTCCTCAACAGTCGCTTCCGTCAGGTTATCGACATCCGCAACAGCGGCAAAGATGTCATCCAGGACCGTACCATCTACGAAGATGCCATGATCTTTGCTCCCAACCTTCATTCGATGGGCCTCATGGAAACGCGCGACTTCGAGAACTACAAGTCGCTCTTCGAGCTGATGTCGAAGTTCCTCCAACCGCCCGACCTGCTCATCTATCTCCGTGCCTCGGTGCCTACGCTGATGAAGCAGATCGCCAAGCGCAACCGTGACTATGAGCAGTCGATTCGCCTCGACTACCTCAGCAATCTCAACGAGCGTTACGAAGAGTGGATCAGTGGTTACAAAGAGGGTAAGCTGCTGGTGATTGATATGGACAACCTTGAATTGGAAAAACCTGAGGACCTCGGCATCATCATCGATAAGATCGAGGCCTCGCTGAACGGCCTGTTCTGATGAAGGTAATCGGCATCATTCCAGCCCGTTACGGCTCCACTCGCTTTCCCGGCAAGCCTTTGGCTTTGATCGGTGGTAAGTCGATGATCAGAAGGACCTACGAACAGGTCCTGAAGTCATCGCTCGATGATGCCGTTGTGGCTACCGACGACCAACGCATCTTCGATGAAGTATGCAGTTTTGGCGGTCGGGTGGTGATGACCCGTGCAGATCATAAAAGTGGCACCGACCGGTGCTGCGAGGCGCTTGACCATGTCGGTGGAGATGTCGATGCGGTGGTGAACATCCAAGGCGATGAGCCTTTCATCGATCCCCGCCAGATCGACCAAGTGGCAGAACTCATCCGTCGCGACGATACCTTTCTGGCTACTTTAGCCAAGCGCATCACCGACCCGTCGCGTCTTGATAACCCCAATACCGTGAAAGTGGTCTTTGACCATGAAGGCAACGCCTTGTACTTCAGCAGACATCCCTTGCCGTATGTGAGAGGGATCGAAAGAGAGAAATGGTTTGAGGCTGCCGAATATTACCAGCATATCGGCATTTATGCTTATAAAACGGATACTCTCCGTGCTGTTGCGGCCATGCCGCAAAGCCGCCTCGAACAGGCGGAGTCGTTAGAACAGCTGCGCTGGCTTGAGCATGGACTGCGTATCCGTGTGGCGGTGACCGACCTTCCTGATGCCATCGCTGTCGATACCCCGGACGATTTGTTGAACATCCCTCAAGAACTTTTGCAATGACCAGTGTTGCCAATGCCATATCATCACTTCTTTATACGCATGATGCCGTGATTGTGCCCGGCCTGGGTGCTTTTCTGTGCCATGCTGAGGGCGCCAAGGTCAATGTGATCACCAACCAGTTCGAGAAGCCTTCGGCAACACTTAGCTTCGATCCCATGCAGCGCGAGGAGAATGTCCTTGTGGTGAACTATCTGGTGGCCAACGACGGCATTACTTTTGAAGAGGCCCGACAGCTGGTGATGGAGTTCGTCTCGGATACCTTCGCCCAACTTAAGGCTGGCGAAAAGGTCGAGATTCCTGGCGTTGGGACGCTGTCGTATGGAGACTATCAGAAGATAGAGTTCCTCGCTGTGGATTCCAACAATTTCAATGGCGATGCCTTTGGCCTTGAAGATTTCACCCCGAAGCCAGTGTATGGCACGGATCGCGTGACACTCAACACAGGATCTGAAACACCTGATGAGAGACCCGAGAAAGAGGAGCATGACCGCCGTCGTCGCAAGACTTGGTGGATATGGGTTCTGCTGCTGCTCCTCCTTGCTGCAGCTGCTGGCGGCGTCTATTGGTGGTACTTCAAGCCTAAACCTCCTGTGACGACCAAACCGTGGCCACGGTTGCAAAAACCTCGCGGTCATTCAAATCAGCGTGTGAAGCCTGTCTGTACTACGGTTGTGGCTTCCACCGATACTTTGGAGATCGCTAATGATACTTTAGAGATCACTAACGATACTTTGAAAACCACCAACGATACTTTGGTGAGCCCAGTGGATACCATCGAAAAGCCTGTTGATATTACAAAGACTATTTTGGAAGAGCCTCCGACTCCGAAGGTCAATCCCGTCGAGGTCGTCAAGCCTGAGCCCGCCTCAAGAGTCTTCATCGTAGGTGGGTGTTTCTCGGTGGAACAGAATGCCTTGAAGATGTTGGTTGAAGTCCGTGAACAAGGCTGTGCTGAAGCCTTTGTGATGAAACGCGGTTCGAAATTCTATGTGTGTTATGGACAGTACCCCAGCACTGCCGAAGCTAAGAAAGCACTGCCTGAAGTATGGTCCAACTACAATAAAAAGGCATGGATCATGAAGAAATAAACACGAGCCATGAGCAAGAAGAACAAACTGCAGAAATTTGAGGAAAACAGGAGCTTCGACAACCTGTTTCAGTACTCCTATGAGCGGATTATGGAGGAGGGCTTCCCCCTGAAAGGACGGTGGGGATCCAACTTCTTCCATAACGAGCATCCCATCGTGCTGGAACTGGGCTGCGGCAAAGGTGAATATACTGTTGGGCTGGCCCGGGCTCATTCTGAAATAAATTATATCGGTGTTGACATCAAGGGTGCCCGCATGTGGCGTGGATTGACGCAAGCCCGCGATGAGGGCTTGACCAACGTGGCCTTTATCCGTACGCGCATCGATCAGATAGAGCATTTCTTTGGCCCTGGCGAGGTCAACGAGATTTGGGTTACTTTCCCCGACCCCCATCCTGGCGAGGGCGAACGCAATGCCCGCCACCGACTCACCTCGCCCGAGTTCCTGGAACGCTACCGCAAGATTGTCACGCCCGACGGCATCCTCAACTTGAAAACGGATAGTCCTATCATGTATGAGTTCACCCTCCACGAAGTCATCGAGAAACAAGGTCTGCAGTTGCTTTATGCCACTGATGATCTTTATGCCAACAATGACAACTTGGAAGTTAAGACAATACGCACCTTCTACGAGCAGATGTGGCTCGACCAAGGGCTCACGATAAAATATTTGAAATTTAGAATTAATAAATAAGGATTTAGCGCTATGTTTACAGAAGACAGACAACTTTATATTGCTCATTGCGATAATGGGCCGCTTTACATGATTGGCAAGATGGCCAATCGTCATGGTTTAATTGCTGGTGCCACAGGTACGGGTAAGACTGTCACCTTGCAGGTTATCGCCGAGTCGTTCAGTCAGGCTGGCGTACCTTGTTTCATGGCTGATATGAAGGGCGACCTCAGCGGCATCAGCCAGGCCGGTCGGATGAGTAGTTTTATTGAAAAACGTTGCCCCGAATTTGGTATCGAAGAGCCTCAGTTCCATGGCTGCCCGACGCGTTTCTTCGACGTGTACGGTATTCAGGGCCACCCGTTGAGAGCCACTATCTCCGAGATGGGTCCGCAACTTCTGTCACGTCTGCTTGGCCTCAACGAGACGCAAACAGGCGTGCTCAACATTGTGTTTAAGATCGCCGACGACCGTGGCCTGCTGCTTATCGATATGAAGGACTTGCGCCTGATGCTCGACTACGTGGCTAAAAACGCAAGGGAGTTCACCACCACTTATGGCACCATCACTTCGGTGAGCGTGGGCGCTATCCAGCGTGCCTTGCTGGCTTTGGAGGCCGAGGGCGCCGAGCAGTTCTTTGGCGAACCGGCATTCAATGTGTATGACTTCCTGCAGACCGAAAACGGTCGGGGCGTGATGAATGTGTTGGCTGCCGACAGGCTCATGCTCAATCCGAAACTCTACAGCACTTTCCTGTTGTGGCTGTTGAGCGAGCTGTATACCCAACTGCCTGAAGTGGGCGACCTGGAGATGCCTAAGCTGATCTTCTTCTTCGACGAGGCACACATGCTGTTCAAAGATACCTCGAAAGCGCTGGTCGACAAGATCGAACAGGTGATTCGCCTGGTGCGATCCAAAGGCGTGGGTGTGTACTTCGTCACCCAGAGCCCCGACGACATCCCGGATGCCATTGCTGGTCAGCTGGGTAACCGTATCCTGCATGGACTCAGAGCTTATACTCCGAAGGAACAGAAAACCGTGAAGGCGGCTGCGCAGACCTTCCGCGCCAACCCGAGCTTCAACACGGAGAGCACCATCCTTGAGTTGGGCACTGGTGAAGCCCTGGTATCGCTTCTCGACGAGAAAGGTGCGCCTTGCATCGTGGAACGTGCCAAAATACTCTTCCCCCTCAGTCAGATCGGTGCTATAACTGACGAACAGCGTCAGGATATCATCCGCTCTTCACGGATTTATGGCATCTACGACAAGAGCTTCGACCGCGAAAGCGCCTACGAAGTGCTGGTGGCCGAGCAGCAACAGGCAGAGAAACGTGCCCAGAAGGAGGCAGAGGAAGAAGCCAAACGTAAGGAAAAAGAAGCCAAGGAGAAGGAGAAAGCCAAAAAGTCGACGAAGAAATCCACTGGTCGTAAAGCCGCCGAAAAGGTTGTCAACACTACGGCTACGACCTTCGGACGTCAACTGGGTAAGTCGATATTCCGTGGCCTTTTGGGAGGCATCTTTAAATAGTTAGTCATTCCCTGTTCCAGTGAGCATCGGGACGAACTTGAAACTCCCGAATTCTTCTCGTTCCAGCGAACCATCTGTTTTTTTGGTGATCCGAACCATGGTCTGGCCGCCTTTGGCGTCATCCATGGGGATGACCATGATGCCCTCTGGCTTCAGTTGCTCGACGAGTTTAGGCGGGATGCATGGCGCTCCGGCGGTGATGATGACGCGGTCGAAGGGGCTGTAGTTAGGGAGTCCTTCGTAACCGTCGCCGAGGAAGGCCTTGACGCGGAAAGGCAACGCCTCGAGGATCTCTTTGGTGCGGAAATAAAGGTTGCGCTGTCGCTCGATGGTGAACACTTTGGCACCCATGGCGGCAAGGACGCAGGCTTGGTAACCCGATCCGGTGCCAATCTCAAGCACTTTCATGCCGCTGTCCACTTTGAGCAACTTGGATTGCATGGCCACGGTGGACGGCTGCGAGATGGTCTGTCCCGAACCAATGGAGAAAGGCTGATCGGAATAGGCATACTCCACGAACGATGAGTCAAGGAAGATATGGCGCGGCACCTCGTTGAGGGCGGCGAGCACCCGCTCGTCGTCGAAGCCCTCGCTGCGCAGCTGGTTGACCATCTTCTGCCGCAAGCCCTTGTGTCGATAGTTGTCTTCGAAGGAGTTCATTTTGCTTGCAAAAATACGGGTTTTTCCGACATTTTTCCTATTTTTGCCCAAATTTACCGTTATGTTGAAAATAGGTGTTTTAGGTGCCGGGCATCTGGGTAAGATCCATATCAAGTGCATCCGACAGACCAAGTGTTACGAGCTGGTCGGCTTTTACGATCCCGATCCTGTCACGGCCAAAGCAGTGGAGGAGGAGACAGGAGTACATTGTTTCGCCTCGGTGGAGGCCCTCATCGACGCTGTTGAGGTAGTCGACATCGTGACTCCCACGGTGCAACATTTCGACTGTGCTTCCAGGGCTTTGGGCCATCGCCGTCATGTCTTCATCGAGAAGCCTATCGTGGCTACACCCGAAGAGGCTTCACGGCTTGTCAAGTTGGCCGATGAGGCCGGCGTGAAGGTGCAGGTAGGCCATGTGGAACGCTTCAACCCTGCTTTCATCGCCGCCGAGCCTTACATCAAAGCCCCGAAGTTCATCGAGGCTCACCGTCTTGCACTCTTCAACCCACGGGGCACCGACGTGCCCGTGGTGCTTGACCTGATGGTGCATGACCTTGACATCCTCTTTACCGTCATCGACTCGCCCGTTTCGCGGGTGAGCGCTTGTGGCGTGGCTATCGTCAGCCCTACCCCCGATATCACCAACGCGCGTATCGAGTTTGAAAACGGCTCGGTGGCTAACCTTACCGCCAGCCGCATCTCGCTCAAGAATATGCGAAAGACCCGTATCTTCCAAAACGATGCTTATATCACCGTTGATTTTCTGGAGAAAAAGACCGAGATCACCCGTATCCATGACCACGAGGTGAGCGGCTATCCTTACTCGTTAACCCTCGATCTTGCCGATGGTGCTTTCCGTCAGATCACCCTAGAAAAGCCTGAGATCCATCCGCTTAATGCGATACAGACGGAGCTGGAAAGCTTCTATGACAGCATCATCCATAATACCACTCCCGTGGTCACTATCCACGACGGTGTGCGTGTGCTCAACCTCGCCTACGATATCCTCAAGGCGGCCGAGGCTACAAAAGATAGAATCATCGAACACAAAAGTTGAGCACCTTATATAATAAAGGACTTTTTTTTTCGTTATAGTTTAAAACGTTGTCTATGAGACGTAACTGTACCCTCTTTTTGTTTTTCGTTCTTGCCTTTGTAACCGCCTCCATCACTTCTTGCAAGAAATTTGAAGGCGACCAGACGGTGCCGTCTTATATCCGTATCGACACCATAGGCTTGACCTGCGACTATTACACATACGGAGCCAACACCCATCGCTTTGTCGATGCTTGGGTTTATGTTGACGATGACGTCAGGGGATGTTTTGAGTTGCCAGCCACTATTCCGATACTGAAACAGGGGCCGCATAAAGTTTCCGTTTACGCTGGCATCGCCGTCAATGGTATCAAGGATGCCCGTTCCGGTTATCCCTTCACCGCTCCGGCAATCTTCAGTAACGTTAATTTGGTGCCTGACAGCATTGTCACCCTAGTGCCTATGGTCACCTACTGGCCTAACGGTGAGAACCTGCATGTGCGCTGGATGGAGGACTTCGATACTGGCACCGTCACTATGGAGACCACTTCTCAGAGCGACGTTCCTTACATCCGCACTTCAGGGCCTCTGGCATGGCATGATCCAGAAGGCGTACATTCCACTTACTCAGCCAAGTTTGTGCTGCCTTCTGATACGATGCAGTTCTGTTTCGTTACCAGCGAAGAATTTACTGATCTCCCAACGAAAGGCTCTCCCTGTATGTTGGAGATGGACTACAAGTGTTCCGATACCTGTACCGTGGGCATCTTTTACCGAGAAAATTATTCCGTTATCCAAGAAGCTCTGGTCCGCCTGAAACCTACTGGCGCCTTAGGCGAGGAGCCGGTGGAGTGGAACAAGATTTATATCAATCTTGGACCTTATTTTGTCGACTACGAAGATGCAGATTATTTCAAAGTCTATCTCTCTTCCTGGTTTAATCGCAACGACGGCGAACAGTATTTCTATTTCGACAACCTGAAAATCATTTACAACGACCGATGAAAAAGAAACGTATCTTGCCTTACGTGTATGGTTTCGTCGATTGGTTCCTTTCGGCGGTTGCATGGACTTTGTTCTATTATTTCCGAAAGACCATCGAAATGGTCGATGCTGGCGTATGTCAACGTTTCGGAGCCGCTTTCCAGGATCAAAGCTTTTGGCTTGCCCTGGTCGTCATCCCTATCGGTTGGGTAGTGCTTTACGGTATCACGGGCGCTTATCAGAGCGTTTACTCCAAATCACGTGTGAAAGAGCTTTCGCAGACTTTCTTCATCACGTTGCTGGGCGTTACGGTGTTGTTTTTTGCGGCTATCCTCGATGACCAAATTGACACTTATAAGAAATACTACCAGTCGTTTATCACCCTCTTTGCCTTACAGTTTTTCCTGACTTATTTTGGTAGGCTGGTGATCACAAGCATTGTGAAACATAACATCAAGACTGGAAAGATTGGCTTCAATACGCTCATTGTTGGTGGCTTTGAAAATGCAGTGGCCATTTACAAGGAGATTGCCGAACAGGAAAAGCCGACGGGGCAGCGTTTTGTAGGGTATGTGAGTGTCCGTGATGTGCCTCAGCGGCCTTTGGATGCTTACTTGGAGCATCTCGGACCGGTGGAAAACATCGTCGACATTGTCAAGAAGTACAATGTGGAGGAGGTGATCATCGCTATCGAACGTTCTGAGAAGGATTGCATGAACATCATCCTTCCGGTGATCAACCTGACCAAAGCCGAGGTGGAGATCATCCCTGGGATGCAGGATCTGGTGTTCGGCAATGTTAAGCAATCGGCCATCTGGCGTGCTCCGTTGGTGCAAGTGAGTCCTGAGCTGATGCCTATCTGGCAGCGGGTCATCAAACGGCTGTTTGATATTGTGGTCTCCGTGTTGGTGCTGGTCATACTGTCGCCCGTCTATCTGATTACGGCAATTATCGTTAAATTGACTTCGCCTGGACCGGTCTTCTATGTTCAGGAGCGAATCGGGAAGAACGGCAAGCCTTTCAAGATGGCCAAGTTCCGCAGTATGCGCGTCGATGCCGAGGCCAACAGCACGCCGCAACTTTCCAGCGATGACGATCCACGCATTACCAAGTTCGGCAAGTTCATGAGAAAGGTTCGTCTCGATGAGATTCCGCAGTTCTGGACGGTGCTGAAAGGGGATATGTCCATCGTGGGCTATCGTCCTGAGCGTCAATATTATATTGACCAGATTGTGGAGCGTGCTCCTTACTACAACATGTTGCTTCTGGTGAAGCCGGGTATCACGAGTTGGGGTGAGGTGAAGTTCGGCTATGCCGAAAATGTGGACGAGATGATTGAGCGCTTGAAGTACGATGTTCTCTACATTGAGAATGTAAGTATCAGTCTGGATCTCAAGATCTTGATCTATACCGTCTTAATCGTGATCCAAGGCCGAGGAAAATAATCAGATTTGTCCCCGTTCAAGTAGTGTGACAATGGTCTCAATCTCGTCATCTTCGGGATTGTTCTTCGGGTCGTATTGGCTCTTGAGGTTGTAGCCCCAGAGGCGGGCAAATCCCTGATAGAAGAAGGCCCTTACTCTACCGCGGAGTTCCTGGACGAGTTTATAGGAGGTGTTGCCTGTCTCGCGGTCGATGAGGCGAATCAGGATGAGACCCTGCGAGAAGTTGAGATGTTTCAGTTCCTCAGTATATTGTTCAGTGAGTTCGTCTTCGACTTGGCAAACGAGACGGCTGCGCTCCGATTCGGAGGGAACATTGGCTAAGATGGTGTCGATTTCACGGAGTTTGTCGCCAGCCAGCTTAGCGTAAGGATAAACTTTGCGCACGTTGCTGATGAGCTTGCGGCCACGTCGAGTCTCAGAGATCTGGAAGTAATGGTTCATGAGGTCGATGTCGACTTCAGGAAGGTTGACGATGAGGAGTGTGTCGTTGCCTGTGATGCGGGCAAAGACCGTATATCGTTTTTCTTCGCTGGGAGCTGTGGCTTGGACTTGATGGCAATAACCTTTTCCAGTGCGGACTACCAGTTGGCTGAAGGCTGTGACGGAGACCATCATGAGCATGATGGCGAGGAATGTTTTTTTCATGGTTTTTTCCCTTTTTTTGATAACGGAAAACCCGAAAAACAATTATTGTGCCAATTTAGTATTCTTGGAAAGTTTCTCCTCGGCGTAGGCGCGGGTGACGGTCAGTTGGCGTGGTCCTTCGCCAGAGGGCATCTCGAACATCGCGTCGTTGAGGATGGCTTCGACGATGGAGCGGAGGCCTCGTGCACCGAGTTTGAACTCGATGGCTTTCTCCACCATATAGTCGAGGGCGTCGTCATCGAAGCGAAGCGTGATGTTGTCCATCTCAAACAGTTTGGTGAACTGTTTCACAAGGGCGTTCTTGGGTTCGGTGAGGATGCGCTTGAGGGCTGTGGCGTCGAGCGGATCGAGGTGGGTGATGATGGGCATGCGGCCCACGATCTCGGGGATGAGACCGTATTTCTTTAAATCGGCAGGAGCGATATATTGGAGCAGGTTGCTCTTGTCGAGCACATCGTCGCTATTGGCACTGTAGCCGATGATGTTGGTGCTTTTGCGCGCTGCGATGATGCGTTCGATGCCATCGAAGGCGCCACCGGCGATGAAGAGGATGTCCTTGGTGTTGACGGCGATCATCTTCTGCTCGGGGTGTTTGCGTCCGCCCTCGGGTGGGACATTGGAGATGGTGCCTTCGAGGAGCTTAAGCAGCGCTTGTTGCACACCTTCGCCTGACACGTCGCGGGTGATGCTGGGGTTGTCGCTCTTACGGGCGATCTTGTCAAGTTCGTCGATGAAGACGATGCCGTGCTCGGCGGCGGCGACGTCGTAATTGGCGGCTTGGAGCAGACGCACCAGGATGTTCTCCACGTCTTCGCCCACATAGCCTGCCTCGGTAAGCACGGTGGCATCTGCGATGGCGAAAGGCACGTTGAGCATCTTGGCGATGGTGCGGGCCAGCAAGGTCTTGCCTGTGCCGGTCTCGCCGACGAGGATCATGTTGGATTTCTCGATCTCCACCTCGTCGGCGAGTACCTTCTGGCTGATGCGTTTGTAATGGTTGTAAACGGCTACGGCCAAGGTGCGTTTAGCTTCGTCTTGGCCGATGACGTATTGGTCGAGGAAGCTCTTGATCTCGCGAGGCTTCTTCAATTCAAGGACAGGAGCGTTGCCTTCCTTTTTCTTCTTGGACTCCTTGAGCCCGAGTTCCTCTTTGATGATCAGGTAGGCCTGTTCAGCGCATTGTTCGCAGATCTTGGCCTCCAGACCCTGGAGGAGCATGTAGGTCTCGGTTGCTGGGCGACCGCAGAAAGAGCAGTGTTCCTGTTTCTTGTTGACCATTTTATTTCTTTCTGATGAGCACTTCGTCAATCATCCCGTATTCCTTGGCTTCCTCGGCGGTCATCCAATAATCGCGGTCGGAGTCGGCCCATACCTTGTCGTATGTCTGGCCAGAGTGCAGGGAGATGATTTCGTAGAGTTCTTTCTTGAGTTTCTGAATCTCGCGGGCTGTGATCTCGATCTCAGTGGCTTGTCCCTCAACACCGCCCATGGGCTGGTGGATCATGATGCGGGAGTGGGGCAGGGCAGAGCGTTTGCCTTTGGTGCCGGCGCACATCAGCACGGCGGCCATCGAAGCAGCGATGCCAGTGCAGATGGTGGCCACGTCGGGGCTGATGAACTGCATGGTGTCGTAGATGCCCAATCCAGCATATACGCTGCCGCCGGGAGAGTTCAGATAAATCTGGATGTCACGCTTCGGATCGGTTGATTCAAGAAAAAGCAACTGGGCTTGGATGATGTTGGCCACATAGTCGTCGATGGCGGTGCCAAGGAAGATGATGCGGTCCATCATCAAGCGGCTGAAAACGTCCATCTGAGCCACGTTAAGCTGGCGTTCCTCGATGACGGTAGGGCTGATGTAGCCGCTGTTGTTGATCTGCGAGATGTATTTCTCGACGCCTAAGGTGTTAAGACCTAAATGCTTTGTGGCGTATTTCTGGAATTCGTTCATTGTGCTTTCTTTTTACGGGTGGTCTTTTTGGGCTCCTTGGGAGTGTCTTTCTCAAGGGCTTTGATGAACTCGTCGTAGGTCTGGTCGGTGTATTTGATGGCCATCTTAGTCTTGAGGAAGTTGGTCATCTTGACGTCGGCCATTTGGTTCTTGACGTTGTTGATCTGTTCTTCGTTCTTGAGGTAGTTGTCGACGATCTTGTCGATACGGCCTTTCATGTCGTCGTCCATGGTCTCGTAGTTGAGGCCAGGGAAGATCTGGCTGCGGAGGAAGTTGCGCACTTCTTCTTCGGTGATGGCGAGTTCCATGTTGTCCTTCACGATGCTGTCTTCGATAAGCTGCCAGCGGAGGCCCTTGCTATAGTTGGCCTCGTAGTTCTTCTCGATGTCGTCCATGGAGAGCTTGCCTTGGTTGTTCTCATAGATCCAGCGTTTCAGGAAGGCGTCGGGCAGCGTGAATGGGGTGCTGTCGACGAGGGCGTCGATCATCTTCGTGAAGAGGATGCGGTCGGTCTCATTGGCGTATTGCTTTTCCATTTCCTCTTTGACGGCGGCACGGAAAGCGTCGATGTCCTTGATTTCCTTGTCGGGGAAGATCATCTTGAAGAACTCTTCGTTGAGTTCGTGTTTCTCCTCGTGGCGGATGTCGTCGATGATGATGTTATAGTCGCTGTCGGCCGGGGCGTCTTTGCCGAGGATCTTAGCGGCTTTCTCGTTGGAGCCGAGCAAGATGGAGAGGTTGACGATGAACTCGGAACCTACGGGTTTGCCGACGAATTTCTTCTTGTTGGTCTTGGTGCGGATGTCTTTGATATCGAGGAGCACATAGTCCTTCTGGAAGCCGCCTTCGAGTTCCTTGCCGTCTTCAGCTTCGCGGACTTTCAGCTCGAGGATGTCTTCTTCGCCGGCGGTCTCGGGATGGGTGACGTTGGGGTTGCGCTCAATGAGTTCTTCGATGGTTTTGTCGATGGCTGCGTCGTCGGCGATGACATGGGCGAAGTCGATCTTGGCCTTTTTATAGTCCACTTTGATTTCGGGGCGCAGGGCGGCTTCGAAGAAGAAGTCGAGCGAGTCCTGAGTCTCGAAGTCGACGGGCTGCTGGTGGTCGGGATCACTGAGGGGGAATCCGATAAGGTCGAGTTTGTTCTCCATGATGTGTTTGTTGAGCGTCTCGGAGACGAGGGTGTTGAGCACTTCGACGGTGGCTTGTGCACCGTACATCTTCTTGATCATGCCGAAGGGCACCATGCCGGGACGGAAGCCGGGGATCTGGGCTTTCTGTTTCAACTTGTTGAGTTCTTTCTTTACCTGAGGCTCGTAGTCGTCTTTAACGACGTTGATTTGGATGGAGAGCAGCTGTTCTCCCTTTTGTGATTGTGTAGTGTTCATTCAGTTACGATTTGTTTGTTTGTCTGTGCGGATGAAGGGACTCGAACCCTTACTTCTTTCAAAACCAGATCCTAAGTCTGGCGCGTCTACCAATTCCGCCACACCCGCATTTGGGCCGCAAAGATACAAAAAATGTTGATTCGTTTAACTGTTTATTTTTTAAGGTAAAAAAAAGAACGACCGAAGCCGTTCTTTTTCTTGCTGAGGGTGGAATGTGGGATTCGAACCCACGACCCACGGAACCACAATCCGGTACTCTAACCAGCTGAGCTAAATCCACCATCTGATTGCGGCTGCAAAGATACAGCTTTTTTTTAATATGCAAGTCCTTTTTGAAAAAAAATCTATCTTTGCAGCATGGTAGCAAAGAGAAATCAGCAGTCGCCGAGTGCCTTGGCATGGCAACGTTTCAGGAAGAATAAGCTAGGGATGGCCTCGCTCTTCTTCATCCTTCTGGTGGCCCTGCTGTCCATTTTTGCCTACTATATCATCCCCGACGCAACCCCCAATGCCAACAGGCAACTGCTCGAACTTAGCACCCGCAAACCTGGCTTTGAGGTCGATATGCTCGTCCTTCCCAAAGAGAATCCCCCAGCGAAGCCAGGCTACTTCGACCGGCTGCTGAACGGACGCCCCGATGACTGTACCTATCTGCCTTTCGACAGTATCAAGGTGTATGAGGATCATACGCTGGTGTACCTTTTCAATCCTGAGCATAGCGGCAGCGTGCGGACCCAGGAAATACCCAACGATGAGATCTCAGGTGTCAAACATCAGAAATTCTTACTAGGCACGGATCAGTTTGGGCGTGATTTTCTGAGTCGACTGGTGCTGGGTAGCCGTATCAGCCTCATCGTGGGTTTCATCGCTGTGGCCCTCAGCCTCGCCATCGGCATCTTCATCGGTAGTCTTGGAGGATTCTTCCGTGGCAAAGTCGATGATATCGTGGTATGGCTTATCAATGTGGTGTGGTCCATCCCAACATTACTACTGGTCATCGCCATCACTTTTGCCTTGGGCAAGGGTATTGGTCAGGTGTTCATCGCGGTGGGTCTCACGATGTGGGTGGAGGTGGCCCGTATTGTCCGTGGACAGATTTTCTCGGTGCGGGAGATGACTTATGTGGAGGCAGGCAAGGCACTAGGATTCAAGAATATAAGGATTATTTTAAGACATATCCTGCCGAATATTGTCAATCCTATCATTGTGGTGTCGGCCTCTAATTTCGCCTCTGCGATCCTGCTGGAGGCGGGCCTGAGCTTCCTCGGTATCGGCGTGCAGCCGCCCATGCCTTCATGGGGAAGTATGATCAAGGAAAACTACGCTTTCATCATTCTTGATGCGGCTTATCTGGCCATTCTTCCTGGTATTGCCATCATGTTGCTGGTGCTGGCATTCATGTTGGTGGGCAATGCGCTTCGCTCGGCGATTGATAATAAATAATTTTTGTATCTTTGCAGTCCAATTTCAGGATTATGGCTCGAATCATGGCTATCGACTTGGGACGAAAGCGTTGTGGGGTGGCGGTCACCGACCCCTTGCAGATCATTGCCAATGGCTTGACTACCGTGGAGAGCGGTAAGTTGGCCGATTGGGTGGTCGACTATGTGCGTCAGGAAGCGGTTGAAGTCATCGTCATCGGCGAGCCGAAGGACATGCACAACAACCCGTCGGACTGCTCCAAGTATATTGAACCCATCGTCAACCGTCTTCGTAAATTGCTGCCGGACATGAAGATTGTCCGCTACGACGAGCGCTTTACTTCGGTGATGGCTCACCAAACCATGATTGACGCTGGTCTGAAAAAGAAACAGCGGCAGGACAAGGCCCTAGTGGATACCGTTGCGGCAACTATCCTTCTGCAATCTTATTTGAATTCAATAAAATAACTTTCCACTTTAAACTTTCAACTAAACATGATCCTTCCTATCGTAGCATATGGCCATCCAACTTTGAAAGCAGTGGCCAAGGACATCAACAAGGATTTCCCTGAACTGGAGAAGCTTATCGCCGACATGTGGGAAACGCTGGCCCATTCCGAGGGGGTGGGTCTTGCCGCACCGCAAGTGAATCAGTCGATTCGCCTGTTCCTCGTCGACGCCAATCCGTTTTATCCTGATTACCCTGATGCCAAAGACTTTAAGCAGGTGTTTATCAATGCGCAGCTGGTCGACACTTTCGGTGAAGAGGTGTCTTTCAAAGAAGGATGTCTCAGTTTGCCGGGGATCTTCGAGGAAGTGACGCGCCCCGATGGCATCCGCCTGCGTTATCTTGACGAAAACTTCGTGGAACATGAAGAAGAATTCACTGGCATCAAGTCGCGCATCATCCAGCATGAGTACGACCATCTCGAAGGCCATGTGCATGTCGATCATCTGGCACCTCTTCGCAAGATGTTGCTCCAAGGCAAATTGCGCGATATCTCGGAAGGAAAATGCGATGTTGATTATAGAATGATTTTCCCTAAAAAACAAAAAAGAAGATAAAATGAAGAAAGCTTATTTATTGGCGTTAGCCGTCGCCATGGCTCTGGTGGGATGCCAAAATACAACCACCCAGGAAAACAAGGAAGACGAGAAAAAAGTTGAAATGACAGAGACTTTCGAATCTGCCGATGCGCTGTTTCAGGCTATCGGGGAGTCGATTTACGCCAAGCAGGATCCTCAGAAGAGTATCAAGATGGTTGACCGCTTGCTGACCGACTACCCTGATTACGAAAGCAATCCCGTTGCCTTGTTCATGCTGGCTAGCTTCGTCTACGACGAACAGCTGCAGGACTACGACAAGGCTCGTGAGACCTATCAACGCATTATCGACAATTATCCCGACAGCCCCTTTGCCAAGGATGCCGCTCTTGCCATTCCCCAGCTGGGTATTCCTTTGGATGAATTAATCAAATCGTTTGAAGAAGCATCCCTGTCGGCGGATGCCGGCTCCGTAGAGGGCGACAAATAAAATAGTAGAGACGCCATACATGACGTCTCTACATCTCTAAATCTCTACATTTAGAACATTTTTTTGAAGGTATCGACCAGATCGAGTTTTTCCCAGCCGAAGAACTCTACGTTTTTGTATGTCTTCTTGCCTTCGGTGAAGGTCTCTTTGTCTTTGTAGAACACCTCCACTTTGCGGGTCTCGGGCTGACGGCCGAAATGACCATAGGAAGCGGTTTCCTCGAAGATGGGGTTGGTGAGGCCGAAGCGTTTTACGATGGCGTAAGGACGCAGGTCTACCGTGCTGCGGATCTTCTCGGCGATGGCTTCGTCGCTGAGCGGTTTGCCGTCTTTGCCTTTCACCCGGACGGTGCCTTCGGTGTTGATGTAGAAGCCTACAGGCTCGGCGATGCCGATGGCATAGGCGATTTGCACCAGGGCTTGGTCGCAAATGCCAGCGGCCACGAGGTTCTTGGCGATATGGCGTGCGGCATAGGCTGCTGAACGGTCCACCTTCGAGCTGTCTTTGCCTGAGAAGGCGCCGCCGCCGTGGGCGCCGCGGCCACCGTAGGTGTCGACGATGATCTTACGTCCGGTGACGCCGGTGTCGCCATGGGGGCCTCCGATGACGAATTTGCCCGTCGGGTTGACGAAGATCTTCATATCTTGGTCGAAGAGCTTGCGGAGCTTGGCCGGCAACTTGCGTTTCACTCGGGGCAAGAGGATGTTAAGCACGTCGGCTTCGATCTTGTCTACCATACGCATGTCGGCCTCGCGTTGGGCCTCTTCGGTGTCGTCGGCGGGCTTGATGAAATCGTCGTGCTGGGTGCTGATGACGATGGTGTCGATTCTCAAAGGCTTCCAGCCGTCTTCATATTCCACTGTGACCTGTGACTTGGCATCGGGGCGGAGGTATTTCATCTGTTTGCCTTCGCGGCGGATGGCAGCCAGCTCAATGAGCAGAAGATGGGCCAAATCGATGGTTAGAGGCATGTAGTTTTCGGTCTCCTTGCATGCGAAGCCGAACATCATGCCTTGGTCGCCAGCGCCTTGTTCTTCAGGCTTTTTGCGGCCTACACCCATATAGATGTCGTTTGACTGTCCGTGGAGGGCCGACAGCACGCCGCAGGACTGGGCGTCGAATTGATACTCTGACTTGTTGTAGCCGATGCGGTCGATGACGCGGCGTGCGATGTCCTGAATCTCGACGTAAGCGTTGGTGCGGATTTCGCCTGCTACGACGACGAGACCGGTGGTGACTAAGGTTTCACAAGCTACTTTCGACTTGGGATCGTTGCGAAGAATCTCGTCCAATACGGCATCCGAAATCTGGTCGCATACTTTGTCGGGATGGCCTTCCGAGACGGATTCTGAAGTAAAATAATAACCCATAACAAATTGATTATTAAATGATTAATAAATGAATTTGTGTGGGAAGTTGTTGACTGAAAGGGAAGGAAAAAGCATTGGTTTAGCATTTTTTCTTGTGGTTGCAATCAAAACAAATCTTTCCACGTTTGCGGCGGCAAAGATAAGAATAATTTAGAATTTAGAATTTAGAATGAAGAGTTTTTTGTTAAAAATCTCTAAATTCTAAATTCTTAATTCTTGGTAAGCTTCTGGAACGCCTCCTCGATGCTGATGTCTTCTTTCTGCAAAGTCTTGATGATGAGCCCGTTGTCAACCGACCATTTCATTAAGTTGGCGCGGATGTCGGTGTCGCCTTCGGGTTCGATGATCCAGTGGTTGTCCTTAGCGTGTTGAACCTTGGTCACTTGCGGGATGCTGAGCAATTGGTTCTGCGTGACCTCGTTTTCGAATTCCACGATAACGACGTTGGCGGCGGTTTGGGTCTGCTTCAGATTCTCGACACGGTCGGCGGCGACCACAACACCTTTATTAATAATGATGGCGCGTTCGCAAAGGGCTTCCACTTCCTGCATGATATGGGTGGAGAGCAGCACGGTCTTTTCCTTGCCGAGGCTGGAGATGAGGTTGCGGATGTCGATGAGCTGGTTGGGGTCAAGGCCTGAGGTGGGCTCGTCGAGGATGAGCACTTGTGGGTCGTGCATCATGGCTTGGGCGAGGCCGACACGTTGGCGGTATCCTTTCGAGAGGGAGCCGATTTTTTTATGGGCCTCCGGGCCAAGGCCTGTCTCTTCAATCATGGCCTCGATGCGTTTCTTTGCGGTGCTGCCTTTCAGCTGATGGATGCCAGCCACGAATTCGAGATATTCGCGTACGAACATGTCAAGGTACAATGGGTTGTGCTCGGGGAGGTACCCTACGATGCGCTTTACCTTCATCGGTTGCTCCTTGATGTCGAAGCCGTTAACGGTCACCGTTCCGCTGGTGGGAGGGAGGAAGCAGGTGATGATTTTCATCAGTGTCGACTTGCCTGCGCCGTTGGGACCGAGCAGCCCCACGATTCCTTTGTCAATACTGAGGCTGACGTTGTTAAGGGCGAGTTGGTTGCCGTATGTTTTGGTGATATTTTGAATCTCGATTGACATTTTTTTTCTTATTTGAGTGCAAAGGTATGAAAAATATTCGTACTTTTGCGCCCTCGTTAGTAAAAACTGTTCTATCTATTTTTGTAATCAAGCGTACCACCATGGGCGAAGATGATGTTACGCGAACATGAATTGGATAAACGTATTTAAAAGAAAATGAACTATTTAAGTTACAAAACAGTCAGCGTCAACAAGGAACATGCCAACAAGAAATGGTATGTCGTCGATGCTGAAGGCCAGATTCTCGGACGTTTTGCCTCCGAGGTTGCCATGATTCTCCGTGGCAAGCGCAAACCCTGCTACACTCCCCACAGCGACTGCGGTGACAATGTGATCATCATCAACGCCGAGAAGATCCAGCTGACGGGCAAGAAGATGGATGAGAAGTACTATGTCCACTATACCGGTTATCCGGGTGGCCAGCGCATCCGCAACGTCAAGGAGCAGTTGAACCGCAAGCCCGCCGCCGTGCTGGAGCACGCCATCAAGGGTATGCTGCCCAAGACCAAGTTGGGTGATGCCATCTTCCACAATCTCTTTGTCTATGCCGGTTCAGAACACCCGCATCAGGCTCAACAACCCGAAGAACTCAAAATTAACACTATTAAGAAATAATCATGGAAGTAATCAACGCTTTAGGTAGAAGAAAGACCGCCGTTGCTCGCATCTACATGAAGGTCGGCGACGGTAAAATTACGGTGAACAAGCGCGACTACAAGGAGTACTTCCCGACGAGCATCCTCCACTATGTGGTTGAGCAGCCTCTGATGCTTACCGACAACCTCGGCAAGTTCGACATCAAGGTCAACCTCGACGGTGGTGGCATCAACGGCCAGGCCGAGGCTCTCCGCCTCGCCATCAGCCGCGCGCTCTGCGAGATCAATCCCGAAAATCGTCCTACCCTGAAGGCCAAAGGTCTCATGCGCCGCGACCCGCGTATGGTCGAGCGTAAGAAACCCGGTCAGCCCGGTGCCCGTAAGAAGTTCCAATTCAGCAAACGTTAAGCTATTCTCAGCCGAGCGATTTTGTTTAGTATCCAAATCACTGAGATTCTTTCTCGAAAGACTACTCAGTGGTTGTGTTCAGTGAATGTAAACATTAAAAAGAAAACTCATGACTCAAGTAACTTTTGAAGAATTATTGGATGCCGGATGTCATTTCGGTCATCTCAAGAGAAAGTGGAACCCCGCCATGGCTCCTTATATCTTCATGGAGCGCAACGGCATCCACATCATCGACCTTTACAAGACCCAGGCTAAGGTCGACGAAGCTGCCACCGCAGTGTGCCAGCTGGCCAAATCAGGCAAGAAGATCCTCTTCGTCGCCACCAAGAAACAAGCTAAAGACGTTGTCGCTGAACTCGTCCAGAAAGTCAACATGCCTTATGTGACCGAGCGTTGGCCCGGCGGCATGCTCACCAACTTCGCCACCATCCGCAAGGCCGTGCGTAAGATGACCAGCATCGACAAAATGATGGTCAGCGACGCCTACAAGAGCCTCTCAAAGCGTGAGAAACTCCAGATCGAACGTGAACGCGAGAAACTCGAGAAGAACCTCGGTTCCATCAGCGACCTGAGCCGTCTGCCTTCAGCCGTGTTCGTCGTCGATATCATGAAGGAGCACATCGCCGTTGCCGAAGCCCGCAAACTTAACATCCCGGTCTTCGCCATCGTCGACACCAACACCAACCCGAACCTCGTCGACTTCCCCATCCCGGCCAACGATGACGCTAGCAAGTCAATCGCCCTGATCGTCGGTAAGATGGTCGACGCCATCGAAGAAGGCCTCAACGAGCGCAAACTCAACAAGGAAAACAATGTTGAAGAAGCCGAAGAAGCCGAAGAAGTGGCCGCCGAAGAAACCGAGGAAGAAGAGAACAAGGAAGAGCGCAAGCCCCGTAACCGCCGCCCGCGCAAACCCGTATCAAAAAACTAACCCTTTAGAACATTAATCCTATGAATATTACCGCTTCTCAAGTCAATGAACTGAGACAAATGACCGGCGCCGGTATGATGGACTGCAAGAAAGCCCTCGTCGAGACCGACGGCGATATCCAGGCCGCTATCGATATCCTCCGCAAGAAGGGTATGGCTAAAGCTGCCAAACGCGCCGACCGTAACGCTAGCGAAGGCTGCGTGCTCTCCAAATGCACTGAAGATCACACGTACGCCGCCATCATCATGGTGAACTGCGAGACCGACTTCGTCGCCAACAACGCCGACTTCGTGAAGTTCACGAAGGATGTGCTCGACAAAGCCGTCGCCAACCGCGTGAAGGACATCGAGACCCTGAAGGCTATGACCATCGACGGTCAGACCGTCGAGGCCCTCGTCGCCAACCAAAGCGCCGTCACCGGCGAAAAGACCGAACTCGGTGGATTCAAAGTGCTCGAAGGCGTTTATGTGACCAACTACAACCACCCCGGCAACCGCCTCGCCACCATCGTTGAAATGAACAAGAACTTCAACGGTATCGAGGAAGTCAGCCATGAAGTGGCTATGCACGTCGCCGCCATGAACCCCCTGGCCGTCAGCGAAGACTCCATCGCTCAAGAGGTGAAAGACCGTGAGCTGGCCGTCGCCGTCGACAAGACCAAGGACGAACTCATCGGCAAGGAAGTCGAGAAAGCCCTCCGTAAAGCCGGTATCAACCCCAACCATGTGGATAGCGATGACCATATCGAATCCAACATCACCAAGGGTTACATCACCGCTGAACAAGGCGCTCAGGCCCGTGAGATCAAGGCTACCGTTCCCGGTACCGTGAAACTCAACGACGCCATGATCCAAAACATCGCCAAAGGTCGTCTGGGTAAGTTCTTCAAAGAGAACTGCCTGCTCAACCAGGTCTCTCTGGTTGCCGACCCCAAGACCGTCGGTCAGTACATCCAGGATGCCGATAAGGAAGCCACTGTGAAAGCTTTCTATCGCATCAAGCTGGGCGAATAAATCTAATGGATTTAATGGTAACAAAAAAGGTTGACCTTCGCGGTCAACCTTTTTTATTGGTCGCTACCGAATAAGCGTACCGCTTCTCGGGGTTGACATGGGTCTCCACAATCTCATCTCCTTGTAACAACCCGTGAAGGTCATGGGTGATCCCCGTTCCCCGTAATTTGAAAACGGCTTCCTTCTTGGTCCAATATTCAGTGAAGGTGCGCACAGGGTCGTCACTCTCACGGATGATGCGTTGTTCCTCCTCGTTCATGGTGTAACGGATCAGGCTGTCGCTGACCTGCCGGTACCCTTCAATGTCAATGCCTATAGGCTGGTCGGAAACGGCTACAGCAATGCCGTTCTTGCAATGGCTGAGGTTGAAATGGATCTCGGGATAATCGATCAGATAAGGTTTTCCGTGCTCATTATGTCCGAAACGAAATGGGTGTGTATATCCTTTGGATTCCAACATCTCGCGGAGCATCACGTATGATTTGAGACATGCGAATTGCCCGAAGAGATGCTTGTAACGCAAGGCTTCCTCACGGCGCTCATCGGAAACCAAAGGAAGGAGGCGGTTGATTTCCTCCTCCGAGATGATGCTCATTTCGTCAAAGATATAGATCATTTATTTAACGCTTCGGCCCCGCCGACGATATCTATTAATTCGGTGGTGATGACGTTCTGTCGGGCACGGTTGTAATCGCGTCTTAGTTCTTGGAGCAGGGTAGCAGCATTGTCACTGGCAATGAGCATGGCTGTCATCCGGGCGCCATGTTCGGCGGTCATCGCATCGAGCATCACTGAATAGAACATGGTGCGAATCACCTTGGGTACCAGTTCATTGATGAATTCCTCCTTGGAGGGTTCCACCAGGTAGTCGTAGGCTTCGCCTTTGGTGGCACTTTCAGTGGCGAGGGGCAGAAGGATCTCTGTAATAGGTTGCTGCACGCCGGCGTTCTTATGGTGGTTGTAGACCATCACTACGCGATCGATGCGGTGTTCGAGGAACTCCTGAGCCATATGGTCGCTGAACTCAGTGGCTAGGGTGTACGACAGCTCTTCGCTGACGCTTTTGTGAGTTTCGGTGACGGGTATGCCATTTTTTTCGGCAAACTCCGTAAGTTTCTTTCCAAAAAGGTAAACCTCAACGTTCTCTGCGCCAAGTGTATTGGCGAAGTCGGTGTAGGTGCTGAAGAAGAGCTTGCTGACGCTCGAGTTGTAAACGCCGCAGAGGCCTGAGCTGGACGAGAAGGCAACGAGGGCAATGCGTTTGGGTTCTCGTTGTTCTGCCAGGGGGATGTTGACAGTCTCCTCAAGGGCGCCGAGGTAGTTGGAGAGTGTCTCGTTGAGTTTGCTCTTATAGGGCAGGAAACGCAACGTGGTGTTCTCCGACTTCTTCAGTTTGGCGGCGGAGACCATCTTCATGGCGTTGGTGATCTTCTCCGTTGAGGCGACTGAGGCTATCCGTGCTCGTATTTCCTTTAAGCTAGGCACTGTGCAGTTTCTTTTAGAATATTCTTGATATCGTCGTTGACGATGCCCTGTCTCAATTGGTCAAGGACATCTTTGTGTTTGACTTCGAGGAGGCTAAGATATTGTTTCTCGAACTCGTGGACTTTTTCGATAGGCACGTTGCTGAGCAGGCCGTTGGTGCCGCAGAAGATGACAGCGATTTGTTTCTCAACGGGCATCGGGCTGTATTGTGGCTGTTTCAGCAATTCCACGTTTTTACGGCCTTTGTCAAGGATGGCAAGGGTAGCGGCATCGAGTTCTGCACCAAAGCGTGAGAAGGCCTCCATCTCGCGGAACTGGGCCTGGTCGAGTTTTAGGGTGCCGGCCACTTTTTTCATCGATTTGATCTGAGCATTGCCACCCACACGTGACACCGAGATACCCACGTTGATGGCGGGACGTACACCGGCGTTGAAGAGGCTGGTCTCAAGGAAGATCTGTCCGTCGGTAATGGAGATCACGTTGGTGGGGATGTATGCGGAGACGTCTCCAGCCTGGGTCTCGATGATAGGCAAGGCAGTCATGGAGCCACCACCTTTCATGATGTCCTTGATGGAGTCGGGGAGGTCGTTCATCTGGCGGGCTACGTCGTCATTTTTGATGATCTTGGCGGCGCGTTCGAGCAGACGGCTGTGGAGGTAGAAGATATCGCCAGGATAGGCCTCACGTCCTGGGGGACGGCGGAGGATCAGCGAGACTTCACGGTAGGCCACAGCTTGTTTGGAGAGGTCGTCGTAGATGACCAACGCGTGACGGCCTGTGTCGCGGAAATATTCGGCGATGGCGGCACCGGCATAGGGAGCGTAGAACTGCATGGCTGCTGGATCGGATGCGGTGGCTGATACGATGATGGTATAATCCATGGCACCGTGGTCCTGTAGCGCCTTCACGAGGTTGGCGACGGTTGATCCTTTCTGGCCGATGGCCACATAGATGCAGTAGACAGGATCGCCGTTTTTGTAATTCTCGCGTTGGTTGATGATGGTGTCGATGGCGATGGCGGTCTTGCCGGTCTGTCGGTCTCCGATGATGAGCTCACGTTGTCCGCGGCCGATGGGAATCATGGCGTCGATAGCCTTGAGGCCGGTCTGCAAGGGCTCGTTGACGGGTTGGCGGTAGATGACGCCTGGGGCTTTGCGCTCCAATGGCATCTCGTAAGTGGCACCTTGTATGGGTCCCTTGCCATCGATAGGTCTTCCGAGTCCGTCGACCACACGGCCCAACATGCCTTCACCAGCCAGCACCGAGGCGATGCGCTGAGTGCGGCGCACGGTCTCGCCTTCTTTGATGCCCTCGGTGGGACCGAGCAGCACTACGCCGACGTTGTCTTCCTCCAAGTTGAGCACCACGCCTGTGGTGCCGTTCTCGAATTCTACCATTTCGTTGGCCTGCACACGGTCGAGGCCGTAAACACGGGCCACGCCGTCGCTGACTTGCAGCACTTTGCCGATCTCCTCAAACTGAGTCCGGTTGCTCAAATTCTCCAACTGCATCTTTAAGATGCTTGATATTTCACTCGCTTTCATGGTGTCTTAATTATTATTCCACTTTCCGTTGTCCACTTTCAACTTCTCCAGTCGTCCTTTAATGCTCGCGTCCATGCGGTCGTGCTCGATGTCGAGGATGAATCCGCCGATGATGGTGGGGTCGATCTTCACATGAAGCTCGGTGTCGCAGTGAAAGGTCTGTTGCACATAGTTCCGGATGTTCTCCAAAGCCTTTTCGTCGGGTTCGATTGCGGTGGTGACGTCGGCACGAAGCAGTCGCTTTTCCTCACGGTACATCTCCTGGTATTTCAAGGCGATCAATAAGATTCGGCTCTCGCGTTTCTTCTCGGTCACAAACTCCAAGAAATGAGCAAGACAGGGGTGTACTGGCTCACCGATGGCGGCATTCAGAAGTGCGATTTTCTTCTGACTGTCGATCATGGGGTTGGAGAGCGCTTCGTTGAACTGCTGGATAGCCAGACCGTAATTGCTGGTCAGCGATACCAGTTGCTGGTAGACCTCCGTCTCGCAGTGCTGCTCTATGGCAGTGCTTAACAGCGCCCGTGCATATCGTACCGAAATCTTCCCGTTGTCCATAGCTTAGGCTTCTATCCGTGGTTGATTTTCTTTCAGAATCTCTTCGATGTAGCGGCTCTGCGCGTCTTTGTCGCTGAGCTCACGTTGTAGTAGTTTCTCGGCGATGTCGACCGAGAGGGTGATCACCTCGGCTTTGATTTGGTTCATCGCCTCTTCCTGTTCCTTCTGGATCTTCAGGCGGGCGTCGGTCACGATCTTCTCGGCTTCGGCGCGTGCCTCGTTGCGGGCCTCTTCGATAAGCTGCTTCTTCAGTTCCTGGCTCTCGTTGATGATGCGAACCTGCTCGGCCTGCTGCTCTGCCAGGGCCTTCTCTTTGGCGGCTTCAATGCCTGCCAATGCGTCGTTGGCCTCCTGCGCAGCCGTCAGCGAGTCGCTGATATGCTGGTTGCGTTTCGTCACTGCTCCCATGATCATGGGCCATCCGACTTTCGCCAGAATCAACAGGACGATGAGGAAGCCAATGAGCATCCAGATCATCAAACCGCTTTCAGGAAGAAAGAGTTCCATGTTAGAGAACGGCTAAGATACACACGACGATGGCGAACAGGGTAGCGCCTTCCACAAGAGCACCAGCGATGATCATGCTGGAACGGACATTGGCGGCGGACTCGGGCTGACGGGCGATGGCCTCCATGGCTGATTTGCCGATGCTTCCGATACCCCAAGCGGCTCCGAAGACTGCTAATGCTGCTGCGATGGCTGTGATAGCAGGGACATATGAACCTGCTTCAAGTAAGATTGCTAAGATGTTTGACATAAGTTTAATTATTTAAAGATTTGATATTTAAAGATTTAACTTTCTACTTCTTCTTGTTGCGCCATCCCGATGAAAATCGAAGACAGCATGGTAAAAACATAAGCTTGGATATAGGCTACCAGACATTCGAGGGCGGTCATGAACACCATCATGATGATGGAAATGATCGAAGTGACGCCTCCCATGCTGGCACCGTACATGCCTCCAATGATGAAGATCAAAGCCATCAGTACCATGATGACGATGTGTCCCGCCAAAATATTGGCAAACAAACGAATCATCAAAGCGAATGGCTTGGTGAGCGTGGATACGAATTCTATGATGGGCATCAGAGGGATGGGGAACTTCAAAAATAGCGGCACATCGGGCCATAGGATGTCTTTCCAGTAATGCTTGTTGCCGAAAATGTTAACCGCCACGTAGGTGCAGAATGCCAACACCAAGGTGATGGATAGGTTTCCGGTGACGTTGGCACCAAAGGGGAAGAAAGGAATCAGCCCGAAGAGGTTGCAGAAAAAGATGAAGAAGAACACCGTTAATAGATAGGGCGCAAACTTCGGGACTTTGCTCTTCGGGATGGAAGGGCTGATGATGCCGTCCAAGACCATGTAGGTGAGCCACTCCACTAATCCCTGATACTTTGTTGGTGTGCCCGTGGGGTTTTTCTTGTATTTTCGGGCGGCAGGGAGGAAGAAAGCCAGCATGAAGCCACATACTAGGAAAATGCCAAAGGCGTTCTTGGTAAACGACAGGTCGAAAGGACGCTTGATCTCACCTGAGGCGGTACGCTCTATTAACTTGCCGGGATATTTTGGATCTGAAACTGGAGCGATGTAAAATCCTTTGTAAGTCTCACCTTCCTTTAGCTCGCAGACATGTTTCGACGAGAAACAATGCCATCCGCTCTCTTTGCTGTGGACGATGACGGGGAGCCATACGCACACGGGCTCGCCCTTGATTTCAGTGATATGGAAACAATAGCTGTCGCCAGTGTGACCGAAAATGAACGACTTCACATCCAATGATGTCTTCTCTTCTGCATGCAGCGGTGACGTGGCCGCAAACACCAGCAAAAGGAACAAGATCATATTTCGGAATTGAAATTTCATTTCGTTTGACGTTTCATATAATCCATAAAACAGTAGGTCTCAATGAATAACCCTAATAGATAAACAAATGCGGTAATGATCACGAAGGCCTTGGTGTCAATGTTTTTCTCAATATGTGGGGCAAGGAAGAAATAGAGCGCCACCATGACAATGGTGAGAGCGATCTTGATTCCTTTGTAAAGATAGAGCCAAGTTTGCTTATGGACTTTTGCATCGATGTTTTTCTTCATCATGGGGCAGTAGAATGCGCTCAATGCCATGTAGAGGATGGGGGCGGAGACCATCCAAGGACTCCACCATTCCATCTGGCGGAAGAAGCAGAGAAGTACTGCTGCCGTCAGCAAGCCGACAAGGATAAAGAGGATAAGATATTTTGTGATCGATCCTTTTTTCATGGTTCCGCGCAGATGATGATTTCGTTGTTGTGTTGTTCGCAGAAGCCGCCTTGGATGGCGAATTCGTGCTGTTCGTCGTTCATGTCGGTCAGCACCACCTTACCAGCTTCGAGGATGGCTACGATGGGGGCATGATGCTCCAGCATGGTGAAGGGTCCTTGCATTGAAGGCACGGTCACCTTTTGAACTTCGCCTTTAAAAAGACTGGCTTCCGGTGTGATGATCTCGACTTTCACTTTTAACTCTTCACTTTTAACTCTAAACTTTCAGCATTTCTTCTCCCTTGGCGATCGCCTCATCGATGGTGCCTACAAGGTTGAAAGCCGCTTCGGGGTATTGGTCTACCTTGCCATCCATGATCATGTTGAAGCCTCGGATGGTCTCGTCGATGGGAACCATCACGCCTTTGAGTCCAGTGAACTGTTCTGCCACATGGAAAGGCTGTGAGAGGAAACGCTGCACACGACGGGCACGGTGAACGATGAGTTTGTCCTCTTCGGAAAGTTCCTCCATACCCAAAATGGCGATGATATCTTGCAGTTCCTTGTTGCGTTGCAGCAGCTGGATCACACGCTGGGCGGTGTTATAGTGCTCTTCGCCGATGATGTTGGGATCCATGATGCGCGAGGTGGAATCGAGGGGATCGACGGCGGGGTAGATGCCCAACTCGGCGATCTTACGGCTCAATACAGTGGTGGCGTCAAGGTGAGCGAAGGTAGTGGCCGGTGCTGGGTCGGTGAGGTCGTCGGCAGGCACGTAGATGGCTTGCACTGAGGTGATGGAGCCGTCTTTGGTGGAGGTGATGCGTTCCTGCATCTGGCCCATCTCGGAAGCGAGGGTAGGCTGGTAACCCACGGCTGAAGGCATTCGTCCTAACAAGGCCGAAACCTCCGAACCTGCTTGGGTGAAACGGAAGATGTTGTCGATGAAGAGCAGGATGTCGCTCACGCCATCGCCCAACTCGTCGCGGAACGACTCAGCCACGGTGAGGCCTGAGAGGGCTACGCTCACACGGGCTCCGGGCGGCTCGTTCATCTGTCCGAACACCAGAGTAGCCTGCGAGTTGGCAAGGGATTCATGGTCGATCTTGCTAAGATCCCAGTCGCCTTCTTCCATCGATTTGCGGAATTCGTCGCCGTATTTGATGATGCCGGACTCGATCATCTCGCGGAGCAGATCGTTGCCTTCACGGGTGCGTTCGCCCACGCCGGTAAACACCGAGTAGCCGTTGTAGCCCTTGGCGATATTGTTGATGAGCTCCATGATGAGCACGGTCTTGCCCACGCCGGCACCGCCGAAGAGGCCGATCTTACCACCTTTCAGGTAAGGCTCCAGCAGGTCGATGACCTTGATGCCGGTGAAAAGCACTTCTTTGGAGGTGGCGAGGTTCTCGTATTTCGGGGGTTCTCGGTGGATGGGATATTCCTTGCTGCGATCGAGGGCGCCGATGCCGTCGATGGCATCGCCGGTGACGTTGAGCAGGCGGCCTTTGATCTGGTTGCCGATGGGGATGGAGATGGGCTTCCCGGTGAGGGTCACCTCCATGCCGCGCATGAGTCCGTCGGTCGAGTCCATGGCAATGGTGCGCACCGAGTCTTCGCCAATATGTTGTTGGCATTCCAAGACGACGGTACGGCCGTTGGAGCGGGTCACGTGCAGGGCATCGTGGATCTTAGGCAGCTCAGCATCACCGCCCTCGAAGTATACATCGACCACCGGGCCGATGATCTGTGTGATGTGTCCTATGACTTTTTCTGACATTTTCAAATAGGTTTTCCGTAATCCATAACGGGATAACCTGCAAATGTATGAAATAGTCTTGATAAATCAACAAAAAAAATGCAATTTGTTTAAAGTAGATCGTCCATGGTGAATACCCCTGTTTTACCAACGAGGAACTGAGCAGCAGCCAGAGCTCCTAAGGCGAGTCCCTCGCGGCTGAAGGCCTCGTGGGTGAGCGTGATGCGATCGGCCGAGGACTGGGCGGTAACGCTATGGATGCCAAATACTTCGCCTTCACGGGTGACCTCGATGGGCAACGTGTCGGCTGGATAAGGCTCGT
Source organism: Bacteroidales bacterium (assembly GCA_017394865.1). GTDB lineage: Bacteria > Bacteroidota > Bacteroidia > Bacteroidales > F082 > Limimorpha. Next base: position 47,396 of record JAFPWT010000002.1, read on the forward strand.
TGATGCTCCAACTCTGGTAACGGCTGCTCTCAGCGATGATGTCGTTGGCGAGTTTGGCCGCCGTGCCACTGGGCTTATCGAGTTTATGGATGTGGTGCGTCTCGGACAGCGACATCGAATAGCCATACAGCTCGGCAAACCGGGCCAGCTCCTTATTCATCCGGAACACCATATTCATCCCGATGCTGAAGTTGGGGGCATAGAACAGGCTTTGCTTCTCTTCGAGACAGCGCTTCTTTACTTCGTCAAGGCGATCGTACCAAGCGGTGGTGCCTACCACGATGGGCAGATGGAGGTCAAAGCATCGGTTGATGTTGGCAAAAGCCTGGTTGGGCTGGCTGAACTCGATGGCTACCTCGGCCTTTTTCAGCAGTTCGAGGCGCTCATTCCATTCCTGTTCATTGTCGATGGTAACGACGATCTCGTGGCCTTTGACGAGAGCGATACGCTCTACTTCGTGGCCCATTTTTCCGTATCCTAAAAGTGCGATTTTCATGTCAAAAGTTAAGTGAAAAGGTGAGTCCCGTTTGCCGGCCTCCGAAGTAAGCGAAGTGAGGCGTCTCCTGGAGGGTGAAAGCGGGATCGATATGAAGACTTAAGTCGTCGCCAATATCGTAAGTGTAAAGATGTCCGTCGACGATGGCGTCGACAATGTTCAGGCCATACCATGCGGCCATGATGATGCAATACAACTCGAAGTCGCGGCGGTATGATTCCTTGTAACTCTGGAGCTGGCTGGCGTTGTAGTATTCGGCAAGCCGCAGGGCATCGTCGCTTGGCGTCACGCCTTCCTCGAGGTTGCCGGTCTTGTATTTATAGGCGGTGAGGAAAAGCCGGTAGTCGCTGTAGTTGCTATAAGCCATGTATCCGATGCCGCCGAATCCTGCGTAGATGATGGGGGTCTTCCACCATTTGTCGTTGTAGATCTGTCCTGATCCAGGCAAGACGGCCGACATGATGCCAGCCTTCTTGGCGCTGTGTTCCTTTTTAACTTCTTGGGCCTGTGCTGTCGCAGATAACAGCAGCACGAACCCTAGGCAGAGGGTGAGCCGTTGTAGGTGTCGGCGTGTCATTATTTCTTGCTGAATGACTCGATGATGCGGTTGAATTCCTCTTCGTTCTTGAAGTCGATGACCACGCTGCCTTGTCCCTTGAGGTTGCGTTTCACTTTCACGCGGGTGTTGAGGGCCTGTGAGAGCGTCTTGATCTGGGCTTTGAAATGCTCAGGCAGGTAGTTGGTTTGCTTGCGTTGTTCTTTGTTCTCTTCGACGTCGCTTTTAGCTTTGCTGGCGAGATCTTCGGTCTGGCGCACGTTGAGCTCTTCTTCGATGATCTGCTGGAGGAGCTTGAGTTGGGTCTCTTTGTCGTCGATGTTGATCAAGGCGCGGGCGTGGGCCATGCTGATGTGTCCGTCGCGCAGGGCGATCTGGATCTCGGCTGGGAGTTTCAGCAGACGCAGGAAGTTGGCGATGGCGGAGCGGCTCTTGCCGACTTTCTCGCTCAGCTGTTCCTGGGTGAGGCTGCATTCGTCGATGAGGCGCTGGTAAGAGATGGCCACCTCGATGGCGTTGAGGTTCTCGCGGTGGATGTTCTCGATGAGGGCGAGTTCCAGCATCTGCTCGTCGTTGGCGATGCGGATGAAGGCCGGGATTTTGGCCAGGCCGGCGAGTTTGGAGGCTCTCAGGCGGCGTTCGCCTGAGATGAGCTGGTAGCGGTTGTAGCCGAGCTTACGAACGGTGACGGGCTGGATGATGCCTTGCTCTTTGATGGACTGAGCCAGCTCCTGCAACGCTTCTTGGTCGAACTCGGTGCGCGGCTGGAAGGGGTTGGCCTCGATGCGGTCGATGTCGATCTCGGCCACGGCGCCGGCCACGTAGTCACCGCTGATGTCGCGGCTGGTGATATCTGTTTCGGGACTTTCAAGGATGGCGTCAAGACCACGCCCCAGTCCTCTGTTTTTCTTGTTGTCTGCCATGGATTATTTCTGATTGATATGATTCTTCTCCAGTATCTCTCTGGCTAAATTCAGGTAGTTGATGGCGCCTATCGAGCCGGCGTCGTGCATGATAATGGTCTTGCCGAAACTGGGTGCTTCGCCGAGACGGGTGTTGCGGTTGATGATGGTGTCGAACACCATGTCCTGGAAGTGCATCTTCACCTCTTCGACGACCTGCTTGGAAAGGCGCAGACGGGTGTCGAACATGGTGAGCAGGATCCCCTCGATGTCGAGGTTGGGGTTCAGGCGGGTCTGCACAATCTTGATGGTGTTGAGCAGTTTGCCCAGCCCCTCAAGGGCGAAGTATTCGCACTGCACGGGGATGATGACCGAGTCGGCCGCGGTGAGGGCGTTCACGGTCACGAGACCCAGCGAGGGCGAGCAGTCGATGATGATAAACTCGTATTCGTTTTTGACTTTGTTGAGGGTCTTGCGCATCATCTGCTCCCGTTCGGGAAGGCTGATCATCTCGATCTCAGCGCCCACCAGATCGATGTGGGCGGGGAGGAGATACAACCCGGGAGTCTCGGTCTCAGCGATAACATCGTGAGGATCGTTGCCGTTGATGATGCATTCGTAGATGCTGGTTTCAACCTGCTTGGGGTTGATGCCTACGCCTGAAGTGGCGTTGGCTTGCGGGTCGGCGTCGATTAAAAGTGTCTTATGATCGAGGACAGCGAGGCTGGCGGCCAGATTGATGGCCGTAGTGGTCTTGCCGACGCCGCCTTTTTGGTTGGCGATTGCTATGATTTTACCCATGTCGGAATTCAAAATTAATGAGGTAGCAAAAGTACGTCATTTGGGTGGGAATGTTGTTTTCTGCTGATAAAAGTTATCAACAACGGGGTTGATTGTTGATAAAAAAAGAGGCCGCATTTTCGATGCGGCCTCCGAAGTCTTTTTCGGATGGAATCAGAGATTCTTGTCCAGATCGTCAAACCATTTGTCGATGCCGTCTTCGCTGTGGCTGGCAGGCTCTTCGTTATAGTCCTCGGGGTACTCGCCGGTCTCAATGAAGTTGATGGCGTCGCCAAGAGCCTTCGACACCTTCTGGAAGTCCTCCTTGTAAAGGAAAATCTTGTGCTTCTCGTAGAAGAAACGATTCTGGTCGTTGTCGAAACGGCGCTTGCTTTCCGTTATGGTGAGGTATTTCTCATCGTTTTTCGTTGTTTTCACATCAAAGAAGTAGGTTCTCTTTCCTGCTCTGACTGCCTTCGAGAACAGATCTCCCTTCTCATTCATCATTTCATTTTCTTCCATCATATCTTTTCTTTTTAAAGTTTGAAAAATCGCACAAAGATAAAACATTTTCTGCTATCTTTGCAAACAGATAAAAATATTTTTAGTCCATGGAACTGAATCTGAAACGACCTATTGTTTTTTTCGACCTGGAGACTACAGGTCTGAATACTACCCACGACCGTATTGTTGAGATCAGCATATTAAAGGTGAATACCGATGGCACCGAGGAACAGCGTACTTGGCTGCTCAACCCCGAGATGCACATCTCCGAGGAAGCGACTTCGGTGCATGGCTACACTGACTTGTTGGTGGCCAACCAGCCGACTTTCCGTGAGAAAGCGCCTGAGATCGCACGTTTTATCGGCAATGCCGACCTAGCGGGTTACAACATCCTGAAGTTCGACCTGCCGATGCTTATGGAGGAGTTTATCCGTGTGGACTGGGAATTCGACCTGAAAGGCCGCGACTTCATTGATGTGATGAACATCTTCATGAAGATGGAGCCGCGTACGCTGAAAGGGGCTTATCGCTTCTTCTGCCACGCCGAGCTTGAAGGAGCCCACGGCGCCGGGGCCGATACCAAGGCTACTTACGAGGTGCTGAAAGCAATGCTCGACAAATATCAAGGGGTTGAATACGAGGACTCAAAAGGGGTGCGCTCGCAAGGCCCCGTCAACGATATGAAGGAACTGTCGCACTTCTCGGCGCATCACCAGAACGCCGACCTCTCGGGACAGATCATCTTCGATGCCGAAGGGAAAGAGGTGTTCCAGTTTGGCAAACACAAAGGGAAACGCGTGGAGGATGTGTTCCGTGTCGAGCCTTCCTACTATTCCTGGATGATGAACAGCGATTTCCCGCTCTATACCAAGAAACTCATTACTGCCATCAAACTCCGCATGGGTGGTAAAGCAGCCCATTTCTGATCCTATGAAAATCATCTGCATCGGTAGAAACTATCTGGCACATATCGCCGAACTGGATCGCGATTTGCCCACGGAACCGCTCTTTTTCATGAAGCCGGACACTGCTTTGCTGCCTGATGGCAGGGCCTTTCCTTACCCCGTTTTCTCCGAAAAAGTTCATTACGAGACAGAACTTGTGCTAAGGATCTGCAAGCGGGGAAGTTCCATTAGTCTCGACTCGGCTCATGAATACTATGATGCTGTTACCGTGGGGATCGACTTCACCGCCCGTGATGTGCAACAGCGTTGCATCGAAAAAGGCCATCCTTGGGAAAAGGCAAAGGCATTTGATTATTCGGCTCCTGTGGGTGAATTCAAGAAAATCAGTGATTTGAAAAACGCCCAGAAGATCAGTTTCGGTATGAAACGCAACGACCAGTGGGCCCAGCAAGGAAATAGCGCCGATATGATTTTCGGTTTCGATACCATTGTCTCATACGTTTCCCGATTCGTTACCTTGAAAGAAGGGGATTACATCTTTACTGGAACTCCGCAAGGCGTCGGTGAAGTTCATCAAGGAGACTTGCTGGAGCTTTATCTGGAAGATGAGAAAATACTTAAATTTGAAGTAAAATAAATATTAATATTGAATTATATGAAAAAAATCCTAACCATCGTTTTGATGTTGATTGGCACCCAGTTGTTGGCTCAGCCGCTGTGGATGCGCTATAATGTGATTTCACCTAAAGGTGACCAGATTGCCTTCTGCTATAAAGGCGACGTATATGTGGTACCTACTGGAGGTGGAAGAGCTATGCAGCTGACTACCGGCGCATCGTATGAAACCTCACCGATATGGTCGCCCGATGGCAAAACCATTGCCTTCGCTTCCGACCGCAATGGCAATTACGACATCTATACCGTGCCCGTCGAAGGAGGCGTGGCTCGTCGCATTACCACAAACTCGGCCTACGAGACACCGCGAGCCTTCTCGCCTGACGGCAAGGAGATCTATTTCTCGGCACAGATTCAGAAAAGTGCTGAAAACGCGCAGTTCCCGGCTTCGTGGATCACTGAGTTGTATAAGGTGAGTGTCAATGGTGGTCGTCCCGAACAAGTGGTGGCCGTTCCGGTATGCAGCATGTCGTTCGATAAAGACGGCAAGTCGTTCCTTTACTACGACCGCAAGGGCAGCGAGAACGTATGGCGCAAACATCACGTCTCCTCGGTGGCCCGCGACGTGGTGTATTACGATGCCAAGAAAGGGACGCATACCATCCTGACTACCAACGTTGGCGAAGATCGCGACCCCTGCTATCTTCCTGGATATCAAGAAGTAGTGTTCTTGAGCGAGCGCAATGGCGGCAGTTTCAACGTGTATAAGGCACCGATCGACAACCTCGAGAAGGCTGAGGCAGTCACGCGCTACAAGACGCACCCCGTGCGTTTCCTGAGCGTGGCTAATAATGGCGTGATTTGCTATAATTACATGGGGGAAATCTATGCGCACCATGTGGGCGAAAAGCCTAAAAAGGTGCATTTTGAAATCGTTAACGACCAGCCGGAGGAACAGTTGGTAAAGCAGGATTTCAAAGGTGTAGGCGGCTTCGACGTCAGCCAGGACGGCAAACTGGTGGCTTTCACTTCGCGTGGAGAAGTGTTTGTGACTGGTGCCGACGAATATGCCACCACCAAGCAGATCACGCATACGCCGCAACCCGAGCGTAGTCCATCGTTCTCAAAGGACGGCCGCACCCTCGTCTATGCCTCTGAACGCGACGGCTACTGGAACCTCTACCAGGCTACTATCGAGCGTAAGGAAGACTACAACTTCGCTTACGCCACTTTGATCGACGAGAAGCCCCTGTTTGAGTACAAAGACGGCATCGAGCGCAGCAATCCTGAGTATTCGCCTGACGGTAAGGAAATTGCCTTTATCGAGAATCGTAACATTCTGAAAGTCTATAATATCGAATCAAAGGAAGTGCGTCAAATCACCGATGGTACGCAGCACTACGGCAGCTTGGGCTATGAATGGTCGCCCGACGGGAAATGGTTCGTCGTGACTTTGATTACCCATATGCGCGACCCCTATTCGGATGTCGGCATCGTTAAGGCCGATGGCGAACAGAAGATATACAATATCACCGAGAGCGCCTATTTCGACGATGATCCGCAATGGGTACTGGATGGAAATGCAATTCTTTATAACTCAGATAGATACGGTATGCGTTCCCATGCCTCTTGGGGGAGCCAAAGGGATGTTTTCATCGCCTTCTTGAATCAGGAGGCCTACGACAAGTTCCGCTTGAACAAAGAAGAATATGCTTTGTTGAAGGAGACCGAAAAGAACGACAAGGACAAAGCAAAGGACGATAAGAAGGATGACAAAAAGGAGAAGAAAGAGGAGAAAGCCAAGGAGATTGAGGTAGATCTGGAACATTTGCAAGACCGTGTGATACGGCTGACCCCGATGTCGTCGAACCTGAGTGGGATGGCACTCTCCAAAGACGGAGAGAAGCTCTACTTCATGACTTCGTTCGAAAAGGGTTACGACCTCTGGGAGATGGACGTGCGAGAAAAGTCAATGAAGATCACCAAGAAGCTCGGGCAGGGTGGTGCCGGCCTCAAGATGGTGGGCGACAACCTGTTCTTGCTCTCGGGCAACAACCTTCAGAAACTTGACAAGGGAGGCAAGTCGACCTCGATCAAGTATGATGCCACCATGCAGCTCGACCTCGCTGCCGAACGCGAATATATGTTCAACCATGTGTTTTTGCAGATCGAAAAGCGTTTCTTTATGAAGGACCATAATGGGGTGGATCTGGAGTTGATGAAAAAAGCCTATCGTCCCTTCCTGTCGCATATCAACAATAACTACGACTTCAGTGAGATGCTGAGCGAAATCTTGGGTGAACTCAACGTGTCGCACACTGGATCGGGCTATCGTCCCTCAAGCCGTGGGGGAGATGTCACCGCTGAATTCGGTGTGCTTTTGGATCTTGACTATAAAGGTGACGGTTTGAAGGTCGCCGAGGTGGTGGAGGGCAGCCCTTTCGACAAGAAATCATCGAAGGTGAAGGCTGGCTGTATCATTGAGAAAATCGACGGGGTGGAGATCAAGAAAGGGATGGATTATTACCCCTTGCTCAATAACAAGGTTGGCAAGACCGTCTTGGTGACCGTCTCGGAGGGTAAGACCACTTGGGATGAGACGGTGAAACCCATCAGTCATGGCGCCATGAATGAGCTCCTTTACAACCGCTGGGTAAAGCATAATGAAGCTGAGGTTAAACGTCTCTCGAAAGGCCGGCTGGGCTATGTCCACATCCGCAGTATGGGCGATGCCAGCTACCGTGACGTGTATTCGCAGATCCTGGGTAAATACAACCTCTGTGACGGCGTGGTCATCGATACCCGTTTCAATGGCGGCGGTCGTCTGCATGAGGATATCGAGATCCTTTTCAGTGGTGAGAAATATCTGGAACAGGTGATCAACGACAGCGTGGCATGTGTGATGCCTTCACGGCGTTACAACAAGCCTTCTGTGATGCTTATCGGCGAGGCTAACTACAGCAATGCCCACGGTACTCCTTGGGTTTACAAGTACAAGAAAATGGGGACCTTGGTGGGTATGCCTGTGCCTGGTACCATGTCGAGTGTCACTTGGGAGACCCTGCAAGATCCTTCACTCTATTTCGGATTGCCTGTGGTAGGTTACCGTACAGAGCAGGGTAACTGGCTGGAGAACTCCCAACTGGAACCTGATGTGAAGGTGCGTAACACCCCTGAGAAGTTGGCGAAGGGTGAAGATGAGCAGCTGGAGGCTGCTGTCCGTGAGCTTCAGAAAGAGGTGAAGGCCTTTAAATACTGGGGAAAGTGATTTGAGATCACTCCAAGTTGATGTTTTCGAACTTCAATGATTCCGTGTTGAAGTTGTTGCCTTCTGCACGGACTTCAAGAGTGCCGTAGAGGGGCCGCGGTACACTCACTGTGAGTGTGCAGGTGCCTGATACTCCCTCTGAAAGCTCATCAAGGGGAAATACACGGTCGACGACACTTACGCCGCTATAGGTCGTGAAGCGCACATGGATGGATAGCCCGTTCGTGGTGCCGGGACCGGCATTCTCCAATTCGCATTGCAAGGTGTAAGGCACCTCGCGGTCGGTGGAGTAGTATCTCTCATGACGATAGCTGCAATGGTTCAGACGTAGCCTGGGCCGATAAAGCAACGGTGTGAGCTTCGCCCCACTGGAACGATACTCCTTAGGAATCTGCCCGATGGCCCAACCGGTGTTAGTCACCTCGAGATAGTAATAGCGGCGACCTCCATATTCATAGTAGACGCCGTCGTAGCTTTCGTCGCAAGCTACCGCCAGTGCCATGTGGTCGGGTAGCGTGACCAGTAGCACGCCGTAACCCATCTCGTGGAGGATGGTTGCTGCTAAGATGGCCAAGTCCTCACAGTCGCCTATGCCGTCGACTAACGTTTCCATAGGAAAACGCACATATTCCTGTTCGCCTTTGGAGTCGAGGTCGCTCACATAACGCAGGCTCTGGACAAAGCTGATGACGTTGCCCATGTTGTCGGCATCGGTGTAATTGGCTTTGAGGCCTCCTTCACGGAACGATTTGACTAGATTCTGCACGCATAGGCGGTCGTGGTCGGACAAGACAAACTGCACCATGTCGTCGCTGAGATGGGCACGGGCCTGATAGTATTGATATAGTCCAACAGGAACATTAAGCGTACAGGTCCATTGCAGGCCATTGTGCGTCCATTCGTGGGAAATCTTGTAGTTGTCGTTTTCGACCACCACATTATGGGCGACACATGGTAATACAAGTAACAAGAGCAGCGCTAACGTTAGTTTGGGTTTCATGTAAGGCGTTTTCTCTTGATAACGTTGAAATGCCGCTGTTATTATCAGTAGCGGCAAATCAACGTTTCTTTGAGACCTGTGCCAAAGATGTCACCATAAGGTGCTTCCGGTTTCAGTTCCAAAGTAGAAATAACCTTGGTTGGGACGGTCTAGTACCTTGAAGTATGGTGAATCGCCTTGGCACAGGAAGTCATGGGCAAACTTGTTTTGGAAGATATCCCTTACGCGTTCGTTGTTGACGCCGACCTTGAAAGGTCCGACGCCGACATAGAATACTCCAGCCCGGTACGAATCGGGGTCATCGCCTTTGGCGCTGATAGTGTAGGTCTCCCTGCCGTCTCTGTCGGGATCGTTGAACGTTCTGCGATCTTCAGATTTCACCCCTGAGTCACCAGTGTAGATGTTGACACCGATAGAAAACAGACCGAACCGTATCCGTGCTGCGGCGCTTCTGTAACGGTCGCCATTGTCGGCAGCAGGGACAAGAGGGATGTATTTGTCAAGGTGAAACATGTAGTCGTTTTCGTAGGTGGCCGCCCAGAGATAGGAACCCAATATGATGGAGTTTGTGGTTTGGTTTACCTTCCGATTGTAGAAGACGGTGCCAGAATAGCCGACAGTACTTAAGTAACACCACTCCGCTCCCAGTCTGAGTTCAAACCCGCTATAGCTGTTATCATAGAAATTCCAGTAATAGGTGAGTCCGCCATGAACCCGATAGCTGACACTGTATTCTTTGGGTATGCCGAAAGAAGCGTCGATGCCGATACCGATTTGTTGCGTGGAAAGATGCAGGTCGAAATGGAAGGCATAGAATTTCGTGTATTTTTGGAACTCGTAGCCGTAGTCGGTGCAGTAAAGGAAATAGAACATCAAAATGGACTCGAAGGAGGTGTTGCCGTCAGGGTCGGTGTAGGTCAACGGGTTGTTCATGCAATAGGAATAACGATTGATGTTCTGGGAGAAGTCTGGCATCTGGATGTTATCGTCGGGACTGATCATCGACGAGATGACGGGATCGTAGAGCCGCCCGTTCATGTTGATCAGATTCACGCCTTTGAGATGCTCGTGCCCAGTGAACCCTCTGTCGAACAACAAGTGATTGGAATCCTGACAGTTGCCCCAGGCGTCGAACCGAGTCTCTTGCTCAATGTTTCCTTCGTTGTTGGAGATGACCGTCCAACTTCCGAGATGGTCTTTGTGGATATAATGTAACGTGGTCTCGCCTTGGAGAGTCTCAGCTACTGCGAATGTGCCGGAAGGCCCAGAAATGAACGTCCTGACGCTGTTGCCTTCTTGACCGGTGATGAACTCACAGCTGTTAACGTAAGTCTTAGTGCGGAGAACCCCGTCAATATCCTCTTCCATCTTGATGCGTTGATGATCGTAACCATAGTCGAACAGAATGTTCTTATTACCTTCGGTAATGGTTTTTACCTTATTGAAGGTGTTGTATTCAATGTCCAGTCTGTCTTGAGGGAAGGTGCCATGAGGCGCTTGGACTGATTTGAGTGAATGGGGCTTGTCGCCGGAATAGTCGGCGTTGCTAAATACATTTGATTTACTAGTCATTCGACCTAAAGCATCGTAGCTGAACAGGCTGCTTTCCCGTTGGTCGTCAACGTGGGTGAGTCGGTTCAGTGGATCATAGCAGAAATGTTCTTCGAATTTGTTTTTCAAGTCCTTTCTATAGGACATGTTTGCATAATCATCATAGCCATACTCGTGATCTTGGATGATATCTTTATTTGCGGTTGTTTGGATGCTGACTAATCGATAGTTTTTTTCATCGTAACCATACTGCGTTACAAAGCCGTTGCCAGTGGTGAATAGGGTAGGTTGCATCATGGCGTTTGCGTCTACAGTTCTCCATAGCAGGTTGGAATGATCGTCTGTGATGGATCGCAGGAACCCCTCTGAAGTGTAGTTGTATGAAACTATGTAGTCTGAAGGGTAACGGAAACTTTCGATTCTCGATGCGGGATCATAGGAATAGTAGGAATGATATTCTGTTCCCTCGATGGTCTCGGTGGTCCGTTTTAGTCGGAGCAGGGGATCATAGTCATAATGGATGGTTTGGTGTGGCGCGATGATGTCGGTCAGCAGCCCAATCTGTCCTTTTTGTGTTCCGTAGATCCATTGTGTGGTCTCCTGATGGCCGGTTTGTTTCTCTGTCTCGATACGAGCCGTTGTCCTTCCAAGGACATCGTAGAGAAACTCGGTTTCGTCCAGTTTCGGGGTGATTTGCTTGACGACCTCGTTGAATGCATTGTATTCACAGGTAGTCAGTCCGTAGTTGGGATCGTTCAATGTGATTCTGTTACCCAGCCCATCGTAGTCCATCTCGATACGGGTTTCATCGTGTCCTTCCGCTTGCGCCGACAGGGGCTTGCCGTCAGCACGGTAGTCGTAGACCACGCTGTTGCCCTCGGCATCAGTACTTCTGACAACCCAGCCCATGACGTTGAAGTCTTTCGACTCGTTCTGTGTGCTGCCATCCGTGGCAAAAAAGGTGGTGCTTTTGCTGTTGGCGTCATAGTGCAGGGTCTCGTAGGAGCCGTCGGGGTGAATGATGCGATTCAATCGGTTGTGGCTGTCATATTGGTAGGAGATGGAAGGGGCATCCTCTTTCAGCCGGTGGGGATATCCTTTTTTGCTGATTCGTCCCAGAGGATCGTATTCGAATTCGGTGAGGATTAATTCCCCTTGCAAGTCATAGGCCTTTGTTTCAATGAGTTCACCGGTAAAAGCGTAAACGTTTGCCTTGGTGCTCTGTCCGCTTTTTTTCTCCCATTGATAATAGGATTTGTCGGCCCAGCGCAGGGCTTTTACGCTCTGTGTCCCGTCGGGATAATAGGTTTTACAGGTGATTCCCAAGGGGTCTTGTTCAAATCGAGTTCGTAGACCATTGCAATCGGTGATGGAGGTGCAGAAGTTGTAGACCTTGTCGTAGTCGTAAACGCAGGAATTACCCAAGGCATCGGTGTGTTTGGTGAGGAGCCGGCGGTCATAGGATTTGCTGTATTCAAAATTTTCTTGTCGCGGTTCTGCTTTATCGTTAGGCGTGCTGATTGTTTTCGAGGTGACATTGCCTGTTGGGTCGTATTTTAACTCGGTCTTTTTCACCAGCCGGCTTCCCGGATCACTGCCGTCGTTTGGGATGTCGAGGATGGTTTTGACTAGATGGGGCTTGTTGCTATAATAGCTGAAAACCTGTTGGTGACAAACGTCTGAGTAACCGCCATCGCGATGGAAGATGTGGGTGACCGTTGCTGGTCTGTTGATGAGCCAGGCAGAGAGATCGTTGGGGGCGTAGGTGGTTTGGGTGATTTCTTGGAATTCGCAGGTGTTGGCGAGATAGTGTTCGGGATGTGTTGTCGTACCCTTGATCTGGCTGGTGATACTGATGATGTCATCGTATTTGTCGTATTGGTTGTAGTGATTGTTAATGGTGGTTTTATAGATTTCTTTCTTGATCAACTGGTTTGGGGGACTGACATCATATTCCTCAGTTCTTTTGTCGGCCATAGGGATGTACACTTTGTTGTTCTGAAGATGGGTGTAGAGCTGGTTGTCGTATTCGGATTTGGCCATGAGGTGTCCCTCAGGATCGAAAACTTCTTCCAGTTCCAGGGCGAGGTGGATAACGTGGTTTGTGTATACGATGTAGAAATGCTTCAGGGTTTTCTTTTGAAGTTGGTTGTCGCAGTAGTCTTCTTGCCGTGTCTTGCCAAAGCCTAGGAATCCCTTCCCGCTTTTGTGCAAAGTGCCGTCTTCGTAGTGGCATTGGGTGACGATGGCTTTCCCTTTGACGTTGTAGGTGGTCTTTTTTTTCAGGCCTCTCAGTGGCACGGCGATGTGGAACGTGTTGAAGAGATGTTCAATGCCTGTCCCGTTCAACTTGTAGAAGTCGTTTTCAGAGGGGCTGTTGGGATTCGGCGACAGGTAGTCGTATTCAAATGCTGTCGTTCGCCCCATTCCGTCGGTGATTTGTTTTACCTCGTGCCGCAGTCGCATGGAGGGGAGCCGCGACAAAGTTGTGGGTCCAAGGAAGGAGAGTCGCTCTTGTCCTAGGAAGTTGCCGAGACACATCCCCATGTTGTCGTAAAGACCGAAAGCCTGTATGTTGATTTTCTGGCAGTTTGTAAAGGGCGCGTCGTTGCCGCTCTCTTTGAGGGGGCCATAAAATACGTAAAAAAGGTTGTCTTTGTACAAAGCTAGGTCGGAGCATCCATTGCCGTCGAAGTCGCCGATCTTGATGTGTTGGCTGTTGTGGTTGGGCTGGTCCAAAGAGAATAGGTAATTGCCAGGACTGCTGTACGGGAAGGTGGATGGTAGATAATAGCCGCCTGAGCTGATTCTAGTTCCTTTTGAGAGGTGGATCTTCCAGGGTTGAGAAGCTTTCTCTGTATAAAGCAGGACATCGGTCAGTCCGTCGCCGTTGAAATCGCCTGAGAAGCAATCGTCCCAGTCCTCCAAGGCACTGTTGTATACTTCGTCGAAGCAGTAAGTGTCATCACTTCGCTTGAGCTTCACGATGGCAGTCTTTTTGTCCTCTTTTTTGTAAAGAATCTCGAGAACGCCATCTCCATCGTAATCGGCGGCGAATAGCCTTGTCTCGTTGAGCGTCCCGAGGAATTCGTGCAATAGGATCTCTCCGGTTTCATCGTCATAGCTGAAAAACTGCGACGTTTCGATAGATGCTCTATCGGGGACTGGCTGAATCAGGATAATGCTCTTTCCTTCTCCCAGAAAATCTCCGACGAGAAGTGCTTCCTCCACGTTACGTGGGGTGAAACAGAGCGGTGTGACTTGTCTTTCGAATCCTATAATGCCCGAAGGATACATTCTACAAAGGTAGATCTCGGCCTCGATCTGGTCAGGGAAAGGGAAGCTCCTTCTGATCCGGTTCGCAAACACGATGTCATCGCGCCCGTCACCGTTAATGTCAGCCAGATAAACCCAACTGATGTATGGACTCAAATTAAAGGATCGTAAAAAGTCAAATGTCAGATTCCCGGCGACCCCCTGGTTGATAAATAGGTTGGCAGTAGTGTACCTTCCCTCGCTGTTGGGCTGAAGGGCGATCACATCAGCGTGTCCATCGCCGTTGATGTCACCGCTGAACTTCACGGCGTTGACGAAAGCATTCGGGATGCCATTGGTGGTTACTTGATATTTCAGATTAGACCCCGAAACTGCGTTGTAGTTGTTGCTGCCCCATTGGATCTTTGTGGGGTTGAAATGCTCGTCTCCAGCCGTGAAATCAATCTTGGTGAGCAAATGGTAGGGGAACCCGTCTTTTGGATTGGGTTTTTGATAGCTGAACTGGTAGGAGTACATGACATTGGATGCGTTGCGAACCACGATTTTATCCAGTTTCTTGTTCTGCTTGCAAAAGAGACTTCCTACAACGGATATTTCCACATCGTCCCGGTCGCTGTAGAGGAACTCAACGGTAAAAGAAGGTGCGATCATGTCGTTGGCATTGCTTGAATAGGTGATTCTATCGAGGCGATAGCTTTCCTGACCGAGGGCGTAGTGATATTCGATGCTGTTGCCGTTACGGTCTTCGATATGGCTCAAAAGCCAGATGCCGACATGGTTCTGTTGGTCCATCAAGGCTCTAGAGTCGTTGGTGTTTCCATAGTACAGCAGGTTGCCGTTGGCGGTCCAGACCTTGAAGTAGGCTGGACCTATGATGTTTTGCTCTCCATAGGACACGATCTTACTCATCTGGTCTTGCTCTGTGCGATATGAGGTGCCATGGCCTCCGTAATCCCCCGATGTTACCTGCATCAACCTGCTGCCGTCCAGACAGAATCTGTCGGTGCTGTAGTTGACGGTGCTGACGTCACCATCGTGATAAAGCGTTTGTCCTGTCCTGGTGATGGATGAGATGCCGACGAGATCCCATCCCCAGCCGAGCAGACCGTTTCTGGCTTGGCTGTTGTAACTGATGCCGAGCATAGGCTTCATTCCCCCTAATCCGTCAGGGAGCTCGATGGGAATGGTGTAGACGGCGGCACCCATTTGGCTTACATCCACAACGCCGCCTATTGAGCCGACCACCCCACTAGTGTTGTTCAACGGCGTGCCACCGGTGATTCCGCTTTCTGGAGGAAAGACACTGTAGGCGTCAATATTCAGTAGTACTTCGTGCCCGTTTTCTGGTTCCGCCTTGAAACCGCTGGAGAGTGTGATGTGGCTGTTCGCAGTGTAATGATGGTCGTGGCCGCCGTCAAGCGTGTTTGTTAAGACGTAGCTTTGCTGTGCTTTGCCGACGGTACAAGATAGCATTAGGAGTATGAACATTAATCGATGTCTCATGATGCAGATCCCTTTCCATGACTATTTTTTGATGACTTTCCAAGTTTCATGTCCAGTGGGGCTATCTACCTCTAGAAGGTAAATGCCTTCTGGTTGCCGCGATAGATCGAAGGTGACACTGTTGCTTCTGAGCTCCTTTGTTTCAAGAATGGTACCTGTTATGTTAAGCAGCGTTGCGTTAGCGGTACCTTCCATGTTGGGATTGCTGAATTGTAAACTGAACAGGCCATAGGTCGGGTTGGGAAATAGTGTGAAGTTAGACGGAGCGACTGTTGCCGTTGGGGATTTGGGAGGAATGATTCGCTGGAAGACCAAGCTTCTCGAAATCCTGTTGCCATTGCTGTCGTAGGTGAATACGATGGTGTCTTCAGAGGTTGCCTTCTTCAGTTCGTCAATCTCGTCTTGCAGCAAGAGGATATACCGTGTTAGTTCTTCGATTTTCAACAACAGGGCACATTGCATGTCGTTCAGGTCATAACCGTTGTTGAGGATCTCTTTTTCGGAGGGTAGATTTGGGAGATGACGTTTTTCAGCAAGATACTGCTTGAGATCGTCCAATTTCATTAGCGAATAGTTGTCGTCGAAAACATGGTCGGGCCAATGCTGTACCTCCTTGATGTATACTTTCGTTGAGATGAGGCCCCCGTCGACGGCTAGGGCGTAGTCTTTGACCTCATTGACAGTGTTGATGCCGATCTTCCCGTTGAGCGTGATGTTGGGTGCCAGTAGCTTCATGTCGCCTGTGCCGGCGTTAAGTTCCATGGTGGCTGTGTTGTCCACAGTGATGCTGTGGGTGTCATCGAAGAGGTGGATGAAGGCTTTATGTCCATTTCTATCTGAAGGCTCGATAAGAACGCCAGCGTCTTCGTTGTTGTCGGATTTGATGTGTAACTTGGTCTGGGGTGTGGTAATGGGCCCTATCGCCACTTTGCCTGTATAGTTGTTGTTCAACGACTTGGTGATGAGCAGGGTAGGCCTGTTGCTGTTGACCCCAAAGGCGATGCTGTTGGCCGTGCTGTTGGTCAATGGATAGCTTGCGGTGGTGCCAGAACCGAACACAAAGGCGTTCTGAGCCGTAGCCTTGACATAGTTGCCTAGCGCCATGCTGCCGATTCCCGAGGCGATGGCCGTATTGCCTATCGCTGTCGTGGTGGATTGTGTCGCCTTGCTGTTGTAGCCAAATGCCAAGCTATTGCTGCCAGTAGCCTGTGTGGTGTAGCCTCCAGCGAGTGAGTTATTTCCGGAAGCTGTGTTTTTGTTGCCGATGGCTGAAGCATTGGCTCCCGTTGCACTGCAACCATTATATTGCACTTGCGCATGGGATTGACATACGCATCCCAAGAAGAGTGCTATTAGGATTTGTGTGAGATATTTTTTCATAACTATTTAATTTTCAAATTATTAGTTTTATTTTTTGGGCTTTTTTAGGGTGTGTTTCGGCTTGGAGTCAGTCCGGTGTGGGTTTGGCACGTTGGACTGACTCAAGCCAGCATTATGGAAGGATAAATAGCGTTCTACTTTTTGATGAACGTCTCGGAGAGCAGGGACTTTTGGCCCGAATAGATATGGTAGCAGTAAATGCCTGTCTTGAGTCGCGTGACATCAATGTTCAGCAGGTTCCCTCCCGACCGAACGTCGCAGTCCAGGAGGATTCTGCCATGAATGTCTTCCACGCGGCATCGGAGCTTCCTGTATTGTTCCGTATCGGCGATAGGGATATGGAGAATTTCGTTGCATGGATTGGGATAAGCATTACCTTGTGTCAAGACTTGGTCGACCGTTGTCACCGACCAGGGGAGGCTAATGAAGTCATCGGGGGTGAGTTTTCTGATGAAAGGAAGTGCTGTTGTCGCGAAAGGATAATAATTGCAGGAGTCGTTCACGGTGATGCAACCTCCGTCGGAAGAAGGGAGGATGAGACAGGTGCGGTAGGATTCATGGTCATCGTCGACATGGAAGCCTGTGATCTCCAATTGGTCGTTGAGTCGATATACGCAGGCGACTCCTGGATAGTAGCCCCAATGATGAGAGTGGAAGCTGAAATAGAAGGTGTTGCCGTTGGGTGCCGCCATGCAACGAGGCTGCGCGGCATCGTCGATGGTGTCGGCTCTTTCGTTGAGTGGAAGGAGCTCCAGAATCTCACCTTGTGTGGTGACTCGTGAGACGCGCAGCCTGTTGCGGTCGGCAGCACCGATACTACTAAAAAACAAAGCTTCATTTTCGGAAAGCCAATGGTCGGTATAACAATCCCTGTAAAGCGTGTGGTCGGATTTCTCTATCTGGTCTCTCCAAATAGGGTGCTCTTCAATGTAGTTGAATTCATCGTCGAAGGTGATGAATGACATGACGCCGCCATAGCCGGGAACTAGACACAACAGCGTCTCATCCTGCTCATTATACCATAGCTGTCGTACTTTGAAATCCGTCAGATAGGCAATTGGATCGGGCTCGTCGGCAAGCAAGTATCGGTGACTGATGGTGTCGCCATGATGATCGAATTTGTAAAGAACGCCGCGATAGAAAACGCCTCCATAGTCATTGTTTTGAACGATATAGGTGGATACGATGATGTTGCCATAACTATCGAGGGTGCCTGCGCATTTCCCGAAGCTGACGGAATTCACTTCTTTGTCATACAGCCGCTCCTCCAGCAAGTTTAGGTCTTTGTCGAAGATGAGCACCATAAGTCGGTCGCAGGTGTCGTTACTGAGGTTGCCTGCCACGAAAAGGTTCCCGTCGGGCATTTCGACAATGCAGTTGGCTTTGGAATAGTAGCCGTTTTTGCAGTATTGGTAGGCGGCGTGATTTCCGTCGGTGTCTACCCGGAAGAGCATTGCGTCGGGTGTATCTCTGTCAGGACCTTCCTGTCCGACAAGGAACGTGGTGCCGCTTTCATCAACGAACCCGTCGTGAAAGTGGTTATAGCCAGAGGGATGTCCACTGGGGTACCTGACGCTCCATTCCTGCGCAGAGAGTAGCAGGCCGTTAAGGATGAGCAGGACGAGGAAAGTGCTTCTTTTGATCATGGGATGAGGCTTTCGATGGTTCCGAATTCGTCGATACGTACTTGAGCACGGATGCCGTACTCCACTTCGTTATAATGCGTGGCGGCGCTTCCATCCTCAATCATGACGCCTGAGACCTCGATGGAAATGGGACTGTATTCGGTCAGGTGGTATTGTCCGGGGACGATCCGTGTGATGACCTGCTTTTCGCCGTTGTAGTAGTCGTTCATATACATGTATTCGATGCACAAGTCTTCAGGATTCGGATTGTAGTACAGACACGAGTAGTTCGACCCGTCGAACACATAACGCACACGGTCGGTGTAGATGTTCCGGTAACCGCTTCCGGCTTCGACGAAAGGCTCGATGAGTTCTGCGTAGAGTTGTTCTTGAAGTTGTTCGTCGGCACCCGAGGGAATGTCGGGGTCATCGCATTTCCCCAAAGGGGTGGCAAACATCCAGTTGTCGTCGGTTCCGAAGGGTCCATCGATATGGTTGATGACTTGGTTGTGGCTGGAACGGTTGCCGGTCTTTCCTGAGAAAGTGATGACAGTCCCTCGGTTGCCTTGGTTTACTTCCTTGATGGTCAGCGAGAGGAATCCTTTGTTGTCAAAGTCGTCGGATGCGATGGCGGCACGGGCCTGCTCGATTACCTCTTCATACAAAGCCACGGCGTCGTATACCAGCACTTGCTGTTGGTCATCGACAGACAGTGAAAGGCTGAACTCGTGCTCGTTGACTTCATCGTAGTAGCTCTCCACATCCGAATAGGTGAGGTTGAAATGGTTTTCCACATCCCAAAGAGCCTCGGTGAGGGAGAGTGTCTCATTGCTTTTTGCATCGGGATTAGCGCGCACGTATTCGATTTGCTTTCGAAAGGTGCGAAGCTGTTCGACGGCTTTGTTGTTGGATTCAACAGGGGTGGTTTGGTCTTTGTTGCAGGCATGGAGCACTGCAAGGGCGCAGCATAGCGCCAGGGCTTTTACTAGGCTTTCTTTCATAACGTTTAGATTTTTAAATTAATTTGTTTAATATTTCGGTATCTATTCGTTGGCAAAAATACAACCTGAAAAGCCTTTTGTCAAGTGTTTTTAATAAAAAAATTAAAAAAAAATCTATTAATGTATATATACCTATTTAATTAATAAAAGAGATTTCTTTTTTTCGTGGCGTGTTACCTAAAAAAGATGTATCTTTGCCTCGATGAAAAAAAGCCTCCTTATCGGTTTGCTGTTGGTGCTTTTTGCCGCCAATCTCTGCGCCCAGCAAAAGGGTAGCGTGACGGGCACCGTGCGTGATGCTGAAACAGGGGAGACCCTTATCGGTGTGGCCGTGCTTGAACCAGGGCTGAAGAAAGGTGTCACCACCAATGAAAAAGGGGTGTATAACATTGATCTTCCCATAGGCAACCATACGCTACAATTCTCATATCTAGGTTTTAAAACCACAGAGAAACATGTCACAGTGGGACAAAAACCAACCACTTTGAATGTGCGTCTGCAACCCGATGTGACAAAGCTTAGCGAAGTGCAGGTCACGGGCAAGAAACCCGACAGCAACGTGTCGGAGATGGCCATGAGCGTGCAGACCCTTGACATGATCACCATCAAGAAGATTCCCGCCTTGATGGGGGAGGTCGACGTGATCAAGACGATCCAGCTCTTACCTGGTGTACAGGCGGCCTCTGAGGGCTCGTCGGGATTCAGTGTGAGGGGAGGCGGTACCGATCAGAACCTGATCCTACTCGATGACGCGCCTATCTATAATGCCTCCCATTTCCTGGGCTTCTTCTCGGTGTTCAACAACGATGTTGTGAAAGAGGCCACCTTGTACAAAGGGGACATTCCAGCCAACTATGGCGGACGACTCTCCTCGGTGCTCGATGTTAAGGTGAAAGACGATATGCCGAACAAACTCTCTGGAACAGGTGGCATCGGTCTCGTCACCAGCCGTCTTATGGTGGAGACTCCGTTGTTCGAACAACAGACCTCGCTGATGTTGGCCGGCCGCACTACCTATGCGGGTCTGGTCATTCCTTTTTTAGGCGAAGACGCAGAGGGTTCCGATATCTATTTTTATGACCTTAACGCCAAAGTGACGCAGCGCATCAACGATAATAACCGCCTGTTTCTCTCGGTCTACCATGGCCGCGACCGCTTCCAGGTGCAGGATATGATGGGTCTGGGTTACGGCAATTCCAGCGCCACCTTGCGGTGGAATCACATCTTCAATAACCGTCTTACCTCTAACCTCACACTGCTAGGCTCGAAGTTCAACTACGACATCGATATCTGGGTTGATCCTTACGACTGGTCGCTGCGTGCCGGTTCGAAGAGCGTCCAACTCAACTACGACTTCAGCATGCTCTGGAACGACGAGAACATTTCGCGCTGGGGGCTCAGTACAGGCTACCTTGCGTTCAACCAGGGCGAGCTAGAGGACAGGGGAGGAGCCCTTTCGCAATATATGGGACTGGACAATTACACCGTGGTGACCCGGAAGGCGCTTGAACATGCACTCTATTTCACCCACGACCAAAGCTTCGGCACCATCTTCTCCATGCGCTACGGACTTAGACTCTCGTGTCTGCAGAACATCGGCGCGGAGGATTTCTATGTGTTCGACGATAACTATCAAGTGTCCGACACGCTGCATTATGGTCAGGGCGAGATCTTCAATACTGAAATCCACCTGGAACCTCGACTGGCAGCCATGTACCGTATCGACGAGGTGTCGTCGGTGAAGGCTTCCTACTCGCGTACTTTCCAGTATGCGCAGGTGGCTTCGGCAGCCACAGGCGGACTGCCTTTTGACGTGTGGTTCCCCGTCAGTCCTAATGTGAAGCCACAACGTTGCGACCAGTATGCCGTGGGTTATTTTCGTAACTTCCATCACGATGCCATAGAGACCTCGGCGGAGCTGTATTATAAAGACTTGAACAACGTGATTGATTTCAAGGATAACGCTTCTACCTATGGTAATGTGTTGATTGATGGTGAGTTGCGTATCGGTAAGGGACGTTCCTACGGAGTGGAGTTCCTCGTTAGGAAAAACACTGGCAAGCTGACGGGTTGGATCTCTTATACCTATTCAAGGACCTTCAGGACTATCGAAGGCATCAATTTCGGCAAGGAATACCGTTCGCCTTACGACCGGCCGCATAATTTTGTCATCGTGGCCAACTACGAGATTACCCCGCAACTCAGTGTGGCCGCCAACTGGATCTATAACACAGGTCAGCCGGTGACTTATCCTTATGGCCAATTTACCATCGGTGGCGTCACCCATGCCATTTACAATGGCAGCCGCAACGAGAGCCGTTATCCAGCTTATCACCGCATGGATCTCTCTCTCACTTGGCAACTGCCCGACCGACGCTGGAAACGGTGGGACAGTGAGCTGAATGTCTCGGTCTATAATGTTTATGCCCATCATAATACCTGGGCGGTGACCTTTGCGCAAGATGGTGAGGGCGGCGTGAAGACGGAGAAAATGTACCTCTTCTCGGCAGTGCCTTCCATATCGTATCAATTTAAATTCTGACGGCGATGAAGAAACTGGCTTATATGATCTCTCTAATGCTTCTCCTCGCTTTTACGGCGTGTCGAGAGGAGATTATGATCGACTTGGAGGAAGGCAGCCCGATGATTGGCGTGGAAGGCTCTTTTACCGACGAGTACAAGCGTCACGAGGTGATCTTGAGCTATACGGCCGAGTTCTACAATGCCGATGAAATTAGGATGATCAGCGGTGCCAAGGTCGCTGTCACCGACGGGGTGGATACGATTCCATATTTGGAACAGCCGGATCGGCCGGGGCATTACCTCACCGACTCGGTGGCAGGGCATAAGAACACGATGTATAAGCTTCTCTTGGAGGTGCCCGAGGTGGACGGCCCCGTGCATTTGTATGCCGAGAGCTACATGAACGACAACGTGGAGGAGATCGACTCCATGGTATTGAAAAAGGCCTCGATGTTTCCCAACTTGCCGATGATGGATACGATCTATATGCTCTATCCTTATTTCCAGAGCTTGCCGGATCCTTCCATTGTGTATATGATCAAGATCACTGAGGATACCATTCCGATGAACGACACGTTGACGCAACTCAACACCATCCCTACGGCGGGTTATGCGGGTTATTATGTGAACGGCCCCGAGATGTTGGAAGACAACATGGAGATCCCGGTATGTGTCGTCACGGAGAGTGAGTTATACGACGGGAAGCTGTTCCGTTTGGATCTGTTCAGTATTCCTTATGACTATATGGTCTTTCTGTATAGCGTGAAGATGTCGATGGGCAGCAATCCCTTGTTGGGTCCCCCAACCAATGTCCCGACCAACATCCAACCTCAGGGTTCTGCCGTCGGCTGGTTCTATGCCGCTTCGGTGGTCTCGAAGGAGTTGGTTTATCATCCTAAGGAATAGGAGCCTTCTATTGACAGCGCCGTTGCTGAAATCACCTTCACCTTCACAATCTGTCCGATCAAGCTCTCGTCGCGCGAAGCGAAACGAATGACGATCTTGCCCTCGGTGTGGCCGGTGAGGTAGCCGCCCTTACGGTCGTAGTCCTCCACGAGCATCTTTACGGTAGTACCTACCAGGGCTTGGTTATAAACCAGAGAATGTTTCATCAACTCTTCGGTGAGGCGGTGGTAGCGCTGGCGTTTCACTTCCTTGGGTACGTCGTCGTCCCACTTGGAAGCCACGGCACCTTCGCGCACGCTGTACTGGGCGATGTAAGCCATGTTGTATTTGAATTCCTCCATGGCCTTTCGGGTGTTCTCGAACTCCTCTTCGCTCTCGTGGGTAAAGCCCACGATGATGTCGGTGAAGATGGTGGCAGTGGGGAGCTTCTCGCGGATGGTCTGGATGATATGACGGTAACGCTCCAAGTTGTGGTGACGGTTCATGCGCTGCAGCATCACGTCGTCGCCCGACTGGATCGGGATGTGGATCTGCTTGGCGAGACAGTCGTATTGCGCCATCACCTCGATGATCTCATCCTCCATGTCGCGGGGATGCGGCGCAGTGTAATACACCCAGAACTCCTTTCCTGATGTCTTGCCGAACTCACCGATGCGGCGCAACAACTCGGCAAAATTGATCTCGGCGCCTTTCTTGTCGAGGCCATACGAATTGACGTTTTGGCCCAGCAGGGTGATGCTCTTGTAGTCCTTCTCCACCAACTCCTTTACCTCGTTCAGGATTTCTTCTGACGGCCTTGAGACCTCTCTGCCGCGGGTGTAAGGCACGGCGCAGTAGGTGCAGAAGTTATTGCACCCGTTTTGGATGGGGATGTAGGCCTCGAAGCTGGAGGCGCGCAGGGGGTTGATGTCCCAGAAAGGTTCCATGTTGGCCGAAGGATTTACTTCTTTCATCGGGGTGACCACGCCGTACTGGCGGATCATCTCAGGCAGTTTGGGCAGCTCGTTCATGGTGAACACCAAGTCGAACAGCTTCAAAAACCGGACTCTGTCAGCGGGCAAGATGCAGCCTGAGACAAAAGTGATGACGCTTTTGCGGTTCTTCATGGTGTTCCATTTCTCGATGCGACCATACACTTTGTCGATGCCTTTTTGGCGCACCGAGCATGCCACGATGCCCAGGATATTAGCTTCCTCTTCGTTGTCGGTGGGGGCGTAGCCCATCTGCTGCAGCACGGTGCGCACACGCTCCGTGTCGCTGAGGTTCATCTGGCATCCGAAAGGCAAGAGGTAGTATTTCATAGGTGGAAAGTTGAAATTGGAGAGTTATATCTTTAGATCTAATAATCCGAAGATGTCGTTACATATTTGGGTGATTTCGGTGTTGAGGCTGTCGGTGGCGATGACGATGTTTTTGATGGCTTGGGTCTCGGCATCCACCTCATAGCCGACCTCTACATTGCCCCATGGGAATTGGCCTTTCTTGATGGCTTTGAAATGCTCCCATTTGGCGTAGAGGTACTCGTGTGAGGTGATGTGGGCGACGGTTGCCTGAACTTCGGGCAGTTTGGCAAGGGCTTTGAAATCAACCTGTTCGGCTTTCATTCCATAGACGCTCTCGAAAGCTTCGATCAGTGGCTCTACGATGTTTTCTGAGCTGACGTCGGCCAATTCTGAAAGGTTAACCACGCGGCTGCGGACGCTTTGTACCCCGTGTTTTTGTAGCTTCTGCGGGGTAACGGTGAGGTAACGTTGCATCATCGCGCTGTCTGTCTTTATTAGAATGGTGCCGTGATGCAGGTTGTTTACAGTGCCATTGAAGAAGGCGTTGCCAGAAAACTTCCTGCCTTGGCAGGTGAGGTCGTTGCGTCCGGAGATTTCCGCCTCCAGCCCGTAATGCTGCAACGCCTTTTGGATGACCGACTGCTGCTTGCGGACGTCATAGTCTTGCTTGTCGGCGATGAACGAGAAGTTGAGGTTGCCGAGGTCGTGGTAGACCGCGCCGCCGCCGGTGCGGCGGCGCATCAGATGCCCGCCTTCCTCATTCAAACGTTTCACATCGCATTCCGAGAAAGGATTCTGGTTCAACCCGATGACCACCGTGCGCTCGTTCTTCCATAGATACATCGTCACCACACCCTCCTCCTGATGGTCGGTGAGCCAAGTCTCCACCGCGAGGTTCAGATAAGGGTTATATTGGTTGCTGACAACGACTTGAATTCTTTTCATGGCGCAAAAATATCAAAAATAATCGTATTTTTGTAAGTCTATTATTGAACCCATGAAAAGAATCTTCATATTCTGTCTGACTGTTTTGGGTCTGTGTCTTGGCGCTGGTGCGAAACCCGTTGACCAGGAGACCGCCAAGGCTGTTGCTGTCAAGTTTATGAAGACCAGCGACGTGCGACTTTCAACCGTCTATCGAACCGATAAAAGCCTTCCGGCTTTCTACGTCTTCAATACCATCGATGGTTTTGTCATCGTCGCCGCCGACGACTGTGAGACACCGATCATCGGCTATTCTCATGAGAGTCAATTTGATCTGGAGAACGTTCCTGTGCAAATGGAGGATTATCTTCAGGATTTTGTTGAAAGGATACAGTACGGCATCGAAAACCAGGTGGTAGCGGATGAAGTCACGGCGAGACAGTGGGAACTGGTAAAAACCGCAGGGCGGCTTAACGACAAAAAAAACGTCAAGGTCGTGGAGCCATTGATCACTGCCCGATGGCATCAGGGATGCTTCTACAACAACCTCTGCCCTGAAATGGAAAACACCGCTTGCAATCATGCCAGAGTAGGCTGTGTGGCGGTAGCTATGGGACAAATCATGCATTACTGGGGGTATCCGATTATTGGCCAGGGATCGTACTCCTATCACGATGGCTTCTCGGGAAACGACCTTTCGGTTGATTTCGGTGACACTAGATACGACTGGGCGAACATGCCAGTTTCTTTGTCCGAAAACTCCAGTGATGCCGAGATTGAAGCCGTGGCGACCCTGTTATATCATTGTGGCGTCTCGGTGGGGATGGGCTATGGTATCAACTCCTCTTCGGCAAACTCTACGGATGTCCCCAATGCGTTGGTCAGCTATTTCAGATATCTTAGCGACCTTCATGTGGAAAACAAAGGCAACGACAACGATGAATGGCTTTCCAAGTTAAAGAATTGCCTTGACTTGCAGCGGCCTGTGTATTATTCGGGCCGTGGCAATGGTGGGGGCCATGCATTTGTTTGCGACGGATACGACAGCAACGACCTGCTGCATTTCAACTGGGGGTGGGGTGGTGGCTCCAACGGCTATTTTGCCCTGGGGAACCTCAACCCAGGAGGAAGTGATTACAACAGCTCCAATTCTGCCATCTTCGACATCGTTCCCGACCTTACGACATTTGAGGTCTCCCCAACGGTAATTCCCCCCTCAGGTGGCTACATTGACGGGGCGGGTAGTTACATCCTTTATGAGGAATGTACCTTGAGAGCCGTTCCAGAGGGAGCGTATAGCTTTTGCTATTGGAGACAGAATGGGAATGTCGTCTCATATGACCCTGTTTATCCCATCACTATTTTGGGAGCAGTGAATGGCCTGGAGGCTTGTTTCACCTTGAGACCGATTGCAGAATTTGAGGTTGACTCAAGTGGATTCGACAAGCCCATGATTAACCTTTCGTTTGTGGAAGAAGACAGCCTGACGTGGTCGTTTTTGAAACAGTTTGAAATTGACAAAGGCGTTGGTGCCATTACCGATGGGGAGTTTGTCTATGTTTTCATTCATTGGAATTCGTTAGGGTACCAGTTTGCCACCTACACAATGGACGGGGAGTTTGTTGAGAATTTCAGTGTGGAGGGTTGCAATTACCTTAGTTGTATTGCATACGATGGCTCATGCTTTTATGGGTGCGATAGGAACTATGCGTTGTTATACGCCATAGACCTTAAGAACAAGCAATTATTAGAAACGGTGGAATTGCCTTTTCTTGCCAATGCCATCGCCTATGATGCTGTAAGAGACGCCTTTTGGGTTGCTGGTGCTGTGGGCTCTAGCTCACAAACGCTTTACCTCTTGGATCGGTTGGGCCATGTCGTTGAGACGGGTCCTCAGTTGCCTTTCACCGCCATCAGTGCCGGCATCATAGAGGGAATAGACCATAATCTTCATTTGTTGGTATGCACAAATGCAGCGAAGATCTATGACTACAACATCGACAACGACATGCTGGATCCTTATAACATGCCGAGTTTAGATTCTGAATCGGGTCAGAGGATCATGACTATTGGAAAGTATGAGGGGAAAGATGCCGTTTTGGTGTGCAACCAGTTCAGCCATATGGTCAAGATTTACGAGCCCAGGAATGTGTTCTCAAAGGTGATGTATTACAGATTGTATCGTGCTGATGCACAGGGGAACGCGGTCATGATTGCCGACCATTTTACGGAGACGTCTTTCCTTGACGTCACGGCGGGTTCGGGTTCGTACCGATACGGTTTCAGCGCAGTCTATTATGACGGCAGCGAATCCAACATCGTATGGTCCGATGCCATGAATTATGGCATTAACGAGCATCAGACGTTGCAGATAAACAACGTTCAAAAAATCATTGAGAACGGCCAACTCTATATCCTTGTTAATGGGAAAAAATACAGCGTCACGGGGCAGGTTTGCCGGTAGAGCATAAAAGAAAAACACCTAATTGATTGATTTTCAATTAGGTGTTTTCTTGTTTTTGGTAGTCTCTCCGGGATTACACTATTTAGTATACCTATCCATTTGGTTACTTTAGTTTTATCCATAAACATTTATAAATCACATTAATTTATGTATTTGCGTGTTTCTTAGGGATGTCAGAACGTGAGATGCGTTCTACCAGTTCTACCTCGCCGAAGCCGTATTCTGACGAATAGACTTTTAGATAGTCTTCAATCTGCGTGCCTGGTGGACATATTATATCAACATCTGGAGAGTATACAGACCGTATCCGGCCTTGACCAATTTACCTTGCTCCACGAGGCGTTTAAGCAGCACATGAGCTGATGCTTCAGATACATTGTTGGTACCTAAAAACTGCATCAAGTCCCGCCTGCGGAAAGGTTGCTTCTGTGTGGATGCATAATTTAATATCTGCTCTACTATTGTCATATTGATCCTATCGTAATTTGAGCGCAAAGGTATAACAATTCTGGCAAATTTTGATAATTTTTGCCAAAAAAGTTATAGGTTTAGGCTTTGATGCCATTGTAAAGTTTCTTTACATCGCTGTAAAGAATCTTTACACTTTGTGGAATGGGTGATTTTGTATTTTATTGATTATTATGGTTTTGTGTTTTTGGCATAATAGATGCTATGGCTTTTTGCGATTAAAATAAAAGCTATAGGATATCGTTTAATAACCAACAAATAATACCATTATGATCAAAGTAGAAAACCTAGTGAAGATTTTCCGCACGGAAGACATTGAAACCCTCGCGCTGAACGGTGTTTCGTTCGAAATCAACGACGGCGAGTTTGTCGCCATCATGGGACCTTCGGGCTGCGGCAAGTCCACTTTATTGAACATCCTCGGCTTGTTGGACAATCCCACCGAGGGCAATTACGAACTTCTTGGCCACCAAGTGGCCGACTTGAAGGAGAAGGACCGCACCCAATTCCGCAAGGGGAACATTGGCTTTGTGTTCCAGAGCTTCAACCTTATCGACGAACTGAACGTGTATGAGAACATCGAGCTGCCGCTGCGTTACATGAACATCCCTGCCGCCGAGCGTAAGCAGCGTGTGGAAGCCATCATGCAGCGCATGGCCATCAAGCATCGTTCGGAGCACTTCCCGCAGCAGCTGTCGGGCGGTCAGCAGCAGCGTGTGGCCATCGCCCGCGCCGTGGTGGCCAACCCCAAGCTCATCCTCGCCGACGAGCCCACGGGTAACCTGGACTCGAAGAACGGCAAGGAGGTGATGGAGCTGCTCACCGACCTCCACAAGGAAGGCACCACCATCGTCATGGTGACTCACTCGCAGCGCGATGCCGGCTACGCCGACCGCATCATCAACCTCTTCGACGGTAAGGTGGTGGAAGAGGTGCTGTCGCAACTGTAAACAAGTAATGTTTCTTTATTTGGCACTTCGCCGAAACGCATCAAAAACGCAGTTTTGGCGAAGTTTTTTTGCTGTTTATGCAAATATTCCAAAAGAAAATTGTATCTTTGCAACTGATAATATTTAAACAGTTGATTTCTAAAAATGGATATAACTAATAATATTTTATCATTTGATATTATTTCACCAGAAGGCAAGGCAATGGCTTTGGCGAAACGGGTGAAGGCTCGTCGGCTGGAGATGAACTTGACGCAGGAAGGGCTTTCGGTGCGCTCGGGTTTGCCCTTGGCGACCTATCGCCGCTTTGAGCGGACGGGCAAGATTTCCTTGGAAGGATTGCTCCATATTGCCTACGCCTTGGATGCGTTGAACGACTTCGACCGATTGTTTGAGTCGCGCAATTACGCCACCTTGGATGAGGCACTTGAGGCTAACCAAAAGAACAGAAAGCGAGGGAAGCGCAATGAGTGAGAAAATCGTTGAGGTATTGATGGGTTCCCGCAAAGTCGGAAGAGCGGCTTTGGACAAGGAGGGTCGTTTGATGTTCGAATACGATGCAGACTGGATTCGAAACGGTTTTTCCATTTCACCGTTTCATCTGCCTTTGGAGTCAAAGTTGTTCACCGCCGATGCCAAGCTTTTTGACGGCAACTTCGGTGTGTTTGACGACACTCTGCCCGACGGTTGGAGCGCCTTGGTGCTTGACCGTTATCTAAGGTCCCAAGGCAAGTCGTTGGCTTCATTGAACCTGTTGGAGCAACTGATGTTTGTCGGTAGCCGTGGTCGAGGGGCTTTGGAATACCATCCTGACCTCAGCACCGTTGACGAGCAGGACATCATTGACCTTGACCGCATGGCGGAAGAGTCGCAGCGGGTGCTGAACATGGACTATTCTGACGACTTGGACAAAGCGTGGCGGCGCGGCGGTTCCTCGGGCGGCACGAGACCCAAGGTGTTTGTGCATTATGATGGTGCCGAATGGTTGGTGAAGTTTCGAGACCGCACCGACCCACCCGATGTAGGCAGAATTGAATACGAGACCTCGCTGCTGGCTCGGGAATGCGGAATCGAGATGGCCGAGACAAGGCTTTTCGATGGGAAATATTTCGGTTCAAAGCGCTTCGACCGTACCGAAGACGGCGGCAAACTTCATGTCATCAGCCTATCCGCACTGATGAACCTCGACTATCACCTGCCCACTGCCGACTACGGGCATCTGTTCTGGGCTTGCAGCCAGCTGACGCATTCCATCAAGGAATTGTGGAAAGTATTCCGCCTGATGGCGTTCAACCTTGTTATCGGCAACTGCGACGACCATGTGAAGAACTTCGCCTTTATTCGTCGCAACGACATATGGCAACTGGCTCCAGCCTACGATGTACTGCCTTGCGAAGGCTTAGGCGGGTACCACAACCTTTCGGTGAATGGCAACTACAAAGACCCTGGCAAAGCGGACGTCGTTCAGCTTGCCGTGAAATTTGGCCTGCCAAAAGATGAGGCCGAAGAAGTGTACGAAGACATTCGTAAGCGGTCACTGTAAAGAATCTTTACACCGCTGTAAAGAATCTTTACAATTTTACAGAAGCTTAGAATTTTATTTAATTGATTTTTAATGATTTATGATTTTGGCATAACGGTTGCCGAGCTATAATAAAGAAAAAGATAAATCGTTAAAAACATCGTATTATGGCAAAGAAATCATTATTAACCGTATTACTCCTTTGCGTTGCAGTGCTTGGCGCAGAGGCGCAGAAAAACAAAATCAACAACTACCCATCACAGACCGTTGTTGAGGGCAACGGCAACATCGTTACACGGGACTTTGAGGTGACGGGGTTTGACGAAATCAGCATGATATTGCCCGCCACGGTCAACTACACGGTGGCGGATGACTATTCCTGCCGCGTGACCCTTGACGAGAACCTTTTTGAGTATCTCGATATCCATACCAAAGGCGATGCGTTGAATCTTGGTTACGTTACCGAAAAGGGTCAACATACCAATTTGAAACCGACAAAGTTCGTCATCGATATCAGTGCGCCGACGATTGAGGATATCAACACGGTAGGTAGTGGCGATTTCTATTTTGTTACGCCGTTCGAAGCCCGTGAACTGGACATAAGCACTGCCGGTTCCGGCGGTGTGTATTTCAATGAAACCACCACCATACATCGTCTTGAAGTGAGCATTGCCGGATCGGGAGAGTTGGTGTGCAAGGATTTCTATGCCGACCTCGTGGATTTGAGCGTCGCTGGTTCGGGAGACATGATCATTGAATCAGGAACGGTGAAAAAAGCGAATGTCTCCGTTGCCGGCTCGGGCTCGGTGGAGACACACTGTCAGTTGGAGGCGATGGACTACAGCATCGCAGGTTCGGGCTCAATCAAATACCTTGGCAATGTGAAGACAAAAGGCACCAATGTGGGTGGTAGAATCAAGAGGATTGATAAAGATTAAAACACGAAGCCATGGCACGCATCTTCAAAAAAGGCAAGACCACGCTGGTCTCCTCCATCTTGAACATCTTGGGCTTGACGGCGGCCTTTGCTGCGCTCTACATCATCCTAGTGCAGGTACACCATGACCTCACCTACAATAAGGCGCTCAAGGACAGCGACAGGATTTATGTCCTTACAAAGAAAGAAATCAATCAAAGTGAATACACTTCTTATATGAACCGTCCTATGGGAGAGTATGTGCTTAATGCTTCCCCTGACATTGAAGCCGGCGGCTGCGGTAAAATCATGGGCAATCCCATCACGGTTCGGGTAAACGATGATCAATCGCCTGTGTCCATCACGATATCTGCCATGAACAAAGGCGCCCGCGAGGTGTTCGGTTTCGAACTGGTAGCTGGCAACTGGGACGATTTGACAGGCACTGGCTTTGCCCTCTCGGAATCGGCGGCAAAACGACTTGGAGTCCAAGTGGGTGATATGATGCAGTATTATGATGGATCGGCGTGGCAGGGAATATCCATCGTGGCCATCTATAAAGACATGCCGAAGCATAGCGACCTTTCCTCGTTCGAAATGCTTACCGATATGGGTGATAATAACATCGACGACTGGAAGGAGTTTTCGTTCAACTATTTTCTGAAACTTCGTAAAGGAGCTGACCCCAAGGCGATTACCGAGGTGGCAATGCCGGTCGTCAAGCAGTTTTTCAGTGAGATGAATGGCGGTATTGAGGCTACGGACGATGATGTGAAGTTCGGGCTTTATCCCGTGCGACTGACCGATATGTACTTCGACAGCAATTCGTATTATGCCCCAGGCAAGGCGGGCAACAAAACCACGACGATGACCCTGCTCATCATTGCCATTTTTGTGGTGGTCATTGCCTTCATCAACTACATTAATTTCTTCTTCGCGATGGTGCCGCTCCGCCTGAAGAGCATCAACACCCGGAAGATATTGGGTAGCAGTCGTTTCCAGTTGGTGATGTCGTCGGTAGGTGAGTCGGTGCTGATGGTAGTCATTGCCTTGGGTCTGGCGGTGGCTGTGGTCACGCTGTTCAGGCAATCCACTCTGGCTTCGATGATTGACACTTCGCTCGATTTCGGCCAAAACTGGGGCATCGTTGCCTTGACCGTCGGTTTGGCAGTGCTCATCTCGGTGGTCGCCAGCCTTTATCCTGCCTTGTTCGCTACCTCATTCAATCCCGCCTTCGCCTTGAAAGGTACCCTCGGCACCACGCAGAAGGGTAAAGTCTTCCGCATCGGCTTGATAGGCTTGCAGTTTACCGTTTCCATCGTTCTGATTATCTGCGCGATATTTGTCTCCGAGCAACGTCGTTTTATGATGAATCACGAAATGGGCTTCAACCAGGAATGTCTTCTGCAGTCGCAGGTGTCGTGGAACCTTGCCACCAACCGCGAAGCCGTTGAAAGTCAGCTGCGGGCCGATGCGGCCATCAAGGACATCGCTTGGGGTGATGGGGCTTTCGTAAATGATTACCGCATGAGTTGGGGACGCAAAGTGCGTGGCGAGGAAGCCGGTTGGGATGTCTATCCCGTTTCGTGGAACTTCCTGCGTTTCATGGGTATCGACATCGTGGAAGGCCGCGATTTCACTGAATCCGACGAGTTTTCTACTGGCACCTATATCTTCAACGAAACTGCACGGGACGTATATAAAATCACCCTTGAAGACCAGATTGGGGGGCATGACGGCCAAATCGCTGAGATTGCCGGTTTCTGTAAGGACTTCAACTTTGCCTCGTTGCGTCAAGAGATTAGACCTTTTGCATTCTATGTTTACGGCAAAGATCCATGGCATATTTGCAATCGGCTGTATATCCGCACCGAGGCTGGCGTGGATGTCCCCGCCGTGATGGAGCGCATCAGGAAAACCCTCAACGACCTCGACTCCAATATGGGCGACGAAATATCATACGATGTGTGGCCTTTCTCACAATCCCTTGAAAACCAATACAAAAAGGAGCAAAACCTTTCGAAGTTGGTTACACTGTTCACGATTTTGGCCATCGTCATCTCGTTGATGGGGGTGTTCGGGCTTGTGATGTTCGAGACGGAGCACCGGCGCAAGGAGATTGGCATCCGCCGTGTGCATGGTGCCACGGTGGAGCAGATCTTGGCCATGTTCAACTCGCGCTTCGTGAAGATCGTGCTGGTGTGCTTCGTCATCGCTGTGCCAGTCAGCATCGTCATCATGCGGCACTATTTGGAGGGCTTCGCCTATCAGGTGCCGCTGCACATCTGGGTGTTTGCTGTGGCGTTGGTGGCGGTGCTGGGTGTCACGATAGCGGTGGTCACCTTGCGGAGCTTGCGTGCGGCTACGGTGAATCCAGTGAAATCGTTGAGGACGGAATAGGCCATGAGCCATAGTTAAATAACAATTAAACAGTTAAACAAAACAATAAACAATTAAACAACCATGGCACGCATCTTCAAAAAAGGCAAGACCACGCTGGTCTCTTCCATCCTGAATATCCTGGGCTTGACGGCAGCCTTTGCCGCGCTTTACATCATCCTCGTGCAGGTACACCACGACCTCACCTATAACAAGGGGCTTAAGGACAGCGACAGGATTTATGTCCTTACCATGCCAGACCGATTTTCAAACAATGTTTATTCGACATACGTCAATCGTCAGATGTCGGAAGCGGTCATTGCTGCTGTCCCCAGCGTTGAGGCGGGCGGCTGCGCTGCCAATTTAGGGAGCAATGAAGTTTCCGTACGCTTGGGCGAAGGACAGTCGTCGGTCGAATTGAGAGTCACCAGTTTCTCCAAGCCCGCCATCGAAGTGTTTGGATTTGAACTTGTTGCCGGCAATTTGGATAATTGGATTAGTTACACGGATGCGGTTATGTCCGAGTCGGCAGCCAAACGCTTGGGCTTGCAGGTGGGCGACCATTTCCAATTTGGCTCCTGGAATTGGACAGATGTCACGGTAGCGGCCATCTACAAGGATATGCCTGTCAACAGCGACCTTTCCTCCATCGACTTTATTCTAAATCTGGGTGATGCGGGTATGGACGATTGGAGCCAATGGGGCTGGAATTATTTCATAAAACTCGCTGAAGGCGCTGACCCAAAAGAGTTCGATGAAATTGCACACCAAGTCGCTTTTGACCTTTTTAAGACAAAATTCGACATTGACGAAAGCAATTTAACCGAAGAAAAAGCAGCAGATCTTGAGGTAATGAAAAAAATGATGTCACCTCATCTTATGTTATTGACCGATAACTACTTTTCCGATAATGTCGGGCATCCAGGCAAGTCGGGCAATCGCACCACGACCATCACCTTGTTTGTCATTGCCATTTTCGTGATGCTCATCGCCTTCATCAACTATATCAACTTCTTCTTCGCGATGGTGCCGTTGCGTCTGCGGAGTATCAACACACGCAAGATATTGGGCAGCAGCCGCTTCCAGTTGGTGATGTCGTCGGTGGGCGAGTCGGTGCTGATGGTCGTTATCGCTCTTGGACTGGCGGTGGCCGTGGTTACGCTGTTCAGACAATCCACCTTGGCTGCGCTGATTGACACGCCGTTGAACTTCGGCCAAAACTTGGGTATTGCGGCTTTGACCGTCGGTATTGCATTGCTCATTTCGGTGCTTGCCAGCCTCTATCCGGCCTTGTTCTCCACCTCGTTTAATCCCGCTTTTGCCTTGAAAGGCACACTCGGCACCACGCAGAAAGGCAAGGCTTTCCGCATCGGATTGATTGGCTTGCAGTTCACCGTAAGCATCGTGCTGATTATCTGTGCGATTTTTGTTCATCAGCAACGCGATTTCATGATGAATCACGACATGGGTTTCAATCAAGAAAACCTGCTTCAGTCGCATGTGACATGGGAACTCGCCAACAACCGTGAAACTGTCGAGAATCAGTTGAAAACAGATGCTGACATCAAGGACATCGCGTGGGGCGACGGCCCGTTTGTGGCCAACAGCCGTATGGCGTGGAGCCGTCCGTTCAAAGGTGATGTTGAGAATGTGTCATGGCAGGTTTATCCGGTTTCTTGGAACTTCCTGCGTTTTATGGGCATCGATATTGTGGAGGGCCGAGACTTTACTCCTGCCGACGAGCAATCGGAAAACGGTGTCTATATCATCAATGAGACCGCACAAAAGAAGTATGGCATCACCACTGAAGACAGAATCAAGGGTCATAAAGATGCCCCTGCCGAGATTGCCGGTATTTGCAAGGACTTCAACTTCTCTGCTTTGCGCGATGAGATTAGTCCATTTGCATTCTATGTTTATGGCAAGGAGCCGTGGAGCCCGTGCATGAGGCTGTTCATCCGTACCGAAGCCGGCGTTGATACCCAAGCGTTGATGGAACGCTCAATAAAAACCCTCAACGACCTCGACCCGACATTAGGCGACGGTTTTTCGGTTTGGATGAGACCGTTTGAACAAGCCATTGAAAACCAATACAAAAAGGAGCAAAACCTATCTCAACTTGTCACTCTGTTCACGATATTGGCCATCGTCATCTCGCTGATGGGCGTGTTCGGGCTGGTGATGTTCGAGACGGAGCACCGGCGCAAGGAGATTGGCATCCGCCGTGTGCATGGTGCCACGGTGGAGCAGATCTTGGCCATGTTCAACTCGCGCTTCGTGAAGATCGTGCTGGTGTGCTTTGTCATCGCCGTGCCTGTGAGCATCGTCATCATGCGGCGTTATTTGGAAGGCTTCGCCTATCAGGTGCCGCTGCATATTTGGGTGTTTGCTGTGGCGTTGGTGGCGGTGCTGGGTGTCACCGTTGCAGTGGTCACCTTGCGGAGCCTGCGGGCGGCTACGGTGAATCCAGTGAAGTCGCTGAGGACGGAATAGTACTTATATTTATGCAAACTCAGGTGCGGAAACGGTATGAAAATACCAGGTTTCCGCACTTGAGTTTTGTGTTTTATGGCATAAATAAGTTAAACTTAGGTGCGGAAAGTGAGAAAAAAATCGAGTTTCCGCACCTGAGTTTGAAATTTTTTATTATCTTTGCGGCAAATAATGACCGCCATGGACAAAAACCTCTTTATCGGACGCGAATATGAAATCCGTCAGTTGGAAAAATACCGTAATTCCAAAGAATCGGAGTTTGTCATCATTTATGGGCGCCGCCGTGTCGGGAAGACTTTCCTCGTAAAGGAATTCTTTGATGACACCTACGATTTCAAGGTTACAGGACTATACAAAAAGCCCAAGAAGATGCAACTCAAGAATTTCTATCTCGCCTTGCTGGAATATGGTGCAGATGTCAAAAAGGCACCGACAGACTGGTTGGAAGCCTTCGCCGAGCTGAAGAAACTCTTGAAGAGCATCAAGGAAAAACGCAAAAAAATCGTTTTTATCGACGAACTCCCTTGGCTTGACACTCGGCAAAGCGAGTTTCTTGGTGCGTTCGAGTCTTTTTGGAACGGCTGGGGCGCACAGCAAAACGACATCATGATGGTCGTATGCGGTTCGGCCACCACATGGATTACCAAGAAGATCTTGTCCGATAAAGGAGGTCTGTTCAACCGTGCGGCACGACGGATTTACCTGATGCCTTTCACGCTTCAGGAAACGGAACGGTATCTGGTTTCAAGAGGCATCCATTGGAGCCGTTACGACATTGTGGAGTGTTACATGACCATGGGCGGCATTCCTTATTACCTAAAACTCCTTGACAACGAATTGTCCTACCTCGCCAACATCGATGCAGTTTTCTTCAAACGCAAAGGTCCGCTTTGGGACGAGTTTGACCATCTTTATGAGACTCTTTTCGGGGCATCGAAAGGCTATCTGAAAATCATAGAGGCATTAGCCACGAAGAAATCAGGGCTTACCCGGAAAGAGATTATCGATGAAACGCATCTGGAAGACAACGGACTCCTCACAGAGATGCTGAAAAACCTGTCGGACAGTCAATTTGTCAGAGCTTATAACACATTTGGTTACAACGAGAAGAACGTGGTATATCAACTTTCTGATTATTTCACGCTGTTTTATTTGCGTTTCATGAAAGGCAAACAAAATCCTGACGAGCATTTTTGGACGCACTATTTGGACAATCCAGGAAAAAACAGTTGGGCTGGACAAACTTTCGAGCAAGTCTGCAAAGACCATATCAATCAGGTCAAGAAAGCTATTGGAATCAGCGCCCTGTTGACAGACATTTCCTCCTGGCAAGGTGCTTCGGAAAGCGGAAAGGCACAGATTGACCTCATTATTGATCGGCGTGACCGAACGACCAACATTTGCGAAATCAAGTTCTCGGTGGGTGAGTTTGTCATTGACAAGGATTATGAGGACAAGCTTAGAAAAAAGATGCAAGTGTTCCGCGAAGCCACCAAATCGCTCAAAGCTTTGCAGTTGGTCATGATTACAACCTACGGTGTCAGACAAAACGCCCATAGTGGCATCATGCAGTCGCAGGTGAGGATGGATGACCTGTTTGAGGCACTGTAAATGGAGCCTTTTTTGGCATGAATTTACATGGATTTTACCTTTCTTTTTGATGGATTCTTTTTATGTAATTCCTTGATTTACAGAGCTATTTTTTGGAAATTATATGGATTGACGTATTGATTTTGTCTTTATGGGGTGTTTTTGATCTAATTTTGTGTCATAACAAAATTCCCTGCACATGAAAACACATTTTTTCTTTTTGGTTGGAATGTTTGTGATTCTCGAAACCAATGCCTTCGGACAGGAATGGGAATTCGTAAGAACGTTCGACGACAACGACCCAATCCGTCCCAACTGCATGCAATCGATGACGGAACTTGAATCGGGCGATATTATTGTGAATGCTTCGTGGACCGACCCTGCGGTTAACGGAATCAGAAGCGAGAACCCCGGTCTCATGAAGTTCTCTTCCGATGGCACTTTGCAAAAGGAAGTTTATTGGTCTCGTTTCGGTTATCGTTCCGATGACCAATACATCATTGAATCTCCCGACCACAACATCATCGTGATGGGGCATTTCCTTCCTGACCGCGACCCTGATTGTGCCAATTTTGTTCTCGAAGGTTCCGACAAGGCGTATCTGTATTTCTACAAGATGGACAGCGATCTCAATATGATTGATTCCATAGAATACTTGATTCCGCTCGATACGACCAACAATGCGGCATTTTATCAGGCGGGCACTGGGCAATTCCCCAATATCAGCATGGCGAAAATCAAGCTTACTTCTGCTTTTGTGGAAGACGGCGTTATCGTTGGTTCTTATACCAAAACCCAGACAAGGTATAACAATTATGCCTTGGACTCGCTTTTCTTTTTCAAGATGGATTTTGATGGGAATTTTCTGGTTCATAAAGGCATATCATTGGGCGATCGAGGCAGCGACCCGTATGCCTTCAACGACCAGATGATTAGCAATGACATCGGCTATGTGCATTATCATTCGGGGAAAAACAATGCAAAAAACATAGGAGATAATTGTGTTTTGGTGGATAAGAATTTTGATTATGTGAAAACGATGGGTGTTGACGTTCCACCAGAAGGCGGATGGCCTCGAAGTATCGATTTTGAGATGGTTCGCAAAAGTCCATGGGGTACGACTTTTCTGTCATGCTTGATAGACCACGTTACCACAAAAACATCCGCACACGATGCGTTCTTACAAGAAATGACGGAAAACACTGGAACAGTGGTGATTTTGCATCGAAAAGAAGCGGTTACTGACGATTACGATATGACCGCTTTGCGCTCACCAGCCAGCTTCACCGATGACGGCATTATTTGGGCATATACTCGCGATCGTGGTCTATGGCGCGACCATGATTCGTGGGTCATGATTGAGAAGCTGAACCGTGACTTTGGCTTGGAGCGAGAAGTGTATTATCCTTATCAGGAAAGGACCAATCTCAACTGCAATTCGTATTATGTCACACGCGATGGTGGGGTGCTTCTGCTTTCCTATTGTCACGAACTTGATAACACAAACATCAACCACTATATTCTGACAAAATTCCCTGCTGAGGCTTTTGTAGGTATCGAGGAGGCACATGAGAATGGACTAAAGATGGCCATCGCTTATCCAAATCCGGGGAAGGATGTGCTGAATATCAGGACGGGGTTGCAGAATGCCCACGTGGAGGTGTATGATGTGAATGGGAGGCTGATGCATAGACAGGCTATTACGGAGAACGTGACGGCGATTGATGCCGGGGATTGGGCTGAAGGGGTTTATGTTTGGAAAGTGATGGCCAATAGCAAGGAAGTAGAAACTGGGAAATGGATTAAGGAGTGACTTTTTTTCGTTATTTACGCTAATGGGATTACGACGGACTCCCCCGCCGCTGCGCGGCACCTCTTCGGAGTTGGGGATGATTGGCGTGTTGAACATTTTATGTGACTGGTTCACGTCTGTGTGGAAAGAAGTCGTATTTTTGCAAAAATTCTTGAAGGATGAAGGTAAAACTTGACGACATATATGGTTTGTTGCACAGCACCGAATACTGCAAGGAGCCAAGGTCGCTGGCGGAGATTGCCGAGCATCTGGGACTCTCTGACCGATATAAGATGAAGAAGAAATATATCGACCCGCTGTTGGACAGGTATTTAGAGATGATGCTGCTCGAAACCCCTAACAGCCCTGCTCAGCGGTATGTGCTGACGGAAGAAGGCAGGGGGATGGTTTTTGAGTAATTTTGCGACATGAAACGGATTATTTTCATAGGGCTTTCTATTTTAGTTGGGGTGACGGCAGCCTGTTCTAAGCATGAGGTGCCTTCACCAGAGGAAGACATGCTTTACCAGGTGGAGTGCTTCTACCAATATGATCTCAATGGCGCGCGACAAGCCCTTGACACGCTAAATCTCTCGGTACTTTCAGCCAAAGAGAGGGCGCATTATTGCCTTTTGAGAGCGAAAGTGAATGACGGCTTACGCCAATATGATGACTTCGATTCGTTAATGCAAGTCGCTGAAAAACAGTTTATCGGTGGAAAAGATAAGTATTTCGAAGCCATGACGTATTGGGTTTTGGCCCGCATGGCCCAAGTGAGAATGATGGGAAACCAGCATGTGCTCGACTACCGTTTGAAGGCCCTGCAAAGCATTGAGCAGTGCAAGCACGTCGACGAGCGTTTTGTGCGTTTTTCACTGATTCCCACTGACGAGCAAAACGAGATCGACCGCTTGAAATACGCTATCCACCAGCGCCTGGGTATGTCGTACACCGACTCGGGATACCATAGGGAAGGAGTGGACCATTTGCGACAGGCCGATCAGTTTTACGCTGAAAAACAGATGCATCGTAACAGGCTCATCACGGCTTTCCCCTTGGGAATGGCCTATTTGCTGCTTGGCGAATACGACAGTTGCCTGATGAGTTACCAGATTGGACTGCAATGCGCCGAAACGATTGGCGACACCGTGGAGGCCTCCTATTTCCACCAGGCGTTGGCTGATTATTATCTTTATTGTTTTGAGACACAACATTTTGAAAACGAGGAAGATGGCAACAATCTGCTTCATCAAGCCATTGAAGAAAGCCGGCTGGGGTTGGATGTCTTGCGCTCTATCAACGGGCGGATGGCGAACAGTTATCGGTTTGATTTGACGGAAAACATTTCAAGGGCCTATTTCGATTTGCAGCAATATGACTCCTGCGTTTTCTATGGACTGAAGGTTGAAGGGATGGCCCATAAGAGCAACGATATTTCCTTTGTTTACAAACGCCTTTACGCTTCCTACAAGGCCTTGGGCGACGAAGCCAATGCCGCCGTCTATGCCGACAAGCTACTGAGCGCCATCCCTGACTATGGCGCGGAGCAGAAAGCCATAGCCGAGGTAAAGGATGAATATGACAAGCAGTTGGAGCTCCAGCGTC
The DNA here is from genome assembly GCA_017394865.1 of Bacteroidales bacterium. Lineage (GTDB taxonomy): Bacteria > Bacteroidota > Bacteroidia > Bacteroidales > F082 > Limimorpha. The sequence continues at coordinate 88,570 of JAFPWT010000002.1, forward strand.
TGGAAAGCGAGCAGCAGGTGAAGCGTTACCGCCTCTATCTCTGGATTGCCTTGTTGGTCATTGGACTGATGGTGGTCCTCTGGATGGCATTCCGTTATCGGAAAAACAAAGAGTTGGAGACCCTGAAACTCCGCGAAGCCCAACGCCAATTGCAAACCGAGTTGGAGCAGCTCACTGCCCAGCAGAAAGAGATGCTGCAGCAGCAAGCTATGGCCATTCATCAGGCCGGACAGAAAGACCGCTTGCAGCGCATTTTAGCTGCTTTTGAGGCTGCATACCCCCATGCCTTTGAAAAAATACAGTCGGCCTACCCTGACTTGAACGAATCGGAACGCCGCGTGGTCATTCTCTCCTTCCTCGGTTTCCGCGCTAAAGAGGTGGCGGATCTCATGGGCCTGACCGAGAACACCGCCATGAAATATCGTTCCAACATCCGCAAGAAGGTGGGTGACAATCCTTTTTCCAACCTCTTGGAATAAGGAAAAACCTGAATGATGGTTTTTGTAATCATTTGATTATTATTTGCTTGCTGTTTTACTTGGCCTGAAAAACCTGAACTTTGGTCGTGCCAATGGCCTTTTTTCGTTTTTCTGTTTTATTTTTGATGAATCAAAACGGAAAGCATGAAAAAAGTGAAGTTTTACACCCTATTTGCGCTCCTGCTGATAGCGGGAGGAATGACAATGCAAGCACAAGAACCTCAAAGGTTCTTTGAACGTCATTACATCGATGACCTCATTTTCATGAACGAGAAAGATCTGCTTGTTCTTGGAGCCGACGAAGCGGCGGATGTTGCCCTTTACAAGGTGGATGAAAACGGAGAACTTATCAATAGGGTTGTTCTTCCGAGCATTCAGGACAACAACAGTTTGAGGCATCTGGTGCGTTTCGGTGACGGGTCGGTTGGTCTTTTCGTCACGAAGTATTCAAACGACACAATTCATCTTCAAAAAATGACCGTCCATGAAGATTTGTCCGTGGATACTATGGATTTCAATTGGGTTGGCTATGATTTCTACAGGTTCATTTCAGGAGGCGAGCAATGGGTTGAGGATGCTTTGGGCAATTTTTATTACTCCTATTATGTTGATACCCTATGGACAAGTGGCCATCATGGATTAAGGATACTGAAGTTTGACGGAAACGGTGAGTTGCTGACCGAAAGGCTTCTCGACGACCCTGCGCCTTCTTCAAGCGGCTGCTACATGTTCCCAACGCCCGATATGATGGGGTGCCGACTTGTTTTGGCAGGAAATGGCGGGGGATCTATATACAATTGCTATACCTTGGATGGCGATCTCAATACCATAGCCATCAAAGAGAATATCGACCAGTTGTCTTATCCTATGCGATGTGGCTGGATAGCTTGTTTTCGCATGAATCCATACAACGGTAAGACTTATACCATCAACATGGAGGATGAGGTAATACCTACCCCAAGTGGTTATATTGTCGTGCATAACGAGGATGTCTTAATGAGTGTGTTTGATGCCGACAATTTTGAGCAATTGGCCTACACTTGGGGTATCACCTCCGAAATCCCTTGTACACCAGGCAAACCAAACTCTATTGACTTTGGCGAAAATGGCGATGTTTATATGGCCAGCGGCATGGACAAACCAGACAACTGGTACTTTTCCAAAAGTCTTTACATCGTCCATTTGGATGAAGACCTCAACAAACTTCAAGAGATTTATTATAAGGAAGACGGCACAGAACTGATGTATTTTGGAGGTTTGCGCCTCAATTCCAATGGGGATGTTTTCATCAGTTGTCAAGTTGCAAAATCAAGCACGACTGGTACGACGGGTGCCATCTTCAAAGTCCCAAAGGAAGCCTTTGACGGTATCGAAGAAGCCCATGACGCAGGCTTTGCTGTGGCGGTGGCCTATCCCAACCCAGGTGGCAACACGCTAAACATCCGCACAGTCCTGCAAAATGCCCACTTGGAGGTTTACGACCTCAACGGAAGGCTGATCCACAGCCAAGCCATTACGGAGAATGTGACCACCGTTGATACCGGAAACTGGGCTGAAGGGGTTTATGTTTGGAAGGTTATTTCAAATGGTAAGGAAGCTGAGAGTGGGAAGTGGGTGAAGAAATAGGTGGAATAATTTTTTGTAATTTATTGATTCTCAAAGGCAATCTTTAAGAAAATAGTGGATTGGTCCGAGAAATTGCCATTTTCATGGAATTTTGTTATAATTTTGAAAAAATAAAACCGCATAGCTATGAAAATACATCAATTACTCTTTTTATTTGTCTTCCTGTTGATTGCGGGAGGGGTGACGATGCAAGCGCAAGAACAGCGGAATAGCGGCCTGATTATCACCCCTGATACGCTGTGGCTAAATGAAATTGGAAGATGTGATGAAATCATCATTAGAAATTTTACCACCGAAGCGGTAACACTTAGTGGAACCGATTATGACCACGATACACCTATTGACGTGCTATTACCTTACCCTTGCCAATATCCTTATACAATCCCAGTGGGAGACTCTATCTTTTTATCAGTTTGGTTACAAAGACCTTTTGCTGGAAAGGGAGGTTACACGCCTACCGATGTTCAAATCCTGACTTCCTTGGAAGAAAGGACTGTGGTTGCCATGATGGCTTCCTCAACTCTTGTCGATCACGGTCTTTTCCTTGATAGTCCCACTAACTTTTATATTCCGATTCCTGAAGCCAGCCATCTGACCGGTATAATATGCAACCAGAACTATGGTACCCTGACGCCAATTACGATTTATTCCGTTGCCGAAGATGGTACGGATTATTTTGATATTGTGCCTCAACATGAGTTGCCCTACGATTTGCCGGTAAAGGAGTATTTCCGTGTTGACATGTATCTCCGTCTCGATTCAAACTTCCAAGTGCCTGATGATTGGATTGGCACTAATATTATCCTTGAATCAAGTGCTGGTCAGATAACTTACAGCATCCTCTTCTGGGGTGGCATTCTGGATGTTACCGAAATTTCCGATGAGGTCAAATCCTATCCCAATCCTGCAAGGAATAAGATAACGATAGAAGGTGTGGAAGTCGCTGAAATTCAAGTTTATAATGCCCTTGGCCAGAAGGTGAAAACCATTCAGGGTACGAATGAAATCCCCGTGGCCGACCTGCCGCAAGGCGTTTACCTGCTACGCATCACGGATGAGGCAAGAAAAGTTCACATGAATAAGATAACAATACGATGAAAAACTATAGGGTTGTTATGAGAATCAGACTTTTCCCTCTAATTGCTTTGCTTATTCTATCGCTGGGCACTGTGGCAGCACAACAATCCAATTGCTGGGATGGTAGTATTGCCGAAGCCTACGCTGGCGGTGACGGCACGGCAGACAATCCTTATCAGATTGCCACGGCTGAACAACTCGCTCTACTTGAAAAACAAACCAACGAAGGCTCGGGCGGCGATGCCTATTACATCTTAACCAGTGATATATGCTTGAATGAGAATCTAAATTTCAATCCTCTCAGATGGAAACCCATAGGTCGTGTCTTGAATGAAGTACCTTATTATTTCAGCGGGTATTTCGACGGCAACGGCAAAACCATAACGGGCCTGTATATCGATGACGCATCGGGTGATAAAGTCGTGGGATTATTTGGCTGTACCAATGGTGCTGAAATCTTGAATATCAAACTCTTAGAATGCCAAATATCGGGATCGATGTATGTGGGTACATTGGTGGGTTGTGCCGGATTGACCCATATTTCCGGCTGTGATGTCGACAATGCCACAGTGACCTGCGAAACTCGGTCGGCGGGGGGATTGGTCGGCTTTTTCGGACTACCCTATGGCGTGAGTGAAGACGTCACGGACACCTGCCGAGTCGTCAACTGCAACGTAACCCGTGGAGTTACTGTTTTCGGCAAGTTGTCAGGTGGACTTGTGGGTGAGATTTCAGAGTATCTTCTTTGGGGACCCTCTGTGCCATGCGCCGTTTCTGATTGCATTGTCCAAGCCGTAGTGATGGGCACAGAGTCAGTAGGCGGTCTCGCAGGTTTCTTCCGTAATGGAAGGATAGATTCTTGCATCAGCTGGAACGAAGTGCATAGCGGTCAAATGGCTGGCGGTTTGGTCGGTTGTGGTATTGCCCTTGACCTATACAACTGCTTGAACTGTGCCGATGCAACCGGTAATTATAATAGTGGAGGCATGGTGGGCAAATTGTATGCTGGCAATTTGAAGCATTGCAAGAATTATGGAAAAATTGACGGTGACTGTCCCTCTGGTGGCGGCATTTCGGAAATTGGCGGTATGGTCGGTAGGTTTTACCCAGATCCTCTACTCGCTGGTACCGATTATGTAAACATAGTCCGCGATTGCCATAATTACGGTGAAATCACAAATTCTGGCGATTATGCGGGAGGTATTATTGGCTATTCCGAAGCTTCTGCCATAGAACATTTGGTGATTGTGGATTGCAGCAATAATGGAAGAATGCATAATAATTTCGGTGAAGCAGGCGGTATCATAGGCTATAATCATAGTTTTGTCATGAGCATTCTGAATACGTATAACACGGCAACTATTGGGGCAAGATATGGTGTGGGAGGCATCGTCGGAAGGGCAAACTATTTAATGGAGGCTGTAATGAATGTATATCATTCTGGCGATCTGGTTCACGAGATCAATAATTATGTTTGTCCGAGGGGAACCATCGTCGGATGGGATCCTGTTGTAAATCAGTTTAGTAGTTGCTACTGGCTGGAAAACACCGAATATGGCAGCAATGGCAACGGTCCCGAACTTGAGAATTTAACTGCTTTCATTCCAACAAATTCGCCTTTAGCATGGCAATTGGAGACTCCGATGCACAACACCACGGACTTGCTTGCAGCCTTGAATGCTGGTGCTGCTCAAATAGAGAATGAGTTCCCATTATTAGGCGAAGTAAGCCGTTGGTGCGAGGATGCCGAGATGAATAATGGCGGTTTTCCAATCTTTGGCAACCAAGGGCCAAACGGAATCAATGAGACCGTTTCGGATGCACATGTTTGCATTTATCCCAATCCAGCCAACAATCTTGTTCATATTGATGGGATTGAAGTATCTGAAGTGCAGGTTTACAATGCCCTCGGGCAGTCGGTGAGAAGCGTACAAGGCAGCAATGAAATCAATGTGAGCGGTTTGTCGGAAGGGGTATGTCTGCTGCGTATCTCGGATGCAAACGGAATAGTTTACACAAAAAAAATCACGATACGATGAAAAACCTTAGGCTTTACACTTTGCTTGCGCTCCTGATGATGGCGGGAGGGATAAAAATGCAGGCGCAAAATGTCACTGAGGTATCAGGCACCTATTACGGCAATGTTTATTGGGAGGCTGACACCATAAAAATCATCGGCGACGTGTTGATTGAAAAAGACGATTATCCATCAAAACTTGTTGTTGCGCCAGGCACTTACGTAGAAGCCCAAGGATACTATCGCATCACGGTGCATAACTGCTCTTTATTCGCTGAAGGCACAGAGGATGCGCCTATTGTTTTCACCGCCCGCGACTTGACTAATTTCAACAACCAAGGTTTCGAATCGGGATGGCAGGGATTTTTTATAACGAGTGAATCAAATATGAATGATTCTCTTGTAATGGACTATTGTACAATAAGTTACGCAAAAGTAACAAATGGCACTCCAGAAGGCGACAGAAATGGCGCAGGCTTGTATCTAAACACAAAAAAATACTGTCGCATGAGCAATTGCGTAATCTCGAACAACCATGCTTATAATACAGGCGGAACACAATCTCCGGGAAACGGTGGCGGCGGCGTTTATATGATGAATCCAGGAGTCTGCGAAATTGAGAATTGTCTTTTCGCAAACAACTACGGCAGCTGGGGTGGAGGCATGTCGCTTAATGGCACCCGCACCTTTACCGTCCATGACTGCGAATTTTTTGCCAACACTGGTTCTTACGGTTCGGCTTTCTATATACACATTGGCAGCAGTGCAATTGGACCGAATGTCTATAACAACTACATCCACGCAAACCACGGCCAGGCGGTTTATCTTGCCTGGGATGTAAAAACGGGGCGTTTCCACGACAATATCATCGTGAACAACTCGGGCGAGCCGCCACTTCTTGGAGGTACCTCGCCCAACAAGTCGTTGTGGTACAACAATACAATTGTCCTCAACCAAAGCGATGGGTTTATGGGTATTCAGTGCGGTGGTCTTTGGACGATTGGAGAGCAGATTATTTTCAACAATATCATTTATGCCAATGGAAACAGCCTGAGTTTTGGCGAGATGCAGTTCGATTATGACCCTGTCAACGGAAGTCCGACGTTTTTTAATAATTGTGTAAGTTATTACCATAATAATCCAGGTAATGTTTTTGGCGAGCCTGAATTTGTCAACCCGGCTTTCGGTCTCGGTCCGAATTATGACAAGCCTGATGCCGACTGGTCATTGCGCGACAACTCGCCGTGTATCAACGCCGGCTCGACCGAACAGAGCGGCTATCCTGCAACAGATGTTTACGGCAACCCACGTGTAAACGGCGGAATAATCGATATTGGAGCTGTCGAAAACCAAAATTTTGACGGTATCGGAGATTGGGATGAAGATGACATTGGGATATTTCCAAATCCAGGTAACAACAAAATGATAATCATAATGTTAGAGAATTCAGAAATATCAATTTATGATATAACAGGAAAATTGGTTTATTTCGACAATAATGTCGATGTTATCACTGAAATAGATACCGAAAGCTGGAATTCAGGCATTTATATCTTGAAGATTTGTGGAGAAAATTTTAAAACGACTAAAAGATGGATAAAGTATTGAAAATCAATGTTCTAATAATAGTTTTAATAGTTTCATCCGGAACAATACTGGCACAGCAGGCTCCATCGGACATCTCTTGCCGTACAAGTCCTACCGCAATTGAGCTTAGTTGGGTACAACAAGGCTTTGAAAAGAAGACTCTTTTCAACAATAGCGAGCTAATAACACATAGTGGCCTTGGATACGCAGGCGCCGATGTAAGCATGTACAGATACAATACTAATGGGATTTCAGCGCTTCATAGCGCCAACCGCAAGGCTGCCGAAGATTTCACGCTGTTTGATTATGATGAGGATTATGATGCCGCATATGTTTCCGATTTGGTGTTTTACGTGTTCCCACAGACATATTTTGATTATACAAAATCGCCTGTGACCGAAGTGTTTGTGCAGATTTACGATAATTCACCTATGGATGGCGGACAGTTGATTTATACTACCAATGCCAACGTGAAAAAGAGTGACACGTTTTTCCATGCTTTCCGTTTGAACAGCAATTCCAGTTTTACCAACCGTTACATGCCTTTATTTGAAATCACTGCTGATTTGGGCATAGTGTTGCCCACGGGAGGTCCTTACTGGTTCGTGTTTTCATATGATGCCGACCAAAACTGCTTTCTGCCAATGCGCACTGCTTTAAATGAATTTGTTCCAGGCAATGCTTTGTTTTACAAAAACGGCAGCTGGGGTATTATTTCGACAAATCCTGATGACAACCCGGCACTGGCGTTTAAAATCAATGGGATTTGGTTTTTCAATGACAATCCTCAGGTTGTCGGATTCAACATCTACCGCGATGGCGAAAAAGTGAACGATTTCCTGGTGACTGAAACCCATTTTCTTGATAAAGGCCTTTTTGATGAAACGCAATACTCATATACCATCGAGGCTGTTTATTCCGACGAGTCAACAATCTCTTCGGATGATTATTTGGTAAACACTGTATCTTTTTCAGGAGTTGACAACATTGACATTAATGTGAATGTCAATGAGATACAACTGAATTGGGTGCGGCCGACAGATGATGAAAACGCCGACATCTCGTACAACATCTATCTTGATGAGCAGTTTATCCAAAACACGGAAGAAACGCATTTTTCGCGCGGATTTTTCGCGCAGGGTTCGTACAGCTTCCGCGTCGATGCTTTGTATTTTAACGGGTTGACAATACCTGGAGAAAACCGTCTCGTTTATGTTTCAGATTGTTTTCCGCCCACCAACATCAAAGAGGAACATGACGAAAACCTCAACGTCACATTGACTTGGGATGAGCCTCTTGAAGAGAACTTGATGGCTACGTTTTCTGGTGAAATGGTGAATTTCCTAGCCACGTCGGGCTTTTGTTGCGAATGGGCAATTGGACAACGTTATCTGCCCGAAGACCTCGAACCTTACAACGGTCTCGCCATCACTCAAGTAGCTTTTATAGCCGGTGGTCCCAACAATGTTTACTCGATTCAGATATACACCGACAATGGTTTCGGCGGTCCTGATAACCTGATTTACAATCAGCAGATAGAATCGTTTAAGGTTGAAGCTATCAACAAGGTCTATCTGGAAACTCCTGTGATCATTGATGCCGACATGGTGTTGTGGGTGGTCGTCGATTGTTGCCAAACTAGTGAGGGAAATGTTTTTGGAATGTCAGATGTCGTTGTTGACATGAAAGGCAATTTCCTGTACAGGGATTTTGGCAGCGACAACACCTCGGGCTGGAGTACCAATGGCAGTAGCGGCTGCATGGAGATTTACCTAGGCGGCGACTCCAAAGTCATGTCAAACACTCGCGAAGTGCGAAATTATAATGTTTTCAGAAACAATGAGCTGATTGGTTCCAACCTGTCGGGGAATGCCTATTCTGACAATGTTCCCGAAATAGGTATCTATACCTACGGCGTACAATCGGTTAAAAGCGACTGCACTTCCTTGGTCAAAGAAATTAGTGTCAACGTCGGATACGAAGACTTAATTGAATTGAATAATCCTATAATTTCTGTTTATCCCAACCCAAGTGGCAACACGCTCAATATCCGCACAGTCTTGCAGAATGCCCACTTGGAGGTTTACGACCTCAACGGAAGGCTGATCCACAGCCAGAGAATCACGGAGAATGTGACCACCGTTGATACCGGAAACTGGGCTGAAGGAGTTTATGTTTGGAAGGTGATTTCAAACGGCAAATTAGCGGAAACGGGGAAGTGGATGAAGAAATAATTAATAAAAAACTTTTGATTTTTTAACAATAAATTTAGGGTATTTCAAATTATTTCTGTAATTTTGCCATAAATATGGTAATTTTATGGAAAAAGGAGATATTGAAGGGAGAGGCAACTATCGCAAATTTTGCGACCGTTCAAAAAGAAGGCGATCGCTTGGTGACAAGAGGGGTTGATTATTATAATCTCGACATGATTTTGTCTATCGGTTATCGAGTTAAATCACAACGAGGTATCGA
>JAFPWT010000012.1 GCA_017394865.1 Bacteroidales bacterium
AACAGAAACCTGTCGGTTGTTATTTAATATTCGGAAAATCAATAAATTAAATACAATACTCGTTTTTGTCGCATCGTCACTAATATCGGATTGGGAAAAGATGTCGGGTAGATGGACAAGATGTCGGATGAACGATAGACGTTTTGTCGGATACGTTCTTGTAACAGCAAAGCTGGATCGGAGTTTGGGGTCTTATCCTCGGGGGTACAGGAAGTCGAGACCCAAGGATCGGCATCATCACCTCTTCCATATTATAAATAAGGTATAGTTTTTTGGGGTGAGTTTTCCTTTCGGAATTTTAGGTCGTTTTTTTCGGATGGAATTTTTTTGGGGTGGATTTTTCGGTTGGGAGACTCGGACTTTTTGGTCATCCTACCACACGGAGTCAGGGAGTGTCGATTTCCTCCCGACCTGGAAGGCGAGGAAGGGGGCGTTAAGGATAAAGGGGGAGGGTGCCCAAGAGAGTGAGTAAGGAGATGAGGAAGCCTAGGAAGGTGGATGTGAGGATGAGGGATGGGGATGTGTTCTCAGTTAAGAGGACAGATCGCCTGGACGAATAGTCGGGTGAAAAGACAAGGTGTCGGATTATACTTCCGGAAATACAGAAAAGCAAGAGTTTGTATTTAATATTCAGAAAATCAACATATTAAATACGATTTTCGTTTTTAGGTACGTCGGCACTAATGTCGGATAGGGAAAAGATGTCGAGTAAAAAGACAGGATGTCGGATGAACGATAGACGTTTTGTCGGATGCCTGATACCATTTTTTTCTGTTGCTTCTGGGTGGCGGTTTTTGTTATCGCAAACACCAACTTGAAGAGCGAAGTTGGATCGGAGAGTGGGATCTTGCCATGGGGGTACAGGAAGTTGAGGCCCCTAAATCGGTATCATCACCCACCATAATTAATAAGGTATTGTTTTTTTTGGTTCGGATTTTTCGGATGGAATTTTTTGGGTCGGTTTTTTTCAGGTTGGAATTTTTAGATTTGAATTTTCAAATTGGTTTTTTCAAGTTTAAAATTTCCAGTCGGAATTTTCAGGTCGTTTTTTAGGTTGGAAAATTCCAGTCGGATTTTTTGGGATCGGTTTTTTTTCAGTTGGGGAGGAGCGGACTTTTTGGTCACCCTACCACACCGGGGTCGGATATGTTGTATTCCTCCCGATCTCCCCTCCGGCGTGTTCCGGTCGTTGTGTCCAGGCCGTTGGTCCTAAATTGCGGAAGGTGGAGGATGACCGAAGGGGGGGGACGAGGGGTGAGGATGATGGGATGAGGAATGTGGAGGGTAATCGAAAGGGATGAATAGGGGGATGAAGATGCCGAGGAAAGAGGATGTATTCACAGACAAGAGGGCGGATCGTTCTGGACGAATGGTCGGGTGAAAAGACAATGTGTCGGGTAAATTAGGAAACGTTAAATGGGTGTCGAAGACATGTTTCCGGAAAAACAAAAAGCAACAAGTTGGTGTTTAATATTCAGAAAATCAATATATTAAATACGATGTTCGTTTTTTAGAGCATCGGAGCAGATGTCGGACAAGAAAGATGATGTTGGATAAAAAGACAAAAGATCGGATATGATAAGACGAATTATCGGATGTCCGACATCTTGTTTTTTTACATAAAAAACCCCGAAAGTTGAACAAAAACTTTCGGGGTTTAGGTCAACAATGACCCTTTTTCCTTTATCAATAAGCTTTATACTTATCTCCGGTCTTTTCAATCAAGATCTGATAATACTCGTCGCTGTATTTTGGATGCTCGCTCTTGATGGGGGTGTACTTGCTTCCAGCTTTGACGGGTTGGGCGGTGTTGACGTTGCCGTCCATGTATTTCATGAAGAGGTCGTGATAGAGGTTCTTCCACATGACGCACAAATCGTTGGCGGTGTTGCAGGAGAAACGGGTCATCTCCAGCACCATTCCGTCATGGCCTTTGATGGCTGAGACACGCTCATCCAAGGCGGGGACCAGCTTTTCGACGCACTTGGTCTCGAACTCGCGTTGTACCTTGCGGATTTCAGGGTGGATGTAATTGTATTTGGTGTAAGCCCAGTTGCTCATCTGGTTGAAAATCCAGAAAGCGGAGGTCTCTGACCATTGGCTCATCGAGCCGTTGCCCTCGCGGTAGCTCTCAGGGATATCAGTCATGCAAGTATACATGGGGCAGTACACGGTGTTGTCGGTGTCGTCCACGCCGAACCAGATGATTCCGAAGGGGTTGTAGCTGCGGCTCTGGGCCACGAAGCTGAAACCGGTCTGCTGGGTGGCAGTGGTGCGCTCATGCACATAGGTCGCGCCATTCACCTCAAACTCCATGGGACGCCAGCGGTAAGGGCAGTGGAACGGACCTGCGCCGACGTCTTGTGCCATGTCAAGCTCTGTGCCTTCGAGGTGGTCACGCATGAAGTCCATCATGTCGAGCACGCTAACTTGTTTGTTAGGCTTCACCCACAAAGGCATGCGGTTGGTCGGGAAGTTGTCAGGAGTCTGGCACATGCCGGGGGTGTAAGGCTTGACGCGCTGGATGTCGCGCCCGGTGGCGTAACCCCAATAATCGTTCATGTCGTCGGTCACCTTGTTGAACATGGCCCACACGCGGAGGTCGCAGAAGCGGGCGCCGCTGAAGTCAACAGGGTTGTAGACGTCTGAAAATGAAAACTTTGCATCAGGACCATCATATAACTTGGCTTCTTTGGCGAAGCTGATGACATCGTCGGCATAGACGCAGTCGATCCTTGGGTCTTTCAGCAGCTTGTCGATGTTAGAATAGGTGATGCTGGTCTTGCATTTGCGTGAGACCAAGGGGAAAGTGGTGATGCGGGCCTGGTTGGCATGGCCGCTGACGTAACCGTCGGGGATGCGACGGGCCACCCACACGGCGCCTGTGTGTTCCGGACCTTTGCCGATCATCTCGAGGATCCAACACTCGTTGGGGTCGCAGATGCTGAACGACTCGCCTTCGCTGACGTAACCGTATGTCGCAACAAGGTCACCCATCCACTTGATGGCTTCACGGGCGGTCTTGGAACGTTGTAAAGTGATGTAAATCAAGCTGCCATAGTCGATGATGCCCTTGCCGTGCCAGAGGCATTCGAGGCCGCCGTAGGTGGTCTCGCCGATGGCGACCTGCCATTCGTTCATGTTACCTACTACATTGTAGGTGTGGGATACTTCAGGAATCTGACCGAGGAAGGCACCGCCGTCCCAGTCGTATACATCGCGCATCGCGCCGGGAGCGTAGTCGGCAGCTGGATAGTGGTAAAGCTCACCGTAAAGCACGTGGCTGTCGGCGGCGTACGAGATCATGCAGGAACCGTCGGTGGAGGCACCTTTAGTAATAAGAAAGTTGGTGCAGGCGTTGGCTTTGCCGAAGGCAAACACAAGGGCCAAGGCCATCATTGCAGAGAGTAGTTTTTTCATGGTTGTTTCTATTTGTTATTCTTGCTTTTGAATTCTTGACAAAGATAATATTTTTTTCGCTTCCTCACGGTCGCGTTGCAATTGGTCTTTCAAAGCATCGAGGCCGTTGAACTTCTCCTCATCGCGGATACGGTCGATGAACCATACCTTCAGCGTCTTGCCGTAAAGGTCGCCCTCGAAGTCGAAAATGTTGACTTCGATGATGAAATCATCCTCAGCGCGGTCGCCGATGGTGGGACGTGACCCTGTGTTGGCCATGGCGTCATAGGGCTTTCCGTCAATGACGGTCTGGCAGGCGTATACCCCCGGGTTGTTGATCATCATGAACTCGTCGGGGATGTCGAGGTTGGCGGTGGGGAAGCCGATGGTACGGCCGATTTGATTGCCCACGACCACGGTGCCAGTGACGGAATAGGGATAGCCTAGTAGCTCATTGGCAGCCTTCACGTTGCCGGCCCATAGGAAGTTCCGGATCTTGGTAGAGCTCACGGCAACTTCATTAACATCTTGAGCTTCAATTTGTTCTGTCCTGAAGCCGTATTGCTTGCCGAGTTGACTCAGCATCTCGAAGTCGCCCATCCGGTTCTTTCCGAAGTGATGGTCGTAACCCACCACGATGACGGCGGGATGGATGCGCTCAATGATGTAATCACGGATGAAAATGTCGGAAGGTGTACCGGCAAACTCCTTGGTGAATGGGATGATCACCACGTTGTCGATGCCGAACTCCTCGAATTTCTTCAGTTTCTCTTCTTGTGAGCAGATGAAGCGCAGCCGCTCCGTGCCGATGGACAGCACCTGACGGGGATGGGGATAAAAGGTAACGACCACGGTCTCGCCATCGACTTCCTTGGCCAGACGTCGCATCTCCTTGAAGATGGCCTGGTGGCCGAGATGCACGCCGTCGAAGGTGCCTATGGTGACCACGGCATTCTTGATGTTTCGGGCTTGTATTGTATTGTTGATGATTCTCATAAAATGTGCTCAATAACGTATTTGGCGATCTGCACAGCGTTGGTGGCGGCACCCTTGCGGATGTTGTCGCTGACCACCCAGAAATTCAAGCCGTTGGCGATGCTGAAGTCCCTGCGGATTCGGCCTACGAAGACCTCGTCTTTGTCGTATGAGGTGATGGCCATAGGGTAGAGGTTGTGGGCGGGATCGTCTTGAACCACCACGCCAGGCTCTTGCTCCAGCAGACGGCGCACCTCATCCAACTCAAAGGGCTTGTTGAACTCCACGTTGACGGCTTCGGAATGGCCACCGGTGACGGGTACGCGGCACACCGTTGCAGTGACGGCGATCTGCGGCGCCCTCAAAATCTTACGGGTCTCGTTCACCAGTTTCTCCTCCTCGGTGGTGTAACCGTTTTCACAAAAATCTCCACCGTGAGGCAACACGTTTCTATAAATCTGATGGGGATACGCATTTGGAAGTTGAGAGTTGAAAGTTGAGAGTGGAGAGTTTTCCACTTTCCACTTTCCACTTTCCGCTTCCTCACGGTCAAGCTGGTTAATCCCTTTGATTCCGCTCCCGCTTACACTCTGATACGTGGCAATCACCAAACGTTTGATATCAAATGCCTTATGAAGCGGATTCAAGGCCAGCACCATCTGGATGGTGGAGCAGTTGGGATTGGCGATGATATGAGTGTCCTTGGTGATGGTGTCGGCGTTGATCTCGGGCACCACGAGTGGTATTTCAGGGAACATGCGCCATGCAGAACTGTTGTCGATGACATAGGTACCCTTGGCGGCAAACAAAGGAGCATATTGTTTCGATGCAGCGGCCCCGGCGGAGAAGATGGCGATGTCGGGACGGGCCTCGATGGCGTCCTCCACGCTGATCACTTGATAAGTATGACCTTGGAAAACGATCTCTTTGCCAACCGATTTTTCCGAGGCGGCCACAATCAACTCGTCAATCTTAATCTTCTGTTCGTCAAGAACTTGCAACATCTTTGAGCCTACTAACCCCGTGGCACCTACAACAGCGATTTTCATAATTATTATATTTTATTCTATTAATATATAAAATGTGATTCTTATTTCGTATCTTTGCGCCATTCCAACTACAATGCAAAAATAATAATATTATGAAAACGATACGCCTACTTTTTTTATTTCTGCCTCTATGGGCCTCCGCCCAGGTCATCGACGACTTCTCTGACGGGGATTTCACCTCCAACCCCACCTGGATCGGCACCGACACCTGTTTCACTGTCAACAACAATAAACAACTCCAGTCTGCTGCTACTGTTGCTGGGGAATCCTACCTTTCAACCACTATAACTGAAAGGGTTTCAGCAGGTGCGTTTTTACAGGGAGAAACCGAATGGCGTTTCTGGATTCGTGAGAACTTCAGTCCTTCCGCCAACAACTACGCCGATGTGTGGCTCTGTGCCGACACCGTAACGTTACCCTATGCCTCGCGTGGCTATTTCCTTCGTTTCGGTGCCGCCGGAAGCCAAGATGCCATAGAGCTCTATCGCAAAGACCCCGAAGGGGAACACCTTATTATTAAAGGTGCCGACGCCGCTATCGCTTCATCCTTCAAAGTAGCCGTCAAAGTGAACCGTGATGCCGAGGGTCGCTGGATCTTAGCCACCGACTATGACAATGTCGGAAATTACATTGTGGAAGCAGAAGGGCAGGACGACACCTATCCTGTGGAAGGCTTCTTTGGCTTCCATCTTCATTTCACTTCAAGTAATGCACGAAAAATCTATTTCGACGACATCTATGTTGGTCCCCAAATTATCGACACGGAACCGCCGGAACTGCTCAGCCTTGAAATCATAGATACACGACATCTTTTGCTAACTTTCAACGAGCCCCTTGCTGAAACCGCCTTGGATCCCCAACACTACTACGTAGAAACATCCCCCGACTCGGTCTCCTTCATCGGTGTCCCCTCCAAGGTGCTATTGTCCTTCAACGAGCCTCTTCTTGAAAACACCAACCTGACGCTTCAAATTACTGGTATAAGCGATCTGGCAGGGAATACCATGCCCTTGATGATGCATTCTTTTTCCATATACCAACCCTCTGAAAACGATGTGGTTATCAACGAAATCATGGCAGATCCCTCACCTATGGTTGGACTGCCGGAGTGGGAATACGTGGAGCTGTTTAACACCACTGATTTCACCATCGACCTGAAGGATTGGCTCTTCCTTATTGGTAATACCAGCAAGACGTTCCCGTCAATTCAGATTGCCCCATGGGGTTACCTCATCCTCTGCAAAACCGACGCCGAGCAGGAACTAAGCGTTTTTGGTCCGGTTTGCGGTTTCTCCAGTTTCACTATTGCCAACGCTGGGGCTACACTTCGTCTCCTTGCACCCGATGAGACCTTGATATCGGAGGTGTCGTTCAACGACAACTGGTACCACGATGCCGACAAGCGTAACGGCGGCTGGTCGCTGGAACAGATCGACCCGTTCAACCCTTGCGCAGGGACGTCCAACTGGTCGGCCTCGACCGATATCAAAGGTGGTACGCCGGGATGCGAAAACTCCATCAACGCCCCCAACGAGACCACCCCCATGGTCGCAAGGGTGAGCATGTTGGGCGATAACATGGTGCTGCTTTGGTTCGACCAGCAGATGGATCGTGAGAGCCTCCAAGACCCTGATGGTTATAGGGTTGAGGAACTCGAGCTTCATCCATCGGAAGTGTTGTGCAACCCAGTGGAGAACTCTTCGTTGGAGCTTGTCTTCGACTATTCTTTCGAAGAAGGGATGGTCTATACCTTGGTGCTGAATGGCATGGAGAGTTGCAGTGGCCAACCCATCGCTCCCGATACCAAGGTTCAGTTTGGCATTCCCAATCCTATTAGCGCGGGCGACATTCTTATTAATGAGATCCTTTTCGATCCCATCAACCCGGGTGTGGATTATGTAGAGCTTTATAACTACTCCGATAAGACCTTCGACTTAAGTGAGTTGAAACTGGGTGTCATCAAAGAGAGTTTTCCGAATCCCGCTGATACAGTGCTTAAGGAGATCTCCGCCGACAGCCGTTTGTTCATGCCGGGCAACTATCTTTTGCTCTCGACCGATGGTTACACGGTGTGTCAGCAATATGCCTGTGAGCCGAACAACTATCACGATATGACGGCGTTTCCCTCTTATCCCAACTCGGGTGGCATCGCCTTGCTGATGAGCCGGCAGGGGGTGGTAATCGATCAAATGACTTACAACGAGGGGATGCATTATCCTCTCTTGAAAGAAACCAAAGGCGTTTCACTGGAACGTGTCTCATGGGAGGCGCCCTCCGACCAGGCTGACAACTGGCACTCGGCAGCCGAAGCAGTCCACTTTGGCACCCCAGGTTATCCCAACTCCATGGTTTCTTACGCTCATGAAAATGAGGGGATCCAACCCGTATCCGTCTCTCCTCAAGTCTTCTCTCCTGATGGTGACGGCTTTGACGATCACTGCGTTTTCACCTATCAGTTTGAACATTCAGGGTATACGATGAACGCCTATGTCTTCTCGGCGGAAGGCCGTCTAGTGCGTCATCTGGTCAGGGGCGAGATGGTGGCTCAAGAAGGCAGTTTTGTATGGAACGGAATCGATAGCCGAGGCCTCAGGGTGCCAATAGGCATCTACGTCGTGGTCACCGAGGTGTTCGATATGGAGGGGACAGTAAGGAAATACAAGACCGCCGTGGCGGTGGCGTCGCGGTAGTTTACATGTCGTAGTTCGACAGGGCGATCAGCTTGTTGGTGTCGGGGTTAAAGGCCATCAGGTTGCCCATGCCTTGTTTGTTCACGTTAAAGACGCCGTTGTCCAAAACGATGAAGTCGTATTGGTCTTGGTTGTGGATGACGTGATCAATAAAACTGTAGTCCTCGGGGAGATGTCCGTGGATGATGCGGCGACCTCCGGTCTTCGAGAAGTCCACCCTGAAATCTCTGACCGTGATCATGCTTTGGGTGTCTTCAAAAGGATTTTTGCAGTGGAAGTTCATGCCGGCGTGGACGAGGATGTAGTCCTCCAACTCGTAGTAATAAGGCAGTTTGCGCATCCATTCGATGTACTTTTCCGGGATGTCGCGGGGCCTTTTCACGCCGAAGCTTTTGTAGGTCTCCTTGGCACCGACGTTTTCCCACAATTTCTGCACGTCGGATTTGAAGAGATGCCTTTTTTGGTCGGCTTCCCAGGTCTTCACGCAGTAGTCTTCGTGGTTGCCCTTTAGGCAGTGGACGTTCCATCCTCCTTCCTGAAGGTCCATAAGGTAGTCAAGCACTTCCTTGCTCGCCGGGCCGCGGTCGATGTAGTCGCCTAGGAAAAACAGCTCATCGTCACGTGTTGCTCTTAGCGTGCTTTTCAGGAGTGCCTCCATGGTCTTGAAACAACCATGGATGTCGGGAATAATCCATCTAGCCATCTTTTAACTCTTAACTTTTAACTATTATTTCTTCCCTTGATTCGCCACAGCTGCCATCAGTGCGGCTACTTTCTCGGGATCGCCGAGGAAGAAGTCCTTCTGGAGCTTCATGTTGTCGTCGAATTCGAAAATATAGGGGATACCGGTAGGGATGTTAAAGGCGATGATCTCGTCGTTCGACATGCCTTTGAGCACCTTGACGACGCCGCGGAGGCTGTTGCCGTGGGCTACCACCATCACTTGATTATGGGTCTCGAAGGCCTTCATGATGTTGTTTTCGTAATAAGGCATCACACGATCGATGGTGTCGCACAAGGCCTCGGTGAGCGGGATCTGGTCGTCGGTAAGCTCGGCGTAGCGAGGATCCTGACGGGGGCTGTTGGGAGCATCCATGGCCAGCGCGGGAGGACGCACGTCGAAGGCACGGCGCCACAGACGCACCTGCTCGTCGCCGTATTTCTCGGCAGTGGCTTTCTTGTCGAGACCCTGCAGCTGACCGTACGACTTCTCGTTCAATCTCCAGGTCTTGTATACAGGCAGCCAGTCCATGTCCATGGTGTCGAGCACGTAGTTCAAGGTCTTGATGGCGCGCTTCAGGTACGAAGTGAAGCAGATCTCGGGCGTGTAGCCGTTCTCTTTCAGCACCTTGCCGGCCTCGATGGCCTCCTGAATGCCCTTCTCCGAAAGATCCACATTGGTCCATCCAGTGAAAAGGTTTAATTTGTTCCACAGGCTTTCGCCGTGACGTATTAATATCAGTTTTTTCATGGTATGATGTTTTTGTTGTTTTTTTTCAAATCGGCATCAAAATTAAGAAAAATTTATATATTTGCACATTGGAAAATCTGAATTCACTTATTTACTAATTAATTAAATTGAAATCTTATGAAGAAAATTACATTAATCTGTGGTGCTGTGCTTGTTGCCGCCACCATGCTTTTCGTCGCTTGTGGCAAGGACAAAGAGGCCACTATCGTCAAGTTCTTCAATGTGGAGAATGCCACGCTGGTCTCTGAGGAAATGCCTGAAGCCACTTCTGACCAGACCATTGAGGTTTCTATGAACGGGACCGCTATCCCCGGCGGTTCGTCCTACGTCTCTATCGCCTCTGAGGTTCCCGCCCGTAAGATCTTGGTCGGTATGAAAGGCCAGACGGGCTACTACGAGCTACTTCCGTCAGCAATTCGTGGCAATGAGTATTCATTCGTCTTGATGGTCGCTCAGAACATTACTCTGGGCGAGGAAGAAACCACGTTCAATGTTCAGGTGGCCATTGTTGATGAAAACGACGAAATCAGCCAGATCTGGGAAACCAACGTGAATCTGATGGTCGTGGGTACCGGTACCCTCCAGGTCAGCCTCAGTTTCGACAACGCCAAGGATGTGGATCTCCACCTCATCGAGCCTGAATATAACTATGAAGATGGCTATCCGGTGGATTTCTATGGACGTCATATCTACTATGGTCATATCATGAGTTATACCGGTGGCGAGTTGGACCTTGATTCCAATGCAGGATGCTCCATCGACAATGTGAACAACGAAAACATTACCTATAGCGGTGAAGATGTCTTTGTGGCTCCAGGCACCTATAAAGTATATGTTGATTTGTTTAAAAACTGCGATCCTACCATTGCCACCAACTATGTGGTGACCGTTTTCTACGGTGGTAATCTTATCGCTTCACGTTCCGGTAGATTCGAGGTCGATGCCGAAAGTACCTTTAATCCGATTGATGAAGAGTATGTTGCAGAGCATGAGCCCTTCCTGACCTTCAGGATCGCCGATAAAGGCCAGAAAATGGTCAAGCCCTTCAGCCCCGCTCCGATGACTGAAAGTGCTATGGAAAAGGAAGCCGAAGCAGTTCATAAATAAGTTTTAGCGGCTATAAAAAAAGCGCCTCAGTAAAAATGAACTGAGGCGCTTTTTTGTTTATAGGCTCTTCAGCCATTTCCACTGGAAAATGAGCATGTAAAATACTCCGATGGTGATAGCGGCGTCAGCGAAGTTGAAGATGAACGGGAAGACACGAAAATTGGATATCTCCACCGTGAATTCGAACATGTCGACCACCTTGCCTTGCAACCACTTGCCGTAAAACACGCTGTCCACGATATTGCCCATGGCACCCGCAGTGATCAGGGCGACGCCGGCGATGACACTGAACTTTTCGTTTTTCTTGGTGATACGAAAAAGAAAATAAAACAAGGCAATAACCGCGACGATTCGGAAGATGCTTAAAAGGAGTTTCTTGACGCCACCCCCGCCCAATAGGCCGAACCCCATGCCGTCGTTTTCGATGTAATGCAATTGGAACCAGTTGCCGAGGAGGGGGATCTCTTCGCCAATGGACATATGCGTCTTTACCCAAATCTTGATGATTTGGTCGATTGTTAAAACGGCAATGATGATGGCAAATGCACCGATCAGTTTGCGCCAGTTCCGCTTACCGCTATAAGTCTCTTCGGTCACTTTTTCCGCTTTTCTTTCATTTTGGCATCAAGGCAGATGGTGGTGGTGGGCACGCAACGCAGCCTTTCCTTGGGAATCAGCTTGCCTGTGGCACGGCAGATGCCGTAGGTCTTGTTCTCGATGCGCATCAAGGCAAACTCGAGGTTCTGGATGTATTTCTCCGTACGAGCCGCCAACTTGGCGTTTTCTTCTTTTTGTGACACAGAATAGCCTTCTTCCAAGATCTTGAAAGTCGGGGCGGTGTCATTGGTGCTATTCTCGCCGCCGGCGATATTTTCGTTGAGCAAAGCAAGGTTGGTGCGTGCCTGCTCGAGCTTTTCCAGGATCAATGCTTTAAACTCCTCAAGCTCTTCGTCTGAATACCTTACGCTGGGCGTAACTTTAGTCTTCTCGTCCATAACGCTATAATTTTGAGAGTGCTAAATTACGTATTTTTTATGAAAATACAAATTCTTTAATCTTTTTTCCTGATTCTCAGGCGTGCTTTGACGTTTTCAGTGAGTTCGTCTTCCATGACGTCTTCGCCGGTGAGCTGGTCAACCACCGTGATGGCAGTGGCCAGAGTCTCTCCGCAGATGTAATCGCCGAACTTCGCAACAGCCTGTTCCACCTTTTCGTTCTTCTCAACGAAGATCTCGATGCGGTCGGTGACCTCGAGGCCGGTGTTCTTGCGGAGCGTCTGCACACGGTTTACAAGTTCACGGGCAAGGCCTTCGTTGAAGAGCTCCTCGGTGATGGTCATGTCCAAAGCCACGGTGTAGTTGCCTTCGGAGGTGACGGCCCATCCAGGGATGTCCTGCGTGGAGATCAGGGCGTCTTCAAGGGTCAGCTCCACATCGATACCGTCGACATCGAGGTGGGTGCCGTTGTTCTTCTCGTAGGCGTGGATCTCGTCCTGGCTCATGTTGGCGAAGTAGGTCTGGATCTGCTTCATCTGCTTGCCGTACTTCCTGCCCAAGGTCTTGAAGTTGGGCTTCACGTTCTTCACCAGGATGTTGTTGTCGGGAGCCAGGAACTCGATGCCCTTGATGTTGACTTCGCTCATGATGAGATGGGAAATCTTATTGAGCTGCTCCTTCATCTCCTCGTTGGCTACCGGGATCATGATCTTCGACAGGGGCTGACGCACGCGGATATTGGCTTTCTTACGCAGCGAGAGCACCAGCGACGAGATCAGCTGTGCGGCTTCCATGCGTTCCTCCAAAGCCTTGTCGATGAGCTTGTTGTCAGCCACGGGGAAGTCGGTCAGGTGTACTGACTCGGCGGTGTTTTTGCCAGTGGCGTTGTTCAGGTCGCGGTAGAGCTGTTCACTGAAGAACGGGGCGATGGGCGAGCTGAGGCGTGCCACGGTGTCGAGGCAGGTATACAGGGTCTGGTAGGCCGAGAGTTTGTCCTTGTCGTCGTCGCTGCGCCAGAAACGGCGGCGCGAGAGACGTACGTACCAGTTGCTGAGGTGGGCGTCGACGAACTCGGCGATGGCGCGACCGGCACGGGTGGGCTCATAGCTCTGATAAGCGTTGTCGACTTCGAGGATCAGCGAGTTCAGCTCGGACAGGATCCAGCGGTCGATCTCGGGACGCTCGGCATAAGGCATGTCGGGCTGCTGATAGTCGAACTTGTCGATATTGGCATACAAGGCGAAGAAGGCGTAGGTGTTATAGAGGGTGCCGAAGAACTTGCGGCGCACCTCGTCCACGCCGGCCTCGTCGAACTTCAGGTTGTCCCAAGGCTGCGAGTTGGTGATCATGTACCAGCGCACGGCATCGGCGCCGTATTTCTCGATGGCTCCGAACGGGTCGACGGCATTGCCGAGACGTTTCGACATCTTGTTGCCGTTCTTGTCGAGCACCAGGCCGTTGGAGATGACGTTCTTGTACGCCACACTGTCGAAGCACATCGTGGCGATGGCATGCAGGGTGAAGAACCAACCACGGGTCTGGTCGACGCCTTCGGCGATGAAGTCCGCAGGGAAGGGTAACTTTCCGCTTTCCGTTTTGCACTTTCCGTTCCCCATGTAGTGGTACTGGGCATACGGCATCGCGCCGCTGTCGAACCACACGTCGATCAAGTCGGGTTCACGGAACATCTTCTTGCCGCTGGCTGAGCAGAGGATGACGCCATCGATGTAAGGACGGTGCAGGTCGAACTTGGTATAGTCTTCTGAGGCGTAGGGATTCGAGGTCATGAATCCTGCCTTGATGGATTTCTCGATTTCGTTGCGGAGCTCTTCCACACTGCCGATGCAGATCTCTTCTCTGCCATCCTCGGTGCGCCAGATGGGCAACGGGGTACCCCAATAACGTGAACGGGAGAGGTTCCAGTCGACGAGGTTTTCCAGCCAGTTGCCGAAACGGCCGCTACCGGTGGCTTCGGGCTTCCAGTTGATGGTCTTGTTGAGCTCGATCATGCGGTCTTTCAGGGCCGTGGTCTTGATGAACCAGCTGTCCAAAGGATAATAGAGCACGGGTTTGTCGGTGCGCCAGCAGTGCGGGTAGTTGTGCACGTGCTTCTCGCTCTTGAAGAGCTTGCCCTGTTCCTTGAGGAGCATCACAATGTCGACATCGAGGCTCTTGTCCTTCTCAGTCTTGGTGGGGTCGTAGGCGTTCTTCACGAACTGACCGGCGTAGGGACGGTAGGCCTCCACGTCCATGCAGTTCTTGACGAACTCGGGGTCAAGATCCTCGATGCGCCAGAACTTGCCAGTGCGGTCGACCATAGGCTGGGCTTTGCCGTCCTTGTCGATCATTTGAAGGGGCGGGATGCCTGCGGCGGCAGCCACGCGCTTGTCGTCGGCGCCAAAGGTCGGGGCGATGTGGACGATACCGGTACCGTCTTCGGTGGTGACGTAGTCGCCAGGGATGATACGGAAAGCACCCTCACCGGGATTGACCCAGGGGATGAGTTGTTCGTATTCGATGCCAACAAGCTCAGAGCCCTTGAACTCCTTGATCACCTCGGGGGCTTCCTTGAACATGGTGCCCACCAAGGCTTTGGCCATCAAAATCTGGCAGGGCTCCTCGGTGTAAGGATGCACGGTGTTCAGCAGCACGTAGTCGATGTTCGGGCCAACGCACAAAGCGGTGTTCGAAGGCAGTGTCCAAGGCGTCGTCGTCCAAGCAATCGCATAAATGGGGAGTGAAGAGTTGAAAGTGAAAAGTGAAGAGTTGGAATTAACTTTTAACTTTTCACTATTCACTTTTAACTTAAACAGCGCCACGCAGGTCAGATCCTTAACATCCCTATAACATCCTGGCATGTTCAGTTCATGCGAGCTGAGGCCGGTGCCGGCTGCGGGCGAGTAGGGCTGGATGGTGTAGCCTTTATAGAGCAAGCCTTTCTTGTAGAGGTCTTTCAGGAGGAACCACAGGGTCTCGATATAGTCGTTGGTGAAAGTGATATAAGGATCGTCGAGGTTGACCCAGTAGCCCATCTTGCGGGTGAGGTCGTCCCACATATCCTTGTATTTCATCACTTCCTCGCGGCAGGCGCGGTTGTAGTCGTCGACCGAAATCTTCTTGCCGATGTCTTCTTTGGTGATGCCGAGTTTCTTCTCCACGCCGAGTTCGACGGGCAGGCCGTGGGTGTCCCAGCCGGCCTTGCGGACGACGTGTTTGCCCTTCAGGGTCTGGTAGCGGCACACCACGTCCTTGATGGAACGGGCCATCACATGGTGGATGCCGGGAGTGCCGTTGGCGCTCGGCGGTCCCTCGAAGAACACGAAGGAGTTGTCTTTATCGCGGTTGTCGAGACTCTTTTGGAAGGTGTCGTTTTCCTCCCAGTATTTGCGGATCTCGTTAGCTGTCTCGGTGAGATTCAGCTGTTTATACTCTTTGTAATTCTGCTTCATCTTGCTGGCTTGAATTAAAGCCGCAAAGATACAAAATATTTGTTGAGTTGTTTATTTGTTGAGTTGTTTATTTGTTGTGATCCAAATTTAATAGGATCCCGCCGCCGTCGCCAGTCATGATTTCAGGCAGTTTTCCGTCCCATTTCTTGATCCATTCGAGTTGGACGATCTTGGGGTTGCTGGAGACGGAGGCGCCTTTGATCTTCAGGGCTTCGGCCTCACCTTCGGCGTTGAGGATCTGGATGTCCTTCTCGATCTCGGCCTGCTTCTTCAGCTCTTCCTTTTGTTTGGTGACCTCGGAGAGGGTGAGGGCTTTCTGCTCCTCAAGCTTCTTCTGGTTGATGGCGGTTTCGTATTCATTGTTGTAATACACCTCGCGGATGTCGATCTGGTCGAGGATGAGGTGGTACGACTCGATGTCTTTCTTCATCCTTTCGAGCACAAAAGCCTGAATTTCTTCACGGCTGGTGCTGTAGACCTGGATGGGGGTGTATTTGCTGGTGGTGAGGGCCAGGGCTGATTTCAGCTTGGGCTTGATCACGTTTTCTTCAAGCCAGTAGAAACGTCCGTTGGCTTTGCCGTCGGTTTCAGATACGTTGTCGTAGATCCACCAGGCGAATTCCGGGTCGATACGCCAGGAGGCACTGATGTCGAATCCCATCTTGATACCGTCGATGGTGGGAGTCCAAACGGTCTCCGACTGGGTGGCTTCGGCTTTGTATGACTTGTAGTTCGGGTCATCGCGGTTGATGGCGGTACGTTTAGCGCAAGTGTAAACCTGTTCGGTCTTGTCCATGGTCTGTACGGTGTACCAGGGCAGGATCAGATGCCATCCAGTGTGGTAGGTCTGCTGTTTCACGCCGCTCGGGGTGATCACCACGCCGCATTCCTGTGCGGGGATGATGGTCAGGAAACTGGCAAAAGCCAAATAGATGACGGGGATAATCCATAGAAACACACTGTTGAACAGGGTTTTGCCACCTCTGTTGCTTTTGCGGATGAAGCTGTTGATGACTGCTGCCACGATGCTATAGATAATGGCAAGAACTGCGATGGAAGTAATGATTTTCATTTTATTAAAGGTTGTTTATTAATTCAATGGTATTTTCGTTTGTCCAGTTAGCATCCGATGGCTCGTGAGATCACTAGTCTTAAGATTTCCGACGTACCTTCGCCGATTTGGAGGATTCTCTGATCGCGATAGAAGCGCTCCATGTCGAATTCTTTGAGGAGTCCGTGGCCACCCATCACTTGCACGGCGTTGTCGCATACTTCGGCGGCGACTTCGGAACAGTAGAGCTTGGCCATGGCGGCTTCCTTGCCGAAGGGTCGGTGCTGGTCCTTGAGCCAGCAGGCGTGGTAGAGCAGGTTGCGTGCGGCTTCGACCTTCACGGCCATGTCGGCAAGTTTGAAGGCTACGGCTTGGAACTTGCACACGGGCTTGCCGAACTGTACGCGTTTCTTGGAGTAGGCGAGGGCCATCTCGTAAGCGCCTTGGGCACAGCCGAGACCCATGGCGGCGATGGAGAGGCGGCCTGAGTCGAGGGTGGCGAGCATCATATGGGAGCCTTCACCGGGTTCACCTAGGATGCACTCCTTGGGCAGACGCACGTTGTCGAACACTAACTTGCCGGTGTTCGAGGCACGCCACATCATCTTGTCATCCATGGGGGTCTGGGTGAAGCCTTCGACGCCGTTCTCCACCAGCAGGGCGGTGAACTCAGGCTTACCGTCTTTCAAACCTGAGATGGCCTGCACGCTGGTGCCCAGAGTGATGGGTGTGGCGCTGTTGGTGATGAAGATCTTCGATCCATTGAGCACCCAGGTGTCGCCCTCGAGTTTGGCGGTGGTCTTGGTGCCACGCGAGTCGCTTCCGGCGTCCTCTTCGGTTAAGCCAAAGCCCCAGAGGCAGTCTTTGCACAGGCGGGGCAGGTACTTGCGTTTCTGCTCCTCAGTGCCGTAGTCTTTGATGGGACCGATGCCCAGCGAGTTGTCAGCGGCGATGGTGGCAGCGGTGCTGCCATCCACGCGAGCCAACTCCTCCACGGCGATGATGTAACTCAGGTTGTCAAGTCCCTGACCGCCATACTCTTTTGGGACGGTCATGCCCAACAGACCAAGTTCACCCATCTTGAGGGTCAGCTCAGTGTCGAAATGCTGGTGCTCGTCGTTGTAACGGGCTACGGGTTTCACTTCCGCTTCTGCGAAGTCACGCACCTTCTGGCGCAAGGCTTCCTGTTCTTTGGTTAAATCAAAATTCATATGATGTCACTTTTAACTTTTCACTCTTCACTTTCAACTTAACTCAATAAGTTGCTTCTTATTGTCCACCATCTCGCCTTCCGTCACCAAAATCTTCTTGACCTTGGCTTTGGCGGTGGCGATGATGTTGTTTTCCATCTTCATGGCTTCCACCACGATCATCACGGTTCCTTCTGCTACCTCATCGCCTTCCTTTACATTGATTTTCACTACCTTGCCGGGCATGGGCGAGACCAGTCGCGACTTGTCGTTGACTTGTTCCTTGCAGGAATAGTCGAGCGTGTCGTTGAGTTGGTCGGTGCGGTGGCAGCGGAAGTTGAGGCCGTGGAAGTTGACGATGGTCTGCTGCTCGTCGTTGACGGAGCAATAGACCACCTCGGTGCGGCCGTTGAGCATGAGCTTCAGCTGATGACCGTCGTAGGCGATCAATTCAGCGGAAAACATTAAACAAGGAGTCCCTTGCCCTCCGTTTTCCGTTTTAACTCGTTTTACTTCGTTGAGGGCTTCGCCGTTCAACTTTCCGTTTTCCGCTTCCCACTGGGTGATGTGGACAGGAATTTTCTGCCCTTCCACGTCGACGGTGAAATGGCTGTGGAACCGCCAAAAGCCGATATCCTCCCATACGTTCTCGATGCGATGCTCGAAGCGTTTCTTGCAAAAGTCGTAAAGCAGGAAGGAGACGGCGATATCATTAATATTAATGTTGTTTCGGCTTTCGTTCAAGGCCTTCAGGAGCTCTTCCTGATGGGTGGCGCAAAACGAGGTGTCGACCTTATTGTCGGCAAAGTCCTGGTTTTTGATGACTTCCCAGAGATATGCTTTGTTGGTGGTCAATCCTTGAAGGATGAACTCTTTTAAGGCATGTTGTGCTGTTTCGATGGCGGCCTGTCGGGTCTTGCCGTGACAGACGAGTTTGGCGATCATCGGGTCGTAGGCCTCGCTGACGGTGCAGGGACCATCGATGCTACTGTCCACACGGGTGCCGCGCACCTGTGGCTCGTGGTAGGCGGTCACTTTGCCCGGGGTGGGCAAGAAGCCGTTTTCGGGGTCTTCGGCGTAGATACGAAGCTCGATGGCGTGACCCTGGAACGGAATCAGCTCTTGAGTCAAGCCCATCTCTTTGCCGCGTGCAATGCGGATCTGTTCCTCCACAATGTCAATGCCGGTGCGCATCTCGGTCACGGGATGCTCTACCTGGATGCGGGTGTTCATCTCCAAAAAATAAAAATTCTGGTCTTGGTCGACGATAAACTCCACGGTGCCGGCATTTTTATATCCGATATTTCTACAGATCTTAACTGCAGTTCCCAACAATTCTTGGCGCTTTTCGTTCGATAGAGTTGGCGATGGTGATTCTTCGATGATTTTTTGATAGCGTCGTTGGATGGTACACTCGCGTTCGCCGAGATGGATGACGTTGCCATGATGGTCGGCGAGGATCTGAGCCTCGATATGACGCGGATTTTCAATGTATTGCTCCACGAATACGGTGCCGTCGCCGAAGTATTTCTCGGCCTCGCGTGAGGCACGCTCCAGTTCGTCTCTCAGCGCCTCTTTCTGCCTGACGATGTGCATGCCTTTGCCGCCGCCGCCCGCGGCTGCTTTGATGAGCACGGGGTAGGGAAGGGCATCGGCCTGCGCCATGATCTCATCAAAGGAGCCGGTTAGCCCGAAGGTGACCGGGATGCCATTGTCGATGGCGACCTGGCGGGCGGCGATCTTGTTACCCATCAGCCGCATGGTGTCTGCATCCGGACCAATGAAGATCAAGTTGTTTTGCTGGCAAGCTTCGGCAAAATCGGGATTCTCCGAGAGGAATCCGTAGCCGGGATGGATGGCGTCGGCGCCGCTGTCGAGGGCGGCGTCAATGATCTTCTGGATGTTAAGGTAAGTATCCTTCAAACTGCCGTTTCCAAGCGGATAAGCCTCGTCGGCCATGCGCCGATGCAACGCATTGGCGTCGTTGTCGGCAAACACCGCCACACTCTCGATGTGCAGCCGCTTGAGGGTCCGCATGATCCTCACTGCGATCTCGCCTCGGTTGGCGATGAGTATCTTGTTGATCTTCTTGCTGTTCATGCTTTGTTGGCTTCGTTGAAGACGGCTCAGCGCTGTCTTCTTTCTTCTTGCAAAAATAAATCTTTTTTTTGAGTTCATACATTTTTCCCCCCATTTCGTACATTTCACCGAAAAACGTATCTTTGCATCACCGCGGAGTTCTTACTTTTGCCGTGTCATGCTTAAGAAATACCTGATCATATCAACTGCTACCGACTTGGTGCGCATCGCCCCCGAGAGGATTGTGTTCATCTCGTCGGACGGCAACTACTGCAACCTGGTGCAGGCCGACAACGAGACACGCCTGCTTACCTTCCAGCTGGGGCAGATCGAGACCATGATCCGGGATCAACTGGGCACCGAAGGCAACCTGTTCATCCGCATCGGCAGGGGGCTGATCATCAACCGTAACTATATCTATTACATCAACATCCAGAGCCAGAAACTCATCCTCTCCGACGTGGCACGTTTCACCCATACTGTGTCAGCATCGAAGGAGGCACTGAAACAGCTCAAGGATTTGATCGAAAAGGAGGCAATAGAATGAGCAAAGAAAAAGACATACGCGACGATGAAATCCGTGTCATTGGCAGTGACGACGGTCAAAGAAAAAAGTCCCAGGGCTGGAAATGGCTCGTGCTGCTTGTCGCAGGCATCGTTATCGGCATCATCGTTT
The DNA here is from genome assembly GCA_017394865.1 of Bacteroidales bacterium. GTDB lineage: Bacteria > Bacteroidota > Bacteroidia > Bacteroidales > F082 > Limimorpha. The sequence continues at coordinate 20,132 of JAFPWT010000012.1, forward strand.
GGCAGGCGCTGCCTGTAAAACAAGAGCCGATTGTTGAAGATATCGCCGAGCCGGGTTATTTTGATCACGACTCGAACATCCAAGAACAACCCATACAAAAAACACCTTTGTCGCACGCTGAAGAGACAGGGCACGGTTTCGTCGAAATAGCCGACACCACCATCAACGACATCCCTTTGCAGATCTATATCCCGCACCAGATGAGCTTCTCGCTGTACGTCGGTGCCGTCGACCGCAACGACCCCTCAATCCTTTATGCAGCCCAAGCTGCCGATGTGCGTGCCGACAACGGTGGCATTGTCGGCGCCTTCGTGCTTAAAGGCGAGCCGCTGGCGTGGGGACTCTCCAAAAAAGGCTACTGCGCCATCATCAACGACACGGTCACCATCGGCGTGGCCGACAACTCACCGCTTTTCGAAGAAGCTACCGAGAAACAAGGCTACTTCTTCCGCCAATTTCCCCTTGTCGACAACGGTCAACTGGTTGAGAACGAGCTGAAAGGAAAATCCATCCGCCGTGCTATCTGCGACCGTGGTGGCGAGATCCTCATCGTGGAAACGCTCACCACCGAGTCGTTTCACGACTTCGCACAGGCGCTGGTCGATTTAGGCATCGACAATGCCATTTACATGGTGGGCTCCAACTCCTACGGCTGGGCCACCGATGCCGATGGCGTCCGTCACCCGTTCGGCAACCCCGACCCACCCAAAAAGAAATGGAAAAACATCAGTTATCTGCTGATGAAGGAAAAGCCGTAACATACGAAATCATTCCCCAACGGTCATTTCGTACACCCAGGAGCCATTTCATACATCCCTCGCAAAAAACCCTTTACAAGTCGGAAAAACGCTATTTCTTTGCACTCAGAAACTATAAAGATTATGATTTTTCCGGCTGCGGCCACGAACTTTATTCCGCCTTCCGTTTGGGGCGGAATAAAGTTTTTTAATGGTTAAAAAGGTTTGCTAGCGTTTTTTGTTTATCTTTGCGCCGTTTTTATTAATAATAAGGAGATGATTACACTAGAAAACCACATAAGCGTAGATAATGTTTATGATGTTTTGTTTCATGGCGAAAAGATCAACGTTTCCGAGATTGGCTTGAAACGTGTGAACGACTGCTACGAATTTCTGAAACGCTTCTCAGCCGACAAAGTCATTTATGGCATCAACACGGGCTTCGGCCCCATGGCGCAATGGCGTGTCGATGACCAATATCTCAACGACCTTCAGTACAACATCATCCGCAGCCACTCCACGGGAGCCGGCGAGCCGCTCGATGATGTGTACGTGAAGTCGGCCATGATGGCTCGCCTCGGTACGGTGCTGCAATGCCGCTCAGGTGTGCATACCGATGTGGCGAAGCTGCTTGTCGAGTTCATCAACCGCGAGATATTCCCCTTTATCCCCATGCATGGCAGCGTGGGTGCCAGCGGCGATTTGGTGCAGCTGGCACACATCGCCCTTTGCCTCATCGGCGAAGGCGAAGTGCACTACAAAGGCGAGTGGCGTAAGACCGCCGAGGTGATGAAAGAGAACGGCCTCGAACCGCTCAAGATGCATATCCGCGAAGGCCTCTCCATCACCAATGGCACCTCCGTGATGACGGGCATCAGCGTGGTCAACCAACATCACGCCGAGACTTTGCTCGACTGGGCAACCCTCGCCGCAGTGTGGATGAACGAGATCGCAGCATCATTCGACGATTACATGTCGGAAGGCGAGAACAACTGCCGCCGTCACGAGGGACAGCAGATCGTAGCCCGCCGCCTCCGTGAGCTGTCGGAAGGCTCGCAGTGCCTCAAGAAACGCGCCCATGAGCTGTACGACTACGGTCATTCCGACGTGAAGGTGTTCGAGCATAAAGTGCAGGCCTATTACTCGTTGCGCTGTACCCCGCAGATCCTCGGCCCCATCTATGACACGCTGGCTTACACCCACCAGATCCTTCAGGACGAGCTCAACTCGGCCTGCGACAACCCCATCGTCGACCCGGAGACGGAATATGTGTACCACGGCGGCAACTTCCACGGCGATTACATCTCGCTCGAGGAAGACAAAGTGAAGATCGCCTTGGTGCGCCTTGCCATGACCTCGGAACGTCAGCTGAACTACTTGTTCCACGACCGTATCAACGGCATCCTGCCGCCATTCCTCAACCTGGGAACCCTGGGACTGAACTACGGCATGCAGGCCTGCCAGTTCACGGCCACCTCAACGACCGCCGAGTGTCAGACGCTGGCCATGCCCAACTATGTGCATAGCATCCCGAACAACAACGACAACCAGGATATCGTCAGCATGGGCACCAACAGCGCCCTGCTCTGCAAACAGGTGGTGGAGAACTGCTTCCAGGTGATGGCCATCCAGTACATCGCCTTGGCTCAGGCCACCGACTGCCTGAAGATCGCCGACAAACTGGCTCCCTCCTCGCGCAAGATGTACGACAAAGTGCGCGAGATCATCCCGCTCTTCATCGAAGATACGCCGTTCTACAAGGAAATCGCCGCCGTTGAGGACTATCTGAAAACCAACCCGCTGAATCTGAAGTAATGAAATACGCTCTCATCACTGGCGCCTCGCGCGGTCTGGGCAAAGCCATCGCCGTGCGTCTGGCCAAGGACGGGCTCGCCGTCATCATCAACTACCAATCGAATCGTGAAGCCGCTGAAGACACCCTGCGCCAAGTGCAGGAGGCAGGAGGCACTGGCGAGTTGCTGCCCTTTGACGTCTCTGATCCACAAGCCATCGAAACGGCTCTTGAGTCATGGTCGGCCCAACACCTTGACGAATACATTTCCGTGCTGGTCAACAACGCAGGCATCCGCCAAGACAACCTTTTGATCTTCATGCAGGAGGAACAGTGGAGCCGTGTGCTCGACACCACCCTCAATGGTTTCTTCTACATCACGCGTCGCTTGCTGAAGGATATGATGACGCACCGTGGTGGGCGCATCATCAACATGGCTTCGCTGTCAGGACTGAAGGGCCTGCCGGGACAGACCAACTACTCCGCCGCCAAGGCCGCCCTCATCGGCGCCACCAAGGCGTTGGCCCAGGAAGTGGCAGCCCGCAAGGTGACTGTCAATGCCATCGCCCCAGGCTTCATCGCCAGCGACATGACCAAGGATCTCGACGAAGCTGAACTGAAAAAACTCATTCCCCTCGGACGTTTCGGCAAGCCCGAGGAAGTGGCCGCCCTGACCTCGTTCCTCGCTTCCGACGATGCCGCCTACATCACCGGCCAGGTGATCTCCATCAACGGCGGTTTATATACTTGAAAACAACTCAACAGCTCAACAACTCAACAACTCAACAATGAAAAAACTTGCATTAACGCTCGTCATGGCATTCTTCGCCATCACAGCTTTCGCACAGAACGAAAATTCTAACGTCCGTATCCCCAGTGGATACCAAGGCTTCCTCGAATCAGGCAATACCTGGCACTTTGACAAGAATATGCGTACCACCATGCAACTGTCGACCACCCATGGTTTCTATTTCAATGGAAACTTCTATGTTGGTATGGGTATTGCTTTGGAATTCAATGGAGATCGTACTATGATGCCCATCTATTCCAACCTCCGTTATGTGTTCATCAACAACAAGGCTGTTAGCCCTCTCGTGAGTCTCCGCTTAGGATCTTTCATTTCGGATGAAATTGGAGCCTATGGCGACCTTGGCGTCGGCGTGCGCTTTGCCTCGAAACGCGACTTTGCAGTGAGCCTCATGGTCGTTGGAACATATTACGATAAAGTCGAAGGTGGCTTTTATGATAACAATGGCTACTGGCAAACAGGGAAAATCAGCCCTTCAGGCATTGGCTTGAGGATGGGTATTGAATGGTAATTTATTGATTGATAATATTTTATGACAAGAAGAGTCGTCGTCACAGGCATGGGCATCTGGTCATGCCTCGGAACCAACAAGGAAGCGGTGGAAGCCTCCCTGCGTGAAGGCCGTTCGGGCATCGGCATCGATCCGCAACGTACCGAATATGGATATCGTTCCCCGCTGACGGGCATCGTGGAGAAGCCCCAGCTGAAAGGCAAACTCGACCGTAAGCTGCGCATGTATCTGGCCGAAGAAGGCGAATACGCCTACATGGCTACGCTGGAGGCCTTCCAGCAAGCTGGTGTCGATGATGCTTATCTGCTCGACAACGAAGTGGGTGTGTTGTTCGGCAACGACTCCTCTGCCAAAGCGGTCATTGAATCGCATGAGATCACCCTGGAGAAGAAGGACACCACCCTGGTGGGCTCGGCGGCCATCTTCCAGTCGATGAACTCCACCGTGACGATGAACCTATCCACCATCTTCCACCTGAAAGGCATCAACATGACCGTCAGCGCGGCCTGTGCCAGCGGCTCCCATGCCATCGGACTGGGTGCCCTGCTCATCCGCAACGGCCTGCAGGATATGGTGCTGTGCGGTGGTGCCCAGGAGACCAACTATCTCTCCATGGGCAGCTTCGATGGCATCAGTGCCTTCTCGACTCGTGTCGACGATCCAGCCAAGGCTTCTCGTCCCTTCGACCGCGACCGCGACGGCCTTGTGCCCAGCGGCGGCGCAGCAGCCCTAGTGCTCGAAGACTACGACCACGCCGTGGCTCGTGGCGCTACCATCCTGGCTGAAGTGTGTGGCTACGGTTTCTCGTCGAACGGCGAGAACCATATCTCACAGCCCAGCGAAGAAGGTTGTCATCGCGCCATGTCACGTGCCATGAACGAAGCAAGTGTCAAGGCCGAGGACATCGACTATGTGAACGCCCACGCCACCTCAACGCCACAAGGCGACATGTTTGAAGCCATGGCGCTGAAACGCCTCTTCGGCGCAACCCAGACGCCCATCTCGTCTACCAAATCGATGACGGGTCACGAGTGCTGGATGGCCGGCGCCAGCGAGATCGTCTATAGCATCCTGATGATGCAAGGTGACTTCATCGCCCCGAACATCAACTTCGAGCATCCCGACGAATACTCGGAGGGTCTCAATATTGTCACGGTGCCCACAAACAAAAAACTAAACACCATCCTCTCCAATTCCTTCGGCTTCGGAGGAACGAACAGTGCATTGATAATCAAGAAAATATAATACAATGGAACTCTTTCCCGCCCTTGAAAAGGCTTATACCAAAGAACACAAAAAAGCCGGCGAAGCCCAGGAACTGGCTTATTTCATCGCTTTTGGCCCCATCATCTTCCAAGTGGGTCGCCTGATGATCAAATTCGGCATCCTGGACATGCTGCGCGACAACGAACAGGGTTTGACCCAAGCTGAGATTGCCGAGAAGACAGGCCTCTCACCCTATGCAGTGAAGGTGCTGATGGAAGGCTCGCTCTGCATCGGCCTCGTGCTGGTGAACGCTGAGACCGACCGCTTCACGATCTCGAAGACCGGCTGGTTCCTGTTGACAGACCCTGCCATCCGAGTCAACATCGACTTCAACCACGATGTCAACTACGAAGGCTGGTTCCATCTGGAAGAGGCACTCAAAGAAGGCCGTCCCGCTGGACTGGAACACTTCGGCAACTGGCCTACCATCTACGAGGGCCTGTCGCAATTGCCGCCTGAGGTACAGAAGAGTTGGTTCGGATTCGACCATTTCTACTCCGACCACTCGTTCGACCAAGCCCTTCAAGTGGTGTTCAGCGGAAACACGAAGACGGTTCTGGACGTGGGTGGCAATACCGGCCGTTGGGCCCTCCGTTGCGTCGACTATAACGACGACGTCAGAGTGACGATCATGGATCTGCCCCAGCAGCTGGAGATGATGCGCGCGTTCACAAAAGGCAAGAAAGGCGCCGACCGCATCGACGGCTATGGCATCAATCTGCTCGACGACAGCCAGCCTTTCCCCACCGACAAGCATTACGACGTGATCTGGATGAGCCAGTTCCTCGACTGCTTCGGCGAGGAGGAGATCCTGAGCATCGTGTCACGTGCCGCCAAGATCATGGACAAGGACAGCCGCCTCTGCATCATGGAGACCTTCTGGGATCGCCAACGCTACACCTCGGCCGCCTTTACCCTCACCATGACAAGCCTCTACTTCACCGCCTTGGCCAACGGCAACAGCAAGATGTACCACAGCGGCGACATGGCCCAGCTGGTCAGGAAAGCAGGCCTCGAAGTGGAGACCATCCACGACGCCCTCGGCCTTGGACACAGCATTATGGTTTGTAAAAAATAAGATCAAATACTATCAATATGGAAAGACAAGAAATAGAAGAAAAGGTCAGGACATTCCTTATCGACGACCTTGAGATCGACGAAGAGAAAATCAAACCGGAAGCCCGTCTGAAGGAAGACATCGGCATCGACAGCCTCGATTTTGTTGACATCGTGGTCATCGTCGAAAAGAACTTCGGCTTCAAGATCAAGACCGAAGAGATGGCCAATGTGAAGACCTTCAACGATTTCTGCGACTACATCGAAAGAAAGACTGCCTGAACCTGGGATGACCGATACCTTGCAACATAACGAATGGTCAGGCAAGACTGACGGAATGCCGTGGATGCAGCGCGCACTCATCGTGTTGTTCCGTGTGTTGCCATTGTGGCTGCTCTATGGCGTGATGGCCATGGTGGTGCCTTTTTATATGCTTTTCGGCAGGAAAGGCTACAAAGCCATGTACCAGTTCTTCCGCAAGCGTTTCGGTCTGGGACCTTGGAAGGCGTTCTGGCAGGTCTACGTCAACCACTTCCGTTTCGGTCAAATCATCTTGGACCGTTTCGGGGTGTATGCCGGCAAGAAATACCACTTTGTGAAGGAAGGGCAGGAGCTGATGGATGAGCTAGAGACCCATCCTGAAGGCTTCATGCTGCTGAGCAGCCATATCGGAAATTACGAGATAGCAGGCTATTCGTTGAAGCCTAAAAGCAAGAGATTCAATGCTCTGGTGTTTGCTGGCGAGACGGCTACGGTGATGGAGAACCGCCAACGGCTGCTGTCGCAAAACAACATGAGCATGATTCTCGTGAAGCCCGATCTCTCGCATCTGTTTGCCCTGAATGCTGCACTCGACAACGGAGAGATTGTGAGCATGCCCGGCGACCGCATCTTCGGTTCGCAGAAGACAGTTGACTGCCAGTTCTTCGATGCGACGGCGCATTTTCCCATGGGAGGCTTCGCCTTGGCCGTGCAAAAGGAAGTCAAGGTGCTGGCCGTGTTCGTGATGAAGGAGGGCATGAGGACGTATCACGCCTATGTGCGTTCCGTGGAATGCGATCGGACGCTCAACAAACGCGAACAGATCAAACAGTTGGCGCAGGCCTTCGCCACACGGCTGGAAGATATCGTGCGTAGCTATCCCACACAGTGGTTCAATTATTTTGATTTTTGGAAACAATGAGAGCGATTAAAGACATAGCACTGAAAGAACTGATCCCGCAGCGGCCGCCATTCGTGATGATCGACCGGCTGGTGTCGAGCGATGCGGTTTATTCGGTGACCGAGCTGGAGGTGAGGCCCGACAACGTGTTTGTCGACAACGGACGTATGACGGCGGCGGGGATGGTGGAAAACATCGCCCAGACCTGCGCGGCCCGTATCGGCTACATCAACCTCAACAGCGGACAACCTGTCAAGATCGGCGTCATCGGCTCCATCAGCAACTTGAACTTCGCACGTACGCCAAAAGTTGGCGAACACTTGGTGACGACCATCCAACTTCTCGAAGAAGTGTTTCAGGTGACCCTGGTGGAAGCGGTGGTCAAGAGCGGCGACGAGGAGCTGGTCCGGTGCAATATGAAAATCGCCCTGACAGATATTGACTCAAAAGACTGAAAAGAAATGGAACATGCAGAATTATCGGTAACCAAGTCGTTCGACATCCGCTTCAGTGAGGTGGACTCGATGGGTGTGGTATGGCATGGCCATTACGCCATCTACTTCGAGGACGCCCGCGAAGAGTTCGGCCGAAAGTACGACCTGGAATACCTGATGATGTATGATAAAGGCTTCTTTGAGCCGATCGTGGAACTCACTTTCAAATATAAACGGCCGCTGATCTATGGCATGAAACCGGAGATCTATATCGTTTATCGTCCCTGCGATGCCGCCAAGATCATTTTCGACTATGAGATCCGCGATCCTCAAACCAAGGAGGTCTATGTGACAGGTCATTCCGTACAGATATTCATGGATAAAAACACGCACCAACTGGTGCTGACTAACCCTGAGTTTTATGAAGAATGGAAAAAAAGATGGGAGGTCGAGGCATGATCGTTAGTATTGCCAATAATATCATCTCGCCTCTGGGCATGAGCACCACCGAAAACTATGCGGCGGTGAAGGTCGGCCAGTCGAAGCTGCAACGCTACGAAGGCCGCTGGGGCCTGCCCGAGCCTTTCGTGGCCTCGCTGATCGACCGTGAAGGGGTGGAACAGGCTTTCGCCGCGTTGGCCGACAATGCGAAGTACACTTTCTTCGAGAAGATGCTCATCCTCTCGGCATCGAAAGCTATCGCCGAAGCAGGCATCGACACGTCTTCCGACCGTGTGCTGTTCGTCCTCTCCACCACCAAAGGTAACGTGTTCCTCCTCGACAAGAGGGAGACAGGTTTCCCGAAGGAGCGGGTGCTGCTGGGCGTCGCCGCACGACAAATAACGGACTTCTTCCATAACCCTAATACGCCGATAGTTATTTCAAATGCCTGTATATCAGGCGTCTGTGCACAGATTGAGGCACTTCGTAACTTGGAAAGCGGTACCTTTGACTACGTGGTGGTGATGGGCTGCGACGTGCAGTCGGCTTTCATCGTGTCGGGCTTCCAGTCGTTCAAAGCCTTGTCGGCAGAGCCCTGCAAGCCTTTCGATGCCAACCGCTGTGGCCTGAACCTAGGTGATGCAGCGGCGACCATCGTTTACACTCGCAAAGAAACGGCGGCTCCCGAAGAATGGGTGGCCTGCCGTGGCGCCATCCGCAACGATGCCAACCACATCAGCGGTCCGTCGCGTACCGGTGAAGGCAGTTACAGAGCACTGAAGGCTGTGCTGGGCGACATGGATCCCGAACGCATCGCCTTCATTAATGCGCATGGGACCGCCACCTTATATAATGATGAGATGGAGTCGGTGGCCATCGAAAGGGCAGGACTGGCACATGTGCCGGTGAACGGACTGAAAGGCTACTATGGTCACACCATGGGTGCGGCCGGCGTGCTGGAGACCATCCTTTCCATGAAAGCCATCGACGATCGTAATATATTGGCTACCAGAGGCTACGAGACCATGGGCGTCACCCATCCTCTGGTGGTGTCAAACCAAAACCAAGCCACCGAAAAACGGGCATTCATCAAACTGCTATCGGGTTTCGGCGGCTGCAACGCAGCCCTACTGATGGCGAAAGGAGGTGAGCTATGCTGAAGGTCTACATTAACCCCGAGACAGTGACCGTCAACGGTCAGATGCTGGAGCATCAGGAGAAGGGATCAGCCCTCCTGACGGAGCTCTACCGCAAACATGTCGGCAACTACCCGAAGTTTTTCAAGATGGATACCCTGAGCAAGTTGGGCTTTGTGGCCTCTGAACTGCTGCTGCAGGCTGAGGGAGCGCCTCGTTTTGAGCCTCGTGAGGATCGTGCCGTGGTGTTCTTCAACCGCTGCGCCTCGCTGCAGGCCGACACCAATTACCAGGCCACCATCCAGGATCCGGAGAACTTCTTCCCCAGCCCCGCAGCTTTCGTCTACACTCTGCCTAACATCGTGACTGGCGAAATCGCCATCCGGAACAAATACTACGGCGAGACTTCTTTCCTGGTCCTGCCCGCGTGTGACATGCAACTCATGGCACGGCAGTTGCAGAACGTCTTCCTCGACCCGATGACCACCAGCGTCCTCGGCGGCTGGCTCGACTGTGCCGACGAAAACCATTTCGAAGCAGAGCTTTTCCTGTTCGAGAAGTCACCTGCCTCAACAAACCAACTGAGCAATCGAATAACTGAACAACTTAAAAATAAAAAAATGGACGAACTGATTTACACCTTAAAACAGCAGATTATCGAGGCATTGAACCTCGAAGACATGAAACCCGAAGACATTGACGAGAATGCCTCTCTGTTTGGCGAAGGCCTCGGCCTCGACTCCATCGATGCGCTGGAGCTTATCGTGCTCATGGAAAAGAACTACGGCATCAAGCTGCAAGATCCCTCGCAAGGCAAGGAGATCTTCAAGTCGGTGGCCGTGATGGCAGATTACATTCAGAAGAACAGGACGAAATAAATGATCAGCCCGGTATACATAACAGGCACCGGCGTTGTATCGGCCATTGGTCTTGGCAAGGAGGCCACCCTGGAGGCTTTGCTGGGCAACCGTTCTGGCGTGGGTCAGCTGAAATACCTGAAGACGGAGCACAAAGAGTTTCCCGTTGGTGAGGTGAAGCTGACCGATGCGGAGATGCGTGCCCTTTTGGGCATCCCCCAGGACGCGGTCACCACACGTACCGCGTTGATGGGTATGCTGGCCTTGGGTGAAGCTCTCGACGAAGCCCGTCTGACCCCGGATCTCTTGCCCAAGGTGGGATTCATCTCGGGCACCACGGTGGGTGGTATGGACATGAGCGAGCAGTTTTATCTCGACTATCTCCACGGTGACGCGCACAAGGAATACATCTCTGTGTATGACTGCGGCAGCTGTTCCGAGATGACGGCAGTCCACTTCGGCAAGTTTGCGTTCGCCACCACGCTGGCCACGGCCTGCTCGTCGGCGGCTAACGCGGTCATCCAAGGCGCCAACATGATCCGTTGCGGCGAAGCCGACATCGTGGTGGTAGGCGGCAGCGAGTGCATCACCAAGTTCCACCTTAACGGGTTCAACTCGTTGATGATCCTCGACACCAAGCCTTGCCGGCCTTTCGATGCCACTCGCAGCGGCTTGAACCTCGGCGAGGGTGCGGCCTATCTGGTGCTCGAGTCAGCCGAAAGCGCCAAACGGCGTGGCGTGGCGCCTCAAGCATTGCTCTCAGGTTACGGCAATGCTTGCGATGCCTTCCATCAAACGGCCTCGTCGCCCGACGGCGAAGGCGCCTATCGCGCCATGAAGGAGGCCTTGGATCTGGCTGGACTGAAGCCTGGCGACATCGACTACATCAACGCACATGGCACAGGGACACCCAACAATGACGTCAGCGAGAGCCAAGCCATGATACGCCTCTTCGGCGAACAGGTGCCGCCCGTGTCGTCGACAAAGCCTTTCACTGGTCATACCACCAGCGCCTCAGGATCCATCGAAGCCGTGTTCTGCATCCTAGCCTTGCAGCATAGCTTCCTGCCCGTGAACCTCAACTGGTCGCAACCGATGGACAACGGCATCGTGCCCGTGTCCAAGCCTGAAAAGAAATCGCTGAACCACGTCCTCTGCAACGCCTTCGGTTTTGGAGGCAACGACTCATCCTTATTACTCTCAAAACCGGACAGATGATGAAGAATAACAATATTTACGTACTGTCGGCGAAACAGATCTCCATGCAGCAACCGCTGAGTGAGGAATGGATGCAGAACCCCGTTCTGTACGACGTTCCTTTCTCCCGCTCCATCGACCCGAGCTTCAAAGAGTATGTCTCACCCATCGAGGCTCGCCGCATGGGACGCATCCTGAAACGCGCCCTGGCCACCTCAAAGGAAGCCCTCAAAACGGCCGGCCGCGAGACCGTCGACGCCATCGTCACAGGAACAGGTTTTGGCTGCATCGAGAACACGGAGTTCTTCCTCGACGCTCTCTCCAACGATGGCGAACAACTGCTGAAACCCACCTATTTCATGCAGTCGACGCATAACACCATCAGCTCGCTGGTGGCCATCCAGACCAAGAACTACAGCTACAATGCCACGTATGCACACAAGGGTATCTCGTTCGAGAGCGCCCTGCACGATGCTTGGCTACAGTTCCAACTGGAGAAGATCAAGTCGGCTTTGGTGGGCTGCCACGACGAGATGACGGAGACCTTCTATCAGATCATGAAGAAAGGTGGCGTGATGGGACAGGATGACGAACGCTGCGGCGAAGTGGCTGTCTCCGTTGTGCTCTCTACCAATAGCGAAGCGCAGCCGTTGTGCCGTCTCACGGGACTGAAGATCATGCATCAGCCTGCCATGGGTGACTTGAACGATGCCGTCGTCGCCATGCTGCAATCAGCAGGCCGTAGCCTCGACGAGGTTGACTACATCCTCACTGGCATCAGCGGCAACCATCAGAACGACGAAGCCTATCTGGCTGAGACGAAAGCCCTTTTCGGCGATAAGCCTTTACTGAAATACAAGCATCTCTTCGGTGAGAACTTCACCGCATCAGGTCTGGGTTTCTATGTGGCCGCGCAATGCCTTAATGCAGGCAAGGTGCCGACACACCTCTTCGTCAATGCGAACGAGGCCACCGACAAACGACCGAAATGCATCCTGCTGTTCAACCGCTCCGACGGGAAAGACTATACACTCACTTTAATGGAATCGTAAACGTTATGTGGATATATATCATTTTAGTAGTGTTCCAAGCCTTGTTTCTTGCAAGCGGTCAGGCGATGTTCAAGAAGTTCGTCGAGTTGCTTGGAGAGAAGGGCTGGGAATTCAATAACCTCTATCATACAACGGTCACCAATTGGTGGGTGCTAACATTAATGGTTCTGTTTTTTGGATTATCCTTCGTTCTTTGGGCCTACGTGCTGAAGAAAATGGATTTCAGTCAGGCCTACCCGCTGTCGAGCCTTAGCTTTATCTTTGGCATGTTTTTGGCTTATTTCATGTTCCCGGCGGAAGTCATTTCGCTGAACCGATGGATCGGAGTGGTCCTCATCGTCATAGGTTGTGTATTAATAGGTATGAAATAATGAAAAGAACAACGTTGTTGCTGATCCTCGTCGTGCTCTGCCTGGGTGCCAAGGCCCAGGAAGCCGCTCCGTTGTCGGAGACGGAAGCCCAAAAAGTGACGGCTGCCTTGACGGAGACGGCTACTGCGATGCAAAACCTCCAGTGCCGCTTTGTACAGCAAAAAACCTCTTCCATGTTGGCTGAGCCGACCGTTTCGGAGGGTGTGATGGCTTACGCTGCCCCCGACAAACTGCGCTGGGAATACACTGCTCCATATCCCTTCGCCCTGCTGGTGGAAGGCGAACAGATCGTAAAGGTGACCGACGGGAAAACGGAAAAACTCGACGGCAAGTCGGGACGCATGTACCAAGGCATGGTGGATCTCATCATGGGCAGCGCTTCAGGTAAGCAACTGTTCGATGCGTCGGTGTTCGACGTTACCCTTTATGACGATGAGCTGTACTGGAAGGCCGAGATGACGCCGAAACGCCGCGACATGAAACGGATGTTCAAACAGCTGGTGTTCCGCTTCGACAAAAAGACCAACACAATTAACAGCGTGGAGTTCATCGAATCCGGTGGCGATGTCACCTCAATCCAATTCAAGGATCTTAAAATCAACAGTAACGATGGGCTATTTTGACGATCTTTTTACCATAAAAGGGATGGAAGAAACCGAAAGCGGTTTTGTGGTGCAACTGCAATGTAATCCTTTGCATCCGGTGTACCAAGCGCATTTTCCAGGCAACCCCATCACGCCAGGTGCCTGCCTGCTGCAAATCGCTGGCATGTTGCTCCAGCATAAAATGGATCGCCCGCTCTATTTGAAATCTTCGAAAAGCATCAAATACCTCAACGTGCTGATCCCTGCCGAAGGGAAAACAGTGCGTTACACTTTCTCCAATATCACCGAAACCGAGGATGGGTGCAAGGCACAAGTCGTCATCGCCGATGAGGCCTCGGTGTATTCCAAAATGTCATTGTCGTTCAGTTATGAGCCCGTCTGATAAAATATGCGTGGTGATGCCGACCTACAACAACGGCGTCACTCTGCGCGATGTGGTGGAACGGGTGTTGAAACACTGCGACAACCTCATCGTGGTCAACGACGGCTGCACCGATAATTCTACTGAAATTCTGGCTTCACTGGCCGACCAGGTCACTGTGGTCGACTACGGTCGCAACCGCGGCAAGGGCTACGCCTTAAAACAAGGCTTCCGGAAAGCCAAGGAACTGGGCTTCGACTATGCCATCACCATCGATAGCGACGGACAGCATTTCCCTGAGGACATCCCTTTGTTCACAGAGGCACTGGAGCAACACCCCGGCGCCCTCATCGTAGGCAGCCGCAATCTCAATCAGGAAAACATGCCGGGCAAGAACACCTTTGCCAACAAATTCTCCAACTTCTGGTTCAAGATACAAACGGGCATCAACTTGCCCGATACACAAACGGGCTACCGACTCTATCCGCTGAAACGCCTGCCGCGGATCTTTAGTGCTCGCTATGAAGCTGAGTTGTCCCTATTGGTGTTTTCCGCATGGCGGGGAACAGATTTGGTGCCGATCAAGGTCAACGTGTATTATCCCGAAGATCGCGTCACCCACTTCCGTCCGTTTTGGGACTTTTTCCGTATCAGCGTGCTCAACACGATACTATGCCTGGTGGCCGTCGTCTACGGCTGGCCCTCACGGCTGATCCATAAAATCTTCAGGAGGGAAGGCTCATGATCAAGTTCTTCCTTTCCATCTACGACCGCCTGTCGAAAAACAAACTTTTATCAGTTTTTATTTTACTGATTGTCATTGGTTTATGTGTATTTTCGGCACTACATCTGGATTATAAGGAGAACATTGCTGACTTCCTGCCCACCGACCCTGAGAAGGAACGCTATACTTCGGTTTACAACGACCTGAGTAACCAAGGCCAAATCACCATCATCTTCTCGGCCGATACGGCGAAAGTCAAAGGCGACGAGGCCCTTGACGCCTTGATGGCGGCCATGGATGATTTCGAATCCCATTGGGTTGCTACCGATACCGCCCATCTCGTCAACGATCTGCAATGTAAGGTGGATGGCAACCAGGTCTTTGATGCTATCGACTTCATCCGTGAGAATCCTCCTTTGTTTCTTACGGAAGACGACTATCATCGCATGGATTCGCTGCTGGCCGAGCCGGATTATGTGGCGACCTGCATGGAGAATATCAAGCGGATCCTGTCCATGCCCACCGTGAGCATGGTGGTCGATGGGGTGAAAGCCGACCCGCTTAACCTTTATTCGCCTGCCTTGCAGCGGCTGAATGACCTCAACCCGACGCAGGGCTATCGCATGGAGGAAGAATACCTCTTCAACGAGCGGGGCGACAAGGGCTTTGCCTTCTTCTCTTCGCCCTTTGCGGGTAGCGACACCCAAGGCAACGCCAAGATTGTGGATCTTATCGACAAGGTAACGGAACAGACCGAAAACGAACATCCCGAAGTGCGGATTTCGGCTGTGGGCGCACCCACCATCGCGGTCACCAACGCAAAACAGATCAAAAAAGACAGCTTCCTCTCCATCGCTCTGGCGCTGGTGCTGATCTTCGGCATCCTGATGTTCACCATGGCCCGCAAGCGCAACCTGATCTGGCTGGGCATCGCCGTCCTCTTTGGGTGGGTCTTTGCCTTGGCGGTAATCGCTTTGTTCAAGTCGAGCATCTCCATCATCGTGGTGGGGGTGGGCTCGGTGCTGGTGGGCATCGCGGTCAACTACCCGTTGCATTTCCTCGATCATATCAAGCAAGAGCCCAACAAACGCGAGGCTTTGAAGGATGTCATCATGCCCCTGGTCATCGGCAATATTACCACCGTGGCGGCTTTCGCCTGCCTGATGTTTGTGAAGGCTGAAGCCATGCGCGACCTGGGACTTTTCGGCGCCCTGACGCTTGTGGGGACCATCCTCTTCGTGATGGTGTTTCTGCCCCTTTATGCAGTGGTGCCCAAGAAAACCAAGAAACTCTTCGTTGATGACGGGAAGGCGCCTTCAGAGACTTGGCGAAAAGTGAAGCTTTACGCCTTTTGGCCGCTGATGATCATCACGCTGATTTTGGGTTACTTCAGTCAGAAAACCGCCTTTGACGCTGACCTCCACAATATCAATTATATGACCCGTCAGCAGCAGGATGATCTTGCCTTGATGAGTGAGTCGCTGCAGAAAGAAGGGGAGACGGATCTGATTTATGTCGTCTCAGAAGCTGCAGGTTTTCAGGAGGCGGTCCTCCAAAATGAGACCTTGATGACGAAACTTCAGGACATGATGCCCGACAGCGTCGAATACAACGTCTCTGGCTTGGACGGTCTGCTGCCTTCGCTGCAACGGCAGGAGCACTCGCTGGTATTGTGGAACGACTTCTGGCAGCGGCATCCCGATCTGGCTGATCAGGTGAAGGCCGAGGCGGTGAAGGCTGGCTTCACAGAGAATGCCTTCTCCGTCTTCACCGATGGCATCGAAACGTCATATCATCCGCTGACGGAAAAGGAGATGGAGCCGCTGATGGCTTTGTGTGGTACCTATGCTTTGCAGCATGACACGCTTTCGCGCGTGGTCAACTTTGTGCGAGTGCCCGCTAAGGCCTCTGAGCCTTTGAAACAGCAGTTGCGTGAGGCCATGCCTGATACGGGTTTTGCCTTTAGCATCAGCGACGTGGGCAACAACTTGGTCTCGGCCCTGTCCGACGACTTCGACTACATCCTTTATGTGTGCAGTTTCGTGGTGTTCTTCTTCCTCTGTGTGTCTTTCGGCCGTCTGGAGCTTTCGCTGCTGGCTTTCCTGCCCCTGGCGGTGGGATGGACCTGGATTTTGGGTATCATGAACCTTGGCGATATCAAGTTCAACATCGTGAACATCATCCTGGCGACGTTCATCTTCGGTCAGGGTGATGACTACACTATTTTCATCACTGAAGGCTTGCTCTACGAGTATGCTTACGGCAAAAAGATACTGAAGAACTACCGCAACAGTGTTATTCTTTCGGGCATCCTGATGTTTATCGGCATAGGCACGTTGATCTTTGCCAAGCACCCTGCCATGCGTTCGCTGGGCGAGGTGGCCGTGATCGGCATGGCCGTAGTGGTGTTCATGGCCTGTTACCTGCCTCCCGTGATTTTCGGCTGGTTGACAAGGAAAAAAGGACAGCTCCGACAAGTGCCGCTAACCTTGATGCGGCTTATTAATACTTTTTTGACCCTGCTGGTCTTCGTGATCTTCGTCTTTGTGCTATTCACGCCATTCACGTTGATTTACATGTTGTTGGGACCGAACACGGAGAAAAAGCGCTATCGCTATCACAAGATCATCGCCGGCATCATTCGCTTCGCCTTGAAGCTGTTGCCGGGGGTGAAGTTCCATCTGAATAACCAATACGGTGAGACGTTTGAGAAGCCTGCCGTGATCATCGCCAACCATCAGTCGCATCTCGATTTGCTCTGCACCATCATGCTGCATCCCAAGGTGGTGTTGCTTACCACTGACTGGGTGTGGAAGAATCCGGTTTACGGCCTTGTCATCCGCTATGCCGAGTATTATCCGGTGTCAGACGGCTTCGACAAGAATTTGGAACGGCTGAAAAAACTGGTGGAACGCGGCTATTCCGTGGTGGTCTTCCCGGAAGGCACTCGCTCAGAGACGGGAGAGATACTCCGTTTCCATAAGGGAGCTTTCCAGCTGGCGCAATCGCTTCAGATCGACATCCTGCCGGTGTTTATCCACGGAGCCAATCACGTGATGCCCAAGAAAGACATCGTACTGCGCAAGGGACAGCTTTATGTGGAAATCGGGCAGCGTACCCCGTATCAGGAACTGGCCGACGTTGAGACCCGAGCTTTGGCTTCGCGTTTTCGTAAGATGTATATTCAACATTTCGAGGAGATTCGCTATCAGCGAGAAAATACGGAATATGTGCTGCCTTATGTGCATTACAAGTACATCTACAAGGGGGCCGAAGTGGAGCGCGAATGTCGACGTAACCTAAGGAAAATCAAGGCTCGTGCGTTAGAGATTGATGCCATGAGCCAGAAGACCATCACGATACAGGATAACGGCTATGGCGAGCTGGGCTGGACAGTGGCCCTGGTGCATCGCGACGCACAGGTGTATGTCACGTTACCGGACGAAGACAGATACCTGCTGGCTTCACATTGCAGTGCTATCCCTGAAAACTTACATTTTATTTTAGAGCAATGAAGGAAAGTGTCAATATAGAAAACGATTTGGAGCATGCCGACAAAAAAACGGTAATCGTCATTGGTGGCGGTCTCGGCGGACTGGTGTCGGGTGCCTTGTTGGCCAAGGAAGGCTACAAGGTGACGGTGTTGGAGAAAAACGCCATCATCGGAGGCGGCTTGCAGTGTTTCAAGCGCAAGGGCGTTAGCTTCCCGACGGGGATGCATGTGTTCGGCGGTTTCGGCGAAGGCGGCCAGCTACGAAAGATATTCTCCTATCTCGGCATCATGGATCGTCTCTCGATTCGTGCTATGGATGAGGATGGTTACGATGTCGTTACGGTGCTTGAGGATGGCTCCACGTATCGCATACCAAAAGGCATGGAGCAGTACATCAGTTTCCTGTCGGAGCTCTTTCCTGCCGAAAAAGATGGCATCAAGGCATATTTTGACAAGATCTATTCGTTAACAGAAGAGGAGAATCTGTTTTATTTGCGTGAGCAGCCGTCGCAGTTGTTCATGTCGTTCTCGGAAGACGCCGTCGCCCCCTTTGATGAACTCATGGACCGTTATATCAGCGATCCAAAATTGAAAGGCCTGTTATCCTACTTGAATCCACTTTTTGGTGGTGTGGCAGGTACGACACCTGCTTTCATGGGTGCGCTTCTCAACATCCTCCATATCGGAGGTACTTACCAGTTTGTTGGAGGCAGCCAGCAGATGGCTGATTTGCTGAAGGAGGTGATCGAAGAGGCTGGCGGCAAGGTGATCTCGGGTGAGGAAGTGGTCAAGATCGAGGTGGTGGATCACGAGGTGCAGGAGGTCGTCACTAAAAAAGGGAATATTTATCGTGCCGACGGATACATTTCTGATGTCCATCCGGATGTGCTTTTGCGTCTCGTCGATGAGAAGGCCTTCCCGGTCTCTTTCACAAAGCGTCTGCGAATGGTCTCAGAGACCTATTCCAGTTTCAAAGTCTATGTCAAATTCAAGGAAAAAGCCTTCCCATACAGTAACCACATTAGCTATTGTATGGAACGGTACGATGCCAAGTATGACACAAAGGCCCTAAAGGAAGAAGAGTGGCCGGCTCGTCTGATGTATTACACGCCAGTCGTTGAAGGTCAGGGTGAATATGCTGAGACGATGGTCATCATCGGGGAGATGGATTATGAATGGGTGAAACCTTGGGAAGATACCAGGACGGGTCGCAGGGGAGCATCGTATGAGCAATGGAAACAGAAGATGACTGAAAAGGTGCTTGACTTCATGGAAAGGCTGTACCCAGGTTTCCGCGACAACATTGATTTCGTGATGGCTTCGTCGCCGCTTACCATCCGCGATTACTACGGCAACAAAGAAGGCTCCAACTATGGCTTCCAGAAAGACAGTCGCGACATCATGCTCTCGCAGCTGTTTGTGTTCACGAAGGTGAAGAAGCTGTACCTGACGGGTCAGAACGTCAACATACACGGTCTGTGCGGCGTTTCGCTCACGGCCATTCAGACGGCTGAGGCTTTTGTGGGGCAGAATGTCATTGTGCGTAAAATCAACAATTTTTAAATCCAACGAATTTTTTTGTATCTTTGCCGATTCAATCACTGAATATGGATACAATTAAGCTGAAATTGATATACCCCAAGTGGAACAAACTGCCGGGTCAGACGACATTTAACCTGCCGCCTCACGGTCCGGTGGCCTTTGCTGCCACACTGCCCGAGTATGTCGACATCTCGTTTACCGACGAGAATGTGGAAGCCATCGATTTCGATGAGGAATGCGATCTCGTGGCGCTCTCCATGATGTTGACCACCCAGGTGAAACGGGGCTGGGCCATCGCCGAGGAATACCATAAACGCGGCAAGACCGTCCTCGCCGGCGGTATCTCCACCATGCTTCATGCTGAGGAGATGGTCAACCATGTCGACAGCGTCTTTTTGGGTGAGTCGGAGGGTCGCTCCGAACAGGTCATCCAAGACTGGAAGAACGGCTGCCTGAAGAAGATTTACAACTACATCGGCAACATGCCGGATATTGGTACGGTGGGTCCTTGCCGCCGTGACCTGTACAAACGGGAACTCTATAACCACAAAGGCGTGCAGATGGTCGACCTCTTCAACGCCTCACGTGGCTGCCGTTTCAGTTGCTACCCCTGTGCTGTGTCGTATCTGGGTGGACGAAAATTCCGTCCTCGCCCTGTAGACAAAGTGGTGGAGGATATGGCGGGCATCGAGAACAACCGTCTCTTTATCGTCGATAACTCGCTGGCACAGGACAAACAGTGGGAGATGGATCTTTTCAGAGCCATAGCCCCCCTGAAGAAGAAATGGATCAGCCATACCATCGAAGACGACCCTGAGGTGCTCGACTTGGCCGCCAAGGCTGGCGCTTGGTATGTGTATCAGGCCGTCTACGACACCTCTGACTATATCAAGGAACGTGTAAAACGCTACCATGACTACGGCATCGGCGTGGAAGGCACCATCCTTTTCGGCCTCGACAACCAGACCGAAGACGACATCAAGCGCCTCATCGACTTCTTGGGCGAGATCGACCTCGATCTGGCGGAGTTCACCATCTTCGCTCCCTTCCCGCACACCAAAGGCCACGACGACCTGTTGCGCCAAGGACGTATCTTCGACTTCGATTGGGATCACTACAACGCCGGTCAGGTGGTCTATCAACCCAAACATATGTCGCCCGAGAAGCTGCAGGATCTCTACGAATACGCATGGAAGAGTTTCTATGCCAGCGAGAGCCAGGAACAAAAGATGTTCCGCCTGTTCTGCAACGTGGCACTGCGCGAAATGGAAGATGGTACCTACCGTCCGCGCGACCGCCGTTTGGCCAACAAGTCGTTCGGCCGCGATGTGGATCGCTCGAAGCGCAACGTCAACGTCAGGACAGAGAGCCAAAAGTTAAATCTTGATGCATTAAATCAAAAATGAAAGTATCACCAGAATATTACGATGAAATATTTCCTTTCAAAGGCGAGTGGGACATGGAATCCACCTGTGGCCTGAAAATCAGGGAAGTGGAAGGAAAGACCTATGTGATCGTGACCGAGTTGTACCAAGACAACCCGGGTTCCTCCGTGACCTATGCCGGTCGCAAGCTGGCCGACCAGATCTGCGAGGCGAAAAACTTGAAACTGGAAGACATCGTCTATTTGGAATGCACTCCGAATACCAACTCGAAGCTGTCATTCTACGACGAGGAGTATTTCCAAGTGGATTTCTTCGCCGACATGCAGCATAAATACCGTCAGCTCACGAAAGAGGAGGTGATGAGAATCCTAAGTAAATGAAAAAGATCCTATTACTGATTTTTAGTCTGTTATTTTACACGGGGATGGCGAAAGCACAGGAGAAGATCTGGAAAGGCATAGGTGTAAGTCACGGCAATCAAGTCACCTTGGAGGCTTATTTGGCTGAGGACAACCCGGAAGGTCGTGCTGTGATCATCTGTGCCGGAGGAAGTTATTTCTGGCTCGACCAGCATTATGAAGGCGATTCAGTGGCCTACTGGTTGCAGCAAAATGGCATCTCGGCCTTCGTCCTGCGCTACCGTACCGCCGGCTATGTGGATTTCGCACTCCATTACCGTAGCCTGTTCCGCGGCAACCGCCACCCCGACATGATCACCGACGCCCAACGTGCCTTGCAATGGGTTCGCGAACATGCCGAAGAATACCATGTCAACCCCGACAAAGTGGGGATGATAGGCTTCTCGGCAGGTGGCCATCTCGTGGTGTCGGCGGCATGTTACCACGACGTGGATTTCCTGCAGCGGCAGGGTATCACGACAGAAGTCAGCCTCAAGCCGACGTTCGTTGCGGCAATCTATCCCGTGGTCACCATGTACGAACCCTATGTGCACAAACGCTCACGTCGCGGACTGATGGGGCGAAACCGTAATTTCGACGAGGCCGTTCTCGACACTCTCTCCTTGGAACGTCATATCCCCGCCGACTGCCCTCCGGTGTTCATCGCCAACTGCGTCGACGACCCGGTGGTCGACTACCATAATTCTGTCTTGCTCGACTCAGCCCTCACCGTAGCCAACATCAACCACCGCTACCTGCAGTTTGCCACGGGCGGCCATGGCTTCGGCACCAGCGAGAGAAAAGGCAGCAAAGAATGCCATGCATGGAAACAAGAGTTCCTGAAATGGCTCAGTGAAATCGATTTCTAATTCAATCTTTTGTCATGATAAACAACAACGATATTGAATTCCAGTCTGTTGAGCAGATCAAGGCCTACCAAGAAAACCTGCTCCATGAGGCATTGGCTTATTTGGAGACCCATTCGCCATATTACAAGCGGATGTTCAAGAGCTATGGCATTCACATCGACAAGATCAAGCATATCGAAGATCTGGTGAAAATTCCATTCACCGAGAAGAAAGACCTCCAACTCTTCAACGAGGAATTCCTCTGCTGCCCGAAGGACAAGATTATCGATTACATCACCACTTCTGGCACTCTGGGCGATCCCGTCACCTTCGGCTGCACCGAGAAGGACTTGCAACGTCTGGCCTACAATGAGAAGAAGTCGTTTGAATGCGCCGGCGTGCGTCCAGGCAATGTGGTGCAACTGATGACCACCCTCGACAAGCGTTTCATGGCGGGACTGGCTTATTTCCTTGGTTTACGCGAACTGGGCGCCGGCGTCATCCGTGTCGGCAATGGCATCCCTGAGTTGCAATGGGACACCATCCGTCGCATCAAGCCCGACACCATCATGTGTGTGCCGTCGTTTATCCTGAAACTGATACAGTACGCCGAAGAACATAACATCGACTACAAAAATAGCAGCATCCGCCGCATCATCGGCATCGGCGAGGGACTGCGCGACCAGGACTTCAACCTTAACCTGCTGGGTGAGAAGATCAAGGAGAAATGGGATGTGCAGCTCTTTGCCACCTATTCTTCTACGGAGATGGGCGCCACTTTCTCGGAATGCGAATACGGCCTCGGCGGTCACGTGCACCCCGAACTGATCATCGTGGAGATCATCGGCGATGACGGTCTGCCGGTGCCTGACGGACAACCCGGTGAAATTGTGGTCACCACCCTCGGCGTGGAAGCCATGCCGTTGCTGCGTTTCCGCACAGGCGACATCGCCGCCAAGATCATCGATCAATGCAAGTGCGGACGCAACTCCTACCGCCTGACACCCCTCGTGGGACGGAAAAACAATATGATCAAGCTGAAAGGCACCACGCTTTACCCACCGGCGATCAACGATGTGCTCGACAATACTGATTTCGTTGAGAACTACGTCATCGAAGTGCGCCAAAGCGAAGCTGGCACTGACGATGTGGTGGTGAAAATTGGCCTGAAGTACCAGCCTGATTTTGATGTCGTCAAAGTGCTGAAGGACAGTTTTCGCTCGAGGATCCGCGTGGCTCCGGCCATCGAGATTCACCCTGTGGACGAGATCAGACAGATCAACTATCCGGCAAAAAGTCGTAAACCCATTAAGTTCATCGACTTAAGAAATAAGTGATTGGTAATGAACGAGTTCGACGACATCAGACCGTATACCGAAGAGGAAATTCCAGCAGCCGTGCAACGGCTGGCTGACAGCGAGGTGATTCCCGCCATCGCCGATTACCTCATGCCCGGCGTGCCGGCTGACGTGCTTCGAAACCGGATCAGAAACATTCATACGCTCAAGGAGTTTCAGCTGGGACTCTTGAAAGACGTGATCGAGACGTTGCTGAAAAAGACCACCACACAGTTCGACTGGTCGGGACTGGAGAATATCAGTGACAAAAAGCCTTTCCTTTTCGTCTCCAACCATCGCGACATCGTCCTCGATGCCATGTTCCTGCAATACATCCTGAACGAGGCAGGGCAAAATACCTGCCAGATCACCTTTGGCAGCAACCTCATGTCGCATCCCTTCGTGATCGACTTCGGGAAGATCAACAAGATGTTCCGTACCGAAAGGGGAGGAAGTCCAGTCGAATTTTATAATAGCATGATGCATATGTCATCATATATGCGTCATGTGATTACAGAAGTGAAAGAATCTGTCTGGATCGCCCAGCGAAACGGTCGTACCAAGAACGGTATCGACGCCACGGATCCGGCCATCGTGAAGATGTTCGGCATGAGCCGTCGTGACGACAGAGTGATATCGCTGGCTGAATTGAACATCGTGCCGGTGGCGGTCTCTTACGAATGGGAATCGTGCGACAAGCTGAAGACCTTGGAACTGTATCTGACCAAGAAAAACGGGCATTACGAGAAGAAACCCAATGAGGATCTTAACAGCATCCTCACGGGCATCATGCAGTTCAAAGGGCATGTGCATTTCCATGTCTGTCCACGAGTGACGGAAGAGGATCTCCTTGCGCTCAACGACTGCTCGACGGGCGAGTTCTACAAGCGAGTGGCTGCGTTGATGGACAGCCGCATCAACCCTCATTTCTTCCTCCATCCCAATAACTACATTGCTCATGACTTGCGGAGTGGCACCACGGCGTATGCGGATCACTACACCGATGAGCAAAAAGCTGCTTTTGTCAAGTACATGGATTGGATGAACGACTATCCCGATATGGATCGAGGGGAATTGGAAGAGATTTTCCTGGGTATTTACGCCAACCCTGTTGACGTAGTATCTAAAAAGTCGTATTTTTGTCGCACATTATAAAGGTAAAAACAATCTCCATGGTAGAGAATTTTCCAAATCCTCGGCGTAAGCACTGTGAGACCGGCACGTTCCTGAACATGCTGGAATACTACGGCTATGAGATCAGCGAGCCGATGGCTTTTGGAATTGGATCTGGGATTTATTTCCTTTACTCGCCTTTTTTGCGGATGCGCGGCATCATCTTACCCATGCTCCGCATCAAGCCTGCCTGCATCGTTGAGAACTTTGCCGAACGGATGCATATCGGTTACCACGGCATGAGGTACGGCCGCAAGGTGAAACCAGCGATGCGCGACCTCGACGAGCTGGTGGCACAGAATATCCCCGTCGGCGTTGTGGTGAGTGTCGCCGGCTTGACCTATTTTGGGAAAACCGTCAACGAGTCGAGGTTCAACGGTCATGTGCTCACCGTCATAGGTAAAGAAGGCTCAAACTACATCATCGCCGACTCCGACAGCCGTCTTTTTACCGATGAGTATGTCACCATCGACGAAGAGACGATGCGCAAGATCCGTTTTGCCCGTGGTCTCGCTGCCCCCGAAGGCCGTATGTTCTACCTCGACCCGCCTCCGGCCAACTTTGCCGAGACGGTCGACCTGAAACCGGCGATCATCCAGGGACTTGATGAGTCATGTTACCGGATGCTGAGAATGCCACTTCCTTTTTACGGATACACAGGTCTGCATGTCTTCGCTAAGAATCTCAAACGTTGGAAGATATATTTCTCAAGAAATCTGCGCGGTTATATCCTGCTTTGGTTCTATAGGCTGATCGAGACCGCAGGAACCGGCGGTGCAGGCTACCGCTACATGTATTCCGACTTCTTGAAAGAGGCTGCCGGTGTGTTTGAGAGCGAAGTGCTCGACGACTGCTCGAAGATGATGGTCGAAGATGCCGATCTTTGGCGCCAGTTTTCGCTGGATTGCCGTCGCTACATGAAGACCGAGAATATGACTTTGAACGAAATGGCGGATCTCTTGGAGACCATCGGTCAGAAGGAGAAACAGATTTTCACCAAGATAGACACAGAATTCCTTAAACCCATCACCAAGAAATAACGGCATGGACACGTTGATACAGAACACATCACGTTGCGCCGTCATCGGTCACGGCAGCTGGGCTACCGCCCTCGTCAAGGTGTTGACGATGAACGAGCCCTCTGTGGGTTGGTTTGTGCACACCCCCGAAGTGCTGGAGTCGCTGCGCACCGAAGGCCGTAACTGTCGTTATCTCGCCGATGTGGAGTTCGATATGAGCCGCATCAAGCTCTCCGACGATGTGAACGAAACTGTCGCCAACGCCGATATCATTTTTCTGGTCACGCCAGCCGCCTACCTGAAGGGGTATCTCTCCGATCTGAAGGTCTCACTGAAGGACAAGATGGTGGTTTCATCCATCAAAGGTATCATCCCCGAGGAAAACCAGTTTGTCACAGATTATCTGAAGCAGCATTACGGGTTGTCGGGCGGACAGGTGTGCTTCATCGGGGGACCGACCCATGCCGAGGAAGTGGGCCATGGACGGCTCACTTACATGACTTTGGCTTGCTCCATTCCGAGCAGGGCTCGTATCGTGGGTGAGAAACTGAAGACGCCATTCCTCAGGATGAACTACGTAAGGAACATGCGTTACCTGGAGCGCTCCGCCGTGCTGAAAAACATCTACGCCGTCATGGTGGGCATGGCTGTGGGCATGGGCTATGGCGACAACTTCATCTCCGTATTGGTGTCGAACTGCATCAAGGAGATGTATTTCCTGCTGGATCCCCAGAGCGTCAACGACCTCACCAAGTTCGACCCGTCCAATTTCTTTGGCGACCTCTTGGTGTCGTGCTACTCGAGCCATAGCCGCAACCGCCAGCTGGGCATGCTGATCGGACGAGGCAATACGGTGAAGACCGCCCTCAACGAGATGACCATGGTGGCCGAAGGTTATTTCGCTTCGGCAATGCTGCCTTTCCTCTCGAAAGAACAACAGGCACAACTGCCTATCGCCATGACCGCTTATCAAGTGCTGCATCAGGATAAGCAGGCTCGTAAGGCCATGAAAGAATTGGAAAGCTTGTTACTTTAATGCTTATTTCTCGAAAAACTTAGCCATGCCTTCCTGTCCGGCTTCGGAGATGCGTTGGTTGGCGATGATGACTGAGGTCTGATGAAATATCGGATCCATGGGGTCGCTGCTACCGTCCACCAGGCGGAGCAGTCGCTTGCATTCAGCGACAGCATAGGGTGAGGCATTCATGAAATGCTCGATATATTGCCGCTCCATGTCGATGAGTCGCGATGCTTCGACCACAGTGTTCACTAAACGGAAACGCAGGGCCTCATCGGCGTAAAACAGTCGCCCGGTGAGCATCAGTTCTTTAGCGGCGGTGTGCCCGATGCGGCGTACCACAAAAGGCGAGATGGTAGCTGGCGTGATGCCTAGCCGCACCTCGGAAAAAGCGAATTTGGTGTTCTCATCCGCGATGACGATATCGGAGGCAGCCACGATGCCGTTGGCACCGCCGATGCAGGCACCGTGGACCACGGTGATGACGGCCTTGTCGCAGAAATAGATGGTCTGAAACAGCTTCGAGAGCTTCTCAGCATCGGTAACGTTCTCCTCATGGCTGTACCCCGCCATGTCTTTCATATAAGCTAAGTCGGCGCCGGCGCAGAAGGCCTTGCCGTTGCCTTTGAGGATGATGACACGGATGTCGTCGCGGCTGCCAAGCCATCCGAAAGCCTCGGTGAGCTCGTGAATCATCAAAGGATTCAAAGCATTACGCACCTCGGGACGGTCGAGGTTGATCCACGCCATGCTTTCTCCCAACTGTATTTTGATAGTCTTGAATTCCATGTCGCAAAAATCGGAAATTTTGTCAGAAAACACACTTATTTCGAAAAAAATCTTTTCCTTTGCATAAGATTTGCCGTTTGGCGGAGAAACATTTCGCTTATGGAAGATGAGAATTTCAGAAAGGAACTGGAGGAGCTCTTCAGGCTCTTCAAACGTTTGATCGAAAAAGAGTCGGTTGAAGGGATGTCGGACATGGATCCCCAGCAGATGGAGCAACTCAAAGCCTTCATGGCTCAGTTCGAGGATGTGAAAGATAAACTTCAGATCGAGATGATCCCTGTGGATCCATTCTCTAAAATGATGGTTTCCAGCTTGGTGCAACAGCTTCGTGAGCAACTAGGACCGGAAGATGATGTGGCCCCGCAGGAGACGATAGATGACCTTCTGAACCGTCGTGAGACCGAGCTCCAAGCCCTCTCTGATGCATCGCAACGGTACCAATCGCTTATTGAGACCATCGACGAACAGCTGAAAAACCCCGAGCTCAGTGATGCCGAAATCGACATGCTGCTCGACAAACGCTCCCAAATTTCCGCCAAAATGACAAAGGTTTGAAATATATTCCTAACTTTGCCGTTTCCAATAAAGCAACCACACATGACTATGAAGCGAATTCTTTTTACTCTGGCCGCGCTGATGATAGCCACCTGCGCCTCTGCCCAGCTCATCGCCAACAAGACAGATAATAGATTCACCGTCAATCTCGATTTTTTCAACGACTTTCAGCTCAACCCCTCCGAGAACTGGGATGCCCGTATGCTCAACCAGGGCTTCAGCTGTGCCTTGACCTACAACTTCCCGCTCGCTGAGAGCAAGAAACATACCGTCAGCATCGGTCTGGGCTACTCGGGCCACAACTACTTCTCCTATACAAGGA
The DNA here is from genome assembly GCA_017394865.1 of Bacteroidales bacterium. Classification (GTDB taxonomy): domain Bacteria; phylum Bacteroidota; class Bacteroidia; order Bacteroidales; family F082; genus Limimorpha. The sequence goes on from JAFPWT010000012.1 coordinate 48,521, forward strand.
TCAACGACCCTTATACAAGCGACATGTTTGAGTATACGCAATACCGTCCCGATGGTGAGAAAGTGGATGGCTTCAAGCGTTATAAGGTAAACTGTAATTACCTTGAAATACCTTTCGAACTGCGCTTCCGCATCAAGGATGCCTGGAAGATCGGTGTGGGCTTCAAAGTCGGTTATAATGTGATGTCCAAGACCAAATTCGTTGGCAACAACGACGATGGCGTCCGTATCCACGAGAAGCTTTGCTATATCAAAAACGTAGAGGATATCGCCTATTGGGCCACCCTCCGTTTCGGTTACAAATGGGTGAACCTTTACGGCGCTGTCCAGCTGTCGCCGGTCTTTACCGTGGGACACGAAGCCCCGACCTTCCTGCCTCTGACAGTGGGCCTTACCTTTGCGCCGTTCTAATTGGCGTGGATGATGGTGTAAACCACCGTGGCCTGCAAAGCAATGTTATAATAATGGTACCATGAGAACACCGGCGCCTCGGGATGGAGGCGGCAGGGTGTGATGCTGTTCATGCTCCTGATGTTGAATCCCAGTCGATCGTTGACGTCGAACTGTATGCCGATATTGCCAGTGGCGGAGAACAACAGCCACGAGCTATTGTCGAAATTGTCCTCGAAGTTGGCCGATTGAGTGCCGCGGATCAAGAAATCACCACTGAGGCCAAATTCCAAAGTGATGAAATCCAATATTTTACCGTTGATATGGAGTTTCGAGAGGTCATAGCGAAGCATGACTGGGAACTCCACATAATGTAATCGGATATTCATGGGGTTCAACCCGTAATCCACCTCGTCGGTGCTGGAATGGGATCCAAAAAGCGAGTATTTCAGCTCCATCTGCCATGAGAGCGGCCCGTCGGAGGGGATGCGCGCAAAAGCACCGGCAGTGCAGCCTAGCTGATGGAATCCGGCATAGCCGTCGCCATCGATTTGTGAAACCACAGGACCCGCGATAAGGCCGCCGTCGAAGCTTTGTGCATGTAAGCCGATGCTTGTGGAGATTAATGTGACTGCGAAAATGAAGGTGAGGATTCTTTTCATTCGATGAGGTTTTTGTAGTATGAATAGCGTTTGGTGACTTCTCTTACGAAGAAATAGGTTTGTTTCGTGGTGTGGTACTCCACGTTATCCGTCCAAATATCCGGGTCTTTTCCACGCTTTCCGGCGCGATGCCGAGCTTTAAGCACATGGCCCATCCCGGCGTTGTAAGAGGCAAGGATAAAGTTGATCCGCTCGATGCTGTCGGTGATGCTCTCGGGCAGATCGCAGTTGAAGCGATTCAACACTTTGACGCCTGCCGCCAGCTGTGCCTCGACGGGAGAGTCGTAGCTGATGCCGTATTTCTGCATGGTGACAGGCATGAGCTGCATCAAACCGAAGGCACCTCGCTCACTCATCAGATTGGGCTTGAAGTGTGACTCTTGATAAATGATCGAGGCCAGCAACCTCCAATCCCAACCATTTTTTTCGGCTTCTGCCTTGATGAGGTTGTCATAGTGGCTGATGTGGTCGGTGCTCAGAAAAGCAGGATCGTTTCTGGGCTTGCTGCCGTGATGATAACGGTAGTAAGCCTTTCGCATCTGGCTCGCCTTAAAATCATCGAGCCACTCCTGGATGGCGGTCTGGAAACTGGTATCGGCATCACGGTCGAGGATGACCCAGGCAAAGATGCTTTCGGTTTTCACCGGTGGCTCGATGGGGATGACAATGAAACAGCTGTCGACGGCCAAAGTGTCGAAAGACCCAGCAAAGAGGTCTATCTTACGCTCTTTCAAAAGGTTGAGACACTCTTCGAGGCTGTCGTTGACGCTCAGCTGGAGGTCTACTCCCAGCAGTTCGCTAAAATCGTCGAGCAGTTCAAAATGAAACCCAGCCGGATGTCCGTCGTAGAGACGGAAGTTGACGAGCCTGTTGTTGGTGATGGCCACCAGTGTGCCGTTTTCTTCGAGGCGCTCCGTGGCCGACAGGGTGTCAACGATTTGTTCTTCCACTTCAACGACCTCTTCTTCTGGCTCAACAGGCGTAGTGGATTGGCACGAGACCATTGCCAATATGCAGCTCAGACAGAGGAAAAAGTGTAAAAACGATTTCATACAGCATGAATTATGGGTCAAAATTACGGAAATTTTTTGTAATATTGCATTTTCTATTTTGGGACTTATGGCTAAGATTCAAGATAACAACATTTTATACACCTTTTTGCGCCCCTATGTGGATTTCTGCTCAAGGACTTCGTACCGTCGTTTTGAGGTGCACGGCCAGGAGAATCTCCCCAAGGACGGTGCCTTGATTTACGGCATCAACCACTCGAACACGCTGATGGACGCCCTGGTGGTGTTGGCGACCAGTCATCATAAGAAGGTTTTCATGGCTCGTGGCGACATTTTCTCAAATCCCACAGTGGCCAAAATCTTGAAGTTCACCCGTATCCTTCCTTTGTTTAGAATTCGCAATGGCGTGGCGGCGGTGCGTAACAACACCGATTCCATCGAGCAAGCCGTCGACGTGGTGCACGACAAAGTAGGTCTGTACCTTTTCCCCGAGGGCCGTCACCGTACCAAGCATTCGCTGCTCCAGTTGAGCAAGGGTATCTTTCATATCGCCATGGACTCCAACAAGGAATTTGGCGATGAGCGGCCCATCTACATCGTTCCGGTGGGCATTGAATATGGCGACTATTTCCGGTACCGCTCCACCTGTATGGTGAACTTCGGCGAAGCCATTAATGTGACGGACTTCATCAAGAACAGTACCGAGGAAAACGATGCGGTGCTGATGAACCAGCTGCGTGAGATGCTATGGGAAAGAATCTCCAAGCTGATCACATTCATCCCCGATGATGAGGACTACGATGCTACTTGGGAGATCGTGAAGATGAAGAACGAGAAACGGGTAGGGGGGCTTTATAAGAAGATGCTCCGCAACCGTGCCACGGTGGAGAAGGTTGAACAGTACAAGCAAGCGCACCCCGAGGAGGCTAAGGCTTTGTTTGATAAGGTGAAGACCTTTGCAAAACACAGGGTTCAGCAGAAGATCTCGGTCACCTCAACGGCCAAGAAATATCCTTTGCTGAACTCATTGTGGAAGATCTTGCTGGCTGTGATCGGCTTACCGTATTTCATTGCTTCGTCAGCGGTGAACCTTATCATCTGGGTGCTTGCGTTGGTGATAAAATCGCGGCTGAAGGACAAGGCTTTCAGCAATACGGTCTGCTTCGGCAGTAAATTTTTGCTATCACCGTTGGTGTTCATCGGCGGTACCATAGCCCTCTTTTGCACGGTGCCATGGTATTGGGCTTTGGGCGGCATGGTGCTGCTGTTCTTCTCGTATGATTTCTGGTACGACTACCAAGAGCTGGTACGCCGCATGGTGTCCGACATCCGCTGGGCGTTTAAAGGCAAGCTGAGGAAAGAGTACAAGAGCCTAGGTCTTAATGAACTCTTCTGACTTCTTCCTTCTGACTTCTGTCTTCTTTAGAAAATATAATTAAACCCGATAAAGGTTTTCAGCTTCTCACCGTCGCGTTTGTCGAGGGCTTTGCCCATATCAACTGACACAATGAGGTTGCGGTTCATGATGAGCTTGAGGCCGCAACCAGCGCTCATGTGGACGTTCTCGTTATCACCGCTGTAAATCTTATGGTCTTGGTAGGTATCCGCGGTGGCGATGTCAGCCGCCATCATTTCCTCTTCGCGGAACTTCTGAGTCACCAAACCTGCATCGAAGAAAGGATTCAAAGCCACCTGCCAGTTCTGGTTGATGAACTGGAAGCCCACGATGCGCCAGCGCAGCTCTACGTTACCGAAAGCGAAACCCTCACCGAGCACGCCGTTGCGGTTTACACCACGCATGGTGATGGCGCCACCTAAACCTTCGGTGTACATCTTCTGGAAGAACATGGTGTTCAGGTTGTTGATCATGTACCAGGGAGTTTTGCCTGCAATGCGGTTCTGGGCACCCAAACGATAGGCAAAGGTCAGTTTATCTTTGTAGACTGGGATGTATTGGCGCCACAGGAAGGTGTACGACAGGTTGCTGTAGCCCTTCTGATCGATGATGTCGGGAGCGCCGACTAAAGTGGCTTCGGCGTAGATGCCCTTGGTGGGATCGCTGTTGTGGTCACGGCTGTCGTAGATCATGCCGAGGCGGATCTGGGTGGTGTTGCCGCCATGGGCTTCATCTTCCTTGATGATGTTGTTCGCGGTATAGGCCTGATACAGTGTGTATTGGTCTTCGTAGCTTTCCAGGTTGATGCGGTCGACTTTGGTGTTATAATAGGCCAAGCCTGCCGTCCAGTAGAGGTTGGGTACATTAAAGAACGGCCTTTGCATGCTGCCCACAAAGCGGAACTGGTTGCGGTTGATGAAGTGATAGCCGCTCTTGACGTCCTCCAGATCAGCATAAGGATCGAAGCCGCTGGCCTCGAAACCGTTGAAGCCGAAAAACTCGTATTTCTTGGCATGGAAGTAGGTCACATCGACGAAGAGCTTGGTGTCCTTCACTACAAAAGGCATGTCGCTGTAGAAACGGAGCACTGTAGAGCCTTTGGTATAACGCGAGGCTTCTACATTGAACTTGTAGTTGTAGCGGGGATAGCGCGAGCCGTCGCCGTAATTGAAGATGTCGCAGCATACGCCGTACTGGAAGCCGAGGTCGGCATCATAGCCTACCACTGGCAGGGGACCGAAGTTCCAGCCTTTCTTGATGATGTCTTTTTTCTGTGAGAAGGCGCTGACGGAGAGGAGCAGCGCTAGAGCGATAAGTAGATGTTTTTTCATAGTAATTCGTTTAATTTTGTGGCAAAGATAAAAAAAACTATTTTTGCGGCCTCAAAGATTTTGAAGATGAGTTTTGTAGAAATACTCCTGATCGGCATTGGCCTCTCGATGGATGCTTTCTCGGTTTCGGTTTGTAAAGGGTTGACCACCAAGAAGTTTTCATGGAAGATGGCTTTGGTCTGCGGACTCTGGTTTGGCTTTTTCCAGGCACTGATGCCGTTGATAGGATATTTTCTCGGTGCGCAGTTTGAGCAATATATCACGGCGGTCGACCACTGGATCGCCTTTGGGTTGCTTTTCCTCATCGGCGCCAACATGATCCGCGAATCTTTGTCGAAAAAGGAAGATCAGCCTCAAGATGGTTCTTTGGGTTTCAAAACCATGTTACTCCTCGCCATCGCCACCAGCATCGATGCCTTGGCGGTGGGCGTCTCCTTCGCTTGTATGGAGGAGGTGAACATTTGGTCGTCAGTGTTAATCATTGGGCTGACCACTTTTGTCTTTTCGATGCTGGGGGTGAGAATTGGGAATGTGTTCGGTTCCAAATTTGAGAAATCAGCTGGGATTGTGGGTGGTATTATTTTGATTCTCATTGGCTTAAAGATTTTGCTTGAGGATCTTTGCGGCATCTCGTTCTTGTGGTGAACCTTTTTTGTTGAAAAAAAACTGGGAAGTTTTTCCTTGCTTTATTAAAAAATCGTATTTTTGCAGTCTGAAAGTTTCGGGATGTAGCGCAGCCCGGTAGCGCGCTTCGTTCGGGACGAAGAGGCCGCAAGTTCGAATCTTGTCATCCCGACTTTTTTTGAAAACGAGAGAGATTTTTTTATTTCATGCCTAACCTGTTTATCATATCAGGCTGTAATGGCGCTGGTAAGACAACGGCTTCAATGACGGTATTGCCGGAGACCCTGCAATGCCATGAATTCGTTAATTGTGACGAGATGGCCAAAGGTCTTAACCCGCTCAACCCCGACAGTGCGAAAATCGCTGCCGCTAGGCTGATGTTGCCCAGAATAAGAAGACTCATCGCTCACGACGCCGACTTTGCTATCGAAACCACCCTGGCCACCAAATCCTATCATGCTCTCGTAAAAAACGCCCAGGAGAAAGGCTACGACGTCAAATTGCTTTATTTCTGGCTGCAAAGCCCCGAACTCGCCCTGCAACGCGTGGCCGAGCGCGTGAAAAACGGTGGACATAACGTCGAGGAACTCATCGTCCGTCGCCGCTATACAGCAGGCATCCGCAATCTATTTAAACTCTATCTTCCCGTAGTCGATTATTTCATCTTGATCGACAACTCTGTCATGCCCCGCGAAGTCATCGCCGAGGGCAACATCCACGACACGGTGAAGGTGTATAATGAAGAAAAATTTAAAAAACTCAGACAATATGACAACAGTAAAAGTGAATGCGAAGAAAAATGAGGTCTCCGATCTGACCAAGATGCTGATGACCGGCCTCGACCTATCCTTCAGACGCCTAGTGATCATGCGCAGCCGACACAACGGCACCATGTGCTTCTGCGATGAGAAAGGCAATATCTATACTGTGAAAGCCAAAGATGTAAAGACGAAAATGGGGGCATAAGATAAAAACACCCTCTTTATTGATAAACCACGACTGACAGGATTCCTGTAGGTCGTGGTTTTTTATTATCTTTGTCCCCGATAAAATCTGTCGCTATGTTAAAAAAGCTGAATCTCCTGATATTGTTTTTGGGCTTGTCGCTCCTCTCTTTTTCCCAAACCGATCAATATCCCGAAACCGACCCCGTGATCACCCACCGTATCAGCGAGTGGCAAGACCTCAAGTTTGGCTTCATGATGCACTGGGGCATGTACGCCCAATGGGAAGTCGTTGAATCCTGGTCCATCTGCAACGAACCTTGGATCAACCGCAATGGTGCCGATTATTACCAGTATAAGACTGATTACCAGAATCTTAATAAAACCTTTAATCCCAAGAACTTCGATCCCAATAAATGGGCTGAAGCCGCTTACGACGCGGGCATGAAGTACGTGGTCTTCACCACCAAACACCACGATGGGTTCTGCCTATTCAACACCAAGGAAACTACTTATTCTACTGTTGACCCCTCTTGTCCTTTTTCCTCGAATCCTAAAGCCGACATCACAGGCGCTGTAGTGGATGCCTTCCGCAAAAAAGGCTTCTGGACGGGACTCTACTTCTCCAAACCCGACTGGCACTGCGACGATTATTGGGCACACGAATGGGCCACCCCTGATCGTAACGTGAACTACGATCCCACAGTGTATCCCGAACGTTTCCAGAAATACAAAGACTTTACTTTCAATCAAATCAAAGAGATCACCCATAACTACGGCGACATCGACATTCTTTGGCTCGATGGCGGCTGGGTGCGTCCCGAGTGGAGCGTAAACGACGAGACCCGTCCCTGGCTGGGCTGCCAAGGCTACATCCAAGACGTAGATATGCCCAAGATCGCTGCCATGGCCCGTGAAAACAATCCCGATTTGATCATCGTGGATCGCTCGGTAGGAGGGAAGTATGAAAACTACCAAACCCCAGAACAGCAAGTTCCCGACAGCCTCCTGCCTTACCCCTGGGAGACCTGCATGTCGATGGGCGACTCTTGGTCGTATGTTTCTACTGATAAATACAAGAGTACCAATAAATTAATACATCTTTTGTGTGACGTGGTGGCCAAAGGCGGCAACTTCCTCCTGAACGTGGGGCCCGACGCCGACGGCAACCTGCCCGACACGGCCCTGCTCCGCATGAAGGAAATCGGCCAATGGATGCACGTCAACGGCGAGGCCATCTATGGCACCCGTCCCATCTATCCCTTCGCATATGGCAAGTTCCGCTTCACCCAAAAGGGCGATAAGGTGTATGCCATTTTCCTGCTGGACGAGCAGGAAAGCCCTGTGCCCGACACCTATTGGTTCGAGGCTCCCGGAATGGACCTCAGGACGGGTAGGATCAAGGTGTTGGGTTGCCGGCAGAGAGCCACAATCAAAAAGGAAGCCGACCGTTATCGGATCGACTTCCCCAATGCTTTTGAAACCCCACACGCGGTGGTGTTCGAGTTGCGCTGCCGTTAGAATCTCACGTATTTCTTTCCGTTTTGGAAATACATGCCGCGGAAGCTGTCCGGAAGGGTAGTGCCAAGGCAACGTCCGTCGATGGTGTAGATCTTGCCGTCGCCTACGGTTTCCCCATCGGTTTGTTCATCCAACGAGGTCACGGTGAAAAACACATAGTCCTCGCCAGCCTCGGTCAAAGCGTAATTTGACTCGCAGTCGTCGTATACGGCGGTGAGCCGGAAGACATAGTCGCCCGGGTCCAGACTCTCCATCCAGGAGGTGTATTCGGGACCGATTTCGATGACTTCCTTTAAGCTGTTCACATACAGATTGTAATGGAGCGGGGTCGTTTCGGGGGCTTCCCATTCCAACCGGGCGCCGAATACCTCTTCGTAATAGTAATACTCGCCCTTGAAGTTGGTGGGAGGATCGCAGGGCGCAGGTGGCGTGGGAGGTATCATCTGGCCCATCGAGCCGTCTTGTCCGATGTTCTGGCCGTAAAGACCGCCGGTGCTTGAGTTGACCCAGGCCACGATGTTCTGTCCGCCATGGAATCCGGTGCTGTTCTCGTCGCCGGTCTTGTTGTAGGTGCTGGAACTCATCGTGGTGTTCCAGGTGTTGTTGCCCTCCATGTCATACCCCTTGGCTTCGATGTTCGAGTTGGCATCCTGGTGATAAATCACCGAGAAGCCTCCTCCGTATTCATAGGCGTCGATGTGTATGTTGCCGAGGTGCATGGTGCCGTTGTCGACCACGAGGAGTCCGTCGCCCCAAAGTTTCTCGCCCGAAGCGGTGATGCGGTTGATGTAAATCTTGCTCTCCGCCTGATAGGCAGCATCGGTCTGCCGATAGGCGATGAGCAGGTCGTGGCTGTCGGGATCGACGGTGGCGTAGGCGTCGAGGTAGAGATTGTTTGGGTCAAGCTCATGTACCGGTACGCCGGTGGTCTCTAAAATGGTCGGGGCACCATTCTGGTTGAAGTGGAACACGTAGGTGTTGTGGGTGCCGCCCAATCCAGCCGGATGCCAGATGTAGACATAGCCGCCACCCAAACCGTCGGGCACCACGTGATGGATGTAACTGCCGGGAATGGTCACGGGCGCCATGAGCTGGACGTCGTTCGCGAACTGGGTGCCGTCTTTCCGATAGCCCACCACGCGAACATCCTTCTCATAGAAGTAGGTATATGCATATTGTTCTTTTTCGTAGACCACAAACACATTGCCGTCGGGAGCCGGAACCAGCTGTCCAAAGGTGCAGTTCCATCCACCGTCGTCGGCGATGGTGATGTTGGCCTGTGTGGTGCCGTTGGGATAGATGTAGCAGAGGTAGCTGAAGGTGTTGTCGGTGGCCAAAGCCCAAACGCCGCCGTCGTCGCCTGCGAGAAGTTCCACACGCGATCCGCCGAGGCCGTTGAACAGCACGACGCCAGCCTCACCCCAGGGATAAGTGCCGTCGGCGTTGATCTTCACCGCCACGCTTTGTCCGGCTTTGGTGGAGAAACACGACACCATGCCGCCATCGCTCGTGGCCACCATGGCGAAGCCTTTCGACCAGGAGGGGAGGGTGTATTGCGATGCCGGTTGCAAACCGCTGGCATCCCATTGGGGTTGGCCCGCAAAGTTGAGACGTTGCACTTTCGGTACCCATCCATTGGAGGCAAACTGCGACCATTGCATATAGGTGTTGCCCGAAACGGGATCGGTGGAGAGGTAGATTTCGCAAGCATCCGCCGAGGTGTTGGCGATGAAGGTGTTGCTTGCCGGGTCGTTGACCCATTGGGCTTGCGACACGATGAAGGTCGCCAGCGTCATCAGAAGTAACAGTGATTTTTTCATATGACTCATGTTTTTAGCCTATTACGATATTGACGATTTTCTTGGGGACGAAGATCACCTTGCGGATATGCTTGCCCTCGATCCATTTGGCGGACTCGGGAGCGGCCAACACGGCGGCTTGTACCTCGTCGGCAGTCATGGTCACAGGCAGTTCCATGGTGAAACGCATCTTGCCGTTGAAGCTGATCGGGTAGTTGAAACTGTTTTCCACGGTCTTGCTCTCGTCGTAAACGGGGAAGGTAGCCTTCACCACGGAATCGTTGTGGCCCAGCAGGTGCCAGAGTTCCTCGGCAATATGGGGGGCGTAAGGTGAAATCATCACACACAAGGGCTCCAAGATCTCACGCTTGTTGCACTTGAGGTCAGTGAGCTCGTTGACGCCGATCATAAAGGCCGAGACCACGGTGTTGAACGAGATGCTCTCAATGCCCTCTTCCTCCTTTTTGATGAGCTTGTGCAGGCACTTCAGCTCAGGTGCAGTGGCGGGCTCGTCGCTGACGCGGAACTCGTTGTTCTCGTCGGTGTAGAGCTTCCAGAACTTGCGCAGGAAGCGGAAGGTACCCTCGATGCCTTGGGTGTCCCAAGGTTTCGACTGCTCGAGTGGTCCGAGGAACATCTCGTAGAGACGGAGGGTGTCGGCGCCGTATTTCTCCACGATGTCATCGGGGTTCTGCACGTTGTACATCGACTTCGACATCTTCTCGACCTCCGAACCGCAGACAAAGATGTCCTTGCCGTCCTTGTCCTTCTCGAAGATGAACTGGGCGTCCTTCAGGTCGTCGCGCCAGGCACGGAAGGCCTCCACGTCAAGCACGTCGTTTTGCACGATGTTGATGTCCACGTGGATGGGGTCGCTGAACAGCTCACGGTCGGGAATGTTTTTGGAGACGAATACCGGTCCGCCATGGTAGGCTTCTCCGTCTACAAAAGTGGGAACCTCCTTACCAGCGATGAGGTCCTTGATCTTCTGCTCCACCTTGTCGGTGCCGTTGAGATAGTCGTTCACCACGTCAACGATGGGTACCAGCAGGAGCTTGTAGCCCTTGCTGGCTGCATAATCTTCCCAAGGCTCAGCCAGTTTCTCGAGGGCGCCCATGCGGTTGATCTCGATGAGGATGCCTTTCTCGGGGCAGAAGAAGTCAAACCGACGGCGACCGTCTTTGAAGTCCTTTAGGAATTCCACGCCCAACTTCTTATCCTTGATGATGTTCCAAACGTTGTACTCGCAGATCTTCTCCATGTTGACACGGTAGGCGAAGCTGGAGCGACCTTGGATCATGCCTTGGTTGATCATCCTTTGGAAAGGCTCTTCCTTGCAGGCTAATCCGATGTCATACAGGAACTTGCACCAGAAACGGCTGTAGATCAAGTGGCCGGTGGCGTGCTCGGCGCCGCCGATATAGAGGTCGACGTTCTGCCAGTAGTCGTTGGCTTCGCGGCTGAAGTATTCCTTGTCGTTGTGCGGATCCTCGTAGCGGTAGTAGTAGCCGCTCGAACCGGCGAAGCCTGGCATGGTGTTGGTCTCGATGGGGTAGCCCTCTTCGGTGACCCAGTTCTTGGCGCGGGCCAAAGGCGGCTCACCGGTCTCGGTGGGCTTGTATTCATCGATGCTAGGCAACTCTAAAGGCAGTTTCGACTCGTCCATGGCATAGGGCATCCCGTCCTTGTAGTAGATGGGGAAGGGCTCGCCCCAGTAGCGCTGACGGCTGAAGATGGCATCGCGGAGACGATAGTTGGTTTTGCCGGTGCCTACGCCGAGTTTTTCCAGCTCCTGGATCATTCGCTCGATGGCTTTCTTCACGGTCAGACCGTTGAGGAAGCCCGAGTTGACCAATTCGCCGTCTTTGGCATCGAAGCTCTCTTCCCAAGTGGCGGGATCCGTCGGCTCAGTACCGGGTTTCTTCACCACTTGGATGATGGGCAGGTTGAAGTGACGAGCAAAGGCGAAGTCGCGGCTGTCGTGGGCGGGCACGGCCATGATGGCGCCGGTGCCATAGCCCATGAGCACGTAATCGGCAATCCAGATGGGCAGCTTGGCTCCCGTGATGGGGTTGATGCCGTAGGCTCCCGTGAAGGCGCCGCTCACCTTTCGGACCTCAGCCATGCGCTCGCGTTCGCTGCGGTTCTTAGTGCGGGTGATGTATTCCTCCACCTCGGAGCGTTGTTCAGGGGTGGTGATCTCGCTCACCAGCTCGTGCTCGGGTGCCAGCACCATGAAGGTGGTGCCGTACAGGGTGTCCGCACGGGTGGTGAACACTTCCAAATCAATGTCTTTTCCTTCGACTTTGAAGATGACGGAAGCGCCCATGGACTTGCCGATCCAGTTGCGCTGCACTTCCTTCACCGACTCGCTCCATTCCACGGTCTCCAGGCCGGTGAGCAGACGTTCGGCATAGGCGGTGATGCGGAGCAGCCATTGTTTCATCGACTTGCGCACCACGGGGTAGCCGCCACGGACGGAGAGGCCGTCGACCACCTCGTCGTTGGCCAGCACGGTGCCGAGTTTCGGGCACCAGTTCACCAAGGCTTCAGCCTGGTAGGCGAGACGGTAGTTCATCAGCACTTCCTGTTGCTCCTTCTCGCTCATGGCCTTCCATTCTTCAGCAGTAAATGAAAGTGGCTTGCTCTCGGCCACGTTGAGGCCCTCTGTTCCCTTTTCCTCGAAGCGATGAATCAGTTTGCTGATGGGTTGGGCCTTCTGGCAGCCGTTGCAATAGAAAGAGTTGAACAGCTGGAGGAAGGTCCACTGGGTCCATTTATAATAGGCCGGATCGGAAGTGCGCACCTCGCGGTCCCAGTCGTAGCTGAATCCGATCTTGTCCATCTGCTCGCGATAGCGGTTGATGTTCTTCTCGGTGGTCACGGCGGGGTGGGTGCCGGTTTGGATGGCATATTGCTCGGCTGGTAGACCGTAGGCGTCGTAGCCCATCGGGTGCAGCACGTTGAAGCCTTTCAGCCGTTTGTATCTAGCGTAGATATCAGAGGCGATGTAGCCCAGCGGGTGACCCACATGCAGTCCCGCGCCGGAGGGGTAGGGGAACATGTCCAAAACGTAGAATTTCGGCTTATCGTGGTCAATATAAACCTTATACACTTTCTGGTCGCGCCAATATTGCTGCCATTTTTTCTCGATCTCGGTAAAGTTGTAATCCATAAAAGATGCTTTTTGTCAGAATAACCTGCAAAAATAAACAATTCTCCAAAACCGTTGCGAAACAAAGAAATAAAAAAACAGCGTGTATCTCTCGTGGGCTCACGCCGGAGGTTGTCTGTGTTAAAGGAGTTCTTCTTGCATCAGCCCGGTGACTTCGGTTATGGCTTCATCGTCAAGGCCAAGGGCTTTGAGATTTCGGGCGATCTCGAGCGCCTTTTTTTTGCTTCCTTCTTTTCGTCCAGCGATACGACCTTCTTTCCGCCCTTCTTTCCGTCCTTCGATGCGTCCGTCGCGTCGGGCGGCGCCGAGCACATCGTTTTGGTACATGATGGCTTCTAGATGTTCTTCGTAGGCTTTGCGCTCCTTGACGGTCATTTTCAGTTCCTGTAGCTTTTCAAAGGCCTCCTTCAAACCGTAAACTTTGGTGTTCGGATCGATATACCCCCAATTCAAGTAGCGCATCCATTCTTCGCGAGCCGAATGAGCCTCCTCTTGGTCAAACTTCTCAACACGGAGAATATAGTATTCGGGGAAGATTTTTTCTGAAAGGATGGTCTTTATGCCCTCTTGTTCGGTGGCGGTGACTTTGAGTTGGTCGCCGGTGTTGACGCCGATGAGGGAGTTGCTGCCGTGGTAGAGATAATCCTCCCCTTCCCCGAAGTCGAAATATAGGACATTGATGGAATACACCTTTTTCACATCGCGATAGTTCTTTCCCAGTTTGATGTGTTCGGTAATGGTTTTGGCTACCCCAAAGAGGACACGTTGAAGGAAATACAGTTCCGTACTTTGCTGAATTTCAATGAGGATGATGTCGCCCTTGCTATTTATGGCTTTGATGTCAACGCGGTTGTATTTGTCGTCTTTTGTCTTCTGGTTGCTTTCGCTTTCCAGAAGTTGCATGATGGTGATCTTTTCGTCTAGGATGGCTGAGACGAACCCTTCGAGGATAACGAAGTCGGCTTTGTTGCGAAGAATGTATTTGGCGGCCCAGTCGAAGCGGATGCAATTGCTGTCTTTTTCCATGGTTTATGCTTTAAAATTTCTGCAAAGGTAAACCAAAAAATTAGACTACGCAAGTTTTTTTGATATTATTTTATAGGAAATCGTTTTATGGAATTAATAAAATAAATTAATACGTGGAAAACAACGGCGAAATCCCGATAGCGATGAGAAACAACTTTCACCGATTGTAATAAAAAAAACAGCGTGAGCCCATGAGAGGCCCACGCCAGGGGTTAATGATATTTCAATCTTTACTTTTTTCTCTTTTTCAGGGCGTAAGCCGCTCCAAAGCCGATGAGCAGGAGGGCGCCGCTGCCAAGAGGAGCCTGAACGTCGTTGGCCTCGCCATGGGCGTTGGGCAGGTTGATGAGACCTTCAGTGCGGGATTCTCCGTATTGGTTTTCGAAGCCGTCGTACTGAGGGCCTTTGCCAAACAAGCCACCGCCGCGCTCTTGGGCAAAAGCGCCAAGGCTCATTCCAAGGATGATTGCGATTGTTAAAAATAGTTTCTTCATGATATGATTGTTTTTAATTTTTAACTCTTAACTTTTAACTCTTCACTTGACAACAATTTTCTGGGTCTTGACATTCTCGCCGTTGATGAGGCGCAGGACATATACACCAGGAGAGGTGACGATAGGCAGCTGGTAGTTGGCCGTTGACAGTTCCTTGACATAAAGTTGGCGACCGAGGGCATCGAAGACTTGGAGGGTTCCTTCACTGTTGACAACGAGTTGGCCGTTGCTGATGAAGGCGAAGTCGTTGTCGGGTTCGGCGTTGTTTTCGTTGATGCTGTTGGCGCTGAATACCAGGCGGAAGCGGCTGGCATAGTCGTCTGTCCTTGCTTGGAAGTTGTAGCTTGGGGTGGCCAGCAGGTCCACATCGTTGCCGGTGAGGTTGTCGATGAGGTGCAGGTATTCCATTTCCACGTTTTCGGGATTCACTGTGAGGGTGTATTCGCCGTTGCGTGTGGCCTTGAAGTTGAGAGGCGTTTCACCCGTCGTTTCGGCGTTGGCGATGGCGTAATCCTTGCCGTTTTTCGGGAGGTAGATTTGGGTGTTCTTCTCATTCAGTACAAACTTGCCCAGTTGGTCGCCATCGTTGAAGCTGACGATGGCTCTGTCGATGGTGGCGTTGCCGCGGTTCACCTGTTGGCTGAGTGCGATATTGATGTTGCCTTTGTTGGAAGTTGAAGGTAACGAAGTGCTGAAAGTTACGGTGGGGTTGTTTTCGTTCTCCATAGCCTGCACGATGACACCCATGCAAGGAGCGATGGGCTCGTTGGTAGAGATTGCGTTGGCGATCACAGCATCACCGTTGGAGTTCATCACGTAATAGGGTCTGCTGGAGTAGGCGTTCACCGGGAAGGGGTTGCCCACGAGGTTGTAGCCGGCATAACGCGTCCCTGACACGTAGGTAAGCGGAACATTTTGCGTGGTGTTTTCGTTGAAGTCGCCTTTGAACATCAGATTCATATTAGACTTATTGGCATAGAGGTAGCCTTGGCCATTGGTGAGGTCGAAGCCATGCACTTTGTAGTTCTCCCACTCGCCGTCGCTACCTGCTTGGTTGAAACGGTAGAGGTCATACTCGGTTGCTGTTGTCGCAATCATATCGTCAATGGTTGTTGGGTCGGTGGCGGCTGTGAGTGGCGAAGCGATGAAACACCAGTGGTCGCTATTCTGACTGTCGCCGTAACCATCGATGGTGGTTTGCAGCCAGCCTTTGATTTTATTCGTCACGTTTGGATCATAACCCATCAACGGATTGCTTTTGTAATTACTGATGTATTCGTAGGGCACATAGATGAAACCATTGATGTTATGAAATGGACTACCTATTGAAATGTTAGGACAATCTCCTTCCATGATTACTGTACGTAAACCACCACTATTAAACGAACTTTTCATGGTGGTTACTGAATTGGGAATCACTACCGATGTCAATAATAAACAACAATTAAAGGCCCCTTCTCCGATGGAAGTCACGGAATGAGGGATCTCTATAGAGGTTAAGCCCTGGCAACCAAGTGCATAGTCACCAATTGAAGTTACTGTGTTAGGAATGATGGTGTTTTTACATCCTTCAATTAATTCGTTTGTACTGGTTTTGATGATGGCATTGCAATTATTCCTAGAATCATAGACGGGATTATCCGAACTAACAACAATTTGTTCCAACAAATAGCTATTGTATAAAACGCCTCTTCCAATGGAGGTTACAGAACTTGGTATCTCTATTGAGGCCAATTTCTGACAGGATGCAAAGGCAAATTCCTCGATGGATAACACGGAATTTGGGATTGTTATTGAGGTCAGTTTTAGGCAATCTCTAAAAGCTTGAGCTTTTATCGTAGTCAATCCTGTGAAATATTGAAGCTCATCAAAAGAGGTAATGGTCTTGTTCTGAAATACCGTTCCCAAGTCGGTGACGGCAGCAGCCTCGCCGAGGCTCAGTTCACCGTCGCTGTTGGTGTCCCAATTATCCACGCAAAGGGTTTTTACGTTAGTATCGGTAAAGTTGATGTTTGAACAAGAGAAATTGTTAAAACCACCCCAGGCTGCGTTAGTGTAGGTCTCAACCGCATCACATGGCACATTAACGGGTATAGATGTGTTAACATTTTGAAAAGCCTCGTAGCCCAGAGTTGGTGGTACTTCGTTTAAAATAAATAAAGAGGTTAGGCTGGTGCAAGAATAAAATGCACTGTATCCGAAGGAAGTGACTGAGCTGGGGATGACCACCGAGGTCAAGCTGGTACATTGCTGAAACGCACCAGATCCAATGGAAGTGACTGAGTTGGGGATGACCAATGAACCCGTGAAGCCCGCTCGATAAAACATATTATTAGGGATGCGTTCCACATTGTCGCCTATGATTAGTTTACCACCACAACTTTGAAAAGGGGCATTTAAGCCACTAGTTAAATTTGTACAGTTTGTGGCATTGTAATAGACCTCGGAAAGGCTACTGCAGTCCTTGAAAACAGATTGACCTATTGAAGTCACGGAATTGGGGATGGTGACGGAAGTCAAACCGGTGCATCGATAGAAAGCTGAATTACCTAATGAAGTCACGGAATTGGGGATGGTGACGGAGGTCAAACCGGTGCAGGAAGCGAAAGTAGATGGACCTATCGAAGTCACGGAATTTGGGATGGTCATAGAGGTCAATCCTCTGCAGGAAACGAAAGAATAATCACCTAAAGAAGTCACGGAATTGGGAATGGTAATGGAGGTCAATCCAGTGCAGCCATTGAAAGCATAATCCCCTATGGAAGTCACGGAATTGGGGATGGTGACGGAGATTAATCCGGTGCGGCCAAAGAAAGCAGCATAACCTATTGAGGTTACTGTATTCGGGATAATAGTGTTATTACAACCTGTTATCAGTGTGTTGGTATTGGTTTCGATAATTGCATTGCAATTGTCACGTGAGTCATAGTAACTGTTGCCTGCTTCCACTGCAATAGCCACTATACTAGAGCATCCATTGAATACATTACCACCTATTGAAGTTACGGAATTGGGGATAGTCACAGAAGTCAATCCGGCACAACCATAAAAAGCGTAATTCTCTATTGAAGTTACGGAATTGGGGATGGTGACAGAGGTTAATCTAGTGCAACCACTAAAAGCAGAGTTACCTATTGAAGTCACGGAATTGGGGATTCTCACCGAGGTCAAGTTGGTGCAATTTTGAAACGCATTATTGGCAATTGTAGTTACTCCCGTGAAATACGCCAACTCGTTGAAAGAAGTAATATTAGTGTTACCTTTGAAGACAGAACCCAAGTCGGTCACGGCAGCAGCTTCGACATAACTCAACTCGTTGTCGCCGTTGGTGTCCCAGTTGGCCACACAGAGGGCCTTCACATTGGCATCGGCAAAAGTGATAACGTCCTTGGTAAACTCTGCCTCGTAAGAACCAGATGCAAAAACAGTAAATGTATAGGAGGCGTTGGTAGAAACCTGAATGCCATTCTGTGTCCATCTTGTGAATTTATATTCTGTGGCGGGTGTTGCAGTAAGCGTACACGATGAACCGTTGTTGTAGGTTCCCGAACCTGAAACACTTCCTCCAGCGCTCGGACTGGCCGATACGTTTATCGTATTGCTCTGTGCAGAATTCACGGCAGGGCATACTAAGCGAACGCTCCGACCGCTTTTTCGGAGGCTATAGGTGTCAGTGTAGAGGTCCCAGTCCATGAAAATTACGGAATACGCATCGCCCTGATCGTAGTACGAGGCCGTCCAATAGCTGCCGTATGAACCAACATCGAGGACGTCATTATGGTTCCGGACACCCGCTGCCGGCAGGAAGACCGCACCATGTGCTTCAAGAGAGTTCGTCCAAGTAGAATAGCTTATTGTGTTGCTGTTGAAACTGGCTTTTGTGCTGTTGGAGTTGTTTAGCGTATAATAAGATGTATTCCAGTTGTCGGGTAGCAGGATTACGCCGTTCACGCCGTTCACGTTGGCTTTGGCGTAGCGGATGCCTGAATTGGTTGTGCGAGTGTTAAAGACATAATTCCTTTCGTTTTTGGTCAACGTGCGCCATAGATTGGCTTGGTTGCCACCGTTGCTGATGGGATTATACACACCCCAATCTGCATTGGCATAAGAATCAGTCAAATTATATGAGCCAGGGGGGCCATACAAACAACCATCAGAAAAGTCTGTGTCCCAAGGACGATAATAAGTGTTGCCGTTATCCCATCTGCTTGTGCCCCAACCGAAGAGGTCACGGTCAACATTCGGATTGGTGCTGCCTTGTCCGTTATCCCCAAGATAATCCCATTGTCGATCAGCAAATTTCCAGTATGGTGAGCTGGCACTGCCGATGTACTGAAGGTTGCCTTTAGAGAAATACACTTGTTGCGATGCACTCACTGAGAACAAGCCATTAATAGCACCTGTCGGAACAGTCTGGGAAAAAAGGTTCAATGACCCTAAAATGCCTAGAAGTAGGGTTAGAAAGAGAGGTTTAAGTGTTTTGTTCTGTAATTTTTTGATCATTTTAATTGTTTTATTAAGGTGATTGAATAATATTCCAAGTTCTTGAAAGCGAGTTATATCCGTAGTAAAAACGACCGCTTTTTTGCGGCTGCAAAGAAATTAAAAAAAATCCGATTCCAGCTGGTCCTTGTTGGTCCTTGTTTATGAAGTAAAAGAAATTATTATTAATATAATAGGTATAAATACTTTTTAAAATTGAAAATATTAATACGCTAAAATGTTATGATAATCAAAAATAATATTGTACTTTTGCCATGATTAAAGCTCTGAAAATAAAACAAACTAATAATAAATTATGAATTATAGAGATTTTGAAAACGCCTTCTCTTTAGAAAGGATAAGCAGATATATCGCAGCATGCAATGGTGACAAACGAAGAGCCATGACACTATATCGCTATAATTTAAGACTCTCGCAGGAAATGTTCACCCTCGTCAGTTGTTTTGAGGTGACTTTACGGAATCGGATAGATCAACAGATGATAGCGCTGCACGGAGGGGACTGGCTTCGTGATGCCATCCTGCCTGGTGGAGCCCTGTTTTATGACATTCGCGTAGAAAAAACTCGTAAAATAATCGAGAACGTTTATAATGAACAGGTACATAACGGGACTTATACCCATTCAAAACTTTTATCCGGGCTGGAATTTGGAGTGTGGAAATATATGTTCTCAAACGCCATCTATTCATTGATGGGCCAGACTCTTCTACACATTTTTCCTAAAAAGCCAACCTCAACACGCCAGCATCGTTTTGACAATTCGTATGTGTTTCAGGAATTGGACTATATTAACAAACTTCGAAACCGTATAGCTCACCATGAACCGATTTGTTTCCGCCGACCCAATCCAATTATTGACACGTCATACGCTTTAAATCAATACGCACGAATAATGCGGCTTTTGAGTTGGATGGATATTAATGGGTCTTCCTTAATGTTTGGACTAGATCATGTAAGTGATGCATGTAGCAGAATTAATAATTTATAAAAACGTAAAATAAATTGCAAAAAACTTGTGTTATTAAAAATAAATGCGTACTTTTGCATCGTTGATTCCCGGCAGCCTCTGATCCGTCAAGCTGTCGGGTCTGTTTTTTTATTCCTCTTATTCCACCTCCCTCACCAACCGCACCGACTGACCGTCGCCACGATGGCCGGCAAGATATATGCCAGTACATCCATACCCAAAACTCATCTGATAGACTTTTTCGATAGTATGATTTGAGGTTTGATAATACCCTGCGTCCGAAAATACTCCATCGATGGTACGTACGCCTGCCTCGGGTAGAAACACCGCTCCTAAAGGCTCCAACACTTGTTGCCAGTCGGAAAGACTGATAATATTGGTGTTGTATCCCAACTCAGCATTATTGACAGAATTCAGTTGATAGGTAGCGACGCGCCAATTGTCGGGCAGCAACACCAAGCCGTTTGTGCCACCAACCACGGCCTTGGCAAAACGCGCTCCCGATGCCGTGTTGCGTACAAAGAGCAGGTACATCCAGTCGTCGCGGCTTGGCGTGTGCCAACCGATGTTCTCTTTGTTGCCACCGTTCGAGATGGCGTTGTAGCCCCAGTCGGCCTGTCCCGTCAGGTCATCGAGGTTATACGATACATCGCCGTAGGCATAATGCAAGGGATCGCTTTTAGCAACCAGGTTGCTGCTCCAAGGCTGCCAGTTCACCGCACCGTGGTCGTAACCGCTTGTGGCCCAGCCGAACAAGTCGATCCAACCCGCAAAAGATTCCGAAATCTTCTCGTTGTCTTTCCCGACAAAATCATACTGATGCTCCGCGAAACGCCAGGTTCCCGTCGAAGCCTGATACTGCAGGTTGCCTTTTGAAAAATGTACCTGCCGGCCTTCACTTACGGAAAAAAGGCCTGGCAAAGCGCCTTCGGGCAATGGAATGATGGAGTCGGAGGGCAAGGTGGTAAACGTCATCTCGTTGCCGTAAAAAGTGCCGGCTGTATTGGTCACGAAAGCTCTTGCAAAATAGGTAGTATTGGGGATGAGTCTACTCATGACAACACGGCCTGAAACTGGGTCGCAGCTGGAATGCCTGCCTTTGATGGTTGGGTTATGAAGCATGTCCCAACAGAGACCTAACTCCATGCCTCCATAATAACCTTTTTCAAGCACATCGATGCCGCCGGTCGCTTCAGTGGGGGTAATGTCATCTATAGGCATGGTGATGATCCTTGGCGAAATGAGCCATTCCAAACTGTCATATTCCGTTTGGCTGATCTGATGTTTTTGAAAGTCTTCCTTATACGACCTGCAATGAGCATTGATTTGGTCCAAAACTATTCTTTCAAATTCCTTTTGGCGTTTTCTAGTTTGAGTAATGAGTTCCAGACTTTCTTGGCTGTTTTCTGGATAAAGGCAACCCTTCTCGTGGAGCAGTGCTTTTATGTCTGCACTAATGTGCGACAGTCTTTCCACCAACACTTCCTTGTATTCATTCCCCTGTTCGGCCTCTATTAAAATCGGATGAATCATAGTGTTAACCTGCCATATTACAACATTATCAACGTAATCTTTAAAATATTGATTATTAAGAAAAGGTGAAGACGATTCGATGGTTAAGTTATCAGATGTTATCTGTTGTTGGGCGATACGATTGCTCAATAGAAAACCATACAACAAGGCAAGCAACAGAACTACCAATAAAGGGAGCGTTCTTGCTCTTCGGTCATGCCGCTCCAAGGCCTTGCGTACCGCTTCCATGTCGGCATAGCGCCGCTCGGGATTTTTCCGCATACACTTGGCCTCAATAAAGCGGTAACGGTGAGGGAAAATTAGGCGTAACAGCAACCCCAAGGAATAAATGTCTGCGCGACAATCCAGTTTCTGGCTTTGCTCCATTTGTTCTGGCGCCATATACGACAAGGTGCCTGCCGATTGCTTCAAAACGGCGTAGTCGTCGGCATCGGAAAGCCCGAAGTCGATGATCTTTACGTTGTTGCCGTTGCGGGTGACCAGAATGTTGCTCGGCTTGAGGTCGCGGTGCTGGATCTGCTTGCTGTGGAGGTAGGACAAGGCATCCACCAACTGGTCCACCACCTTGCGTCGGGCCTGCCGCGGAGGTTTGCCGGCAAGAAACTCATCAAGCTTCACACCGTCGATGTATTCCATCACGATGCAGGGCCCCAGCTTGTCATTCACCTCCTTGGCGTAGGCTTTCACGATGTTAGGGTGGTCGAGCTGCACCATCAAGGCATATTCCTTCTTCAGCAGCTCCAGATAGACGGGCTGTTGTTGGAACTCCGGCTTCAGGCCTTTCAGCAGGAACCATCGACCCTGCCGCTGTACCTTCACCAACTGGTTGAAGCCACGGCTCGCCAACGGCTCATACGAGGTCAGTGCCTCGTCGGTCGAGAGAAACTGCCCGTTAAGGGGCCCCGATGTGCTGATTTCGTCGGTCATCATCTGATTTTGCTGCGAAGATAATGTTTTTTTTGCCATTGCTACAAAAAGGACTAACAAGGACCAAATTTAATCCGAAAAAAGTCTCAATTTTGCAGCATGAATAAGACCAGTCCCGAAATAGCCGAACTCAAAAAGCAAATTGAGGCCAGTGTGAAGCGTAAGATGAAGACCCCCACCGACTTCATCTTCCTCAGCGGTGCCGTTTGGGATCACACACATGAGACCATGAGTCCCACTACCCTGAAACGCCTCTGGGGTTACATCGAGGGTGCCGACAAAACCCGTAACAGCACATTGGAGATATTGTCTCGTTTTCTTGGTTTTACCAATTGGGAAGAGTTTGTAGAGAGCATCAGCCAGGAAGGCAACTCCGATGAGGTGCTGTCGCCGCACATCAAAGCCAGTGAGCTCAAAAAAGGCGACCTTGTCAAGGTGTCGTGGAGGCCCAATCGCCGTTGCACCTTCCGCTATCTGGGCAAAGAGCAGTTCGTCGTGGAGGAGGCCGAAAACTCCAAACTCAAAGTCGGCGATACCTTCTGTTGCAGCCTGTTCATCCTCGGCGAGCCACTTTACCTCTCCCGCCTCGTCCAAGGCAACAATTCTCCCATCGACTTTGTTGTGGGTAACAAGGGCGGTTTGTGTGAATTGAAGAGAGATTGAAAAAAAGATGTGGTTTTCGGAGAAATCCGTAACTTTGCCCATGTAATTTTTCGCGTTGTTTGACGTTATTCCTTAGTGAATATGAATCTCTACACCAATAAAAAACGCTGGAAATGGGTCCTCGCCGTGGTGGCGCTCCTTATTGTGGGCGCCTCGCTGTGGTATACCAACTACCTGGTGAAGTCGATCGCCGAACAGGAGACCAACCAGGTGAAGATGTGGGCCGCCGCCATGGAGCAACATGCGGGCATGATGAAGTCGACCGAGGAGTTCTTCTCCAAAGTCAGTGAACAGGAACAATTGCGGGTAGATCTGCTGGCACAGGCCTACCGCGAAGTGCTCGACTTCAGCAGCGATGCGAACACGGGTATCTATCTCGAGATTATCAAAAACAACATCAGCATCCCACTGGTCATCACGGATAACAACGGGAAGATCCTTTTTTCAAATAATCTTCCTGAAGATCAGAAAGATAAAAAGGAATTCGATGCCGAGATGAAGTCGGCATACGCAAAATTCAAGCCCATCAAGATCGACCCAGGCTACGGGGAAGTTCAGTGGCTTTATTATAACCAGTCAATGATCTACACGGAGTTGAAGGCGGTGCTCGAGGATATGATCAACCACTTCCTGGAGGAGATCACGCTGAACTCTGTTGGTGCGCCAGTCATCATCACCAACGCAAATGAAAACCGTATCTTAAGTTACGGCAACCTTGACTCTACGATGATACAGGACACCAACTACGTTCGTCATCAACTTGAGGTGATGCGCTCTGAAAATGACCCGTTAGAGATCGATTTCATGAACACGGGTAAGGCCAAGATTTTCTACCGCACCTCCGACCTCATCGAACAGATGAAGTATTTTCCCATCCTTCAGTTCATCGTCATCGCGCTTTATCTGCTGATCGCTTACCTGCTCTTCAGCTGGGCGCGCCGCTCGGAGCAGAACCAGGTGTGGGCAGGCATGGCCAAGGAAACTGCCCATCAACTGGGAACCCCCATCTCGTCGCTGATGGGTTGGGTGGAGCTGCTCAAGATGCAGGAGGAGCCGTTTCCTGGTACTGAGGAGATGGAGAAGGACATCGACCGCCTTCAGGTGGTGACGGACCGCTTCTCGAAGATCGGCTCGGTGCCCGTCCTGGAGCCTACCGATATCATCCCGGTCATCAACGATACCATGGATTACCTCCAGCACCGTTTCTCCAAGAAATTCGAGTTCGACATCCAGCTGCCGACAGCGTCACTGGTGCTGCCATTGGAGCCCTCGCTCTTCCGTTGGGTGTTGGAGAACTTGACGAAGAACGCCATCGACGCTATGGGTGACCACGGCAAGATCACGCTGGCCTTGATGGATTCATCCGACGAGGTGACCATCGACTTGAGCGACACGGGCAAGGGCATCCCGAAAAAGATGTTCAAACAGGTGTTCAACCCAGGTTATACCAGCAAGAAACGCGGCTGGGGACTGGGTCTCTCGTTGGCGAAACGTATCATCGAGGAATACCACAAAGGTAAGATCTTTGTGAAATCTTCTGTGGTGGGTCAAGGGACGACCTTTAGGATTGTTTTACGAAAATAGGTAACGCCCCGTAACAATCCATAAACCTTTTAATCTCCTCCGCGTGCCGGCCTTTGATGATTACATGATGGTTTCCGATAGAATGCTGTAGCAGATACGGCTTCAAATCAACATTCAAGGTGATCTGCGTGCGGCAGAAATGGTTGCTGTAGGGCATTTCCACCGCTTGTGCTTCGGTCACGAAATAGCGATCCAAACGCGGGCCGCCCCATTTGAAGATGGTGTAATCTGTCAGCGGCAGCATGCCTTGGATGGCTACGCCGAGGCCTGATTCGAAGTGGGAACGTAAGGTGATGTCGTCGCATAGCTGAAGCGGGATGGTGCAATGGGCCAGCATGGTGGTCGTTTCGGTGAGTTGCGATGGGTTGGCCATGAAGGCTTCTTCACCGCAGAGTTTCTTCACCAGCAACATGCTCATCAGCGTCTGCATGTCGCCTTCGCATCCTGCCACGATGCCCTCATCGTTAAGCAGTGCCAACGCCATACAACTCGTTGTGTTACATGTCTTTACAATGTCGAAACAGCGAATCGTCATGGCGTCGAGCCGTTCTTCTTGGCAGATCTTCTTGATGGCGAGATAAGCCTTGGCGGCTTCAGCCATGTCGTCGCACGAAGGCTCCTTCATGCCGGTGGCGCGATTCATGATGCCTTGCGCCACCTTCTCGGCCTCGGTTTGCGGCATCGCCTTGATGCCGTCAATCAAGCGTTGCAGGTCAATGTCGACGGTCTCCACCCCGAAATATTCCAGAAGATAATTACGATCTACGCCGCTGGCGATCAGCCAGTCAGAGGGTTGCCCAAACAGCCCGATGCGGGTGCCGTTTAATAATGGGGTTGTTCCCGTTTGTAGAGACGTGGCGCGCCACGTCTCTACAAGGGCCGATGCGATCTCGTCATTCGTCCCATGCAAAATCCGTCCCTCAACGCCTTGCGTCTCCAGCCAGGTCAATATCTCCAATGCCGCGGCCAGCGAGTTGTTGCGTCCGTCGGCGATCAACGTCACAGGGCCATTGCCGGTGAATAGTTTTTTGAACAGATTTTCCACCCCACCGGTGGCGATCATCACCACATTCGACATCGTTTGTGGTGACGGCGTCTCATCACCGATAATGGTGATCTCAGCCCGGCATTCGTTTTTCAGTCGTTGAATCAGTTCTGAATATTCATTCCAAACGAATTCGTCGGTTTGGAAAGAGGAACGAAGGATATTGATTTTCATTATTTAAAGGTATTAGTTGTTATTTGGAAATCTTAGTAACCATAGGTCAAAGAAACGATCATAGATAATATACCCGTCGGGAAGCGAATACACCAATTCCTTATTGATCAGGGCCTCCAAGGCGGTTTGAACACTACTGGCACCGGGGAGGTTGTGTTTTCGGATAAATTCTTGTGAGGTGGGTTGGCTGACCTTCCTTTCGCGGGCGATGGCTTTGAGAAGCGCAAACTGGTTTTCGGTAAGAAACTGAACGATGCTTTCGTATTGGATAGCCTTACCCAATAGCACCAATCGAATCGCTTCTAGAACTTGGTCTGGATTCGTTACTTTACGATTCCCCTCATAAAGTCGGTTTAGGACCGCTTGGATGTATCCGGTGTAGCCATCGAAACGCTCATACAAATCATGGAAAACCTGCCGGTCGAGAATGCCTTTTTTATCCAGAAAGAAATGATTGGCAAAATTGTAATAGATTTCTTCATCCAGCGGGAGCAGCCCCATGGTCTCGGTGCTTTGGAAGAAAGGCCGTTGTGGTGAGCTGAACATCTCGGCCATCAGGTGTTGTTTGCTGCCTGAGAAAACGAAATGGACATTCTGCGCAAACTGGATATGCGAGCGAAGCAAGGCCTCGGTGCTGAATTCTGGATATTCAACCACCTGTTGAAACTCATCGATGGCAATGAATACGTCATTATTTAGTGTTTTTAGGTACTCGAAAATGCCCTTTAAGGTCATATCGGACTGGCGTGGCTCGATGTTGATGGATAGCGTGGGGGAACCGGTCAGCGGATCCAGGCCGAACACGGGTTTCCAGGCACTGAAAAACTCCAAAGCCTTCCGTTTCAACGATTTGTTCTTTGACATCACCTCGTTGATGACGGCTTCGCCCAACAGTTTCACCATTTCTGCCTGGCTTTTGGTTGGGTAAATGTCAAGGTATAGACAAATTGCGTTTTTGTCCTGCTCCTTGAGACGGTAGAAGGCATTTTGTATCAATCCGGTTTTGCCAATCCTTCGGGGAGAAATCAAGGTGACATTGCGCCCATTGTGAAGATGTGCAACCAATTGCTCCGTTTCCGAAACACGGTCACAGAAATATTCAGGACTCTCGTACCCTTGATACAAAAACGGGTTTGGGAGTTTTCTTTTCATAGTATTTCATTTTTTATGTTACGGAATTTCCGTTACGGACTTTACGTAATGCAAAATTACATCATTTTTTCGAAAAATCAATATATTACGAATTTTTTTTAAAAAAAAAACATATAAAAAAAGAAAAAAACCGTTTCATTTTGAAACGGTTTTTATCAGAAAATTGTGAAAAATGTTAATGATTCACCACAAAACGCAGCGTTTTTTCATTGACTTTAATGAAATATACGCCGCTCTGATATCTCGTTGTGTTGATGCTCAGCTCGCTGCCTTCAGTGTTGAACTCATCCATCTTCTGGCCGAGAGCGTTATAAACGCTCACCTTGTCGAGGCGCTCACCCTTCAAGGTAAGTCTTTCGTTGGCGGGATTGGGGAAGAGGGTAGTCGAAGCCCCGTTTTCATCCACCGACCAAACATCTTCAAGCATCACTACAAAACTGACATCGGGAAGATTGCTGGACAAAGTAACAACATCCGACAGAATAGTATTCTTTGCGATGATGTTGCAAACAAAACCTAATTCAACGGATTCGCCTTGGGGAATGACGATTTCAATTGGGTCATAACAGAAGAAGTCGCTATTACCATCCAAAGTGAAAGCCAACATTTCGTATTGGTCACACACACTGGTAACCAAAGCATCTTCAGCTGTGTTATTGTACACAGTAATCCAATTAATCTCATACTGATTGTCAACGATATTTACCGTATCCACGCTAAACGTAAGCGTCTCTTCGGCACAAGGGAATTGTCCATAGCCTTCGCCAGTCATCGCCGAGTTGATTTGCTCAAGCGTAGGCGGATAGATGTCGCGCATGGCAATCTCATGGTCGGGACGGACCAGCATGATGGTGGGGTAGAAACCTACCGGAATGGCTTGGGCAATGTCGTTGCCGCCTCCGTCGCGGCTGATGGTCGGGAATTTTACGTTAAACTGCTCCACCCAGGCTTGGCATGCATCGTCGTGGCCGTTGGGCGTGATCTCCATGAAGAATACGTCGTGGGCATTGCATCCGTAGAGCTGGTAAGCCTCGGTCACGTCAGGCATGGGCGTCTGGCTGAACTCGTCGCCAGTGAGGAAGAAGTAGAGCAGCGCCGCCTGTCCGCCGTCAAGGATGTCGTAGAGGTGGATCTCATTGCCGTCGATGTCGGGCGCGGTGAAGTCAGGCATGATATCGGTGACAGGCGTCGTGCAGTCGTGCTGCTGGACGCCTTGGTTCTCCAAGGCGGTGATGACGGTTTGGGCGTTGTTGATAGGCCACAAGTCGTTGATGACGATGGAGCGGTCGGGCGCGATGAGGATGACGGTGGGGAAGTATCCGATACCATATTGGTTGCAGATGCCGCTTCCGCCCGCCGTGCCGGCGATGGTGGGATACTCCACGCCGTAGTTCTGACACCAGGTCTGGCAAGCGGCGTCGCTGTCGCGGTCGGAGATCTCCATGTAATACACATCGTACATGTTGCATCCGAAAGCGGAATAGGATTCTACGATCTTCGGCGTGGCCTGTTGACAAGGGTTGCAAGAGGTGAAGAAGAAATCGATGAGTACATACTGTCCGCCGTCAAGGATGTCGAACAAGTGCACTTCGGTGCCATGGCAGTCGGTGGCAGTGAAGTCGACAGCTGTTGAAAGAGGACACTGCGCTTTCACCCCGAAACCCAGCATCAGAGCAATCATAAGAAGTAATAGTTTTTTCATAATTTTAAATTTTGTTAATTTAAATTTATAATAATATGGTATAACTCTTAACTCTTAACTTTTCACTTTTAACTTTTTAATTGTCCCTATAGTCCTTCTTCTTGGTCAATTTCAGATCCTGAAGCGCCTGCGCTTTCACGTTGATGGTGAAGTTCCAGCTTTTGTAGTTGCCGATGGGGATCCAGTTGAAGCGCATCTCCCAGCAGTGCAGGTCGCGGTAGATGTTCAACGAAGTATACGAAAGCCCGTGGTTGGTGAAGTCCCAGCCTGTGGAGAAGCTGACCTTCCACTTGGGTGAGAAGCTGATATCGCCGTTCACTGTCAGGGTCTGCACCACCTGATTGTTGGCAATGCCCATGAAGGCGGAATAGGTCATGTTGGTGCTTCGTCGCAGGTTGTAGCTGAGTGTCAGCGACCAGGGCGTGTTCCAGTCAATATACGATTTCGGGTTGCCCAAGATGTCGTCCAGCTCGCCGCTGGTGACAAATTCGCTGCCGTTGGCGCGACGGAGGATCTCGTCTTGGAAGTTGACGGGATCTGTCTTGTCTTTGTCTTTCTTGAAAAGATTGTTGAGGTCGTTTTGGTTGAACGACCAGCTGAGGCTGAAGTTCCAAGCGGAGCTGTTCTTGTGGAAGAGGCGCCGGTTCTCGATGACTTCGAAACGGTTGATGCGACGGCCCGCGGAATCAACGACATAGGGATCCCAAACGCTCGAATAGGTTACCTTGAGCTTCTTGAACAATGTGGTGCGGCCGCTCACCGACATGTAGGAGAAGTTGAGCGAATCCTTGGTGAGGTCGTAGTTGCCCGAGAAGTTAAGCGCCTCCAGCAGGGTCACGTTTCTCGTCCCTGTGATGGTGTCGGATCGCGATGGAATCTTGATGTCGAGGGTGTTGCCGAAGTTGTAGGTGATCTGCCCCGACTTGTTCTGTGAAGGCGTCCCGTAAAGGGCGTTCATGAACATGTTGTAGCTTTGAATCTCGCCGTTGGCGTCGACATAAGTGTTATAGACGTTCCATTTTGGGTCACTGAAGTCGGGTCGATAGGTGATGCCGATGGTGGGGGTGAAGACATGACGGACAGCGCGGATGGGTCCTTTCTTGAAGTGCGCCATGCCGTAGATCTTCGTGGTGAGGCTGCTCGAGAGGTTGAAGTCGACCAGGTTATAGAACCCTCTGACGGTGTCGGTCTTCATCACGCTGTCGGCCGGGAGCCATTGCTTCTCGATATGGCTGAAGTACATGTAATCGTTGAAGGTGGCTGAGTTGGTCCAGGTGAAATGCTTGAACAACTTGATGGGCAGGTTTACGGGAACGGTATGTTTGATGCCGTTTTGAGTGTATTTCTGGAGGTTGTTGAACCATGCCGACGTGTTCTCGTACCATGCATGGGGGAATAACAAAGTGTCGATGCCTGAGACATAGTTCTTGGCGTTCATCGTATAGCTCATGTTGAGGTTGGAGAGCTGCTTGTTGAAGGCTTTCCATCCTCCCGTTTTGTTTTTCAGGCTTTGGAAGGGGTAGAAGCGGTTGACGGTGAGGGTCATCTCGGGGAGCGACACGGTGACTTGCTTGGTGAGGGTGTTCTGGCTATGGCTGGCGTTGAGGGTGAGGTACACCTTGCCGCCGAAGTTGGTCTGGTAGGCAATACTGCTCTTGAAGGTGTTGCTCAGGTACTCGTTAGAGGTGGTGGCGTTGTACTTGTTGAAGTTCGAGCTGATGATGTTGACGTCGGCGGAGAAGTTATGCCGCGGATGGGCCTTGGAATCCTGTTTGTGGGTCCATTTGATCTTGAAGTCGGTGCTTTTGTCGTAGTCGGCAGCCCCTTCGTCGCCGATCTTGTTGACGGCGAAGCCCAACGCCAGTGAGCCGTTGTGTTTGTAGCGCTGGTTGTAACGGAAGGTGGGCTTGAGTGCCCAACTGCCTCGAGTGTAGATGTCGCCTAGCAACTGAAAGTCATAATGTTCGTTGATGGCCCAGTAGTAGCCGCCGTTTTCGAGGTAGAAGCCACGGTTGGCCGACTCGCCGTAGGTGGGTACGATGATGCCCGACTTCTGTCCCTTGGTGTTGGGGAAGATGGCGAAGGGAAGGCCGATCGGCAAGGGCACGTCCTGGATGGTCACATACACCGGTCCTGTCACGATCATGTCGTCGGGGATGATCTTGGCCTTGTTAAACCGGAACTGGAAATGAGGATGGTCCTTGAGGTTGCAGGTGGTGAAGCCGCCCGATTGGATGTTGATGGTGTTGTCCTCCATCCGCTTGATCTTCTCGCCGTGTATGTAGCCCCCGCTCTCTTCGGTCCACACTTTGTGGATGATGCCTTTCTTGGTCTCGAAGTTGTACGACATCTCCATGGCTTCAAACTTGGTCTCGCCTTGGGCGAATTTCGGTGAGCCCTGTATCTTCCCCAAACTGTCAGGCAACCCCTTGGCTGTGACGATGTTGGTGTTGAGGTCGAACTCCAGATAATCGGCTTCCAGCTTGATGTCGTCGTATTTCACCACGGCGTTCCCGTAGTAGAAAATGGTCTTTGACTTCATGTCCTGAACCACCGAGTCGACGGCTGTTCTTTCGACTTGCGTCTCGAAGGTGCTCTTCTTGTTTTGTGTGGGTTGTTGGAGGGGGACACGTTTGACTCCTGTGGTTTTAGGTTTGAGCGTGTCGTTGGTGACTTGAAGAGTATCAGCGGTGATCTGAAGCGAGTCAATGATGATCTGAAGGGTGTCGTTGGCTTTCTGAATGGTATCAATGGCTATTTTGAGCGTGTCGTCGTTTTTCGGGAGAGAGTCGGTGCTTTTAGGGAGCGCTTCGTTGAAGACAGGTTTTGTTTCCGGAGTCTTTACTTCTGGTTTTTCCGGGGTCGCGATCGTACGACAAGCGTTGGTGATGAAAAGCAGCACAAGCGACAAAAAAAATGTCGTCAGGCAAGAATAATTATGTGCTGATTTCCGTTTCAACTGTGAAAAAACGTTTATTTTTGTGCCAAAAATAAGAAATTAGATGATGTCTCAACGAAACAATTTGAAATTTGGTATTCTTTTGGTGGCTTTTCTTGCTCCGATGTTGCTTTTTGCCCAGCGTGGCGAGAAGATTACCACGGTCGTGATCGACGCAGGCCATGGAGGGAAGGACCCAGGTGCTTTGGGTACCATCTGCAATGAGAAGGATGTCAACCTCACCGTCGCTCTGTTGACGGGTGATTATATCAAAAAGAACTGCCCCGATGTCAAGGTGATCTATACCCGTGAGAGCGATGTCGCCGTGCCTTTGGACGAACGTGCCGCCATCGCCAACCGCAACAATGCGGATGTCTTCATTTCCATTCACTGCAACGCTACAGGGAGTTCCTCGGTGAAGGGAGCGGAGACTTTTGTGCTCGGTGAACATAAAAACGCCGCCAACCTTGAGGTGGCCAAGAAAGAAAACTCGGCCATCCTTTATGAGGAAGATGCCGACAAGAAGTACGACAACTTCGATCTCGAAAGTCCAGAAGCCTATATTGCGCTCTCCCTGTTCCAAAAGGAATACCTGAGTCAAAGCCTTCAGCTGGCTGCCAATGTGCAGGAACAGTTCTCGAAACGGGTGGGACGCAAGGACCGTGGGGTACAGCAGGCTGGATTCTTGGTGCTGGTGCAGACGGCCATGCCAAGCATCCTCATCGAGTTGGGCTTCCTCAGCAACGCCGCCGAAGAACGTTTTCTGGCATCGGAAGACGGACAGGTGTATATGGCATCGGCTATCTATAGGGCTTTCCGTGATTTCAAGGCAAGTTACGAAGGGGAGAATAAAGTGATTGTCAAGACGGACGCTCAAACAGAAGTTAAGAAAGACACTCAAACGGAGACCAAACCGGAAACCAAGATAGTTGCCAAGACTGAATCTAAGCCGGAGACTAAGGAAACCCCTGTTGTGAAACCTGAAGAAAAAACCAAAGTCAGTTTCAAGGTACAGTTCGCCTCGCGTGATACCCAGGTGCCCGTTACCGACAAGGCCTTTGCCAAGGTGCCTGAGGTGGATGTGTACTTTTATAACAATGCCTACCGCTATACCTCGGGCGACTTCAGGACAAAACAGGAAGCTATCGACCGTCAGGCCGAGGTGCGAAAATTAGGTTTCAAAGATGCCTTTGTGGTGGCCTTCATCAACGGGGAGAGAGCTACCATCAAGGAAGCTGAAAACGCAGCAAATCAATGATTTAAAGGGCGGCGATCATCTCGATCTCGACCAGAGCTTTCTTGGGAAGTTCTTTCACGGCGAAAGCGGCGCGTGCCGGGCAGTCACCCTTGAAATACTTTCCATAAACGGCGTTCATGTCGCCAAAATAGCTCATGTCGGCCAGCAGACAGGTCGATTTCACCACATTGTCGAAAGTGCAACCGGCTTCATTCAGAATAGCCTCAAGGTTTTTCATGCATTGTTCGGCCTGGGCGGTGATGCCTTCGGGCATGACTCCTGTGGCGGGATCGATGGGAAGTTGACCGGAGATGAACAACATTCCGTTGGCTAAAATGGCCTGACTGTATGGGCCGATGGCTCCGGGAGCCTTGGAGGTAGCAATGGCTTTTTTCATGGTAAGCGTTTTTTGTTGATATGTTTCTGTGTGCAAAAATACATTTTATCCTGCAAAACAACTATCTTTGCGAATCAAAATCTGTTTCATCATGACTTTCCGGCGCATCCTCAGCATACTCACCAACCGTTATGTGCTTGTCACATTGGCTTTCGTGCTGGTGATTCTCTTCATCGACCAGTTCAACCTGAGAACGCAGATCAACCTGCATCGTGAGCTGAAGGAGCAGGAAAAAGAGATCGAATACCTCCAGAAGGGCATCGCCCAGTACCAGGACTCGCTTCGGATGGTTACCGAAGACCGCGAGGGCATGGAACGTATCGCCCGTGAAAAATACTTCATGAAACGCGACAACGAAGTGGTCTATAAAATCGAAGAAGAAGAATGAAACGCTTGTTTTCCATCCTGTTCTGCCTTCTCTCTTTAAGCGCGTTTTCACAAAAGTTTACAGTCGTCGGAAAGGTTACCGATGCGCAAAACAGACAGCCGCTGGCGTTTGTCAACATCGTGGTCAATGATGGCCAATACGGTGGTATGAGCGATATCGACGGAAAATATGAAATCACTGTTGCAGAGCCTGTTAGAACGCTGAAATTCTCCTGTCTGGGTTATGAGGTGCTCGAAAAGACAGTGGAGGCTGGCAGTGATCGTGTGAATGCCGCCCTCGTCCCCAAGACCTTCCAGCTTGGCGAGGTGACCGTCGAGGCGGGCGAGAACCCCGCGCATCGCATCATCGACAGCGTGATGGCCCATCGCAAGGAAAACCACCCGAACTCACTGGACTCGTACCGTTATCATATCTATGACCAGCTGGTGATCACCGTCGACAGCACCAACATCGGCAAGATGATGGATACCATGAAGAGTTCGCCGATGATGAGCAGGTTTGATAGTTTGCTGCACAAGAGCGATTTCATGATCATGGAGTCCTACTCGGAAGTGCTGTTCCGCGCGCCGAATCAGATGCGCCAGAACGTACTGGGCACCAAGATGGCAGGCTCCAAAGATGCCCAGCTGGTGTATCTCGCCAGCTCCATGCAGAGCACCAGCTTTTACGACGAGATGGTGAACGTGGCCGGTATGGATTACGTCAACCCCATCAGCCGGAACAGCAAAAGACATTATTTCTTTACGCTCGAGTCGGTGACACCCGCCCAAGGCACTGACTCGCTTTATGTGATCTCGTTCCACCCCATGAGAGGCAGTACCTTTGACGGCCTTCGTGGCACCATGACCATCCATTCCGATGGCTGGGCTTTGCTGAACGTGAAGGCTTCTCCCGATAAGCAAGGGGATGTTTTTACCATCAGTATACAGCAGCTGTATCAGAAAATCGATGGACAGTGGTTCCCGAAACAACTGAACACCAACCTGGTGTTTTCCAGTGTCGTGGCCGAGGTGGATGGCGTCACTTTCCCCATGATAGCCATCGGAAAGAGCTATGTCTCCGATGTCGAGTTGCATCCCGTCATTCCCGACAGGGCGTTTTCGGAAATCGAAGTGATGATTCACGAAGACGCCGCCTATCGTGACGATGCGTTTTGGACTCAGCACCGTATCGATTCGCTGACTGAACGCATCCTGAACACCTATCACCTGATGGACTCGCTGACCGAAGGCAACGATATTTTCGACCGGGTGCTGGGCTTCAGCAGCCAACTGCTGGATGAGTCGTCGGTGGCCATGGGGCCGGTCGACTTGAATCTCGATAAAATAATCCGCTTCTCGTGGATGCGGGGCTGGTATTTTGGACTCAGCCTGTCGACAAACGATAGGTTCTCCCGACATTTCCGCATCAGTGGCTATGGGGGCTATTGGACGAGGCTTCGCGACTTTGACTATGGTGCCGAAGGCAAATGGCTCATCAACCGTCAACGCCAGATGGAACTCGGACTGCGCTATGATCACAAATCAATGGCAATAGGCGAATTCAGCTCTTTCGAGGGGAAGTTCAACCTGCTGTCGGAAAACGATTACCGTTATGCCTACTACGAGAATATCTTGACCCGTGGCAATTTTCTGGAAGCGTTCTATACCACCCGTTTTGCCCGTCATTTCAAGGCTTATCTGACCTTTGGCAAGTATCAGAAAAACTATCTCCTCCAGCCCTACGATACTTTGCCGATAGCACACTTCACCAATGCGGAAGTCAAACTGCGTTTCGCCTATAAGGAGCGTTTTGTCAGTACGACAAAAGGCATTAAGTCCATGGGTACCGATTACCCCATCATTTGGCTTGCCTACCAACATTCTTTCAGGGATGTTTTGGGAGGTGAATATGAGTTTGACCGCGTCAAGTTTCAGATGGAGAAGGACTTCCAGACCCGATACTGGGGCAAGTCGTCAGTGCTGCTGCAGGCAGGATATGCCTCAGCGGGATGTCCGGTGATGGAGACGTTCAATCTGTTAGGCTCGTATGAACCGTTCGGGCTTTATTCGCCAGGCAGCTTTGCCACCATGCGTGAGAACGAATTCTTCTGCGACCGTTTTGCGGCACTCTTCCTGAGCCACGACTTCCAAGGCACATTGTGGAGTCCCAACACGGCTTGGTTCAAACCTCAGCTGACCCTCTCGACCTCCCTCGGCTGGGGCGCTCCGACCATGACACAAGGTTATTTCGAGAGTGGCTTCGTGGTCAAAGGCTTGCTGTATACCCCAATGACAAATATGGGCGCCGGCGTGTTTTACCGTTACGGCGCATACGCCTTCCCCAAGGTGATTAACAACTTTGCATTCAAATATTCTATTACGATTTCGCTATGAGAAAATGCGGATTAATGCTCGTGGTACTGTCGTTGCTGGCTTCGTGCGCGAATCAAACGCCCAAAACAGTGCTTCAAGGCCTGGCACAAGGCTCCAGCTATGCCATCACTTATTTTGATGAACAGGATCGTGACTTCCAACATGAGGTGGACTCCATCTTCCATGCCGTCGACCTCTCGGTGAACCTTTGGGTCGACAGTTCCA
Source organism: Bacteroidales bacterium (assembly GCA_017394865.1). Classification (GTDB taxonomy): domain Bacteria; phylum Bacteroidota; class Bacteroidia; order Bacteroidales; family F082; genus Limimorpha. The sequence goes on from JAFPWT010000012.1 coordinate 84,681, forward strand.
TCATCTGCAAGGTGAATCGTAACGAAGATGTCGTTTTAGACAATATCTTTATTGACAACTTCAACATTGCCCAAGAAGCAGCCCAAATGTCCGATGGCTGTTTCGATCCCACCATCTCGCCGTTGGTCTCTGCATGGGGCTTCAGTGCCAAAAGCGGTGACAGCATCACGCCCCAACTCGTTGACAGTTTAAGGCAGCTGGTGGATTACCATAAGGTACACATCGAAAACGGTACGTTAATCAAGGATAACCCTGCCATGAAACTCGATTTCAACGCCATTGCCCAGGGTTATACTGCTGATCTGATTGGCTCTTTTTTGGAGTCGAAAGGCATTAATAATTATTTGGTTGAGGTCGGTGGCGAGATCATGGCCCGAGGCGGCAAACCCGATGGCTCATCGTGGGTGGTGGGCATCGAGAAGCCTGCCGCCAACTGGGACTCCGATCGGGTGGTGCAGCAGCGGGTGGAGATCCGCGACAAGGGTATTGTCACTTCGGGGAGTTACCGTAAATATGTGGAGCGCGACGGGAAACGCTATTCGCATTGCATCGACCCCATGACGGGTTATCCTGTTGAGCATAACCTGTTGAGTGCCACGGTTATTGCTGATAACTCGGTGTGGGCTGATGCCCTTGCTTCCATCTGCATGGTGATGGGCATGGAACGCTCGCTCGAAATCATCAAGCGCCTCGATGGCGTGGAGGCCTACTACATCTTTGTTAACGACAAAGGTGAGTTGGAGACCCTCGCCACCGAGGGCTTCAAAGTCATGGATTAACTCCGAGTTACTCTACAATCAAATTTTCAGGCTTCACGCCGAGGGCGATGCAAGTCTTCTTCAGTGTTTCGAGGTCTTCGAAGAGCTTCATGCGGTAGTTCTCGTCTTCCAAGGCGACGAAGATGTTGTCGGCCACGAGGAAGGGGCACCACTTGGCACCGATGGGGTTCTGGTCGATATCGTTCTTCCAGTTCAGCTGCTTGCTGAGCGCCATGTTGTCAGTCCAGATGGTGAGGCGGTCTTTCAGGCCTATCGATTTGCCGAGGTCGTAGAGGCTTGGCAGACGCGCTGGGTCGTAGATGTCATCCTCAAACATGGCGAACACGTCGAGGCTGCTGTTGAGGAGATGGGCTTTGCCATCTGGCTCGATGCGGGCGATATAGCCTTTCCTGACGAATGGGTTGACCATGTTGACGTCGATGGGCTCGTTACGTTCATCGCTATATTGGCTGATGTCGGTGACCACGTTCGTTAGCTTGGCACCCAGGGCTTTGATGACGGCCTCGGCTTCTTCGACGCCATAGAACGGCATCGGGTCGTAGAGCTTGCCAGCCTGTGAGAACACCACATCGCCGGCGACGATGCCCTTGTAGAGCTTTGAAAGGATATTGTTCTCGGTGAGGCTTTTACGCGGCCCGTCGATGTCGGTCCAAGCCACCAGATGGTCGGTGAGGCCGGCTTTCTTGCCGAGTTTGTCGAGGGCATCCAAGCGGATGGGGAAGATCCTTCTGGCACCGGTGATGTGACGTAGTTTGAACCACTCTGTCTTTTCGACTTTGTAGACGGTAGCCTCGCCTTTGGCGTTGACGATGATCATGGTGGGGATGGCCGTTTCGGCTTCAGCTTCATTGCAGCGGTAGCTGGCGTGCAGCCGGAGGGTCTCCAGATAGTCTTCGGGCATGCCTTCGGGTATATAGCCGTCTTCGATCATCTTGATCATGCCTTTGAAAGCCAGTCCGCTTTCGAGGGCTTCTCCTTTGTAGAACCAATCCCAGGCTTCATCGTCGTCTTTCTCGAAGCCGTGGCTGCCCTCGTAGTAATACTTTCCGAGGTAGTAGGCGGCGTCGCCTTCGCCCAGCTCACAAGCCGTCTCCAGGTCGGACTTGATCTTTTCGGTCAGGTCTTCATCCTCATCCTGTTCATACAGGAAGGCGTTTTCCAGTCCTCTGAGCATGAAACTTCGCGGGGCTTTGTTGTCGCACGAGAAGTCGAGGAGGAAGGAGAAGGTCTGGCGGTAGAAGTCCTTGTCGGGGCCGTCCACGCGGTTCTCGAAGCGGTGGGCGTCGGCCTCGAAGAGACCGTTGTCGACGGCTTTCTCATAGCTCTCGTCGGCCTTGTCCTTATTGCCGATCCTGCGGTAGGCGTCGCCCAGCAGGTCGTACATGTAAGGATATTTCAAGGCGTTTTCTTCGTCTTGTGCCAGGAAGGCTTCGATCTGCTTGATGATGGTCTTGGGATCGGCCTTCTGTCCGTGCAGGCCGTGGATGATGTCGTACAGCCGTTGCTTGAGGGCCATCATGCTGCCGTTGTCGATGGCTTGGTCGATGCGTTTGTTGAATTCGTCCATCTCGACAGGACCTTGGTAGCCGTAGAGATAGTCGATAGCCAGGGCCCACTGGGCGTCGGGGATGCCGGCGTTGGCAGCGCTTTCCAGATACTGCAAGGCTTTTTCGATAGACTCTTCCTCGGGTTTCACCACCTGATGGTAGCGACCCAGCACATAATGCGCCACGGCGTAGCCTTTGTCGGCGGCTTTTTGGATGAGCTCGAGCTGTTCGGGCGTGATGCGGAACAGGCGGGTGTCGATGCCGGGGATGCTATGGAAACAGGCGAGGGCTTCGGCGTTGCGCAGCGCAGGGAGGAACAGCTCGTCGAAGGCTTTCTCCAGCTGTTTGCCCTGCAACTCGATCTTGCCCATGTTGATCTGCGACTCGTCGTAGGTGTCTTCAAACAGGTCATCTTCCTCTTCTTCATTGTCTTCGTCCTCCTCGTCGCTATTTTCGTCATTGCTGTCGGCGAAGTATTCGTCGTAGACGAGGTCGATGAGTTGAGGTACCACTTTGTCGGCGTCGTAGCCGAACTCATTGGCGACACGGCGGAGGAATATCTTCTCGCTCTCCTCGATGGTGCCGTCGATCATCATCAGCAGGGTGAAGTCTTTCAGGAACTCCACCTCTTCGTCTTCGTTGTTAGGCACGGCGATGGGGATCTCGATTTCGTCTTTGCTTTTCCAGTATTCAACGCAGTTGTTGAAATCCTCCTCTTCCAGTCCCCATTTTTGGGCGATGTTTTGGATCAGGCTGGATTCTTTTTCGGCGATGGTTCCATCGGAGTAGGCGATGGAGATCAGGTTGACGACATGCATCATCCTGATTTGTTTTTCGGTGGGAGCTGTCATAGTTCTATTATTGATACAAAGTGCAATAATAGAAAAAAAAGGTGAAAAAACAAGGGGTGTTGTTTTTTATGCTAGTGCGGCGTTCCCCAATCACCTATCAAAGAAGGTTCGGTCACTAGCGTTTCCAACTCGATGAGGAAGTCATGCCGGGGGATGGGGTAGGCCCCGAGGCTCTTCAGGTGAGGGGTCTCCTGTTGACAGTCGATGAGCTTGAAGTCGTGGGCTTTCAGGAATTGGTGAAGATGATAGAAAGCCACTTTGGAGGCATCGCTGACGGTGTGGAACATCGACTCGCCGAAGAAGGCCTTGCCGATGGCGACGCCGTATAGCCCTCCGACAAGTTTGCCGTCGAGATAGGTTTCGAAGGAGTGTGTAAACCCCAGTTCATGCAGTCGGCAGTAGGCTTCCACCATCTCGTTGATGATCCAGGTGCCGTCCTGTCCTTCGCGGGGTGTGTCGGCGCAGTGTTGCATCACTTCACGGAAGTTGGTGTCAATCTTGACCTCGAACTTGCCGGAATTCAGGGTGTGCCTGAGCGACTTGCTTACTTTCATCTCGCCGGGGCGGATGACGAGCCTCGGATCGAGCGACCACCACAGGATGGGCTCTCCCTCGCTGTACCACGGGAAGATGCCGTTGGCGTAGGCGTTGAGCAGCCTCAAAGGGGCGAGGTCACCCCCGATGGCCAGCAGTCCATCCTTCTCGGCCAGTTCAGCCGATGGGAACGCATAATTGTTATCGTCGAGACGGAAAAGCATACCTGTGAAATGAAAAAAGCCGCTTTTCAGCGGCTCTTCTGTACTCCCGCAGGGGGTCGAACCCTGGACACCCTGATTAAGAGTCAGGTGCTCTACCAACTGAGCTACGGAAGCATCGTTTGCGGCTGCAAAGATACAACCTTTTTTGATTATGGCAATCAAAAATTCAAAAAAAATCTTAAATTTGCAAAAAATGTAATTCTCAAGACTATGAAAAGACTGCTTACTCTTGCCTTGCTAATGGCCGTGTCATGCTCACTGCTGGCCGAACGGGTCGATCAATATAAAGCCGCAAACGTGGCCAAAACGATGCTCCCAAACAAGGAATTCACCCTCCTGACAGGACAGCCGTTCGAAAATCTGTATGTGTTCAACGCTGAAACAGGCTTCGTCATCATCGCCGCCGACGACTGCGTGAGACCGGTACTGGCCTATTCCACGGACTTCCCCTTCAAAACGGAAAACATGCCAGAAAACATCAAAAGCTGGCTGTCATCGTTAAACGAAGAGATCCAAGATGCAGTTGACAGGCATCTGGTGGCGACGGAGACGATCCGTCAGGAATGGGAGCTCCTGTCACAAGGCATAAAACCAGCGCCGAAACATCGTTCGGAAGTAGCCCCCCTCATAGCAACGCATTGGGACCAGTATGAACCATACAACAACCTGTGTCCCGGTGGCTCGCTCACAGGTTGCGTCGCCACCGCCATGGCCCAGGTCATGAAATACTGGGATTGGCCCTATAAAGGCGTGGGAAGCTATTCTTACGTACATAACGTTTACGGAACGCTCTCGGCCAACTTTGGCAACACCGTTTTCGACTGGGACAACATGGTTGACGAGATGTACTATAACAGTCCCGCGGCACAGCAGACGGCAGTGGCCACCTTGATGTACTGCTGCGGCGTCTCGGTTGACATGGATTACAGTCCTTCGGGCAGCTCGGCGTTCACAGATCGCATTGGAAGCGCCTTATACACTTACTTTGACTACAACCAAAACGACATGCATTGGGTAGTTGCTTCCGATTATAACGCGAATTCTTGGATCGCCCTCCTTAAGGCAGAATTGGATGGCAGACGTCCGATATTGTACAGGGGTCAGGGCGACGGCGGTGGCCACGCCTTTATCTGCGACGGCTATGATACTAGCGATTACTTGCATTTCAACTGGGGTTGGTCAGGATGGTGCGACGGCTATTACGCCTTCGGCGCCCTTGAACCGGGAGCAGGTGGCGCAGGTAGCGGCGCCGGCATCTACAATGATGATAACTCCGCTTTCATCGGTATTCGTCCCAACACGCCCCCTATTGCCGCCCCGCATAACCTCTCGGCTTCGGTATCAGACCGGACGGTGCAACTCCAATGGTCACGCGTGTCGGGTGCAAGCCGCTATAAAGTGTATTGCGACGGTCTTGTCGTCAATACGAGTGTAACGGGCATCTCATATACCGATGTTAATCCTTTGTATGGCCATCACACCTATTATGTAAAGGCGGTGAACGCCAACGGCGTCTGCTCGCTGAAATCAAATGAAATCGCTGTTGAACTGACTTTCCCGGGACCTTTGGCCTCTAATGTGACGGCCAACGTACAAGGCCATAACGTGAATCTCAGTTGGACAGCGCCCCCCACCGAGAGCGATGTGCTGATGTATGGCGATGGGCAGCCATCTGACACCTACTATGGGAGCTCCACCAGCTCGGGATTCACCTGGGGTCAGTGCTATACCCCGGATCAACTGTCGCCCTATGCAGGTATGGCGATAACTTCGGTGGATGTGTATCTGCCGAAAGTCACTGATTATACCTTGGCGATTCATAAAGAAATGAATAACGAATGGGAGGGGCTGTATTCCGACTTTTTCTACAATCAATCCCCCGGATGGTGCACGGTGGTCCTGCCGGAGCCCATCCCGATAGATTATTTTAGCAATTTGTGGATCGTGTTTTATAATAGCAATAGTGACTATCAATATATAGCGGCTTATACGGAAGGCTATGAGGGCAGCGACAATGCCAGGCTCTTCGTGGGTGATGATGGTTGCTGGTATGCTATTGATAGGGATATCTCGTGGCTCATCAAGGTCAATGCCGTCGATGATGATGGTTATGCTTATTCTGTTTACAGAGACGGACAACGTATTGCTTCGAATATTACCCAAACGAGCTACAACGACACAGGTCTTTCGGATGGATTCTATCAATATACGGTTCGAACCCATTATTACGGCAATCTGTCGGATCACTCTGCTATCGCCCCGGCCATTGTGGGATCGGTAAGTTATGCCATGACCAATGTTGCCGTTACGGATTTGGCTTGCCATGGTGGCAATGATGGCACGGTCTCCGTCGACGTCACAGGTGGCTTCATGCCGCTTACCTTTACGCTTGGAGGCCAGACCGCAACGGTTTCGAGCGGCCACTACACCTTCCAGAACGTCAGTGCAGGCACGTATTCCTTGAAAGTCACGGACAACATGGGGAATGAACTTGCTTCCAATGTCACGCTGAATGAACCTGCAGGATTATCGACAGGAGCAATCAGCGATGGTACTGAGACGATAGGCAATGGCGCTCAGGCTTCAACAATTCTGAGTATTCATGATGCTACGAGCGGTCAATCCAGTTTTACTTATCGTTGGAAACAAAACGGAACGGTGATCGCCAACAGTAATGTTGCGCAATACACTCCTGTGAATCTTCAGCCTGGCACTTACACCTTCACCCGTGAGGTGATGGACGCCTGTACCGATTGGACTCCTTCAAGCGGAACGTGGAAAGTGGTGATGCGCCAGACCGCAGTGGATGAGAATGATGCCAACCGTTTGGAGATCTATCCCAACCCCACCAGCGACAAGGTCACGGTGCGCTGTGAGCACATGGAATCCATCGCGGTGGTTTCAATGACGGGTCAGCAAATCATTACCTTGGAAGTCAACTCCGATGAAGCCGAGTTGGACTTGACAAACTTCCATCCTGGCGTATATGTGTTGATGATCCACACCAGTGATGGTGCGAGAACCATTACTCGTATCTCAAAGCATTGATTGGGTCGGTGCGCGAAGCCTTTAGGGCAGGGAAGAATCCGGAAATCAAGCCCAGGATGGCGCACGAGACAAAGGAAATCACCATCCATACGCCGTTGATGACGAAAGGCAGCGACATGGCCAAGGCGACGATGTAGGAAAGTCCCACGCCAAACAACATGCCGATGACACCGCCGATCAGGCTCAGGATGATGCTCTCGGTGAGGAACTGCATCAGGATGGCGGCGTTCTTGGCGCCGATGGACATGCGGAGGCCGATCTCCTTGGTGCGTTCGGTCACGGTGACGTACATGATGTTCATGATGCCGATGCAGCCCACCAGCAGCGAAATCAAGGCGATGGCGATGAGCACCGTCGTGATCATGCCGGTCATCGAGGTCATCATCTCCAGCATCTCCTGTTGCGTGCGCACCTCGAAGTCGTTGTTGCCTCCCGTGGGAATCTTATGCGAGGCGCGGAGGATCTCTTCGATTTCCTCCACGGCGTCTTCAGCCACGTCTTCGGAGGCGGCGGAACACACGATCTGTTGGATGTAGTTGATGCCCAACATGCGCTTCTGTACCGTAGAATAAGGCATGATGACGATGTCGTCCTGGTCCATGCCCATGCCGTTCTCGCCCTTTTCCTTCAGCGTGCCGATGACCATGAAAGGCATGTTGCCGACACGGATGGTCTTGCCGATGGGATCTTCGTTCTCCTCGAAGAGCTCCTCCACGATGGTCTGGCCAATCAAGCCGACCTTAGCGTATTTCTTGACGTCATCCTCAGTGAAGTTGACACCGGTGGCAATGCTGTATTTTCTGATTTCGAGGTAATCGGGTGAGCCGCCATAGACGGTTCCCGACCAGTTTTTGGAGCCATTGACGAGCTGACCACCGCTATTGACCACGGGGCTGACCATGGTGACGTTCTTGGCGTTCTTGGCGATGAGTTCGCAGTCGTGGACGGTCAGCGACTCCACGTTGGAGGAACCCATGCTGATGCCGCCCCGGCGCTGGTTGGCGCGCATCACCATAATGAGGTTGGTGCCCATGTCGGAGAGCTGGTTGGCGGTACTCTCCTTCAAGCCCTCGCCGAGGTTCACCACCGCGATGACGGCGGCAATGCCGATGACGATGCCGAGCATGGAGAGTGCTGTTCGCGTCTTGTTGCGCAGCAGGGCTTTGACTGATATGCGTATTAAATTCAGTATGTCCATAGGTCAATAGTCGTTTTCAACGGGTAATGCTGCTAAAGCTTCAGCGGCCGACTTGGTGTTTACCGGCTCATCGCGGAGGATGTGCCCGTCGCGCAGGAAGATGGTACGGTTGGTGAATACGGCGATGTCGGACTCGTGGGTGACGAAGGCGATGGTCTTGCCCTGATCGTGGAGGCTCTGGAAGAGGCTCATGATCTCGTACGACGTGCGGGTGTCGAGGTTACCGGTGGCCTCGTCGGCGAGGATGATGACAGGGTCGTTGACCAAGGCTCTAGCGATGGCCACACGCTGCTGCTGCCCACCAGAGAGCTGGTTAGGCATGTGATCCATGCGGTCTTTCAAGCCCACCAGTTCCAATGCGTGTTGCGCCCGTTCATGACGCTCGCGGTGCGAGACGGAGGGGTTGTATACCAAGGGCAGCTCCACGTTCTCCAAAGCGGAGGTGCGGGGCAGCAGGTTATAGGACTGGAACACGAAGCCGATCTTACGGTTGCGGATCTCGGAGAGCTCGTTCTTGGAGCGTTCCCTCACGGAGATGCCGTCGATGTAATATTCTCCAGCGGTGGGCTGGTCGAGGCAACCCAAGATGTTGAGCAGGGTTGACTTTCCGCTACCCGACGAGCCCATGATGCTCACGAATTCGCCTTGAAAGATCTCGAATGTCACGCCTTTGAGGGCGTGAACCTCCTCGCTGCCCACGATGAAAGTGCGCTTGAGACCTTCGACCTTGATGATGGATGTTGGCTCGCTCATGGCTTATCTCGGTCCTGCTGGGGCGCCGCCGCTTTTGTTGTTGCTCTTGTTTTTATCTCTTCCGGGAGGGCCTGGCATGAAGGGGTTGTCGCCTTTCTTCGACTGTTTCTCTTTGACCGTATATTGTGCCGACAGCACCACGGAGTCACCAGGCTGCAGGCCTTCCTCGATGATCTTGTAGGCGACGTCGCTCATACCTGTCTTCACGGGACGGGGCAAGATGTTGTCACCTTTCTTGATCCATACCATCGCCATGTTGGAGGGTTGTTCGCCTTCGGTCATCTTAGGCCGTTCACCTTGGGGGCGTTCGTCCATGTCGTCAGGCTTTCCGTTCTTGCGCATGGCGCGCAGCACCTGCTCGTCGGGGGTGAAATTCAAGGCCTCGGCGGGGACGGCCAACCCTGTAGCTTCCTCGGTGATGATGGTGACGTTGGCGGTCATGCCGGGGAAGAGCTTCTGCTCCGGGTTGGGGGCGCTGATGATGACGGTATATTTCACCACGTTGCTGGTGGTGGTTGACTTCATGCGGATCTGGTTCACGGTGCCGTTGAAGGTCTCGTAGGTATAGGCATCTACGGTGAAGGTAACCCTTTGTCCGATCTTCACCTGCCCGATATCGGCCTCGTCGACGGCAGCCTCAACCTGCATCTTGGTGAGGTCGTTGGCGAGGGTGAAGAGGGTAGGCGTGCTGAACGATGCGGCTACGGTCTGACCCACCTCCACGGCGCGGTCGAGGACGACACCGTCGATGGGCGAGTAGATCTCGGCATAGCTCAGGTCGACCAGGGCTTGATCGTAGGAGGCCTGTGCGTTTCTCTTGCTCATCTGGGCTTGGGTATAGCTGTTCTGCGCCTCCTGATAGGCGGCGAGGGTGGCAGCGTTGGCCTCGTAGAGCTGTTTGGTACGCTCGTAGGTGAGCTTCGAATAGTTGAGTTGGCTCTCGGCGGAGGTCAGGCTGGCCTTGGCCCTGCTGACGTTCTGGTTGAGCGTCTGCTTGTCCAACTCGGCCATCAGCTGGCCTTTCTTCACCACATCGTTGAAGTCGACATAGATCTTCTCAACCTTGCCGGATACCTGTGTGCCGACTTCCACAGTCTCCACCGGCTCGATGGTGCCCGTGGCGGTAACGGTGTTCTCCACAGTGTATTCCTTGACGACATGGGTGCGGATCACCAATTCCTTATTGGCGGATTTGGTGAGGTTTACGATGATGATGGCGGCGATTACCGCGACGATCACACCTAAAATAATGATCCAGGTTCTTTTTTTTCTTTTAGCCATTTATCTCTAAATTCTAAATTAACTCGTTTCACTTCGTTGAGGGCTACGCCGTTCTAAATTAAAGCGAAACCCTCCTTCCCATATAAACATCAAGGATCTTGCGTTTCATGAGAAGGCTGTATTTATTTTGAATGTAGCTATTTAGTACATTAAGGTAGTTGTTCTGTTGTTGCAATAGCTCGACGGTGGTGATGGTGCCGTATGTGTACTGCATGTTGTAGGCGGCGAAGCTCTTGCTGTAGGCGTTTTCCCTGACTTCCGACACCTTATAGGCGTTGTAGGCCGAGATGACGTTGCGGTGGGCTTGGACTACGGTCTGGCGGATGCTGAGTTGCGTCTGTTCGTATTCAAGTTGGGCTTGCTCAAGGGCGATTTGGCTCTTTTTGACGTTGGCTCTGGTGGAGCCACGGCTGTAGATGGGGATGTTTACTGAGATGCCGGCTGATTCGGTCGGGGTGCTGTACCACTGCCTAATGCCGGAGCCGTCAAACGAAAGCACGCCCATGCCCACGTTGGCGTTGGCTGATATTGAGGGGAGGTAGTTGCCTTTGGCCATGTCAAGGCTCTTTTCGGCAATCTTGATGTCGTAGTCGCTCATCCGGAGGTCAGGCATATAATCCATGGCCAGTTGGATGGCTTCTTCTTCCGATGGCAGGCTTTCTCTTAGGAGGTCGAGGTTCTCTGTGTCGGGGGTGACGATGGCTAACTCGTCGGAGGGGTTCATCGAAAGCAGCACCTTCAGGTCGAGGAGGTTGTTCTCGATGTTGATACGGGTGTCGACCACGTTGTTCGAGTCGCTGTAATATTGTGCCTGCAGGAGCAGGAAGTCGCTCTCAAGGATGGATCCTGCCCGATAGCGTGCTTGCCCCTGTTTGAGCTGTTCGCCGCTGGTCTTCAGCACTTCTAGTTGGTAATTCAAAAGCTCTTGATTGCCAAGGATGGTCAGGAAGCTCTGAAGGATTTGCAGGACGGTTTGGTTGTCGTAGCGCTCCATCTGCACTGCGTTGCGCTCCAGGTTGAGGCGGTTCTGCTCGATGGTGTTGTTGATCTGGCCGCCTTGGTAGATGGTGATGGACGAGCCTACACCCACGTTGCCTGACGATGACCAGCCGTTCTCGTTGTTGGAGATGTTTTGTCCATAGGAGGCGCTGACGTTAGGCAGACGTTGCTCTTTCGATTGTTGGTAAGAGGTTTCGAGTGACTTCCCGGTGAGTTCCATCGACTTGCGCTCATAGCTGTTGGCGAAGGCGTAACGTATGCAATCTTCCAGAGTGAATTGGTAGGAGTGACTTTCCTGCGCCAGCATGGAGCAGGAAGTTAAGATGATGATAGTGAAAACAATTATTCTTTTCATGATGCAAAATAAACGAAAAAATCACCATTTTATGCTGGAGTTTTGAATTTTTTTTTGATTAAATGGATTTATTTTGTACGTTTGCACTTTGATTTGTCAATTTATCAACCAACTAAAAAATTAATCTTATGAAAATCAGTAACAAATTTTTTGCTGAACTATTCGGCACATTCGTTCTTGTTTTCGGTGGTTGCGGTACTGCTTTGTTTGGAAACGTTGGTTTCCTGGGCGTAGCTATCGCTTTTGGTCTTACCGTGGTAGCCATGGCTTATGGCATCGGTCACATCTCGGGTGCTCACTTGAACCCAGCCGTGAGTTTCGGTGTCTTCGTCAATGGTCGCATGACCTTTAAAGAGATGATCGTTTACTGGCTGGCTCAGTTTATCGGTGGTATCATCGCCGGTGCTTTGCTGCTCGTGATTTGGAAAGCCACTGGTAATGGTGACACTGGCGTGTTTGCAGCCAACGGCTTTGATGCTGCTTTCCAAAAAGCCACTGGTGCCGTTGATCCTCACACAGGTGCTCCTATGTATGCTGCCATTAACATGTGGGGTGCTTTCCTCGTTGAGGCTCTGCTGACCTTCGTGTTCCTGATGGTCATCCTCGGCGTCACCGACAGCCGTCATGCCAACGGCAAGTTCGGCGGTCTCGCCATCGGTCTCACCTTGGTGCTCATCCACCTCATCAGCATCCCGCTGACCAACACTTCCGTGAACCCCGCTCGTTCACTCGGCGTCGCTCTGTTCTCAAAGTGCGCTACATGGAACGCCATGAGTCAAGTGTGGCTGTTCATCGTTGCTCCGCTCGTCGGCGCTCTCCTCGCTGGCTTGGTCTACAAATGCCTTGGCGGCTGCTGCAAGAAAGAGAAGTAATTTTTGTTTAATTTTGAATTAAGAATTTAGAATTTAGAATTTAGAGATTGGAAAACCAAAGGGCTTTCTCTCTAAATTCTAAATTCTAAATTTTTTAATCTTTGTCTGGAATCTACCTCCATATCCCGTTTTGTCTCTCGAAGTGTGCCTACTGTGGGTTCTTTTCCGTCCCCTCGGTGAAGCACAAAGCGGCTTTTTTGGAGGTGTTGAGACAGGAAATCATCCAACGAAAAGACTACCTCCATGGCGAGAAGGTAGAGACGGTATACTTCGGCGGAGGCACACCCTCTATATTGACAATAGAGGAACTCCAAGCCATTTTCAAGGTGCTTCGCGACAACTACGAGATAGACCCTAAAGCCGAAATCACCCTCGAAGCCAACCCTGACACGCTGTCTCTAGAGTATCTAGAAGGCTTGAGATCGCTCGGTGTGAACCGCCTTAGCATCGGCATCCAGAGTTTCTTCGACAACGACTTGAAGTATCTAAGCCGAAAGCACAACGCTGAGCACGCCCAACAATGTGTGAAGATGGCCAAGGACGCTGGATTCAGCAATATCAGCCTTGATTTGATCTATGGCTTACCCACTTCTGATGCAGCGCAATGGAATCGCAACCTCGATCTGTTTTTTGAGATGGACATCCCGCATCTCTCGGCGTATGCCTTGACGTTGGAGCCTAACGCTATCCTTACCAAGCTGATAGAACAAGGTAAAGCCGCTCCTGTGAACGAAGACGATGCGGTGCGCGATTATGAAATCCTCTGCCGTCGTGCCGCCGAAAACGGTTACCTCCACTACGAGATCTCCAACTTCTGCAAGCCCGGCATGCATTCGCGCCACAACGCCAGCTATTGGTTTGGCACTCCCTACGCCGGCTTCGGTTCTTCTGCTCACTCTTACGACGGTACCTCCCGTCAGTGGAATAGTGCATCTTTGGCGGGAGATGCCAGTTCCGTAACCCGTGAAACCCTCACTCCTGAACAAAAATACAATGAATATGTCATGCTCCGCCTTCGTACCATGTGGGGCATTGACTTGAAATACCTGAAACGTGAAATGGGCGAACGTTTTTCCTCGTATTGCGAGCAGCAGGCTCAACCTTTAATCGCCCAGGGTCGTCTCTCCCAGACCCGAGAATTCCTATACCTTACCGACGGGCAAATGCTTTTTGCCGATGGTATTGCCGAGGAATTGTTTTATTAGATTTTCTTTTTTCTCCAGTCGGCTTTCCAGATGTAGAAGAAAGCGATGGTGCCCATAACGATGTTGTAAAGCCATTCCGCTGTCCAGACGTGTTCGATGGGGAAGGCGTTGGATATGGCATAGACGTAGACGATGTAGGCAACGAGCACGCCGAACTCAAGGGCCATGGCCGCGGTGGTGTTGCCTGTTCCGGAGACTGCTTCGAAGAACACCATGCCGATGGCGCCGAGGATGGTGGCGATGCCTACGACATACACCGATGGGACGGCGGCAGCTGCCAGACTGAGGTCGTCGGTGTAGATACGAAGGATATGCTCTGGGATGATGGCGGTGACGATCACCAATACCGCGGAGCAGAGCACGCCGTTTTTGATCACCTTCCAGAGCATAGACATCACCTCGTCGCTCTTGCCCTCGCCGATGATGCGGCTCGTCAAGGTGTTGGCCGTTGCCGCAAAGGCGAAGCCTGGAATAATTAATATCATATAGGTGCTGCGGACCACCGACGAGATGCCGATGGCAGTCTCGCCCATCTTCTCAATCAGGATGAAGAAGACAAACCATGCGCCGAACGAGAAGAGTCGCTGGATCATGCAAGGGAAGGCCACCTTCAGGATGTTGCCCATCAGCTTTGGCTGCAGTTTGTGCCAGCGGAACATGCCGTATTCTTCGTGGGGGATGGTGATGAAGGTGTAGATCCAGAAGAAGCAGAACGCTGTGATCTCGGCTAGCAGTGAGGCCAGTGCTGCTCCGCCGACGCCCATGGCGGGTAACCGGCAGTGGCCGAAGATCAAGCACCAATCGAAAAAGATGTTGACCACCGCCATAAGGATGGTGGAGTAGGTGATGACCTTGGTGTTGCTGATGCCCACGTAGAACGATCGGAACAGGAAGTTGAACACCACGAAGATGATGCCGAACTGCCGAAACCTCAGGTATTGCGTGGCGGCGGTGTAGATGCCGTCGGACTCGATGATGTTGCGCATCAGGCCGTTGCTGAAGAAGAGTAGGATGCTAAAAAGCAGGATCCCTAGCAGGAGTACGAAAAGCGCCCCGTGCTGGAAGATGACGCCGATTTGTTTTCGGTTGCCTTCGCCATACCTTCGTGCGACAAAGATCTGGATGCCCACGGCGAAGCCCATGGCTAGCGTGGTGAACACGTAATAAAACAGCCCGGCCAACATGGAAGCGCTGAGCTCGTTTTTACCCAGATGTCCCAGAAATGCAGTATCAGTGAAGGTGATGACGGTTTGCGCCAAGTTACCCAGCATGATAGGGTAGGCAATGCGCCAGATCTCTCGGTTGGTGACTGAGGTTTTTATCATTCGCCTTTAGGGCTGATGGCGTTGAAGTCTTCTATCAGGTTGCCGCCGTCGCTGATCATGATGAAAAGCACTATGGCAAACATCCAGATGATGATCCAAAGCGGGATGCGGATCATGAAGTTCGGTTTTTTCTTCTTGTGATGGAAGATATACATTGCCAGTATGCAGCCAATGCCTCCTCCTAGTCTGGCCATCCACAGCAGGACGGTCTCAGGAATCCTGGTCTGATGGTTCACGGCATGCCTTTTATCGATGAAAAAGAGGATGAAGGCAAGGATGTTGATAAAGAGGAGGTAGCCAAAGAGGAGGATGTATTGCATCATTACCAGTTGTTTTTAAATAAAAAAGCCCCGCTTCTGGCGGGGCTTGTGGAGCATAACGGAGTCGAACCGATGACCTCTTGCATGCCATGCAAGCGCTCTAGCCAACTGAGCTAATGCCCCTTGCTTTGTTTTGCGCTGCAAAAGTACAACTTTTTTTGGATCTGCAAGAAAAAAACGAAAAAATTTTCTTTTTTTAACAATCACCTCGTCGCTTTTCGTTGAAAACTGCTACCTTTGCCTATCTATGAAAACCATCAAGGACATTTACAAAATAGGTATCGGCCCTTCAAGTAGCCATACCATGGGACCGCAAAAGGCGGCTCAGATTTTCAACGACCGTTTCCCCGAGGCGGATGCCTTCGAGGTGACGCTCTACGGTAGTCTTGCCGCAACGGGCAAAGGCCATATGACGGATTGGGCCATTCTCAATACTTTACAGGCGCCTACGGAGATCATCTGGCAACCCCAGGTGTTTCTGCCGTTCCATCCGAATGGGATGCTGTTTAAAGCCTTTGATTCACAGAAAGAAGTCCTTGGCGAGTGGACGGTGTTCAGCATTGGCGGCGGTGAGTTGGCCGAAGAAGGAAAACGGAATGAGTCGGTTGACGTATATCCGATGGACAGAATGACGGATATCCTCGACTGGTGTGAGCAGACGGGTCGTACATACTGGGAATACGTCTATGAATATGAGAACCAGAAAGAGGTTGAGGATTACCTGATGGAGGTCTGGCAGGTGATGAAAGCTGCTGTGGAACGGGGCTTGCAACAGGAAGGAGTATTGCCTGGCCCGCTGCATCTCTCACGCAAGGCAGCCATGTATCATGTGAAGGCCAAGGGTTATTCACACACCTTGCAGAGCCGAGGGCTGGTCTACTCCTACGCCCTTGCCGTCTCTGAGGAAAACGCCTCAGGCGGGAAGATCGTCACTGCCCCGACTTGTGGCTCTAGCGGTGTGATGCCGGCGGTGCTGTATCACCTTTCCAAGAACTACGATTTCAGCGACATTCGCATCATACGGGCGCTGGCGACTGCTGGTCTGGTGGGCAACATCGTGCGCACCAACGCCAGCATCTCGGGTGCCGAAGTGGGTTGTCAAGGTGAAGTAGGCGTGGCATGTGCCATGGCTGCTGCCGCTGCCAACCAGCTCTTCGGCGGTAGCCCAGCACAGATCGAATATGCCGCGGAGATGGCACTGGAACACCATCTTGGCATGACCTGCGACCCCGTGTGTGGCCTCGTGCAGATACCCTGTATCGAACGCAATGCCTATGCTGCTGCTCGTGCCCTCGATGCCAACATCTATTCCACCTTCACCGACGGACATCACCGTGTTTCGTTTGATAAGGTGGTGGAGACCATGAAGGAGACGGGGAAAGACCTGCCTTCCTTGTATAAAGAGACCTCTCAAGGAGGATTAGCTCGCGATTATCAACAAATGAAATAATAAATATGAAGAAATTTGCAGTTATCCTGGCCGGTTGCGGCCATAAGGACGGTGCCGAGATCAACGAGGCCGTCACGTTATTACTCGCTATCGATCAACATCGTTGCGAATACCAATGCTTTGCCCCCGACCGTCCACAGGCCGAGGTCATCGACCATGTCGCAGGGAAAAAGGTTTGCAATGCCAAACGAAATATCCTTGCCGAGTCGGCCCGTATCGCCCGTGGCAACATCCTGCCCATCGAGCAGTTTAAGGCGGAGGACTACGATGCCCTCTTCTTCCCTGGTGGCTTCGGCGCTGCCAAAAACCTTTGCGACTATGCCTTCAAAGGTGCTGCCATGGAGGTCCAACCGGATGTGGCTCGGGTGATCCTTGAGATGCATAAGGCTGGGAAACCGATCGGTGCCATGTGCATCGCTCCGGTGATGCTGGCTAAGCTGATCCCAGGGGTCTATGTCACCTTGGGTGCTGAAGGCACACCGGTCACCGACGAAGTGCGGAGCTGGGGCGCCAACCATGTCCAGACGGAGAACGGCGATGTGTGCGCCGACAACGGAAATCTGGTATTCACCACCCCGGCATTCATGCTCGACGCAACAGTCAAAGACGTCTACGACGGCGCCTATAACATGGTGGGGGCAGTGGTGGATTATCTTGATGGAAAGAAATAATTAACTTTAAAATAATAGATATGAAAAAGTTCTTTTTGATTCTGGCAATAGCATTGATGGCTATTCCCGCTTTGGCTCAAGAAAATACCTATACCCGCGGTAAAGGTTTCTTTGTTCGTCCTGATGTCTACGGCGGTTTTTTCGCCAACGCGGGTTATCAATTTAATCCGTATGTCCAAGTTTCAGCAGGACCTGGACTTTTGTTGATTCTTTCTAACTCAGTTAATAATAATCTTTCCATTGATCTAGCTGGATCGGTTCATGGCGGTGTCCGTGTTTATACGGGCAAAAAACCATGGACTGGTTTGATTGACTACCATTTAGGAGCCATGTGGTATGATTCTGACCTGATATGGAGACATGCTCTTGTCGGTGGAGCAAGCTATAAGGACTTGGATTTTGGCGGTGGTGTCCAGGTCATGATGAATCCTAACACGAACCAAGTTATCGGTGCTGGAGTTTTGGTCACCGTAGGTTATAACTTCCGCTTCTATAAGCATTAAATCTTATCGCCGTAGGCTAAATCTCCAGCATCGCCGAGGCCTGGGACGATGTATTTGTGCTCGTTCAGGATAGGGTCGATGGCGGCGCACCATAAGGTGACATTGTCAAGGGGCTTGAACAGCTTCATGATGTTGTCAACTCCTGTTTGTGCAGCGATCACGCAGCAGAGATGGAGCTGTTTCGGGATGCCTTTGGTGCAGAGGGCTTCGTAGGCCAGCTGCAGGCTGCCTCCCGTGGCCAGCATCGGGTCGGCAATGATCAAAGTCTTATTGGTCAAATCGGGCGCAGCGAGGTATTCCACCTTGATGCCCACCTCCTCATGCTTCTCGTCCATGTAGTAACGGTAAGCCGACACGAAGGCGTTGCCGGCGTGGTCGAACACATCGAGGAAGCCTTGATGGAAGGGCAATCCGGCGCGGAACACGGTGGCCAACACAATCTCATCGTCGTGGGTGCTAGCTTTGGCCATAGCCAATGGGGTCTGGATCTCTTTTTCAGAATAGGAGAGGGTTTTGCTTACCTCGTAAGCCATCAGCTGGCCGATGCGCTGCAGGTTATGACGGAAGGTGTTGCGGTCGCTCTGGATGCGGACATCCCTCAACTCGGCCACATATTGGTTGATGATGCTGTTGCTGTCAGCGAAGTTGACAATCTTCATGGCAAGAGTTATTAAATCGTCGCAAATTTAAAAAAAATATTTATCTTTGTACTCCAAATTGTACCGCCTGAACGATAGACACATCTTAAAACACCATTGATATGAAAAAACTAGGACTTCTAATCATTTTAGCATTGTCATTGAGTATCCATGCGACTGCTCAGACTACCGAATGCAGTATCAATTCCATCCCCACAACGCTTGCAGAATTCCAAGCTTTGCAGAGTGAACTCGGCACTACCCCTGAAGGTTGCATCATGTTACAACTCGTGGCCATGGAAATGTACCGCCGCGACAGGGCAGTCGGCCAGGAGTGCCTAAAGCTCAACAACACGACCACCAACCTCACCTATGTGACCAATAGGCTGAAGGAGATTTTCCGTGAAAACGATTCGTATGCCAGACCTTATCTGGTTTCCTCGTTCTTTAAGGGAGCCAAGCCTTCCAATGGCTATAACCCCCAGAAACCTTACACCATTCAGGTGCGCAGAAACCCTGCTCATCCGGAGGATGAACGCTCACAAATGCTGAAGGGCTATGTGAAGTACATGCAGGTCTATAGCGATGGTTATGACACTCCATGGCGTGGCGTGGAGGTGGTTCTGCAGAAAGGCGACACCTACTATCGTGTATCCAACTGTCCTTCCATCTACACCCAGTGCAAGGAAGTGGATTTCGACGCCACCGATGATTGGCACGAACTGAAATAATCCATCCGTTTGCTAGAGGTTAAAAAGAATAATGGCCGCTCTTGTTGGGGCGGCCATTATTAGTGATGTGATTGGATGGTTTTACCAAGCGAAGAGCGGATAATCCTTCATCATC
Source organism: Bacteroidales bacterium (assembly GCA_017394865.1). Lineage (GTDB taxonomy): Bacteria > Bacteroidota > Bacteroidia > Bacteroidales > F082 > Limimorpha. Next base: position 104,080 of record JAFPWT010000012.1, read on the forward strand.
TTGTTGACCTCGGCGCGGACGGCGTTGATCTTGGCCTCCGTGGCGGTCTTGGTCTCAGGATTGATGTCGCTGATCACTTCGTCGATCAGGTCGACGATGACAGCCATCTTGTCTTGTTTCAGACCACGGGTGGTGATGGCGGGTGTGCCAACGCGCAGACCTGAGGTCAAGAAAGGCGAGCGGGTGTCGAAGGGCACCATGTTCTTGTTGACGGTGATGTCGGCAAGGACGAGGGTGTTCTCAACCATCTTACCGGTGATCTGCGGGAACTTGCCGCGGAGGTCGATGAGCATGGAGTGGTTGTCGGTGCCACCGCTGATGACATCGTAGCCTTTGTCCATGAAGGCTCTAGCCATGAAGGCAGCGTTCTTGCGGACCTGCATGATGTACTCCATGTACTCGTCGCTGAGGGCTTCGCCGAAGGCGACGGCTTTGGAGGCGATGACATGCTCGAGCGGACCGCCTTGGATGCCTGGGAACACGGCGCTGTTGATGAGGGCTGACATCATCTTCGTCTCGCCCTTCGGGGTTTTGCGGCCGCGCGGGTCTTCGAAGTCATGACGGATGAGGATCATGCCGCCACGGGGACCGCGGAGGGTCTTGTGGGTCGTGGTGGTGATGATGTGGCAGTACTCCAGCGGGTCGTTCAGCAGGCCTTTGGCGATGAGACCGGCGGGGTGGCTGATGTCGGCCATGAGGACGGCGCCCACTTGGTCGGCGATGGCGCGCATGCGCTTGTAGTCCCAGTCACGGCTGTAGGCAGAAGCACCAGCGATGATGAGTTTTGGCTTGCACTCGAGGGCGATCTTCTCCATCTCGTCGTAGTCGACGCGACCGGTTTCCTTGGCTACGTGGTAGGCGACGGGCTTGTAAAGCATACCGGAGGCGTTGACCGGGCTGCCGTGTGAGAGGTGACCACCGTGTGAGAGGTCGAGACCCATGAAGGTGTCACCGGGTTCCAGCAAAGCCTGCATCACAGCCATGTTGGCCTGTGCGCCCGAGTGGGGCTGCACGTTGGCGAAGGTGGCGTTGAACAGCTGGCAGGCGCGGTCGATGGCGATTTGCTCGCTTTGGTCGACGATCTGGCAGCCGCCGTAGTAACGCTTGCCGGGATAACCCTCAGCGTATTTGTTGGTCATGACAGAACCCATGGCCTCCAGCACTTGCTCACTGACAAAGTTTTCCGAAGCGATGAGCTCGATTCCGTGCATCTGACGCTCTTTCTCTTGGCGAATCAGATCAAAGATTTTTTCGTCTCTTTTCATTATTGAAAAATTAGTATTTAAGATTTGTAATTCGATTCTTTTCCGAATGCAAAATTAGTACTTTTGCATGACAAAAAAAATGTTTTTATGAAAACTGTTAAAAATACTGCTATTATACTGCTACTTAGTTGTTTAATATGTGTTTCGTGTAATAACGACAAACCCGTTGAGCCTTCTCGGATCGATTATTCGGACACCATTTATTGGTATTCCTGCGGCGATGAAAGCCACGAGGCGGACGTGTTTTACGTTTATCCAACGGTATCGGGAATCTCCTTTGAAGATAATGGTTCCTCATGGTTTGCCGACATCACTTTGCCTGAGGTGCGGGAAGAAGCCAACGGCAACCAACAGTTCAATAAAATGCTTTATAGCGAGTATAATTTCTATGCACCGTATTATCGCCAGATGATCTTCGAAGCTTACCAGCAACCTCTAGATTCTCTAGAGAAAATAGCTGCTTTTGCCTCAGCCGATGTTAATGATGCCTTCCAATACTATATGACGCACTACAACCATGGCCGTCCCTTCTTCTTGATGGGTCACAGTCAAGGCTCGCAGATGCTGATTGAATTGCTGAAGCACGGCATGACCGACGAGCAACGCCAGCAAATGGTGGCTGCCTATTGTATTGGCTATCACGTCACAGCGGAGGAGTTGGCTGCCTATTCTGAAGCCTTAAAACCTGCTACGGACAGCCTGATGCAAGGTTTGGTCATCTTCAATTCGGTGACCGATACGACGGCCATCAGCATGGTTTCTTTCGGTGATGTGGTCGGTATTAATCCCACGACGTGGACTTGGTCTTCCGATACCATCCCTGCCTCGTATCATCTAGGCATGGCCAAGTACAACGACACTCACGACAGTGTGCTGATTGTTCCTTGCCCGACTCGCACCTATCTCTATAATCACACCACTGTCTGCCCCGATCTCGATCCCGAGATGGTCTTTATCCCAGCCTACGAAGCGATGTTCCCCAAGGGCAACCTTCACTTCGCCGACTCTTGGCTTTTCGGCGGCAATGTGGTGGAGAATATGCGGTGCCGGTTGAGGAATTCTACTTCAATGTGAACCCCTTGCCGTTCCAGGTGAGCTTCTTCTGGGTGCCATCGCTGAAGAAGACGTCGATGTCCTTGCCCTTCTGCGGCAGGCGGAAAAGATTCTCACCGCGTATTTCATCATCCAAACCCAGCAAATCCTGGCCGATCATGTAAAGCTTCTTGGTGGCGTTGTCGTAGACGTAGATGTACAGACCGTCAAACTGGCCGAAGAAGGGCTTCCCGTCTTGGGTCGTGCTTACGTTCTCGGCGAAGAGTTTGTGCTTGCCGTCATCACAATTCCAATAACAGAACTCTGTCACGCCCATTATTCCCATCTTGTCATCAGGATAAGCGACATCGTAGTCCAGTTCGTAGCGGACGTAACCGTTTTTCTTGTCCACGGTTAAGGTGACACCTTTGTCCTGCGGCTCGTTTTTCAGATACTTGTCCCACACGTCGGCGAGGGCTCCCGTGTGCTCATCCTCCGGCTCGCTCAGAAACGCCGAGACAAAACCAACAATGTTGGGCGTTTGAACGGTGGTGACTAAATAGTTTTCCTTCAAGTTCTTGAATGGATCTTGCGCTTTTGCGCCAGTGGGAATGACAGCCATCAGGATCAGAGCCGCGACGGCCAATAGGGAAGTACGTGTTTTCATGTTGCTGAAATTCATTGGTTATTTATTATTTGATTGTTTTCAATTTAAGCGTTGACCGCAAAAATAATTCATTTTTGGGAATCTCAATAGAACTCAAAAAATATTCCAATGTGGAAAAATTGCCGAAAAACTTTGTATTTTTGCCCCAAAATTTAACCATAGCAAATGAAGAACTTTGTTGAAGAACTCCGCTGGCGCGGAATGCTGGCTCAAATGATGCCAGGCACTGAAGAACTCCTCCAGAAAGAAATGGTGACGGCTTACCTGGGTACCGACCCGACGGCCGACTCGCTGCATATTGGTCACCTCTGCGGCATCATGATGCTCCGCCATCTGCAACGCTGCGGGCACAAGCCCATCATCCTTGTGGGCGGCGCCACCGGCATGATAGGCGATCCCTCGGGCAAGAGCCAAGAGCGTAACCTGCTGAACGAAGAGACCTTACGTCATAACCAAGAATGCATCAAGGCTCAGGTGGCCAAGTTCCTTGACTTCGAATCGAAGGAACCCAACGCCGCCGAGATGGTGAACAACTACGACTGGATGAAGGACTTCACCTTCCTCGACTTCGCACGTGAGGTGGGCAAGCACATCACCGTGAATTATATGATGGCCAAGGATAGCGTGCAGCAACGTCTCAACGGCACCGCCCGCGATGGCCTCAGCTTCACCGAGTTCACCTATCAATTGCTGCAAGGCTACGACTTCCTCTGGCTCTACCAGCACAAGAACTGCAAGCTGCAGTTGGGAGGTAACGATCAGTGGGGCAACATCACCACTGGCACGGAACTGATCCGCCGCACGCTAGGCTTCGAAAACGAGGCCTTCGCGCTGACATGCCCGTTGATCACCAAGGCTGACGGCAAGAAGTTCGGCAAGACCGAGAGTGGCAACATCTGGCTCGACCCGAAACGCACCACGCCTTACAAGTTCTACCAGTTCTGGCTAAACGTCAGCGACGAGGATGCCGAGAAATACATCAAGATCTTCACCTCGTTGGAGAAAGATGTCATCGACGCCCTCATCGAGGAACATAAGAAAGATCCGGGTCTGCGTGTGCTACAAAAACGTCTTGCACAGGAAGTCACAGTGTTGGTGCACTCCCAAGAAGCTCTGGATGCCGCCATCGAAGCCTCCAGCATCCTCTTTGGTAAGTCGACCAAGGAAGGCCTGGAAAAACTCGACGAGCAGACGTTCTTGGACATCTTCGACGGCGTGCCGCAAGAGCATATTGCCCGTACTGAACTTGAAGCCGGCATCCCAATCGTCGACTTCATGGCCGTCAACACGCAGATTTTCCCCTCCAAGGGCGAGGCCCGCAAGATGACTCAAGCCAATGGCGTGAGCGTCAACAAGGAAAAGGTCACCCTCGACAAGGTGATGACCCCCGACGACCTCATCGACGGCAAGTACATCCTCATGCAGAAAGGCAAAAAGAATTACTACTTAGTGGTCGTTGAATGACTCCTAACTTTTAACTCTTCACTCTTCACTATGAAAATCGTATTCCTTGAACCCCTCGGTCTCAAACCCAATGTTATTGAAGAGGCCTGTGCTGGCCTGAGACAGCAAGGCCACGAAGTGGTCATCTACCCCGACCGTAACGAGAACCTCGACGAGTTGATCCGTCGTGCGCAAGACGCGGAAGTCATCATCGAGAGCAACATCCCGTTAAGGAAAAACTTTCTGGATGCCTGTCCGAAATTGAAGATGCTCTCCATTGCCTTTACGGGCTTGGATCACATCGATATGGAAGAATGCCAGAGTCGCGGCATCATCGTGAAAAATGCTGCTGGCTATTCTACCGAGGCTGTCGCTGAATTGGCCATTGCCATGATGATCGACGTGTACCGCAAGGTGTTGGAAAACGACCGCATCACCCGTGAATGCCAGCGTAAAGGCATTATGCCAGGTCGCGAGATTGGCGGCAAGACCGTGGGCATTATTGGCATGGGCAACATCGGTCAAAGGGTGGCTAAGCTCCTCAACGCCTTCGGTTGTAAGGTGTTGGCATGGAATCGCACTCCGAAGACCGTGGAAGGGGTGACCTTTGTGGATAAGGAGACCCTGCTGAAGGAATCTGATATTGTGACCTTGCACATCGCCTTGAACAACGAGACGCGCGACTTCATCACTGAAAAAGAACTGAAGCTGATGAAGCCTTCTGCCATCCTTATTAATACAGCGCGAGGACCTGTCGTCAACGAACAAGCCCTCGCGGATGCTTTAAAAACTGGTTTGATTGCCGGTGCAGCTACCGATGTGTACGGCACCGAGCCGCCTTTGAAACAGGACAATCCTTTGTTTGATGCACCCAACCTGGTGATGTTGCCTCACATTGGTTTTGCCACAGAGGAAGCCTTTATTCTTAGATTGGGAATTGTAATCCAAAATATAGTTAATAGTTAAAAGTTAAAAGTGAAGAGTGAAATAATGAAACTCCAACTTTTCACTCTTCACTCTTCACTGATGAGTATTCCCATTAAGCGTTTCAATAAACTGACAAGCGGCGCTCTTCACGCTCTGGAAGTCATTGCCCAGTGAGCTGGAGCAGTCGAGGACCAGCATAATCATGGCACTCTTGCGCTCAACTTGGGTGACCACATTACCCGACGGTGTAAACTCGGCGTTGTTCACCCATGTCTGTGCGTTGTCGTCCCAGTTCCACTGCTTGGTGTTTGAGGTGTAAACCTGTTCGCCGTCAAGGGTGAAGAGATTGCTGAAGGTGAAGTACACGAAGATCCCTTCGGTAGTGGGGTAGATGATATCACCGCAGTTCTGCAGGCCAACGTAATTCACACCATTAAAGATGCAGGTTCCGCTTTGTTGGTTGAGGAAGATGCCTTCAATGTAGCGCTCCGATTCCGCTGCGTTGTTGACGTTGTCGAACGTAAAGCGGATGCGGGTATGATGCTCCGGAGCGGGGGTCTTCAGGGTGACATCCCAGGTAGAGCTCTCTTGGTAGAGGTTCTCTGCGATGTCGCCGAAGATCTGTCCCACTTCGATCATGTTATCCACCAGATACACGTTCTGGTGAGGGTTGCTGGATAGTTTCTCCAGGCTTTGGCGGAAGTTGACCTCGTTGATGCCTTCGGTTTTTACGCCGATGGAGTAAGCCGAGATCGGCACCTGGTTTGCACCAATCGAGGTGTTGCGGATGCGGTTGCTCACAGCGTTCAGGTAGGCATCGCCCGAGTTGTAATTGTCGTTGAGCATGTAGGAGCCTTGGTCGAGACCATCGGTAAAGGTGATGATGGATACGTTAGTGAGGTCCTCGGGTGGGGTGACAGCTTCGATCTTGTCGAGTGCGGTGTTGACGGCATGGTAAAGGATGGTGCCGTCCTCCATGGTGAGGTCGTTGACGAATTTCTTCATGTCCTCTTTGCTCGAGGTGTTGAGAAGCGTGAGCTTGTTGTCGGTGATCTCGCTGTTGAAGCCGATGATGCCGACATACAGACCTTGTTCGCTGGTATCGACTTTCTCCTTGAAGCAGCTGGTCATCAGGGTCGAGGTCATCAGCAGAGCGGCAATAATTAACAGATGTCTTTTCATAATATGCGTTTGTTAGTTTTGTTCAGATGATTTCAAAACGCAAAGATAGCAAAAATATTTTATAAAACACGTAGGGCTGTCACATAAGTGGCAGCCCTACATAAAACATGTTAGGAAATCTTATTTCCCTTCGCTGAGCTTCTTGTAGCCTTCGTAGCGGAGCTTGGCAAACTGTTCGGTCTTGGCGAACAATTCCTTGGCTTCTTCGGGGAAGGTCTTCACGAGCGAGTTGTAACGGACCTCACCCATGATGAACTTCTGGAAGTCGGCCCAGTTGGGTTCCTTGGAATCCAGATGGAAGCCGTTCTTGCCTTCTTCTTCCTCAGCGGGGTTGAAGCGCCAGAGGTGCCAGTAACCGCAATCGACGGCAAGCTTCTCTTCGAGCTGGGAGTGACCCATGCCGATCTTGATGCCGTGGTTGATGCAGGGGGCGTAGCAGATGATCAGTGACGGGCCCGGATAAGCCTCAGCTTCCTTGATGGCCTTGAAGTACTGAGCCTGCGAAGCGCCCATGGCGACCTGAGCCACATAGACGTAGCCGTAGCTCTTGGCGATCATGCCGAGGTCTTTCTTGCGGACCTTCTTGCCAGAGGCAGCGAACTTGGCGACAGCACCAGCCGGAGTGGCCTTGGAGCTCTGACCGCCGGTGTTGGAGTACACCTCGGTGTCGAGGACGAGGACGTTGACGTCTTCGCCGCTGGCGAGCACGTGGTCGAGGCCACCGAAGCCGATGTCGTATGCCCAACCGTCACCACCGAAGATCCACTGGCTCTTCTTGGCGAGGAAGTCCTTGTTGTCCAACAGCTCTTGTTCAAGCTCGCAACCGTGGCAGATGCAGATCTTGCGACCAGAAGCCTTAGCCTTCTTGGCTTCTTCCAGCTTCTGTGCGGCAACTTCCTTGCCGTAGATTTCCTGGGCTTTCTTGGAGCCGAAGAAGTCGATGCAGCCGTCGATGGAGAGGATGGCCTTTTCGAGGGCGGCGACGAATTCGTCAGTAGCCTTGCGGTTGGCAACGGTGTCGTTGTAAGTGTCCAACCACTTCTGGGTGGCTTCCTTCATCCAGTCGAACACGGTGGTGTTGATCAGCTCTTCAGCCTTCTTGCGGAGGCCTTCACGAATCTTGCGAGCACCCGTAGCCATACCGAGACCGTACTCTGCGTTGTCCTCAAACAGGGAGTTGGCCCATGCCACACCCTTGCCACTGCGGTAGTTCTTGCAGTAAGGCGTTGCAGGAGCGGAACCGCCATAGATGGACGAGCAACCTGTAGCGTTGGCCACCATCATGCTCTCACCAAAGAGTTGGGTGATGGTCTTTATATTAGGCGTCTCACCGCAACCGGCGCTGGAACCCGAGAACTCAAACAGCGGCTGAGCAAACTGGCTGTTCTTCACATTGGCGAACTTG